>JAKLPS010000020.1 GCA_022013695.1 Weeksellaceae bacterium
AAATGATTAATGAAAATTTGATATTTTATCGAAGACATGATAACAACGCCTCTACAACATCCAATAAATCAAAGTTTTCGAGATTTTATCAGATAAAATATAGATTGCAAATGCTATATTACACACTCTTAAGATAATGCCATGAATGATAAAGAAAATAACATTGATATTTCAATTGTTACTGTAGGGATGAATCACATTGATTACTTGAAACCTCTTTTAAAATCATTATTTGTTGATTATCCTTCAAAATTTTCTGTGGAAATGATTTATGTAGATAATTGTTCAAAAGACGATTCTGTTAAATTTTTAGAAGAAAATTACCCACAAGTAAAAATTATTAAAAACTCAATACCCTTAGGCTTCGGAGAGAATAATAATAGAGGTGCATTATCGGCACAAGGAAAATATATAGCAATTATAAATCCGGATATCACGTTTTTACAGAATTCATTGGATAATCTTTATATTTATTCAGAAACTTTAAATAAAAATGTAATACTTGCACCCAAACTATTAAATCCAGATTTTACCCTACAGCATTCTGTAAGAGGATTCATAACGCCGTGGGTTTTTATAATGAGACTGTTGACGAAAGGTAATGACAAAACTGACAATAAAATTGTACAAAATTATCTTTGTAAAAACATAGATGCGGATAAAATACAATTGATAGATTGGGCAATAGGAGCAGCGCTATTTTTAAAGTTAGATCATTATAAAGATATGCAAGGCTTTGACTCATCTTATTTTCTTTATGTAGAAGATGTAGATCTATGCCTGAGATCTTGGAAAAATGGAAATCCAGTTCTTTTCTATCCAAAATCTGAACTGGTGCACAATCACCTTAGATCTAGTACAAAACTCAACAAAAGAACTCTGATGCACATAAAATCCTTATTTACCTATTTTCGAAAACACGGGATTTTTGTAAAATCATTGAAAAATAACTTTCCTTTTACTCTATAAAATTTTAAGTTTAGCTGTTTTTTCAATGTTATATGCAGCACGAACATTGTAATTTTTAATTTTCACAGACAAGGGATTTTTAGAACTCTTACCCATAACTTTTACACTGGTGTCAGCGTTTGTAGTAGATCCCTGACAAATACCTTCTATGGAATTTTTGAATAATCTAGAGACACCACTGGCGGTACCATCATCTGTACTTTCATGATTTAAATTTAAATCTGTAATGGTAAAGGCGTCAGATTCGTTATTTACAAATAGTCCAGCGTAGGCATTTTTAGATGTTATAATATTCAGATTAATATCAGATAAATTATTAGAGGTATTTTTATCTAGCCAGATGAGTACACCACACCATGATGCATTGCTGGCAGTTACTTTTCCGGATATATTCCTTGTTGCTACTTCATTAGGCTTGGAACCTTTAATCAATACCCCTGTACCATTTACAATATTGGAAGTGGTCCAATTCAATTTTATATTTTGTGAGGAAATAATTACAAGGCTGTTACTGTAATCAAATTCACTTTGACCATTGACCGTTATGTCCTTATTCAAAGTTTCAATCTCAACGGTATCATTTAAATTTCTATAACCATTGACATTATTTAAAGTTATAAGAGAGGAGTTTATTAATTTTATCCCTCCTCCAAATGCTAAATCATCAGAATGGATTCTGCTACTGGCCTGAGCTGCATATTTTAATGTCAGATTATCAAAATTAATATTTTTACAATTAGAGACATACACAGGAAATACAGAATTCGTGAATTGACTGTCAGTAATTTTTATGTTAGTACAGTCATTTATCCAAAGACCCATTTCCAGACAAGTTCCTACAGCGTAATCCTTAACAGATGTTTCTTGTCCTTTAATATCAACTAATTTACCTATTGCAACATTTGAATTAAAATTAGCTTGGTCTATAACGTAGTTGTTTCCCGTTATGTACAATAATGCTGTATGATCATCAGTGTAGAAAGCCCCTTTATTATAATCACTTTTTGTATTCTTATCATTCCATTCAGGAAGTCTTCTCGTCAGCTTTGCGCCATTGAAAAGAAATTTTGCAGATTTATGTCTTTGCCAAATATTTCTTTTCAAAGGTAATATCCATACTCCTTTATTATTAAAAGCATTATAATATATCTTTTTTTTATCAAACCAAAAAGTACAGCCTTCTTCACCCGCATCAAGCATATTCTGAATCGCACGATAATCATCTACTACACCATTTCCTTTAGCTCCAAACATTTCAGGCGTCAGATAGGCATATATTCTTTTATAAAAATTATTTTCAGATTTGAAAAATAATATATTATCGACTTGGTTATTGTTTTTTATTTCATAAGTGATTTTAGCTTTTACAGGCTCGTTTGTAAATTTATCAGCAAAGTATAATGTTTTATGTGCGGATAAATTTTTATTTTTATCTGTGCCTGTAAAAGAACGATTAGTTTTTCTACGATCATTTTTTTTATTAAGTATTTGACTCTTATCCTCAAATCGCAAAAATGTAGCCGAAGCAAAGTTATTTATTAAAAAAAATGATAAAACGACTAAAAAAAAAGGTTTCATAATTCGCTGTTTTGATTGATAAAGTATTTACAGTTAAAATATTAATGCAAAATTATTAGCTTACCAAATATAATTTATTTTTATCCATTACAATATAATATAACATAAAAATATAAATTCTAATATCATTAGATTTGGTTATTATTTTTTAAATTTGTAAAAATTAATAGAATGAAAACGCAAAAAGTTGGAATCACATTTTCTTCTTTTGATTTGCTTCATGCAGGACATATCAAAATGCTCGAAGAAGCAAAAACCGTTTGCGACTACCTTATTGTAGGACTCCAGTTAGATCCTACTTTTGATCGTCCAAACAAAAATAAACCTACGCAATCCATTGTAGAACGCTACATTCAGCTCAAAGCCTGCAAAGATGTTGATGAGATTATCCCCTACAATACGGAAGAAGATCTTATGGATATTTTGCAATCATTCGTCGTCGATGTTCGTATTATTGGCAGTGATTATCGCGACAAAAACTTCACAGGAAAAGAGTACTGTGAAGAGAAGGGCATCGAGATTTTTTATAACAAAAGAGATCACAGGTTTTCAAGCTCGGCGCTCAAGAAATCTGTTTTTGAGCAAGAACTTAAGAAACTGAACTCCTCTGCTCTTGGAAAAAGAATCGTATGAAAATAAAAGAAACCCCACTTAAAGATTGTTATATCATTGAAGCCACTGTTTTTGAAGATGACAGAGGTTATTTTTTTGAAAAATATAATGAGAAAAAGTTCGAAGAGATTACAGGACTTAACGGTCACTTTGTGCAGGATAATATTTCTAAATCTTCCTACGGCGTTGTGAGGGGCCTTCATTTGCAAAAAGGGGAGCATGCTCAGGCAAAATTGGTTTCTTGCTTGGAAGGTAAAGTCTTCGATGTGGCTGTAGATCTACGTGCGGATTCTCCAACTTTCGGGAAATGGTTCGGTGTGGAACTGACTCCCGAGAACAAACTGCAGCTGTACGTGCCACGGGGATTTGGACACGGTTTTTCGGTTCTAAGTGATACTGCCGTTTTTGCATACAAATGCGATAATTTTTACAACAAAGAATCAGAAGGTGGGGTTCTATGGAATGACGAAAATCTAGAAATTGATTGGAAACTTCCTTTGCAAGACGTCGTGTTATCAGATAAGGATAGGATTCTGTCTCCGTTTTCTCAGCGCCATTTTTAGCCATTTTTATTTATTAATTCCTTCATTAGATATTTAAATAAATATTATATTTGAATTGACCAATTTTGCGTTTATTTGCAAGTTGAACTCATGAGATTATAATTATTTTTCATATTTTCGGATATGCGTCTTTATTTTTTAAAAAAATTACCCAACTTTATCATAATAGGAGATTATATTATTATTAATATTTTCTTTTTTATCAGTATTTACTTTTTTATGGATCATCCGGAAAATTCCAATATTCGGGCTGATTATAAGACAGAATTGATCATTCTGAATTTTTCGTGGTATATCATCACCAAGTTGGTCAAATTGTACATAGATCCCTATTACAAAGATTCTGCAAAGCATTTCAATTCCCTGATCAAAGCACTTGTACTATTTATAGTCTTTTTCTTTTTCAATTTTAATTTAATATATTCCCAAACGATTGATATTTGGTTTTGTGTTAAGTATCTCTTATTAATAACTTGTGTAATGGTTCTTGTAAGGGTCATTGTGTTTTTGGTAAGAAAGAAATATCGGATCAAAATTGGGCGGAAGCTCAACACCGTAAATACCGTTTTAATCGGTAAAAATAACTTCTCCAAAACCATATTGTCCAATGAAGATATCAAAATTTCTATGGGCATTAGAGGATTCTATTCTTTGGAAGGCAAAAATGAACAAGGAAAATATTTGGGAGATTTTCAATGCTTTTTTGATGATCTGGAGCAGGGAAAAATCGACAATATTATCCTCTGTGACGATTCCATAGATGAGGAAGTTTACAATAACATCGTGCAAGTGGCGGAGCATAAGATGGTTCGGATTTATATCGTGCCAAACTTTAAATATATTAATATGGGACATCATTCTATGGATGTCATTCAGGGCGTGCCGTTTTTAAAACTGATGCCGGAACCGCTGGCAGGTTCAGAAAATCAGTTTGTGAAAAGATTTTTTGATATCACTTTTTCACTATTTGTCATTATTTTTATTCTCTCCTGGCTTGTTCCGTTAGTTGCAATCATTATCAAAATAGAAAGTCGGGGATCTGTATTCTTTATTCAAAAGAGATCCGGAATCAAAAATGAACCTTTTAATTGCATCAAATTTAGAAGTATGGCAGTTAATGGTAATGCTGATTATCTCACAGCAAAAAAAGGCGACAACAGGATCACAAGATTTGGCCGATTTATGAGAAAAACTAGTATTGACGAATTGCCCCAATTTTTCAATGTATTAGTTGGAAATATGTCGGTGGTTGGTCCCCGTCCTCACATGCTTTCTCAGACTGAACAATATTCAAAAATCACAAAAAAATATATGTTGCGTCACATTGTAAAACCAGGGATTACCGGTTGGGCACAGGTGATGGGATCGCGAGGTGAGATTTTCTCTAATAAGGATATGGAAAAAAGAATAGAAAAAGACATCTGGTATATTCAAAACTGGTCCTTCTTTCTGGATCTTAAAATCATTTTTTTAACTTTTTACAACATCATCAAAGGAGATGAGCAGGCTTATTAAGAATAGCAGAAAATAATTATCATAAGGAACCAAAATTTTGATTCCTTTTTTTATTGCTAAATTTGCAACCTCAAAATTTTATTAATGCGCACCAAGTCCACAGGAAAGAAGAAAATAAATATTGTCACGCTGGGATGTTCCAAAAACGTCTATGACTCCGAAGTGCTGATGGGACAGCTGCAGGCGAACGGCAAACAAGTCGTCCACGAGGAGAAAGGCGACATTGTTGTCATCAATACCTGCGGTTTTATCGATAATGCAAAGGAAGAAAGCATCAATACCATCTTGGAATATGTTGATCTGAAAAATCAGGGCATGGTGGAGAAAGTGTTTGTAACAGGTTGTCTGTCTGCGAGGTATAAGCCTGATCTTATTCGCGAAATTCCCGATGTGGATCAATATTTTGGAACGAACGATCTCCCGATTCTATTGAAACATCTAGGTGCCGATTACAAGCACGAATTGGTTGGCGAGCGATTGATCACAACCCCCAAACATTACGCCTATCTCAAGATTTCCGAAGGCTGCGACCGACCGTGTTCTTTCTGCGCCATACCGCTGATGAGAGGAAGTCATATTTCTACACCCATAGAAAAGCTGGTTATAGAAACTCGGAAATTAGCAAAAAAAGGCGTAAAAGAATTAATTTTGATTGCGCAGGATCTCACATTCTACGGACTCGACATTTACAAAAAAAGAGTTCTGGGAGACTTGCTTCAAGAACTCATAAAAGTTGAAGGCATCGAGTGGATTCGACTGCATTACGCCTTTCCAACCGGCTTTCCGGAAGATGTTTTGGATATTATCAGAACCGAGCCCAAGATTTGCAACTACATCGATATTCCGCTGCAGCACATCAATACAGAGTTGTTGAAAGCGATGAAACGAGGAACAACTTTCGAGAAAACCAACGCGCTTTTGGGTAAATTTCGAGACAAAGTGCCCGATATGGCTATCAGAACAACTTTGATTGTTGGATTTCCTGGGGAAACAGAGGCAAAATTTGAAGAGCTGAAACAGTGGTTACGGGATCAGCGCTTTGATCGGTTGGGATGCTTCACCTACTCGCACGAAGAAAATACGACCGCTCACGCCTTGGAAGATGATATTTCCGATGAAGTAAAACAGAGTAGAGTAGAGCAGATTATGGAAATCCAGCAACAGATCTCGTGGGAAAAAAATCAGGAGAAAGTGGGAAAAGTTTTCAAATGTATATTCGACAGGAAAGAGGGTGATTATTTTGTGGGCAGAACCGAGTACGACTCGCCTGATGTGGATAACACCGTTTTGGTGCCGGCGAAAGAGGTCTACATTTCAATCGGAGAGTTTGCGCAGGTGAAGATCACGTCAGCAGAAGATTATGATTTGATCGGTGAACTGGTCTAAAATTGTCGAAGAATAAAAATATAAGCCTTCAAAGTTTTGAACGTTTATTTTTTTTGTGTTAAAATTGAGGTTAATTTTAATCAAAGTATTGCTATTCAGATAGTTATAATATTAAAAACCTCTGCAATCATAACTTATGATTATATTTTATTTATTTGATATTAAAAAATAAGATTTAATAATAATGTTAGCACTTATTAATATTAATTATTAAATAATTTTAGCTAAAATATATTTTAGATTGTTAAATATTTAAATTTTCATATATTTATAAAATATTTAATGTCTTTCAATTCAATGACTTAAGTATTTTGTAGCGAAATAGAATAGGTTAATTAATTAACAAAATCATCATTAAATTAACGTTTTTTAACATTCTCTGTCGTTTACTTGCAGCAAGTGCTTGCAGCGGACTGAAATTTTGATTTTGGAGAGAAAAGCGACTCAATTGGCAGAAAGCATGGATCGTAATAGCATTGCCAGTATATTTGCAGAGTCAAAACCCATTAAATATTCAAGTATGATCAAAAGAATTTTTCTTGTAATCATAATGATGATTTCAACACTTGGTATTTATTCTTTCAAGAATAATGCCACAGATGCTAAAACAAGTTTTGCATCGTTCTACCACGATAAATTTAACGGTAGAAAAACAGCCAGCGGAGAAATTTTTAATAACAAAGAATTTACTGCTGCCAACAAAACACTTCCATTTGGGACGCAGGTAAAAATAACAAATTTGATCTCTGGGAAAAGTGTCGTAGTTCGAGTAAACGACAGAGGACCTTACCATTCAGCACGGGCCTTTGATCTCTCAAAAGCTGCATTTGATTCGATAGGCGATACCAAAAAAGGCACCATCGCTATTGAATACGAAATTATCGACTAAGATTCACCATTTTAAAAGTTGAAAAGCCATCCGGATTCGGGTGGCTTTTCTTTTTGGCGCCAGGAGCAAAATCTTAGTTAAAAAAAACCGCTCAGAAAAATCTGAACGGCTAATTTTATTATTGCCCCGATCCCTGATCGTTACATCATTCCTGGCATTCCGCCGCCCATTGGCATTGCAGGTTCATTACTTTTCACTTCTGTGATTACACATTCTGTTGTAAGTAGCATTCCAGAAACTGAAGCTGCATTTTCCAAAGCAACTCTTGTCACTTTTGTTGGATCGATGATTCCAGCCTCCAGCATATTCACATATTCGTCAGTTTTTGCATTGTATCCGAAATCTCCAGATCCTTCTGCCACTTTCGCAACGATTACAGAACCTTCGCCACCAGCATTGGCAACGATTTGTCTCAAAGGCTCTTCAATAGCTCTTTTTACGATTTTGATACCAGTCGTTTCGTCGGCATTCGCACCTTCGAAGTCAAGAGCCGCCACTGCTCTCACCAAAGCAACACCACCGCCGGCAACGATGCCTTCTTCTACGGCAGCTCTGGTGGCGTGCAAAGCATCATCAACTCTGTCTTTTTTCTCTTTCATTTCCACTTCGGAAGCAGCACCAACGTAAAGTACGGCAACCCCGCCAGCTAATTTTGCCAGCCTCTCCTGAAGTTTTTCTTTGTCATAATCAGACGTGGTGGTTTCCATCTGAGCTTTGATCTGAGAAACTCTTCCTTTGATCTGAGCCTCTTCGCCACCACCGTTTACAAGTGTTGTATTGTCTTTATCGATCACCACTTTCTCGGCAGTTCCCAACATATCGATAGTGATATTTTCCATTGTGAAGCCTCTTTCTTCAGAGATTACTTGTCCGCCAGTCAGGATGGCGATATCTTCCAGCATTGCTTTTCTTCTGTCACCAAATCCGGGCGCTTTCACAGCAGCAATTTTTAGAGAACCTCTCAATTTATTGACGACCAAAGTGGCCAAAGCTTCACCTTCCACTTCTTCACAGATGATCAAAAGCGATTTTCCCCCTTGCGCCACTGGCTCGAGAACTGGCAGCAATTCTTTCATAGAAGAGATTTTTTTCTCAACCAGAAGAATATAAGGATTTTCCAACTCAACCACCATTTTTTCAGGATTTGTCACGAAATAGGGCGACTGGAAACCTCTGTCAAACTGCATTCCTTCTACAACATCTACCGTGGTATCCGTTCCTTTTGCTTCTTCCACAGTGATGACGCCTTCTTTTCCTACTTTTCCAAAAGCTTCAGCGATCAATGATCCGATTGTATCATCATTGTTTGCTGAAATCGAAGCGACTTGTTTAATCTTTTCCGAGTTGTTTCCCACTTCCTGAGACTGAGATTTCAGATTGGCTACCACAGCCAAAACAGCTTTGTCGATACCTCTTTTCAAATCCATTGGGTTGGCACCGGCAGCTACGTTTTTCAAGCCTTCTCGTACGATGGCTTGGGCAAGCACGGTAGCGGTAGTGGTACCATCTCCGGCGATATCATTGGTTTTAGAAGCTACTTCTTTCACCATTTGCGCACCCATATTTTCTACGCGGTCTTCCAGTTCGATTTCTTTGGCAACCGTGACACCGTCTTTGGTAACATGTGGAGCGCCAAAGGATTTCTCGATGACTACGTTTCTACCTTTTGGTCCCAAAGTTACTTTTACTGCATTAGCCAATGCATCGACACCTCTTTTCAGAGCGTCTCTTGATTCGATATCGTATTTAATTTCTTTTGCCATTTTTTTCTGTATTATTATATTATGTAAAATGAATTTTTTTGTTTTTAATTAATTTGGAGTTGACATTTGCGGAATATGTTGGACTTTGAACATCCTACTTTTTACAAATTCTTACCCGATGATGCCGAGCAAATCTCCTTCTTTTACGATCAGATAATCTTTACCTTCAAACTTAAGTTCTGTTCCCGAATATTTTCCATAAAGAACCTTGTCGCCAACTTTGACCGTAGTCGGCTCATCTGTTTTGCCTGGGCCAACTGCCACGACTGTTCCTTCCTGAGGTTTTTCTTTCGCAGTGTCCGGAATGATAATTCCCGATGCTGTTTTAGTTTCTGCAGGAGTTGGTTCTACCAAAACTCTGTCTGCTAATGGTTTAAAATTTACTGACATAATAAAAAAAAATTTTAATGTTATTTCTCTTCTCATGTCTCCAAGAATGTGCCAAGGTTGTCGACGGTTGATAGTTGATGGTTGATTGTTCGATTTGGCAGATTTTTATTTAGGGACTGAAATTTTGGCAGAAAAAAAGTCATTCGGTTTGAATGACTTTATTTAAAATATGAGGCTTATAATTAATCAATTGTTAATTTGTTTAGATGGAAATCGTAAGTATTCCCAACTTTCATCTCTTGGCCTAATACGTTTGTATTCTCTTTACTCATCTTTGTGATTTGTATTTTAAAGAACACATTTGTTATATGGTTTAAATAAAATTTTTCTTTGACGATACCAGTTATTTTTAAATCTTTTTTAGGATTAAAAGCCCATGTGCTATTGTCTTCATATATAACAGCATTACTTTCTCCATCAGCTGTATTAACTGGATAGTAAATATTTATACTGTCCCCAATTTTGCGCTTATTATAAATTTCAAAAGCTCTTATTTTTGATTTTTTATCTCTTTCAATTATTGGTTTCCAATAATCAATAAAATGTTGAGCTTGCTCTTCTAATTTTAAATTTTTATTATTTAATTTCCTATGTAAAGAAGTTAATATAATTGATGAAATATCATCGGGATGATAAACTCCAATTTTATGAAATTCTTCTGTCAACGCATTGTTATCTTCTGAAATCCAATTATTTCTAATCCACATTCCAACACTCATATGCAATTTGCTAACAGCAATATTTTCGGGTTGTTTTTTGAAAATATTCTTTTCAGTTTCACTCCAATTTTTCTCAAAATAATTTAATGATTCTTCAATGCTTTTTGGCTTGTTCTGTCCACAAGAAATCAAAAAGAATAATAGGAAAAAGGTTAAGTGGAAATTTTTATTTATCACTTTATTTACCATTAAAATTATAAGAATTTATTTGAATTAATTCTTTCCCGCAGCCTGCATCGGATTCACTTTTCCGCTGGCGCCGCCTCTTGCCATTTCTCTTTGAGACTGCTTGAAAACCTGAAATTTGGTAGGCGCTTCTTTCACAGAACTTGCAGCCCAAAAATTATTCGAAGTATCAATATCCGCCGTTTCTTTCATCGGATCCAGCTGTATAGATTTCAGTTTTTTATCAAGGTAGTAAGTTTTGGAAACCTTTTGCTCATTAGCTCTCCAGATTTGAACGTTGATTTTATCTGTCAGTTTAGAACCATCTTCAAAAGTAAATTCCAGAATAATCGGCATTACTAAGCCGCCTTTGTTCGTAAAATCGATTTGATATGCTGTGATGTTTTTATTGATGCCTTTTGTTTTTTCTTCATTTGACAATTTTTCCGGCGTTGCAGTCTTCAAAACATATTCTTTAGATGTGTCAACTTTTTCTTGGCCACGGTCATATCGATAATAAAAATCCTGAACTTCTTTGTCGCCTTCAACATAGAATTTAATGTTCTTATCTTCTCTGTTCCTGATTTTCGAAATATCTTCAAATTCATTCAGAAGTGGCGCATCAGTTTTATATTTTATGTCTAATGCCTTTGTTGGGATGACATCAAAAACCGGCGTAGCGACAGTCACTTTGTCAATTGCAATATCCACAGGATCTGTGCCGTAGAACCAGCCTCTCCAGAACCAGTCCAAATCTTCGCCGCTCGCATCTTCCATCGTTCTGAAAAGATCGGCCGGTTCCGGATGACGGAAAGCCCATCTCTGTGCATAAGTTTTGAAAGCTTTGTCAAATAGTTCTCTCCCCATAATGGTTTCACGAAGAATGTTAAGTCCTGTGGACGGCTTGGAATAAGCGTTTGGGCCAAATCGGGCAATATTTTCAGAATTGGTCATGATCGGTTCCAATTCATCTTTTGGAAGTTTCATGTAATCAACGATGGTCCACGCAGGTCCGCGTTTGGATGGGAATTTATTGTCCCATCTTTCCTCGGTCAAATATTCTACAAAAGTATTAAGACCTTCATCCATCCAAGTCCATTGTCTTTCGTCGGAATTGATGATCATTGGGAAAAAATTATGCCCTACTTCGTGAATAATCACGCCCAGCATTCCGTTTTTGATGGCTTCGGAATAGGTTCCATCTTTCTCCGTCCGTCCGTAATTGAAGCAGATCATCGGATACTCCATTCCGTTGGCCGCTTCCACAGATTGCGCTACAGGATATGGATAAGGAATGGTGAATTCGGAATAAGTTTTGATGGTGTGGGCAACGGCTTTTGTAGAGAATTTACGGTAAAGTCCGTAGGCTTCTTTTCCGTAGAAACTCATGGCCATTACTTTGTTGTTATTTTCAGGAATCGTGACGCGCATCCCATCCCAAACAAATTTTCTGGAAGAGGTCCAAGCAAAATCACGCACATTTTCGGCCTCGAATTTCCAAGTTTTTCTGTCTTTTGATTTGGATTTTTCTGCTTTTTTAGCTTCATCTAATGTGACGATTTCGACTGGTTCATTTGAGTTTTGAGCCTGCTTGAATCTTTTTAATTGATCCGAAGTCAAAACCTGCTCATAATTTTTACATTCGCCGGTTCCGCCGATCACGTGATCTGCCGGAACATTCATAGAAACTTTGAAATTTCCAAAAACCAAAGCAAATTCGCCACGGCCCGTAAACTGATGATTCTGCCAGCCGTGGAAATCGCTGTAAACGCACATTCTGGGATACCATTGGGTCATCGTGTAAAGATCGTTGCCGTCTTCCGGGAAATTTTCATAACCGCCGCGGCCGCCCCTTTCCATTCGGTTGGGGATGTTGTAATTCCAATCCACTTTGAAGGTGAATTTCTCTCCGGCCTTCAAAGGTTTGGCAAGATCAATTCTCATCATCGTTTTATTGACAACGTATTGAAGAGGTGCGCCTTTGGCATCGGTTACTTTTTCGAGGTTGACGCCATAGCCATTGTCTTTTGCGGGTAGTTCGGAAGGTCTTAATTTATCAATTGTCGAGGCTTTCCCGAGTGTCGAAGACATCGGATAATCGGCATTTTTGACAGAAGATTGTTGGTTTTCGTCCAGCTGGAGCCAGAGATATTCCAACTCATCCGGAGAATTATTATAGTAGGTGATTGTTTCGGAACCTTTCAGATTTCTTTTGTCTTCATCCAGGTATGCAGCGATGTCGTAGTCCGCTTTTTGCTGCCAGTACTGACTTCCAGGTGCGCCAGAAGCAGTTCTGTAAACATTTGGGGTTGGTAGGATCGTTCCTAATTGTTCAAATTTGTTCCCATGATTACTCCCGGGATTGTTTTGAATGTTTTGGGCATTAAGAAAAACACTTGCGAATAAAAGACCTAAAATTTTTGATTTCATTTTCCGAAAAATTAGTGACTGATAAATTATATGTCACCAAATTTAGGAAATAGTTACTTATTACGGTAAAATTAACAACAAATATTTGATTTCCAAATTGAAAACTAATTTTCAAACCAAAGATTTTCGCCTTTTAACACTAATGGACTCGGAAAATTATTGGTAAACAAACTGCCGGTGCCCAAGCCTTGCGGCATCGGATTTTTTTTGGTGTAAGTGTATTGCGCAATGGCATTCAGGCCGATATTGCTTTCCAAAGCAGAAGTAATCCACCACTTGATGTCATTATTTTCTGCCAGCGCAATCCATTCATCACAACCCGAGAATCCGCCGATCAAGCTGGGTTTCAGGATCAGATATTGAGGTTGGATGACATTCAAGAGCTCTTCTTTCCTTTCCGAATCGAGGATGCCAATCAGCTCTTCATCCAACGCAATTGGCGTCGGCGTGCTTTTGCAGAGTTCTGCCATCTGTTCCCAATTTCCAGCTTTTGTCGGTTGTTCTATGGAATGAATTTCGAGTTTGGCCAGTTCTTCCAACACGATTTTTGCTTTTTCTAAGGAAAAAGCGCCGTTGGCATCTACGCGCAACTCCATTTGGTCTTTTGGAAATTTCTTTCTTAAGGATTTGATGATTTCCCTTTCCGAATCCCAATCTACTCCTATTTTCAGTTTGATGCAACTAAAATTATTTTCTAATTTTTCCTCGATTTGAGATTTCATAAAAGCGGCATTTCCCATCCAAATCAAACCATTGATTTTGATGGCATCTTTTCCTTGGGTAAAATCGCTTGGGAAATAGATGTTTTTCTCTTGATCAAGATTTGCAAAAGCTTGTTCCAGACCCAAAACGATAGACGGAAAGTGTTTCAATTCGTTTTTTAAAAAATCGAAGTCTTCATCGATGTGATGGCAAAGCCATTCTAATTTCGCTTCATAATCGGGAACATCGTCATAGCTCAATCCGCGGAAAACAGAGCATTCTCCTATACCAGTTTTGCCATCTTCAAAAATTTCGAGAAAATAAGTTTCTTTGATATTCAAGACGCCGCGCGAAGTGCCGCTTGGCCGTTTAAAATTCAAAATATAAGGTTGAAATTTTGCAGTTTTCATTTTGCAAAAATAAGAAAAGAGTAATGAAAGCGCTCTTTGTTGCCCGTCAAAAATCTTAATCTTAATTTTTATTCACTGCATTGGTCATAAATTCTTCCGCTTTGGTTACCATCGCTGCACTTCCACAGAAAAACGGAACACGCTGGTGCAGTTCTGTTGGCTCTATCTCCATAATCCTTTTGAAACCGTCGCTGCATTTTCCGCCGGCTTGTTCTGCCAAGAAAGCCATCGGATTGGCCTCGTAGAGCAATCTCAATTTTCCGTTGGGCGACTGCGAAGTTTGGGGATAAATGTAGATTCCGCCCTTGAGCATATTTCGGTGAAAATCCGAAACCAAAGATCCGATGTACCGCGAAGTGTAGGGCCGGTCGCCTTCTTCCTCTTGGCAGTACTTGATGTAATCTTTCACGCCTTGCGGAAATTTGATATAATTTCCTTCATTAATAGAATATATTTTTCCCGAAGTGGGAAATTTGATATTTTCGTGAGACAAATAATAAGTTCCGATTGACGGATCCAAGGTGAATCCGTTCACGCCATTACCCGTGGTGTAAACAATCATTGTGGATGAGCCGTAAACAACGTATCCTGCTGCCACTTGATGGACGCCTTTTTGCAGAAAATCTCTCAATTCCACAGGGCTTCCCGGATCCGAAACGCGTCTATAAATGGAAAAAATAGTCCCGACGGACACGTTGACATCAATGTTGGACGAGCCGTCCAAAGGATCGATCAAGACAACATATTTGCTCAGGTGTGCATTTCCGGTGCATTTGACGTCGATGAAATCATCGCTTTCTTCCGATGCAATGCCGCAGACCACTTCTCGCTGCGACAAGGCTGCGATGAAAATATCGTTGGCCAACACATCCAGTTTCTGCTGATCTTCGCCTTGGATGTTTGTGTTTCCCACGTTTCCGATAATGTCGGCGATGCCAGCTTTGTTCACCTCTCGGTTTACAATTTTGGAGGCAATTCTTATCGAGCTGATGAGTCGCGAAAGTTCTCCCGTGGAATATTTGAAATCATCTTGCTTATCGATGATGAATTCTCCTAAAGTTTGTAAAGCTTGTTTGGGCATGAGCTTAGTTTTGATATATACAAAACTATATTTTTTTTCAGTTCTATGGAACAAAATTTATCAATAGTTGACAAAAATCAGAGCCGTCTTATTAATATGGTTTTATATCTCATTGTGAGGCATTAAAAAAACTATCGCCAATTTTTATATTTCGTTCATTATTAATATTTTTGAACCTTGAAAAAATTCTATTTCATATTAATACAAAAAAAGCTGGTTCTGAAAAGCTAAAATCTCGATGAAAGTTTACAAATTTGGTGGGGCATCTGTGAAAGATGCGGAAGGTGTGAAAAATGTGGCTGTTGTTCTGGAAACTCAGGGGTTTGAAAAATGTTTGCTCGTGGTTTCCGCCATGGGAAAGACAACAAATGCGTTGGAAAAAGTGGTAGAATATTATTTCAAAAAGCAGGATTACCATCCAGAATTAGAATTGATCAAACAAGATCACATCGGTATTGCAAAGGGTCTATTTTCTGATAATCACCCAGTTTTCGGAGAAATTTCCTTGTTTTTTGATGACATCGATTCTTTTTTGCGAAAAAACAAATCCCCGAATTATAACTTCGTTTACGATCAAGTGGTCAGTTGTGGCGAGATGATCTCTTCCAAAATATTAAGCGAGTACCTCAATGATATTCAGTTTTTTAACCATTGGCTGGATGCCAGAGATTACATCAAAACAGATAGCAATTACAGAGAAGGAATCGTCAACTGGCAGCAGACGGAGCAGAATATAGCTAAACTAGATAAGATTAATTGTTATGTAACTCAAGGCTTCATCGGGTCGGAAACCAATAATTTTACCGTCACATTGGGTCGCGAAGGCTCCGATTATACGGCTGCGATCTTTGCTTACTGCTTGAATGCGGACGAAATGACGATCTGGAAAGATGTTCCCGGCGTGATGACGGGCGACCCAAGAAAGTTTGAGAACGTCGAACTTTTATCCTTCATTTCGTACGAAGAGGCGATCGAGATGGCTTATTATGGTGCTTCAGTCATCCATCCCAAAACATTGCAGCCGCTGAAGCAGAAGAACATCCCTTTTTATGTCAAATCTTTTGTAGAACCCAAAAAACCTGGAACCAAAGTTGGAAATTCGGCAGAAAACGAATCGGTAGAAAGTTATATCCTCAAAGAAAATCAAACGTTGCTGAACGTAGAAACGCGCGATTTCTCTTTCATAGCCGAGGATCATATCAGTTTGATCTTTACGTTGCTTGCAAAATATAAAATTAAAGTTTCCCTGATGCAGAATTCGGCAATTTCATTAGCTTTATGTTTGGAAGATAAATTTGGAATGGTGAATGATTTTAACGAAGAGCTGCAGCAGAGTTTCGCAACTCAAATGACGAAAAATGTATCCTTGTTTACCGTCCGAAACGCGGAGCTGGATCAGCTGAACAAATTCTACAAAGACAAAAAAGTATTGCTGGAACAGATTTCCCAAAAGACTTTCCAAATGGTAACACTTTAAAAATTATGAGCTTAATTTCTAAGGAAGATTTGATAAGGGCCGCCGGATTGGACAAGATTGGTTTTTTAAAAAGACCCGTGGCTTCGGCCATTATGAACCTGACCAAAATAAACGAAGTCAATGCCTTATACAATAAACTGATTCATACAAAAGGGGTACAATTCTTCGACGAATTTGTTCGAGAACAGGAACTTAGTTACATCGTTTTTGCAGAAGATCTAGCAAAGATTCCCAAAACCGGGGCATTCATCATCGTTTCCAACCATCCGTTGGGTGCGTTGGATGGGATTCTGATGTGTAAGATCATTTTGAGCGTGCGTCCGGATTTCAAAGTGATGGGAAACTTTCTGCTTTCGAAAATAAAACCAATGAAGCCTTTTGTCATTTCGGTGAACCCTTTCGAAGACCGAAGAGAGGCTTACAACAGCTCTGCCGGAATGCGGGAGACGTTCCGACATCTTAGCGAGGGCGGTTGCCTTGGGATTTTTCCAGCTGGCGAGGTATCCAATAAAAATAATGAATATGGGGAAATTCTGGACAGACCCTGGGGCAAGACTGCTTTGAAAATCATTAAAAAAGCCAAAGTTCCCGTCGTCCCAATGTATTTCCACGCGACCAACAGTAATATTTTCTACAATATTGCGAAGCTGCATCCCAACTTGCAAACCCTAATGTTGCCAACGGAAATGATGCGCAAACGGGATAAACCCATCCGAATTAGAATCGGAAAAGCGATTTCGGTAAAACAAATGGAGGAGGAGGAAAGCCTCGAGGAATTGGGCGATTATCTTTATAACAAAGTTTATATGCTGAAGTCTTATTACGAACGAAGAAAAAGCATCACCGAAAAACTGAAGTTGCCCAATATGGCACTGAAACTTCCCCTGCAGAAGCAAAATAATATCGTGCAGAATATCATCGAAGCCACACCAACGGAGAATATTGAGAACGAAATAAAAACGCTCAAAAGTACAGAAAACAAAAAGCTTTTTTCTCACGGCGATTACGATGTATTTTTTACCAAATCGGCTGATATTCCCTTTATAATGAGGGAAATTGGACGACAAAGAGAGCTGACTTTCCGCGCCATTGGCGAAGGGACTAATTTACCTTTCGATTTAGACGAGTATGACAATCATTATCATCACCTTTTTCTTTGGGACAATGCCGGCAAAAAGCTTGTAGGAGCCTACAGAATGGCTCTAGGCTCGGAAGTGATGAAGAAATTTGGCATCGAAGGATTCTACACCAGCTCTCTTTTCGAATATGATCCCGAGTTGCAACCTTTTTTCCGAAAGGTCATAGAAATGGGCAGAGCTTACATATCTTTGGAATATCAGCAGAAGCCATTTCCTTTATTTTTGCTCTGGCGAGGCATTGTGCACGTTTGTCTTAGAAATCCCGAACACAAATTCCTGATGGGAGGCGTGAGCATCAGCAACAAATTTTCCGAATTCTCGAAATCATTGATGATCGAGTTTATGCGATCTCACTATTACGACTCTGCCGTGGCGCAGTACATTCATCCCAAAAACGAGTTTAAAGTCGTAATGAAAGAGCGCGATAAAGCTTTGTTCTTTGAAGATATCGATGCCGATCTTAATAAGCTGGACAAGATCATTGATGACCTCGAGCCAGAACTGAGATTGCCAGTTTTGATCAAAAAATATATCAAGCAGAATGCAAAGATGATCGCCTTCAATGTCGATCCCAATTTCAACGATGCCATCGATGGGTTGATGTACATCCGCATCAGCGATTTGCCGGAAGATACCATCAAACCCGTTTTGGAGGAGCTTAGTGATTTTTTCAAATTACAGACCGAAAGAAAATCGACTGAAAATCAGCAGGATTAAGGCTTCAGGAGAAAAAAAAATTATAATTGCTTGCAAGATATAGATAAACCTCCTATTTTTGCACCACTTAAAACAGCAGATTAAGTGATGGTTTCTTAGCTCAGTTGGTAGAGCAACGGACTGAAAATCCGTGTGTCCCTGGTTCGATCCCTGGAGAAACCACAACAAACCGCCTATTTCCGGCGGTTTTTTTGTACTATTTCCCATAATTCATCAGTTATTGAAGTCTTAAATCCACACCCTTCGCGGGGATTGATATTTTTAATCTTTTTTGTGGAAGTCTTTCGGTAACCGAACAGCGTCCGGAACCATAATCTCAAAATTGCCACCGTACGAAATGATTTCTCTCACGATACTGCTGCTGATGTACGATTTGCCAGAGGAGGTGAGAAGAAAGATGGTTTCGATCGTATTATTTCTGGTCAAAGCACGGTTGGTCTGAGCAATCGATTTTTCAAATTCAAAATCGGCAGGATTTCGCAATCCTCTTAAGATGAAATTTACATTTTTGCTCTTGCAATAGTCGATGGTGAGACCTTCAAAATCATCCACTTCCACATTCGGAAACTTTTCGAAAGTTTTTCGGATAAATTCCTTGCGCTGCTCCAAGGAGAACATATATTTTTTTTGAGAATTCTTTCCGATAGCGATAATAATCTTGTCAAAAAGCGGCACAGCACGTTCCACAATATCGTAATGTCCAAGCGTGATGGGATCAAACGATCCCGGGAAAACAGCAATTTTCATAGAAATTTTAAATTTTAGATTAAGAATTTTAGATTTGCTAATAATTTAAAATCTAAAATTTAGCATTTATAATTAATTTAGTATTTATAATTATTTTTTTAGAGCTTTCTCAACTTCGCTCCCACAAAGGTCTTGGATGGAAATGCCGTAGATCTTTGCCTGTTGGGGAAGAATGCTTGCAGGCGAAAACCCCGGATTTGTGTTCATTTCCAAAAGATAAGGAATTCCGTCGACAATAATGAATTCTGACCTCGAGAATCCACTCATTCCCAAAGATTTATAAGCTTTGATGGCGGTTTCTTCAACCTTTTTTGTGGTTTCGTCGTCAATTCTTGCAGGCGTTATTTCTTGTGACGCGCCTTCATATTTCGCCTCGTAATCGAAGAATTCTTTGTCTGGAATGATTTCTGTGATTCCAAGAACAATGACTTCGCCTCTGTAATCCAAAACGCCGACGGAAACCTCGATGCCCTTGAGCGCCCTTTCGATGAGGATTTCGTCGTCTTCTTTATAAGCCATTTCGATCGCCATTTGAAGTTCGCTTTTTTCCTTCACCTTGGAGATTCCGAGAGAAGAACCGCTTTGATTGGGCTTTACGAAAACAGGTAAACCCAATTCTTCCACGATTTTGTCGTCAGAAATTTCTTCACCTTTTCTAAGATAAATACTTTTGGCTGATGGGATTCCGTATTTGGAAAGAACCGCCAATGTATCTTTTTTATTGAAGGTCAAAGCACTTTGATAAAAGCCGCAACCTGTATATTTTTGTCCAACGGCGTCCCAATAAGCCTGCAGAATTCCGTTTTCGCCTGGCGTTCCGTGGATGATATTAAAGCAAGCATCGAATTTCAGACTTTGACCGTTTTCCAGATTAGCAGAAAAATCAGCTTTGTTGATTGGTTTTTTATTATCGTTTTCGTCTAAAAAATACCATTCATCTTTCAGGATGACCACTTTGTAAGCATTATAAATTTCACGATCCAAAGAATCGAAAATCAATTGTCCGCTTTTCAGGGAAACTTTGTATTCATCAGAATATCCGCCCATTACGACGGCTACGTTTTTTTTGTGCATTCGGGAATTATCTTGGAAACAAATGTAAAAATTTTATGCAAAAAATCTGTGATTAAATCCTTCAAATTTTAGGTAGTGAATATAAGTAAGTGCGTTGAGATGAGCGCACTTTTTAATCTTTGCTGAGTTTTGCGCCTTGGCGAACCTTAAAATTATTTTCAATAAATTAAATAAATTTTGGCGGACTTTGCGCTTAAATAAATTTTTAATAAAAATACAACATCAAATAAGGCCAATAAACCAAAACTCCAACACAAATTGCAGAAATCGTCGCTAGTAATACCGCTCCGCCAGCCAAATCTTTGATAAGGCCAATTCTCGAATCAAATTCCGGTTCAATGTAATCTCCGATTTTTTCGATACAAGTGTTCAAAATTTCGGTAATCAAAACTGAAAAACAGCAGAGCACGATCAATGCCGACTCCAAACTGCTAATATGAAGAAAAACAATCAGAAAAAGATTGACCAGCAATCCCAAAATGTGAATCTGGAAATTGCGCTCGTTTCTCAAAATCCACAAGATCCCACGAACCGTGAACTGAAAGCTTGAATGAAAGGGCGGTTTTTTCATCGTAATAATATCGACAAAGATAGATAAATATCAAAATTGTTAATAACTAAATAAATCCGGTTTTTAAAATAGCAGCAAAATCATTATCTTTGTGGAATTGAAATAAATACAGTTTATGAGATTTATAGTTGCCAGTGGCGATTTGCAGAAAGCTTTACAAACAGTTAGCGGCGTCATTTCCGGATCGCAGTCCAGGCCGATTTTGGAAAATTTCCTCTTCGAATTGGATCAGAACCTTTTGGCCGTTACGGCCTCAGACGGCGAAACTACTTTGGTCACTTCCCTGGAAGTGAAATCCGATGACAAGGGGAAAATAGCAGTTCCCGCCAAGACTTTTCAGGACTTTCTGAAGACCTATGGCGAGCAACCTTTGATTTTGGTCGTCAAAGATTCCGAAGACGGGAACGGAAGCATTCTGGATATTTTGGACGAGAAAGATAACTTTTCCGTAGCCCTCGACAATGCAGACGATTACCCGGAATTGCCGGAATTCGACGCCTCTCAAAAAGTGACCATCTCCGGTGGCATTTTGGCAGAAGCTTTGGCCAACACGCTGTTCGCAACCAGCAACGATTCGCTTCGTCCGGTTATGACCGGCGTTTTGTTCCAATTCAAAGAAGATGAGACCAATTTTGTTTCCACAGATTCTCACCGATTGGTGGTTTACAAAAGAACAGATGTCACAAATCCCGAACCGTTGGAATTCATCATGCCGAAAAAACCTTTGGCGATTTTCAAAAACATCCTTAGCAACTCCAGCGATGATGTCGTGATCGAGTTTAGCGATAATATGGCAAAATTCACTTTTGGAAACAATATCTGGATCTGCCGCCTGATCGACGGGAAATATCCAAATTACAACGCCGTAATCCCCAAAGAAAATCCAAACGTCTTGACCATCAACAGAAGTTTGCTTTTGAGTTCTATCAGGAGAGCATCCATTATGTCCAACAAATCTACCAATCAGGTAAGGTTCAAATTGTCCGGGAACGTGCTTCACCTTCACGCAGAAGATACCGAGTATGCGAACAAGGCAGATATGCAGATTCCGTGCGATTACAATGGCGAGGATATCAACATCGGTTTCAGTTCCAGATTCCTGACCGAGATGCTATCTGTATTGACGTCTGAAGATGTAAGGATGAAGATGTCGCAGCCCAACAGACCAGGAATCGTGGAACCCGTGGACGGACTGGAGGAGCACGAAAGTATCCTGATGCTGTCAATGCCTGTAATTGGTTTATAAGTGATGAATGATAATTGATGAATGATTGTTTACAATTTATAAATAATTTACGATTTGAGATTTGATGATTCAAGTCTCAAATTTTGTTTAATAAAAACCTCGGACATCGGTCTTCCGGCTGCCGACAATCAAATATTAAAAATGAAAATCTCAAATAATTGGCTTAAGGATTATATCAAAACTGAACTTTCGTCGGAGAAAATCAGCGCTTATCTTACAGACATAGGTCTGGAAGTAGAAGGCGTAGATCAATTCGAAAGCGTAAAAGGCAGCCTGGGAGGCATCGTAGTCGGTAAAATCTTGACTTGCGAAAAACATCCAAATGCAGATAAACTCAGCAAAACAACCGTTGACGTTGGAGCCGGCAAGGTGTTGGAAATCGTCTGTGGCGCGCCAAATGTTGCTGCCGGACAAACCGTTCCCGTCGCATTGGTCGGAACCAAGATGTATGCAAAAGACGGAACGTCTTTCGATATCAAAAAAGCTAAAATCCGTGACGAAGTTTCAGAAGGAATGATCTGCGCCGAAGACGAACTGGGCTTGAGCAACGATCACAGCGGAATTATGGTCTTGGATCCCGAAAAATTTGAAATTGGGAAAAATTTTGCCGATTATTTTGAATTGTCGAACGATGAGGTTTACGAAATCGGATTGACACCAAACAGAACCGACGCGATGTCGCATTACGGCGTTGCCAGAGACTTGCACGCTTTCTTGGTTTCTAATAACTTAAAATCAGAATTTACAAAAATAGAATCCAAAATTCTGAACATCGAGGGATCACACGATTTCAAATTGGAAGTCGAAGACTCGGAACTCACGCCAAGATATCTGGGAGCCGTCATCGAAAACGTACAAGTGAAACCCTCTCCGGATTGGTTGAAAGCAAGATTAAAAGCAATAGGACTTTCGCCAATTAATAATGTTGTAGATATTACCAATTACATCCTTCACGGCCTTGGGCAGCCGCTTCACGCTTTTGACGCCGACAAAATCTTGGGTAAAAAAGTGAAAGTCGGAACCGTAAAAGAAGGTACGAAATTCAAAACCTTAGACGGCGCCGAAAGAACTTTGAACGGTTCCGAGATCATCATCAAAGACGGCAAGGGCAATCCAATGTGCATCGCCGGCGTTTTTGGCGGCCTCGAAAGCGGCGTTTCTTCGGAAACCAAAACCATATTTCTGGAAAGCGCTTATTTCAATCCGGTGGCGATCAGAAAAGCGTCCAAATATCACGGATTGAACACCGATGCCTCGTTCCGTTTCGAAAGAGGCGTAGATCCGAACAACGCCAGAACCGCTTTGACGCACGCCATCAGCTTCCTACAGGAATTGGCCGGAGGAAAACTGGTAGGCGAGATTGTGGAAAGCTATCCCGAAAAAATAAAAGACCATTATGTGGTTCTCAGATATTCGAAAATTGATCAAATTATCGGCACAAAAATCCATCGCGAAAAGATCAAAGAAATCCTGAAATCTTTGGAAATTACGATTCTTAACGAGATCCAAAACGGATTGGAACTCTCAGTCCCTGTTTACAGAGCGGATGTGACAAGAGAAATCGATGTGATCGAAGAAATTCTGAGAATCTACGGTTATAACAAAATTGAAGCACCAAAGAAAATTTCGTTCACGCCGGTAAAACTGGATTTTGAAGATCAGGACGCGCTGGAAAACGCTTGGGCAAGGACTTTGCAAGCCAACGGTTTCCACGAAGTGATGAACAATTCCTTGACTTCTGTGAAAGACGAAGCCGACGCCGTGAAACTGCTCAATCCACTGAGCAACGATTTGGCATTTATGAGAAAGTCTTTGTTAGAAGGCCTTCTGGGGAATGCCATCTTCAACATCAACCGAAAATCTCCCGACCTTAAGTTTTTTGAACTTGGAAAAGTTTATCATAAAAAAACAAAGTACCAAGAAAGAAAACAAATGGCTATTTTGACGACCGGCAGAGACGTTGCTGAAAATTGGCTTCAGCCCAAAAGCGCCACCGATTTCTACCATTTGAAAGCTTACGTCAAAATTCTTTTGGACAAACTGAATCTCGATCTCCACGAATCCGCTTTGGAAGACGACCGTTTTTCCGACGCTCTCCAAATCACGGCAGAAGGCAAAACGCTGGCAATACTTGGCAAAGTTTCCCCACAATTGTTGAAGGATTTCGACATCAGTCAGGAGGTTTTCTACGCAGAAATCGAAGTGGAAAATTGCCAAGCTCTCCGAACCAGCGACAACCTGAAATTCGTGGATATTCCGAAATTCAACAAAATAAGAAGAGACCTTGCATTGTTGGTTGACAAGACGATTTCCTACTCAGAATTATACGAATTGGCGAAGAAAAACAAATCCCCTTTCCTCAAAAAAATCAACCTTTTTGATGTTTACGAAGGCAAAAATCTCCCCGAAGGCAAGAAATCTTACGCCCTAAGTTTCGAACTCCTGAACGAAGAAAAAACTCTGGAAGAAAAAGAGATTTCCGAAGTGATGACCTCGCTCATCAAATCCTTCGAAAAAGAACTGAAAGCCGAGCTGAGATAGCATCGCACACGCTCACCAATTATTTTTTGAGGAGCTATTTCCCGCTTTCCGTTGCAATCTTTTTCTTTTTTTTGCAAAAAAAAGAAAAAGGATTTCCACTGCAATCGGGGCTATGGGTTTGGTCATTTTATAGAAGTTGAATCCATAATTATAGAAACTACCAATCAAAAGTCATTTCAAGTCGAGTGCAATCCCAACTCAATTTTTGTAACTTTGCAATGATGAATTCTTTAATTGACAAATACAATATTCCCGGCCCGCGATACACATCCTATCCCACCGTTCCGTACTGGAGCGAGGCAGATTTTTCGTCGGATCTTTGGAAGCAATCCGTCATCCGATCTTTCGCCGAAAGCAATGCGGAAGAAGGCATTTCCATCTACATTCATCTGCCGTTTTGCGAAGCACTTTGCACATTTTGCGCCTGTCACAAGCGGATTACAAAGCAACATTCTGTAGAAATTCCTTATCTGGAAAGCGTCTTGAAAGAATGGAAGTTGTACTTAGACTTGATCAACCAGCAAGCAGCAAACCTCAATGGTAAACCCATTTTAAAAGAACTTCATTTGGGCGGCGGAACCCCAACTTTTTTCTCGCCCCAAAACCTTAAAACACTATTACAAGGGATTTTCGATACAGTAGAAATCGCAGATCATCCGGAATTCAGTTTTGAAGGCCATCCGAATAATACCAGCAGAGATCATTTGCAAACCCTGTTCGATTTGGGCTTTACAAGAGTGAGTTTCGGCGTTCAGGATTATGATCCCAAAGTCCAGAAAGCCATCAACAGGATTCAGCCGTTCGAAAATGTGAAGAAGGTCACCGAATGGGCGCGGGAAATCGGTTACAAAGGCGTGAGCCACGATTTGGTTTTTGGCCTGCCACACCAGACTTGGGACGCGATGGAATTCACCATCCGAAAAACATTGGAACTGAAGCCAGACCGATTGGCATTTTATTCTTATGCGCACGTTCCCTGGGTGAAAGGCGTTGGACAGCGCGGCTTTGATGAGAACGATCTGCCCACCGGCGACGAAAAAAGACGACTTTACGAAGACGGAAAAAAATTGCTTCAGGAGCTCGGTTACATAGAAATCGGGATGGATCATTTTGCGTTGGAGCACGATGATCTCTACCAAGCGCTCATTCACAAAAGACTGCACCGCAATTTTATGGGCTATACCTCCAGCAAGACTCACCTCATGATCGGTTTGGGAATGTCTGCCATTTCGGATTCGTGGTATGCCTTTGCTCAAAATGTAAAAACGGTGGAGGAATATCAGAAATTGGTAGAGCAGGGCGAGATTCCGGTTTTTAAAGGTCACCTTTTGGACGATGAAGATCTGAAAATCCGCCAGCACATTCTCAATCTGATGTGCCAGTTGGAGACGAGTTGGGATCTTCAAAATTCCTTCCCCGAAATCGAAGATTCACTTGAAAAACTGAGAGAGATGGAAGCCGACGGGCTTGTAGAAATCTCCCGCAATCACATAAAGATCACAGAAAAAGGACGCGCGTTTACCAGAAATGTAGCGATGGTTTTTGACCTCAGAATGCTGAGAAACAAACCGGAGACCCGCATTTTTTCCATGACTGTCTGATTTTTTTCCCTGCTCAGGCCAGTCTTCTGCATTTTCACTCGAGGATTTTATCCCAAAGTTCTCTATGGAATTTGACGGTATTTTCCACAGCAGTAGGACTCGCTCCCATTCGGACGATGATCAGGTTCTCGCTTGGAACGATGTCCAAAAATTGTCCGTTTTTGCCCAATGCACAAAACATATCTTTCGGCGCGTTGGGTACCAATGATTGGTTAAGCGCCGTTTCTACACCAGGAACTTTGATTTTTTCTTTGCCGTTCAGCCACCAAAGATAGCCGTAGGAAGGATTCAGGTCTTGAGAAGATTGCAACATATTTTGGAAGTAGAGATCATTTTTATAATAGATTTTACCGTCTAGTGTGCCTTTGTTTAAGACTAATTTTCCGAACTGTAAGAAGCTTTTTGCGGGGCTGAAGAATACGAGTCCACCCTTGTATTTATGCCATTTTCCTGTGATTCCCGCTCCGGACAATTTTTCGGTTGTATAATCATCGATGTTTTTTTTCGATACTTTTTCGATTATTTTTGCCAGCTGCGAGTAGGCCGCTGTATCATAATACCAAAATGTTCCGGGTGGATTTTTGAAGACCAGACAGTTCTTGGAGCTGCATAAAAGATCTTTTTTGTAATCGAGTCCAGAGGTCATCGTAAGGAGATGTTTGATTGTGATTTTATCTTCTTCTTCGCTGGGCATGGAAGTCCATTTTCCCAGATATTTGGAAACAGGATCATCGATATTTAAAAGATTCTCTTGCTGCGCGATCCCGATGAGGACAGCCGTCAAAGATTTTCCTGCCGAGGCCCAGTACCAATTGGTCTCCTGGTCGAAGGCTTGTCTTCCAATCAGTTTTTTTCCAAAATATTTTTCATTGATGATTTTTCCGTCCTGATAGATGATGAATGCGCGGCTTTTATGCTCTTCGTTATAAGTGTTGAGCCCGTCGATTTTTGCTTTGTCGAAGCGGATGTTCTGAGAAAAAAACGCAATGCTGAGCAAACAAGACAATAAAAGGAGTATTTTTTTCACGGTGTATTTTTTTATTTCAGTAAATTTGATACCACTAAGATAGATGAACTTGATTAAAGTTGAAAATATTGTTTTAAAAGGAAAGAAAGATTTTCTGGCCGACGCTTTTTATCCGGATATTGCCGGCAAAGCTTTTCCGTTGCTGATTTTTATTCATGGCTACAAAGGCTACAAAGATTGGGGCGCTTGGGAACTGATGGGCGAAGCATTTGCGAATGCCGGTTTTTATTTTGTGAAATTCAATTTTTCCCACAACGGAACCACGATAGACGACCCGAATAATTTTAGCGATCTCGAAGCATTTGGTCAAAATAATTACACCAAAGAATTGGAAGATTTGGAAGTGGTGATAGACTATTTCCAAAATCAAAAAGAAGTAGATTCTCAGAATGTGATGTTGCTCGGTCACAGCCGAGGTGGCGGAATCGCCGTCATCGAGGCTTCTGAAAACATAAATATTCGCAAATTGGCAACTTTAGCTTCCGTTTCCACGCTGGATCGTTTCCCAACAGGAGAGGCCTTAGAAAACTGGAAAAATCACGTCGTCTTTTACGTGGAAAATGCACGCACCAAGCAAAAAATGCCACATTATTATCAGTTTTATCTGGATTTTATTACACACAGTGAACGATTTGATGTTGAAAAAGCGTGTGAAAATTTGGCGATTCCTGCTTTGTTCATTCACGGTTCCAATGACGAGTCGGCGGATAGAGAACATTGCGACAAACTTCACAATTGGACGAAGAATTCTGTGCAGAGCATCATAGAAAATGCCAATCATACATTTGGTGCAAAGGAACCTTGGCCTCACGACTTTTTGCCAAAAGAATTAGATGAAGCCGTGAGGAATTGTATAGAATTTTTAACCACTAAATAGAATTTAATTTAGCGGATAAAACCTCGGAAAGAATAGTGTTTACTTCTTCTTTTTTGTCAGATTGTTATTCTCAATCCACCGTTTGCTGCTGTTGATATCTTTCAAATACCAAATATCTCCGGCGTTCATAATGTAGAGATTATAAGAAATGGGGATGGAGATTTGCTTGCCTTCAAGATAACCGGCTCGGGCAGAGATGGCGTTTTTGTTTCGGATATAATCGCCGCTGAAGATATTGGAAAAGCTCTGCCCGCTGGCTTTGTCGTCAATCAGTTCCACAAGCGTCAAAGTACCGTCCTCATTGAATTGTAAGACGTGCCGCTCTCCGTGATCTTCAAAATCTTCTATCAGCACAAATTTTTTTCCCTTGATATTGTAGTGGGTTGCATCCGTCATTTTTTTGCTTTTTTTCTCGATCTTTTCCAATATTTTGTTAATCTCTCCAAAATCTTGAGAATAGAAGTAAACGCCGGAAATTAAGCTCAGTAGCAGTAGGATTCTTTTCATTTTAAGGTATGTGTTTTCGGTACAAAATTAGGCATTTTGAAAAGACGGCCACTGTCTTTTGCAAAAATTATCAACAGGATTTTTGATTATATTTGCAAGATGATAAGGATAACCAAGATTTTTACTTTCGAGACGGCTCACGTGCTTTACAACTATGATGGCAAATGCAAGAATATGCACGGCCATTCCTACAAATTATTCGTCACAATAAAAGGAAATCCCATCAACGATCTGGACAATCACAAAAACGGAATGGTGGTGGATTTTCGTGATATTAAAAGCATTGTGAAAGAGGAAATCACAGACATTTGGGATCATTCGGTTTTGGTAAATGCCGCTTCTCCGCACAAAAACTTGGGCAAAAGTCTTGAGGATCAAGGTCATAAGGTTATTTTCTGCGACTATCAGCCGACTTGCGAAAATATGTTGTACGACATCGCTGCGAAGATAAAGTCAAAACTACCTGCCGAAGTTCAACTGGCTTACCTCAAACTCCACGAAACCGAAAATTCGTATGGCGAATGGCTGGCAGATGAGAATTGATGCTATTTTTTTATCCTTAGATGATAATGAAACCTTGCTGAAGTTGGTTTTTAGTTGGGATAAATCACATATTTTTGCCTAATTTTTTCAAAGTTTTCTAGATCTTTTTTCCAGCTTGCCTTGATTTCTTTTTCAGATTTCCCGGCGATGATCTGTTTCCGAAGTTCGTCGCTTCCCGCTAATTTATCAATCCAGATCTCTCCCGAATTTTTTGTGAAGAAAGCCTGTTGTGGATTATTATAATTTTTGTAAGATTTCAAAAGCCATTCCAGATTCAAACTTCGCAAATCGTTGGAATAATTACTCAGATTCTCGCCATAGCATAGTTTTCCGTTTAGAAAGGGATCTTTTGCACCAGAAGTGGGTTTCGGCTTGAACTGATAACTGTAGTTTTTCGTCCACGGACTTCCATAGATTTGGAAAGGCAAATCGGTTCCTCGTCCTACCGAAACCTGCGTGCCTTCAAAGAAACAGAGGCTGGGATAGAGGTTGATGGCTTTGTCATTCGGGAGATTGGGCGACGGTTTTTCGGAAACGCCATATCGCTTTTGCTTGTGATAATTGAGCATCGGGATCAAAGTATATTTGGCCTGAATCCCATTTTTCAGCCATTTTTCACCGTTGACCATTTTTCCATATTCGCCGATGGTGAGACCATAAACAACCGGAACATTATGAAGTCCTACAAAACTTTTCCATTGGTCACGCATCACGGGACCGTCGGTGTAGCCGTCGTGTGGATTGGGTCTGTCGAGCACGATCACTTCGACGTTATTTTCAGCTGCGGCTTCCATAATATAAGACAAAGTCGAAATGTAAGTATAAAATCTGATGCCAACATCCTGAATATCAAACAGAATCACATCCACACCTTTCAGATATTCGGCTTTTGGTTTTTTGTTATCGCCATAGAGGGAGACAATTGGCAGACCGGTTTTCGTATCGACGCCACTTTTCACGTGTTCGCCCGCATCGGCGGTTCCTCGGAAACCGTGTTCCGGAGCGAAAATAGATTGGATTTTGATATGATTTTCCACCAAAAAATCTACTAGATGTTTTTTATCTTTCAGAAGACTGGTTTGGTTGGCCGCTACGATTACATTTTTATTCTTCAAAAGCGGAAGATAAAGTTCCGGTCTGTCGGTAGCCGTAGCAAAGCATTCTTTTTCAGATTTTTGAGCTTTGACGAAGGGGATTGAACTAAAATAAATTAGCAGGATAAAAACTAAAGTTTTATTTTTGAGGCTTAAAATCATGGATTTGAATTTTCCGTTATATTTCTCGAAAAAGATAGCGTTTTCCAAAGATAATAAAAATAATCTCTCGAAGGTCATTGTCTATATTGGCAGGCTTTCGGTGGCATTGGGCATCATTGTTTCCTTGATTACGATCTCCACCGGGCTTGGTTCCAAAAAAGCCATCGAGAATCGTATTTCCAACTTCAGTGGCGATATTTCGGTCAAATCTACCCGATCCAACTCGTCCTACAATTCCTCCGTTTTGGAAACCAAAGGTTTGGACATCAATGCTATAAAAAAGATCCCGGGTGTTGCCGGTTTGCAGTCGTACGCCTCCGTGAGCGGAATCCTGAGGACCGAAACTAACTTTGCGGGAATCATTCTGAAAGGCGTGGGCAAAGACTTTGACAAAGCCAGATTCCAGCCGTTTATGATCGCAGGCTCGATTCCAGATTTCCGAGAATTAGGTTATAATAATGAGATCATTTTGTCCGAAAAAATTGCAAACGACCTCGCTCTGAAACCTAATGACAGCATTGTCACGATTTTCTCAAAAGAAGATCAGCAACCCATTTACAGAAAATTTGTGGTCAAAGGCATTTATAAAACAGACATCAAACTCGTGGATGATCTTTATATCATTGGCGATATCAATCACGTGCGAAAGGTGATGAATATGGGCGACCAGGAAGTCGGCGGACTGGATGTGTTCCTAAATGATACAGACAAAATTGATCAAGTTTTCCCGAAAATCGAACAATACATCGGCTACAAAAATTACGCGGAAAAAGTGACAGAAAAATATCCGCAGATTCTGGATTGGATTAATATTTTCAATCAAAATATATCTTTGATTATTACGATAATGCTTTTGGTTGTTGTGATTAATATCGTTATGGTCTTATTGATTTTGATTATCGAAAGAACAAATTCTATCGGAATTTTGAAAACATTAGGCGCTTCCAACGGGCAGATCCGCTCTATCTTTATTAATTATACATTACTTATTATGATTCCCGGGCTCTTGGCAGGAAATGTGATAGGAATAGGATTATTGTTAATTCAAAAATATACGGGTATTATCAAGCTGGATCCCGAAAATTACTTTATCAGCACAGTTCCTGTAGATCTCAATCCGGCTTATATTATTGCAATCTCGGTCAGTATTTTCATTGTTTCGGGAATTGCGATGATCCTGCCGAGCTATTTGATCAGCAAAATTTCGCCCGTAAGAGCAATCAAATACAGTTAAATATTAGATAAAACATACCCAAATGATATTAAAAAATCTTAACTACCCGCTTAATTTTAAATTTAAAATAACCACGCTTTCCAGCGATTTTAATATTACGGACAGAAACGGAAATTATGTCGCATACGTTCGCGAAAAAATTTTCAAACTCAAAGACGATGTCATTGTTTATAATAACGAATCGAAATCTCAGGAAATTTTCCGGATCAAGGCCAATCAATGGATCGATTTCAATGCCTCTTTTTCTATAACAGATCTTGTGACTGGCCAAAATTTTGGGAAACTTGCCCGCCGAGGAATGCGCTCTATCTGGAAATCTCACTATGATATTTTTGATGAAAATGATCAAAACAAATATCAAATCAACGAAGACAACGGCTGGATCAAGGTTTTTGACGGAATCGTTGGCGAAATCCCAATCGTAGGAATGTTCACCGGATATTTCCTCAATCCATCCTACACCGTAAAAGACAGCGCAGGCAAGGAATATTTCCGTTTGAAGAAGATGCCTTCACTTATTGGCCGACGATTTAAGCTGGAAAGATTGATCGATATTGATGATGAAGACGAAACTTTGGTTGTTTTGAGTTTTCTCATGATGGTTCTTCTGGAAAGATCACGGGGCTAAAATCTGCGGCAGAGGCCTATTTGAACAACTGGTAAAGGCTTGGCTCACAAACTTTGCGTTGAGAAAAAATAATTATGAAATATTATAATAACATAGTAGAAACCATTGGCAACACGCCTTTAGTCAAAATCAACAAGGTGTTAGGGGATGATTTTCCAGCTCTGGTTTTGGCAAAAGTGGAAACTACAAATCCAGGAAATTCCGTGAAAGACAGAATGGCTTTAAAAATGATCAACGATGCCGAAAAAGACGGACGTCTAAAACCTGGTGGAACCATCATCGAAGGAACTTCTGGAAACACAGGAATGGGTTTGGCTTTGGTAGCCATCCAGCGAGGGTACAAATGTATCTTCGTCACGAACTCCAAACAGTCAAAAGAGAAATGTGATATTCTACGAGCCGTCGGTGCCGAAGTGATCGTCTGCCCAACGGATGTGAAACCTACCGATCCGCGATCCTATTATTCGGTTTCCAAGCGCTTGGCCGCCGAAACAGAAAACGGCTGGTACGTGAATCAGTACGACAATCTTTCCAACAGGCAGGCGCATTACGAAGGCACCGCTCCGGAAATTTGGGAACAGACAGACGGAAAACTGACGCATTTTGTGGCCGGCGCAGGCACTGGTGGTACGATTACAGGCTGCGGCACCTTCTTCAAGGAGAAAAATCCGGACATTAAAATTATCGCGGTTGACACGTACGGTTCGATACTGAAAGAGATCCACGATACAGGAGAAATTCATTTGGATCACGCTTACAATTACGTAACAGAGGGCATCGGCGAAGATATTCTGCCAGAAAATTACGATATGAGCGTCATCGATCATTTCGAGAAAGTGACGGACAAAGACGGCGCCATCTATGCGAGACGGCTGGCGAAAGAAGAAGGCATCTTCTGTGGTTATTCTGCCGGAAGTGCAATGTCGGCCTTGGTTCAGTTGAAAGATCAGTTTACGAAAGATGATATCATTGTCGTTTTGCTTCACGACCACGGCAGTCGCTACGTCGCGAAAATCTATAATGATGACTGGATGCGTGAAATGGGCTGGCTATAATTTTTAAAAAAAAAATAATTTCTTGTGTATTGTACTTCCATAAATGTCGGGTTTTTATTTTAGAACAAAAAATAGCTTTGGAATATTATAGCTAAAAAAATAATAATTTTTAACTAAATCTGCAGAAAATTAATTTAATATGTTTATTTATGCATAATGTTTAATTGCATTTTTAATTATAACACCCTAAAAAAATATTTATGAAAAATTTTTACTTGTCAATTATTTTTGTTTTCTGTGCGAATTTATTATCAGCTCAGATTGTTTTTCAGGAAGATTTTGATAATATTTCAGGTCCAACAGCTGGCGGACCAGGTACGTATAAATTTCCTTCCGGATGGCTAACTTAGAAATGTTGATAATCGTACGCCTGATGCTAATGTTGCGTACGTGAATGAGGCTTGGGAACGTAGAGAAGATTTTAAGTTTAGTGTTATCGATTCAGCAGCTGTCAGCACTTCTTGGTACAGCCCTGCTGGTTCAGCAGACGACTGGATGTGGACTCCGGAAATTACTTTGCCATCAACAGGTGATTATATTTTAAAATGGAATGCTGTGGCTTATGATCCTCCTATAGAGATGGCTATGAGGTAAGAATCATGCAATCGCCAAACACTCCGACAGGAGGAGCAGGTGCTTTGGGTAATCAGATTACAAATTCTATTTTATTATACAGTAATACTGCAGAAAATTCTAGTTGGACATCGAGAAATGTTACCTTAAATTCTTATCGGGGAGCTACCTTTAGGATTGCTTTCAGGAATAATTCAAATGATCAATTTTTATTGTGGATAGATGATATCATTGTTGGCGAAACGTCAACACTCAATAACATAGATTTACCAGGAAAAAAGAACTTTTTTATATCACAAAATCCTGTAAAGAATAATACTTTAATTATTCATAGTTTAGAAAGTACAAATGCCGTTGTGTATGATATTTCAGGAAAAAAAATCAAATCTTTTGATCTGGTAAAAGGAAAAAATGTGATTGATATTAAAATGTCCAAAGGAGTGTATGTTTTGAAAGCTCAAGATGGTTCTTCTTCAAAATTGATTGTAGAATAACTAATTTAAAAAAAATTATGAAAAGCTATCAATTTGATAGTTTTTTTGTCTTTTAAATTACCCAAAAACCTCAAAATCAACCCCGTCAAAACTCGCAAAAACCATCGTTGGATGAGAATCCTGATGGAAAATGATTCCTTGTGAGTCAATACCAATCGCGCCTGCAAAACCGCCAATTGCTTTCAATTCTTCAAAGGTTCTGTCAAAGGCATTTTCGATGTTTAATCCGTCCGTGACTCTCGTTACGATTTTCGCGGCAGTTGCATTGCTTACGATATCTTCGCCCACACCGGTACAGCTGACGGCGCAGAATCTGTTGGCAAAATTTCCCGCAACCGTGGCCGAATCCGATATTCTTCCCGGGATTTCAAAACCTTTTCCGCCGGTGGAAGTGGCAACTGCCAGTTTTCCATTTTTATCGATTGCAACAGCGCCCACAGTTCCTTTTCCGTGCGATTGCAACTTTTCTTCATATTCTTTTCTTCTTTGAGGAATCTCGGTCGAGAAATCTTCGAAGCCTTGTTCTGTTGCGTAAATTTTTGCACCGTTTCCGCCAAGAATGCGGTCATCTTCTTTCATTAATTCCTTAGCGACGAAAATCGGGTTTTTTACATCTTGAATATTAATAACACCGCTCATTTTCTGCGTTTCTCCATCCATAATAGCGGCACTCATCCGGATCACGCCGTCGCTTTGAATCTGCGAACCGATGCCCGCATTGTACATTTCATCATCTTCCAGAAGCGAAACCGCATAAGCAACCGTCTCAAAAGCTGAATTGCTCTGGAGAAATTCATAAGATTTTTTTACAGTGGCTTTCAGTGAATTTTGTTTGGCCACTTTCACTTCATTGCTTTGGCTGCTTTCGGAGAAGAAACCGCCGTGGATGATTATTTTCATAATTTACGAGTTCGGGATCACTTGCGGAATCGGGTTGTAGTGAGAATTGACGATCGTCATTTCTCTAGATTTCAAATCAAAAGTATCGTTCATAGAAAGGACATCAACGATCAGATTTTTGATGGAAATTGGCTGCCCCAGATCAATGTTTGTCAGATTGGTATCCTTTATATGAAGCCCATCCACGATGATCACCAATCCGGAGCCGATCGCCGTCATCGTATCGTTTTCTATGAAAAGTCCTGTATCCTCTCCCAGACCGATTCCCAAGGTTCGGGGATTGTTGACAACCGCCTGAAATAGTCGGCCAATCCGGCCGCGCTGGACGAAATGCGTATCGATAATCACATTTTCTATAAAGCCGAGACCTTGCGTGGTCTTGATTTCGCCTTTCAGCAGCGCTTCGGAGCTGGATCCTTGATAAATCATATTTTCAGAAGCCGCGGCAGCGCCGGCTGAAGTACCTGCGTAGATGAAATCTTCGTTTTGATATTTGGTAAGAATCGCATCGTGGAAGCTCGTTCCGCCAAGGATGGAGGTGAGTCGAAGCTGGTCACCACCTGTGAACATCACGACATCGGCGGCGTTTGCACGTGCAACGATCTCGTCGCTATTGGCTTGCTCGCGGGTTTGAATATTGAGGATATTGCAGGTTTTTGTCCCCAGAAATTCGAAGGCCTTTTTGTATTCTGGCCCAACGATGTCGGGGATCTGAGACGCCGTTGTGATGATTTCTATCACGGAATCGTCCTTTAATTTAGATTCATTAATGATTTTTCTGAGGATGCCTCGTTCAAAAAAATTGAGGTTTTTTTCTACGTTTTGATCAAAATCGGTTTCCGTAAAACTTCCTTTGTTGACAGCACCTCCAATGATGACCAGTTTTCCTTTTGACTTCATAATTAACAAAAATAATAAATCAAAACAGAATATGCCGCATATTTTGAGGGTAAAAATAGGGATGCCTAATGTAAAGTATTAATTTTAAACCATTTGTTGGGCAGAAAATGTCATCTAAATTCAATAAATTCTTAATTGTTTTGAATTTAAGGTTAATAATGTGGCTCATATTGAAATATTTGATGCTCATTTTCTTTAATTAAAAGCTTTTCGATTATCTTTGATAAAGTTGAACTTATTAATGATTCTAGGCAAAAGGTTTATCAATTCTTAACCTATTGATTTCAAGTCTAATATCTAAATTCGAATATCTAACTACTATTAAAAATGAAAATAGAGAAAATACAGGTTCTGAGAGGTCCAAACATTTGGAGTATTACAAGAAAAAAACTGATACAGATGCGGCTGGATTTGGAAGAAACTGAGCATTTCCCCACCAATAAGATAGATGGTTTCCGCGAAAGGATTGAAAAGTTGCTGCCATCGTTAATTTCGCACCGCTGTTCCGAAGGTTGCGAAGGCGGATTTTTCAAACGCGTCGAGATGGGAACTTGGATGGGGCACGTCATCGAACATATTGCCTTAGAAATTCAGACTTTAGCGGGGATGGATGTGGGTTTTGGAAGAACTCGCGAGACCAAAACACCGGGCGTTTATAATGTGGTTTTTAATTACAAAGAGGAGCAGGCCGGAATTTTTGCCGCCGAAGAGTCCGTGAAAATTGCAGAAGCCCTGATGGCCGCCACAGAATATGATATTGAAAAATGCATTCACAGCCTCAAAGAACTTCGTGAAAGTGAAAGATTAGGACCTTCAACTGGAAGTATTGTCGAAGAAGCGGCTTCTAGAAAAATCCCTTGGATCCGACTTGGCAAAAACTCCCTTGTGCAGCTTGGGTATGGGATCAATCAGCAAAGATTTCAGGCAACAATAACTGGAAATACCAGCAGTATCGCTGTGGATATTGCCTGCAACAAAGAACTTACAAAAAAGATGCTGGAGGATGCAGCGATTCCTGTGCCATCCGGAACTCTTGTTGTAGATGAGGGAGGTTTGGACTACGCCGTTAAAAAATTTGGTTATCCACTGGTCATCAAGCCTTTGGACGGCAATCACGGCAAGGGAGCTTCCATTAATGTTAATGATTTTGAAACGGCACGCATAGGACTGGAGCACGCCCAGCAATTTTCGAAAAAAGTGATTGTAGAAAAGTATATCACAGGTTTTGATTTCAGGGTTTTGGTGATCAATCACAAGATGGTTGCTGCTGCCAGACGTGTTCCCGCTCACGTTGTAGGAGATGGAGAGATGACCATCCAAGAGCTAATAGATAAAGAAAATACAGACCCGAGACGCGGCTACGGACACGAAAATGTGCTGACCGAAATCGATGTTGATAAAGACACCAACGAACTGCTGGAAAAACTTAATTATACCCTGGAAACTATTCCCCAAAAAGGGGAAATTGTTTATTTAAAATCTACTGCCAATCTATCCACTGGCGGAACCTCTATCGACGTTACCGATATGATCCATCCGGAAAACGTGCAGATGGCAGAACGTGTTTCCAGAATCATTGGATTGGATGTTTGCGGCATCGATATTATGGCTGAAAATCTTACCCAACCTCTTAAAGAAAGTGGCGGTGCCATCTTGGAAGTGAATGCTGCTCCGGGTTTCCGAATGCACCTTGCGCCCAGCGAGGGCTTGCCAAGAAATGTTGCTGCTCCAGTAGTAGATATGCTTTATCCTGCCGGCAAGGAATTCAGAATTCCAATTATTGCAGTAACAGGTACTAACGGAAAAACGACGACCACCAGAATCTTGGCTCACATTGTCAAAAATAATGGAAAACGAGTGGGCTTTACAACCTCGGACGGAATTTATATTCAAAACACATTGCTGCAAAAAGGAGATACAACGGGTCCGCAATCAGCGGAATTTATCCTGAAAGACCCAACCGTAGAATTTGCTGTTTTGGAAACGGCCAGAGGCGGCATTTTGAGAGCCGGACTCGGTTTCGGAACTTGTGACATAGGCGTTTTGACCAATATTAAAGAAGATCATTTGGGCATCAGCGATATTCATAATCTAAAAGATCTGACGAAGGTAAAACGCGTAGTGCTCGACAGCGTAAAAAAAGATGGCTGGTGCATTCTGAATGCCGACGACGATTATTCTATGAGACTAGCGGATGATTTGCGTTCTAAAGTAGCATTGTTCAGCTTAGATGAGAACAATCCGCACATCAAAAGATTTGCAAAAGAGGGTAGGATCACTTGTGTTTACGAGGAAGGATTTGTCACCCTCAAAAAAGGTGAATGGAAAATCAGAATCGAACGGGTAAAAAACATTCCCATCACGATGGAAGGAAAGGCTAAGTTTATGATTGCCAATGTTTTGGCGGCTTCATTGGCAGCCTACGTGTACGGTTTCGAGATTCCGAATATTGCCTTAGCTCTAACGACATTTATTCCAAGTGCCCAATTGACTCCGGGAAGGCTGAATATCTTCAACTTCAAAAACTTCAAAGTGATGATTGATTTTGCGCACAATCCTGCAGGCTATGAAGCCATTGAAGATTTTCTGAAAAGTGTGGAAGCCAACAAGAAAATCGGGATTATCTCCGGAGTGGGCGACAGGAGGGATCAGGACATCCGCGAGATCGGAAAAATAGCCGGAAGAATGTTTGATCATATCATCATCAGAAACGAGAAGCATCTGCGTGGAAGAACCGAAGATGAGATCAACAGTCTAATCATAGAAGGTATCCGCGAAGCGGGCCGAGACATCAGCTACGAATGCATCCCTCAAGAAATTGATGCACTGAAGCACGCGATGAGTTTAGCAGAGGAGGGAACCTTCATTATCGCACTTAGCGACGTGATTTCCAATGCGATAGAGCTGGTGCAAGAATATCAGAACAAAGAAATGCAGGACGAAAGAAAATTCTAAACTTTTGAAAGTTTCAAAACAAAAAAAACCGCCTTTATTTGAGAGGGCGGTTTCATTTTATAATTCCGTAACTTATTTCTAAAATTTGAAAAATCTCTTTGTTTTTATAGGATTTCATCCTATTTTTAATTAGGTTTGATCGGATTTCATCCTATCCTTTAGTAAGTCACCACTTCGTGGCTCGGCGTGAATTCAAATTTGAGATTTCAGTACATTTTTTCTAAACTCTTCCTTTCGTAATTTCATCCACAATTTCGGGATTCAGCAAAGTAGAAGTGTCGCCGAAACTGTCAAAATCGCCTTCGGCAATTTTTCGAAGGATTCTACGCATGATTTTGCCGGATCTCGTTTTGGGAAGTCCGGATACAAATTGGATTTTATCCAACTTAGCGATAGGGCCTATTTGTTCCGAAATTAATTGGTTGATTTCCCTCGCCAGATTCTCCCGGTTTCGTTCTTCGCCGGATTCTTTCAGAGTCACAAAGCCGTACAAGGCGTTCCCTTTGATCTCGTGCGGATAGCCAACTATCGCCGACTCGGCTACTGCCGGATGTTGGTTGATGCTGTCTTCGATTGGGGCAGTGCCAAGATTGTGACCGGAAACGATGATGACGTCATCTACGCGACCAGTAATTCTGTAGTAACCAACTTCGTCTCTCAAGGCGCCATCTCCGGTAAAATATTTGCCCGGAAAAGCTGAGAAATAAGTTTCCTTGTAACGCTGATGATCGCCCCAAATCGTTCGGGCAATTCCGGGCCAAGGGAAGCGGATGCAGAGGTTGCCATCGACTTGGTTTCCGGCGATTTCGTTTCTTTTGTCGTCCATAAGAACTGGCTGAATGCCTGGCAGTGGTAGCGTGGCGTAGGTGGGCTTGGTAGGGGTCACAAATGGAATGGGGGAGATCATAATGCCGCCCGTTTCCGTCTGCCACCAAGTATCTACGATCGGGCATTTTTTCTTACCAACATGATCATTGTACCAATGCCAAGCCTCGTCATTGATAGGCTCGCCCACAGATCCAATGACTTTCAGTGAATCCAGGTTGTGCTTCTGAACCCAATCGATGTTTTCTTTGGCTAAGGATCGAATGGCAGTCGGCGCTGTGTAAAATTGAGTCACTTTATGCTTTTCAATCACTTCCCAGAATCGTCCCGGATCCGGGAACGTTGGTATTCCTTCGAAAATTACGGTTGTAGCGCCGTTTAGAAGGGGGCCGTAAACGATATAAGAATGTCCTGTGATCCAGCCGATGTCGGCTGTACACCAGTAGATGTCATTTTCTTTATAGTTAAAAACATTTTTGAAAGTGTATGCCGTATAAACCATATATCCTGCGCTAGTATGAAGCATCCCTTTTGGCTTACCTGTGGACCCCGAGGTGTAGAGGATAAACAATGGATCTTCAGCATCCATAATGACCGTCACGAAGTCAGGAGATGCTTTGTCGAGATATTCGTCCATCCAGTGGTCTCTGCCTTCCTTCATCTGGACATCGTTGTGCGTTCTTTTCACCACCAAAACATTTTCTACTGTTGGCGTTTTCTCGAGCGCCTCATCCACAATGCTTTTTAGATCCAAGACTTTGTTTCCTCTATAGCTTCCGTCCGATGTGATCACCATTTTCGCGCCGCAGTCATTGATTCGTGAGGCTACCGCAGCGGCTGAAAATCCTGCAAATATCACAGAATGTACAGCGCCTAATTTGGCGCAAGCAAGCATTGAAACCGCCAGTTCGGGAATCATCGGCAAGTAGATGCAAACCCGGTCTCCTTTTTGGATTCCCATTTCGCGGAGGATGTTGGCCACTTTGTTGACCCTGGTGTATAGTTCGTTGTAAGAAATGTGTTGCGTTTCTTCTTTCGGATCATTGGGTTCCCAGATGATTGCCGTTTTGTCTCCACGCAGAGCAAGATGCCGATCTAGGCAGTTTTTTGTGATGTTTAGTTTTGCATTTTTGAACCATTTGATGTTAGCTTCCTGCATATCGTAGTCCACAACTTTGGACCACCGCTGGTACCACACGAAGTTTTCATCGGCAATCTTGTCCCAAAATTTTTTCGGGTTTTTAATGGATTTTTTGTACTCTTTGAAATAATCCTGTAAATTCTGAATGTGATAATTTTTCATTTTCAATTTATTTTATGTTTACGCTTGATGAATTTTCCAGTATTCATCTACTTTGCTGTTTATTTCTTCAACGATGAGTTCGTCATCAATGGTAGATGGGATTTGGAAGTCTTTTTTGTCGAGTATGGTTCTTATCAATTTTCTCAGGATTTTTCCCGATCGGGTTTTTGGCAATCGTTTGACGACCATTACATTTTTAAAAGAGGCAACGGCACCTATTTTTTCTCTTACACTTTCCACGATTTGTTTTTCAATATCTTTTTCGGAAATGGTGATACCGCTTTTTAACACTACACAAGCAAATGGAATTTGACCTTTTAATTCATCTTCTTTTCCCACCACTGCACATTCTGCAACGTTAGGATTTGAGGAGACAATTTCCTCCATTTCGGAAGTAGAAAGTCTGTGTCCTGCCACGTTGATCACATCATCTACCCGCCCCGTCACGAAAACATAGCCGTCTTCGTCTTTGATGGCGCCGTCTCCGGAAAAATAGTAGCCCTCGAACTGAGAAAGATAACTGCTTCTGAACCTGGGGAAATCATTCCAGATGCCCAGCAAAGCACCTGGAGCTAATGGTAATTTGATGACTAAATAGCCCTCGTGATGAGGATCGAGTTCAAAGCCATTTTCATCAAATACCTTAATGTCGTAGCCCGGGATGGGTTTTCCGGCAGCGGCTCTTTTTATTTTATAATTTTCATCGGCGGTCAGCAATCCCAGCATTGGTGATCCAGATTCTGTCTGCCACCAGTGGTCTATTGCGGGTACGCCGATGTGCTCTGCAAACCAATCCAGAGTGGCCACATCGCAACGCTCGCCCGCCAGAAACTGTTTCTTGAAGTGGGATAGATCATATTTTTTTATGAATTCTCCGTTGGGATCTTCCTTTTTGATGGCGCGAATCGCCGTTGGTGCGGTGAACATGACCGAAACTTTATATTCCGAGATGATGCGCCAATAGGTTCCTGCATCTGGGGTGAAAACCGGTTTCCCTTCAAAAATGACCGTTGTATTTCTATTAATCAATGGTCCATAAACCGAGTAGCTATGGCCAACGGCCCATCCGAAATCCGATGCCGTCCACATTATTTCGCCTGCTGCCATGGCATAATGATATTTCATGGTGAATTTCATCGCTGTGGCATATCCGCCGGTGTCTCGAACGATGCCTTTTGGCTTCCCTGTGGTTCCCGATGTATAAAGCAAATACAGCGGATGGGTAGATTCTACAGAAACGCAATCTGCAGGCTCCGATTGCGCAACCAATTCATCATAGTCCACAATGCCATCAAACATTTCGTGCTTGTTGTCTATCAATTTCCTATTGTAAACGATGATGTTTTCTACTCTGTCTTGGGCGAGTTCTATGGCTTGTTTTACAAGGGGCAGATAAGGAATTCTTTTACTGATCTCGACTCCGGCTGTGGCGGTGATCATAGCTTTGGGTTTGCAGTCGTTTATTCTTACCACCAATTCTGTGGGTGCAAACCCTCCAAACACCACATTGTGAATCACACCAATTCTTGCGCAAGCCAGCATTGCAAAAAGGGTTTGGGGGATCATCGGCATATAGATTACGGCGGTATCTCCTTTGGTCAATCCTAAAGATTTTAGTCCGCCTGCCAATTTGGAAACTTCATCTTTGAGCTGGTAAAAAGTGTATTTCTGCTTCTGATTCGTCACGGGAGAATCGTAGATGACGGCAACTTGATCGCCATAGCCATCGTTGATGTGCTTATCGATGCAGAGGTAACACATATTGAGTTCTCCGTCGGCAAACCATTGGTTGTAGCCGTTTTCATCCAAGGAAGTAATGGTAGTGGGAAACCGAAACCAGTCTATTTCTCTGGCCTGCGTTTTCCAAAATTCGTCTCTGCTTTCAATACTTTCTTTAAATAATGTATCGTAGTTCATGGATATGATATTACAAGGTTTATATTCATTCTAAAACATTTCTTCTATCTGTTGTATCAATTTTTTGATGGAGTAGGGCTTGGTGACGTAGGCGTCGGCGCCAAGCTCCAAGCCTTTTTCGATGTCTTTTGGGTTAGATTTTGCACTTAGGAAAATGATTTTGGTGTCTTTCATTTTCCCCATCTGTTTGATTTCTTCCAATGTGCTGTAGCCGTCTAAGTTTGGCATCATAATATCCAAAAGGATGGCTTGCGGCGTGATGGTTTTTAGCAAATCCAAAACCTCCGTTCCGTCTCGTGCGATGTAAACATCATAACCTGTCTTCTTGAAACTGTATTCCAAAGACATCAGAATCTTGTGCTCGTCATCCGCTATTAATATCGTTTTCATTGTTCTTGCTGGTTTGAGTTCTTAGTTGTAAGGTAAAAGTGACGCCCAATTCATTGTTTTCGGCGCCGATAGTTCCATTTTGCGCCTCCATTATTTTTTTGCAGATGGCCAGTCCCAATCCGCTACCGGAAGGCTTTCTTAGGTTTTGATTTTTTGATTGGTAAAACTTGTCGAATATCAACTCGAGATCTTCCTCCGGGATTTTTCTCCCGGTATTGAATATGTTGATCACTAAGTTAGCATTTTTTTCCTGAAATTTAGCCTGGATGCTTCCCTGTTCATCGGCAAACTTCAAGGCATTTCCTAAGATATTCTGAAAAACCTGAATCAGTCTGGCTTCGTCGTATTCGAAAATCGGATGGGTCAAAAGATCAACTTCACTGAGGTGAATTTTTTTCTGATGAATCAGGGGACTGATGGGATTTAGGGCTTTTTGATAGGTTTCGATGATGTTGTTTGGACGGATATTCAAAGCGATTTCGCCGTGCTCCAACTTGTCGAGATACAAAATATCGTTGATGATTTCGTTCAGCCGGTCCGATTCTGTGACGATATTATTCAGGAATTCTTTTTTGAGTTCGGGCGGCATTTCATCGTCTTCTGCAAGGATTTCGCCCACAGATCTTATGGCTGTTATGGGCGTCCGGAGCTCGTGGGCAACGGCATCCAAGAAGTCGTCCTTCTGCCTGTCTTTGATGATGAGATTTTCATTGGCGGATCTCAATTCGTCCGACAGCTGGCGAAGTTCTCGACTTTGCTCGGTCAGTTTTTTGTTAAGGCTGATATTTTCTTTAGATTCTTCCAAGATTTTGAGGACTTCGGTGAGAGAGATCTTGTCTTCCTGCGTCACCCCTTCGATCAGAATTTTTGCTGAAGCGGTTCCAATTCTTCCCGAAAGTAAGTTTTCCGAAAATTTGATGAATCTCGCATCGGCGGTTTCGGTGCGCGTATCGATGTTGTATTTGAGGTTGAAAATCCGCAATGCCTGTTCGGTCTTTTTTTCGCCCAGAAAGTTGACCAAGATATTACGAATGTCGGAAACATAGGCACGGCCGCGCCAGACAAAGGCGTTCTCATGATTTTGGATATATTTATCAATATCGATGTATATTTCGGCAAAGTTGCGTTCCCGATAATCGCCTTTTCGACTTAATGAAATTATCGAAAATAAGCTGATATTCAATAAAATAGACCAAAAAAAGACTTCCGAAATATTACTCAAATAAGGAATGTCGAAAAAGCTGAACCAATCATAAACATTCCTTATCAAGCCTTTAATTTCCTGATTGTAAGAGAAATAATATTGCGGAATTATCAGGCCGAAGTAGCAGACAATCAATCCCGCGATTAAGCCAGCAACAGCACCTCTGTAACTGCCTCTCCGCCAAAATATGGCGCCGAAAAATGAGGGACCCAATTGCGAAATGATGACAAAAGAAACCAACCCAACAGAGTACAAACTGTTCTTTAAAATGAAGAATTTGTAAAAAATAAATGCCGTAACAATCAGAATGAAAATGCTGACTTTTCGAATGTTCATAATGGTTTTCGTATTCTTTTCTTCGTGATCAGATTTCAACCGATCCAGCCAGCCGTAGGGAATGATGAGGTTGTTGGACAGCATTATGGAAAGCGTGATGCTCGAGATAATGACCATCGATATGGAGGAACTCAGCCCGCCGAGAAACACCAAAACGGTAATCAGCTGATTGTCAAAATATTGAGGAATTAATATCGAGTAGAATTCGGGATTCACATCTTGCCCATTAAACAAAATGCGGCCGCCCCACGCAATTGGAAATACAAATAGGGTGAAAATCAGCATGTAAAGCGGAAAAAACCAGATCGCGGTTTTCAGATGTTTTTCCTGCCGGTTTTCGACTATGGTTGTATGGAATTGTCTTGGTAGTAGAAAAATCGCGGAGGCCGAAATCAGGCAGAGAATCATCCAGTTGAAACTGCCCTCCAAGCCATTAAACGTATTTTTCTCCTTGAAATCCAGAAAACTGCTTGCCTTGGCATAAATATCGGAAATACCATCAAATGCAAAATAGGTAACAAAAATACCCAAAACCACAAAGAAGATTAATTTCAAGAGACTTTCCAAAGCTACTGTCGAGATGATTCCCAATCTTTTTTCCGAAGCATCCACATATCTGGTGCCGTAATAGGAGGAAAACAATGCCAAAAGTAAGACGACCACCGTGGCGTTATCTGAGAAGATATTCTTCGAAATGGGCGTCTGCGTCACCAGATGGAAGGTCTCGGAAATAGCTTTGATCTGCAGCCCAATATAGGGGATAATTCCAAAAATACAAACCAATGTGATAATGGCGCCAAAAAACCTACTGTTCCCATACCTCAATGAAATAAAATCTGCAATACTGCTCACTTTATTGACTCTCGAGATTCGAAGAATTTTTTTGTTGATGTAAATCCACGCCGGGATCACGATGACCGGACCGATGTAAATGGGAAGATAATCCAAGCCTTCATTCGCCGCAACGCCGATGCTGCCGTAGTAGGTCCAGGCGGTGCAATAGACCGCTAAGGACAAGGCATAGATGTACGGATTGTTGACCCATATCTTGCTCTTCTTTTTCTCCGCGGTGTGAGCCACAAAAAAAAGAAGGGCGAGATAAAGAATCACCACCGCATATAAAGCAACGCTACTCATCGTATTTTTTGAGGATTACAAAAGAAGCTACGACGGAGAAAAGCCAAACGCTGAAGATGTACACATACACCACAGGCCATCCGAAAAGCTCTTTTTCGCTATTGAACAAAAGAATAATCGGCGCACTGAACAATATCATGAGTCCAAAACTCAGGAGGATCAATTTTTGTTCGTGTCTTTTTTTCATAGATGATTATCGAAAAAAGATAATTGATGAACGATATTTATCATCCATCAATTATCAAATTATAATTTAGTTTCTTTATATTTTTTCGTCAGAATATTCACCTTTCAGCGCATAGTAGCCGAAGATTCCCAATCCGCCGCAGACGATGGGCAGGAGGATGAATACAATGATGATCCCGAATACCAGATCTTCCTGCTTGCCAGAGGCCAGCTTGGGAATCCCCATCACAGTCAGTCCGAAGTACAGAACCACGAGTGCCAATGCAATCCAGACGATGCCTAATATTTTTTTGATGCTATCCATTTTGTTGATTTAAAGTTAATTAATAATTGTGAATACTTCCAAGAATACCTAATAATTTTATTTCTTAGAAGTGTAATGCGTTGCCAAAAGTCTTTTTAATCGTGAATGTTGTTGTTCTTCGTTTTCAGATAGAACAATCCAATCACGAGACAGACCGTCGCAACGCCGATAGGGTACCAGAGACCTTCCAGATACCAAGCCGGGTGACCCGCGTCTTTCGCCGTCGTCACCAGATAGGTTGCCACGGCAGGTAGTAATCCTCCAAATATGCCGTTTCCGATATGATAGGGTAAAGACATAGAGGTATATCGGATTTTGACAGGGAACATCTCGACTAAGAATGCCGCAATGGGGCCGTAAACCATCGTCACAAAGATGACCTGGATGAAGACCAATAAAACCAGATGCCACCTTGTATCATCATTGACCTTGATAGATACTGTCACTTTGGGTTCTTCTGCTTTACCATCTTTTATCACTGGTCCGGCTGTAGACCAATGAACTACGCTGTCTTTTTTAGACATAGTGCCGTCTGTGAAAGCAATTTCTTTATGAAAAGTAATCAAACTGTCGGTTGCTATTTTGGGATGTATTTTTGCAGTTCGGGATTCGGTAATGCCGCCGGCGGCCACTTCTTTTTTCGCCGTATCTACCGAGTTGAACATTGCACTGTAAATTGGTCGATAAGCCAATATTGCGACGAGCATCCCCGTCATCATCACGGCTTTTCTGCCAATCTTATCCGATAACCATCCAAAGAAAACAAAGAATGGCGTTCCGAGGAACAGGGCCAATGCCATCAAAGAATCGACCTGAGTGGTATCTACGTTCATCACTTTCTGCATAAAGCTCATGGCATAGAACTGTCCCGTGTACCAGATGACTCCTTGCCCCATTGCCGCTCCGAAAAGCGCTAAAAGTACAAATTTGAAATTAAATTTATTTCCAAAGCTTTCTTTTAGCGGATTGGTAGATGTTTTTCCCTCGCTTTTCGCTTTGGCAAAAAGTGGAGATTCCTTCATATTTCTTCTGATAAAATATGAAACAATGACCATTAAAATAGAAATCCAGAACGGCACTCTCCAACCCCAGCTGTCAAATTCCTCAGGAGAAAGTGATGTTTTGGTGACTAGGATGACAATCAAGGAAATGAACAGACCTGCTGTCGCCGTAGTTTGGATCCACGAAGTCCAGTAGCCGCGCCTATTGGGCTGCGAATATTCTGCCACGTAGGTTGCGGCGCCTCCATATTCGCCTCCAAGGGCTAAACCTTGTAAAAGTCTTAAAATTAAAACTAAAACCGGTGCCATAAATCCTATTGTTTCATAACTTGGGATACACCCGATCAGGAATGTAGAAAATCCCATGATGAGAAGGGTGACCAGGAATGTATATTTTCTTCCGATAAGATCGCCCAGTCTTCCGAAGAAGAGAGCTCCAAAAGGTCTAACCACAAATCCAGCTGCAAAAGTAGCAAGCGTGGATAAGAATGCTGCGGTGGGGTTATCTGAAGGGAAAAATTTGGTGGACAAGACCACTGCCAAGCTTCCGAAGATATAGAAATCGTACCATTCGATAAGGGTTCCGAGAGACGAAGCCATAATCACACTCCAAATGGTGCGGTTCTTTTGCCTCTCGCTCAGGTTGTTGTAGTTTTCGTGATGTGAATCGCTCATATTATTTGTTTTTAAGTTGTTTTTTTTAGAAAGAATACATTACTCGTACAAGACCTCGTACGTTACCGACGGTTGTCAAATGATTTTCAGCTTTCCCCTCCGGATTGGTGTCACCCCACCGTGCAGCGGTATATTCCACTTCTGGCGTAATGCTGAATTTATTCTGTTTGAATTCTACTCTGCCGGAAGCCCTCCAGACATTGTCCAAGATTCTTGTTCCAGAATTGCAACGGATGTACAAATTCTTGTAACCCGAATCGGTTCCGTTATTTTGCGTATATCCAAAGAAGACGCCTGGCGCTATTTTGGGGCTTGCACTGGCAAGATCTACCCAGAAAGCACTCGTTTTTGTAGGCTTGTAAGATTCCTGTCCATTGGCTTCGATATACCCTGCAAAACCACCCAACATCACGTAATGATTAAGATTGCCTCCCGTGATGCCGTATGCTTTCGCAATAATCTTGTCGTTGGTATAGGAAAAGTAAGCTAAAAAATCCGACGAATTTACTTTTTCGTCAGAGGCCAGATTGTTGGACTCGATGACGGGTTTCAACGATTGATATTCTGCCGCAACACCCACCATTATATTTCTGGTTTTGTATTGCAGTCTCCCGTGCAAGGAGGGCGTGCTGGAGTTGAAGGTGGCGCTGTTTGCAGAAGCTCCTGTGGCATTAGCGGTCTGGAATTCGCGATCCTTGAACGCCACCGCCGTTACAGATAGCTCAGGTGTTATCTTTTGAGTCACTTTGATCTGTCCGGCCCAACCAAACGGATTGAATAGAATGCCGGCATTGAAATTGGCTACGCCCGGGTACACTTCAGGGATAAAAGCCGGATACCAAGTTTGCCCAAAGGTGACCGCCGTTTTTCCCCAATCCAAAGTTGCAAAGGCATGCCTCAATCTTAATAGCCCGGTGCTTCCAGTTCCTGCAGCACTTTTGTTCAGTTCCGTATTACCAAAAAAATCACCTTCGATTTGTCCTGTGGCTTTCGCACCCCAGACGTCTGGACCTTTTATTTTGATACCAACACGCGTGGTGACCGATAAGAAATTACTGGCACCCGCATCATTAATGTCTTTTCCGTTGGCATCCAGTTTTTCATCCAGTGGATAAAGATTAAGATTGTACTCTCTCACATAGGCGGATTGCCGGGAGTCGAAGATGTAATCGGTTCTTACCCAGCCATAAAGAGAGACATCCCACTCTTTCTTCTTGTTCTTTTCTGCCTCCAAAGCTTCTATTCGCTTGAGGAGTTCTTCTTTTGTCACTTCCTGACCGTACAACTTATCAACGTGTGCAGTCAAAAAAACAATTATTAATAAATAAAAAATTTTCTTCATAGATTAATAAAAATTTGGTGGTTATTTTGTGGATGCCAAATTGTTATTAATATTTTACTTGGAAAAATTTAATATATATTAATGCTAAAAGTATAGCTTTATATATTAGGGAGGATTTATTAATCTTATTTCTTAAAGCGTTCCCATTTGATCAGCATATATTTATCAGCAAATTGAGTGATGATTAATCCCGAATTGTTCAGGTTGTTTGCTTTGGAAATGTATTCTATTAATTCATTTTGCTTCAGTATTTTATAGACGGGGTGAAATTCAGAATGTGGCGGCCTCGTAATATTATATTTTTTGATCCAGGCGCTTATGCTGACGTGCGAAACACCGATTATTCTTTCGATTTCCCGATAGCTTAAGCCTTCCAGATAAAGTTGCAACGCCTTGGTGACGTAATAATCGTCAATTTGTTTCCCCATTTTTTTAACGGTGAAATTATAGTTGCAATTTTTGCAGTAGAACCGTTGTTTTCCGTTGATAATTCCGCTTTTTGTAACATTCTGGTTGTTGCATTTCGGACATTGATTTTCCATATCTATACCTTTTTAGCAAAGATATAATAACTTAGCAATATTTGAATTTTAGCACCAAGATAAAATTGTGGATAAAGCTTATTTTTAAGATAAAATTATCTTTTTTATTTGTTTAATAAAGATAAATATTCTTAGTTTTGCAACTTAATTAGATAAAAAAGATGAAAATAGAGGTTTCGTCAGAGAAACATTTGATCTACGTAGAAGAAATCCGACAGGAAATGGAAGACTCTGCAAAAAAGCGCGGAACGGGCATCGCAAAACGGTCCGCTGCCTATCTTGGTCAGAAGATTGCAGAAGGCAATTCTGTGATTGCAATGGACGACAATGCAACCTGGGCGGGCTTCTGCTACATAGAAACCTGGACAAACGGGGAATATGTCGCCAATTCCGGGTTAATCGTTTCTCCTCCGTTCAGGAATGTCGGTTTGGCAACTCAGATCAAGAAAAGAATTTTCCAGCTGTCCCAAGAGAAATACCCCAAAGCCAAGATTTTTGGCTTGACCACCGGAATGGCCGTGATGAAAATCAATAGCAGCTTGGGCTACAAACCGGTGATATATTCTGAACTTACTCCAGACGAACAGTTCTGGAACGGTTGCAAAAATTGTGTAAACTACGATATTCTGATGATGAAGAACCGCAAAAATTGCCTATGCACCGCCATGCTTTTTGTCCCAGAAAATCTGAATATAGGAAAAAAGAAGAATTTGGAATCCATAAACAGCAACAATGAGTAAGAAAGTGCTTTTGGCGTTCAGCGGCGGTCTGGACACGTCTTACTGCGCCAAATATCTGAGCCAAACTCTGGGTTACGAAGTTCACGCCGTCACAGTCAATACCGGCGGTTTTGGTGAGAATGACAAAATTTCTTTAGAAGAAAAAGCAGAAAAATTAGGCGTTGCTTCCTATAGATTTGTAGATGCCTCGGAAAAATATTATAACGATTGCGTGAAATATTTGATTTTCGGTAATGTGCTGAAAAACAATACATATCCGCTCTCTGTCAGCGCAGAAAGAACCATTCAGGCACAGACGATTGCGCAAGTTGCTCTGGAAATCGGAGCAGATGCCATTGCGCACGGAAGCACGGGCGCAGGAAATGACCAAGTTCGTTTCGATTTGATTTTCAGCGTAATATGCCCCAAAATCGAAATCATAACACCCATTCGGGATTTGAGTTTGTCGCGCGAAGACGAAATTCAGTTTCTCAAAGATCACCATTACGAAATGGATTTTGACAAGGCAAAATATTCCATCAACAAAGGACTTTGGGGAACTTCCGTCGGCGGAAAAGAAACTTTGACGTCTAGATTTTCTCTTCCAGAAGATGCCTATCCTTCAAAAGTTGAGAAAACCGAACCATCAAATCTTGAAATCGAATTCAGAAATGGAGAACTAATTTCCGTCAACGGCGAGGCGATTTCTCATCCCGTTTTAGCCATTCAGAAGATTGAACAATTGGCCTCGCCATACGGAATTGGCCGCGATATTCACGTTGGAGACACCATTGTTGGCATCAAAGGCCGTGTCGGTTTCGAAGCTGCTGCCGCTGCAATTATCATCAAAGCGCATCATCTTTTGGAGAAGCACACCCTTTCCAAATACCAGCAGACCATCAAAGCACAATTGTCCGATTGGTACGGAAACTGGCTGCACGAAGCACTTTTTCTCGATCCTGTGATGCGGAATATTGAATCTTTTTTGCAGGATTCTCAGAAGATGGTCAATGGAAAAGTCTTTGTCACGCTTCATCCCTATCGTTTTGTTTTGAATGGAATTGAATCTGAAAATGATTTAATGTCTTCAAAATTCGCAAGCTACGGCGAAGAAAATCTCGCTTGGACGGGCGACGATGTCAAAGGTTTTACCAAAATCCTTAGCAACGCGCTCAATATTTATCATCAGGTCAATAAATTAAATTAAAATAATTGGACGAAGTCAATCTTTTTTGCTCACGATTTCACTTAGAAGGAACATGAAGACAAGCAAATAAGGATTTCCGCTACTTTAGATTTGCATCAATAAAAACTGGACAAAGGGCTTTTGCCCAAATAAAAACATTAAGATTAAAATAAAACTTTGCGCTCTTTGCGTCTAAAATAAAAAATGAAAGAATCAGTCGGAATCATCGGAGCCAACGGATATACAGGCAGCGAACTCGTTCGTTTACTCGCATTCCACCCGAAGGTAGAAATCAAATTTCTGTTCAGCCGTTCCAATTCCGGCCGGAAGATTTCCGATTTATATCCAGATTTGGATTCGATTTGTGATTTGACTTTGACTAACGAAGTTGATGAGGCAGACATCCTTTTCCTTTGCCTTCCCCATAAAGAAAGTCAAAACTGGCTGAGGGAAAATCCGGTTCCAGATGGAACTTTGATCATTGATTTAGGAAATGATTTCCGTCTCGATGGCAAATTTGAAAATAGAAATTTCGTTTACGGTTTGCCCGAGATTTATTTTGATGAAATCCAGAACTCCAAAAGCATTGCTAATCCCGGCTGTTTTGCGACCGCAATTCAGCTGGCGTTATTGCCTTTGGCCCAGGAAAATGTGCTGAAAGATGTTTACACCACCGGAATTACCGGTTCGACCGGCGCGGGACAATCTTTGCAAGCTACCACGCATTTCACGTGGCGAAATGACAATATTTCCGCTTACAAAACTTTGAATCATCAGCACGTCGATGAGATTATTAAGCAAATTAATAGGCTTAATGAAGAAAAAGTCGAACTCCATTTTGTGCCTTGGCGTGGCGATTTTGCCAGGGGGATTTTTACAAGTTCAATTATTGGATGTGATTTGGAATTAGAAAAAATTTATTCCTTATATAAAAACTTCTACAAAGATTCGCCTTTTGTAAAAATTTCAGCGAAACCGATTGATATGAAACAAGTTGTGAATACTAATTTCTGCGTCATCCAAATCGAAAAACAAGGAAATAAAATCGCCGTTCATTCCGCCATCGATAATCTGCTGAAAGGCGCATCTGGACAAGCAATTCAAAATATGAACATCGCAAATGGCTGGAAGCAAAATCTTGGATTAAACTTAAAATCATTGGCGTTTTAGATCAATCAACCCTCAACAGACAACCATCAACCAAAATGAATTTATTCAACGTATATCCACTTTTCAATATCAATCCTGTGAAGGCTGAAGCTTCTTTCCTTTGGGATGAAAACGGACAAAAATACCTCGATTTTTATGGCGGCCACGCCGTGATTTCCATAGGTCACAACCATCCACATTACGTTGAAAAACTGAAAAATCAATTGGATAAAATCAGCTTTTATTCCAATTCGGTTCAGAATAATTTGCAAATTCAGCTGGCCGAAAAATTGGGAAAATTATCAGGTTACGAAGATTATTCCCTTTTTCTCTGCAACTCGGGAGCGGAAGCCAACGAAAATGCATTGAAATTGGCTTCATTTCATAACGGAAAAAAGAAAGTGATTTATTTTTCGGATGCCTTCCACGGGCGAACTTCGGCTGCAGTTTCCGCGACGGACAATCCAAAAATCGTAGCGCCAATCAACAAATCTGAGAATTTTATCAAATGCGAATTCAATAATTCTGAAGAGCTGGAAAAGATTTTTTTGGAAAATCGAGACGAAGTTTCTGCGGTCATTGTAGAAGGAATTCAAGGCGTTGGCGGCATCAATTTGTTGGAAAAAGAATTCATTTTAACAGTTGAAAAATTATGCCGCGAAAATGATGCAGTTTTGATTTTGGACGAGGTGCAGTCGGGTTATGGCCGTTCCGGGAAATTCTTTGCCCATCAGGAATTCTACATTCAGCCGGATTTGATTACCGTTGCAAAAGGAATGGGAAATGGTTTCCCGATGGGCGGTGTTCTGATTCATCCAAAATTCGAAGCGAGTTACGGATTGCTCGGGACCACTTTTGGAGGCAATCATCTCGCTTGCGCTGCTGGAATAGCCGTTTTGGACGTGATTGAAAATGAAAATTTAATTCAAAATTCAGAGAAAATCGGAGCTTATATCGAAGAAAAAATTAAAGATTTTCCTCACATCAAAAGCATCAAAAGACGCGGTCTTATGATTGGAATCGAGCTGGATCAGGCTTGTGCCGATGTCAGGAAAGCATTGCTGTTTGAACATTTTATTTTCACCGGAAATGCCAATGACAAAAATGTTTTGCGGATTTTACCGGCGCTCAATATTTCGGAAGAAGAATCCGATTTGTTCATCACTGCTTTGGAAAGTGTCTTAAAAATAATGAACCACAAAATTGACAAAAATCTTATTGAAAACTAATTTAATCGCATCCAAATTAATTTTCTGGATTAAGATTAAAAGTAAAATATAGATTTTTCTGGTTAAAATCTTTGATGAGTTTGTACTTTATACTGAGTTTGTCGAAGTGTCTTTGCGAACAAAAAAAACATCGAATCACATAAAAAAATCATTGCGCGCTTTGCGTTCAAAATAATAATCAACATGAAAAATTTCACTTCGGTTTACGATATAAATCATTTGCAGGACCTCATTGCAAAAGCCTTAAAAATAAAGAAAAATCCATTAGGAAATCCGACTAAAGGCAATGGAAAAACGATTGGTTTGGTGTTCCTCAATTCCAGCTTGCGAACCAGATTGAGTTCTCAAATTGCCGCTCAAAATTTAGGATTAAATGTCCTAACGCTCAACGCACCACAAGAAGCCTGGAATCTAGAATTTGCAGACGGAACGGTGATGAACGGCGATACCGTAGAACATATCAAAGACGCCATCGAGGTTCTGAATCAGTATTGCGATATCATTGCCGTAAGATGTTTCGCCGGACTGAAAAGTAAAGAAGACGATGTGAAGGAAAGCATCTTGAGCCAGTTTTTGAAACACACCAAAGTTCCCGTTATTTCTTTGGAATCTGCGACGCGTCATCCGTTGCAAAGTCTGGCAGATTGCCTCACAATCACAGAAAATTGGCCTTTCGACAAGTTCGGAATTAACAGAAAACCTAAAGTCGTTTTGACTTGGGCGCCGCACATCAAACCGATTGCGCAAGCTGTTGGGAACTCGTTTGCAGAATGGATGCAACAAATGGACGTCGATTTTTTGATTGCAAATCCAGAAGCTTACGATTTGGATAAAAATTTCACAAAAGACACAAAAGTAGTTCATAATCAGGACGAGGCGTTGAAAAATGCCGATTTCGTTTATGTGAAGAACTGGTCGTCTTTTGAGGATTATGCCGCGATGCCGAAAGTTGAAGAAAACTGGATGTTGACCACCGAAAAATTAAAATCGACCAACAATGCAAAGGTGATGCATTGCCTTCCTGTACGTAGAAATCTGGAATTGAGCGATGAAGTGATCGATGGCGAAAACTCAATCATCTATCAGCAGGCGAAAAACAGAATCTTCTCTGCACAAGCGGTTTTTTCTGAAATCTTAGATGAATTAAAATAAAAGCAGGATTTAATCTTTGCTGAGCGTAAGCACCTTTGCGAACCTTAAAATATTTTCAATAATAGATAAAAAATCTTAGCGCACTTTGCGTTCAAAACAAAATGCTAAAACTAAAAATCATAAAAATCGGAGGCTCATTAATCGATGACGAAAAAGCATTGAACGTTTTTCTTCAGCAATTTTCAAACATTCAGGGGGCTAAAATTTTGATTCACGGTGGCGGAAAATTAGCCAGTAAGCTGGCCGAAAAACTGGATGTCCCGCAACAAATGATAGAGGGCAGAAGGATTACCGACAAAGCCACTTTGGATATAGTGACAATGGTTTACGCTGGAAATATTAACAAAAATCTGGTGGCAAGACTGCAGAGTTTTGGTTGCAATGCGATGGGATTTTCCGGAGCCGATGGCAATTTAATTCAAGCGGAAAAAAGACAACATCCAAGCATCGATTTTGGATTTGTTGGCGATATTACTGAAAAAAGTATCAATAAGGAATTGATGGTCAATATGATGAATCTGGGTTTGGTTCCGGTGTTTTCTGCAATAACCCACGATAAAAAAGGAAATCTGCTAAACACCAATGCCGACACGATTGCCGGAACGATTGCGATGGCTTTATCAAAGATATTTGAGACCGAATTGCTGTTCTGCTTCGATAAAAATGGGGTTTTGGAAACTATAGACGATGAAGATTCAAATCTTAAAACCATCAATAAAAAAGAATTTTCCAAGCTTAAAAATGAGGAAAAACTTAGCAAAGGAATCCTTCCGAAACTCGAAAATGCTTTCCAAGCCAAAGAAAATGGCGTTCAGAAAGTAGTTCTCATCAATGAAAAAAAACTGTCAGACCAAATCAAGAAAGGAAATGAAGGAACTGAAATCTGTCTTTAGCAGAGAGGAATTGACGGAAAACGCCGTCAAATTGTTGAAAAAAATCATTGCAACCCCATCTATGAGTCGCGATGAATACAACGTTTCGCTCATTATTGAAGGCTTTTTCACTGAAAATCAACTGAAGGTGAACCGATTCAAAAATAACATTTGGGCCGCCAACAAATATTTTGATCCTGCCAAACCATCGATTCTTCTCAATACGCATCACGACACGGTAAAACCTAACAAAGCTTACACTTTGGACCCTTTTATTCCGGTCGAAAAAGATGGAAAAATATTTGGTTTGGGAAGCAACGATGCAGGCGCCTCTTTGGTGGCGATGGCGCAGACTTTTCTTTATTTTTATGAAGCGCAAGACTTGTCGCATAATCTCGTCATTGCTTTGACGGCGGAGGAAGAAATCTCAGGTTTTGACGGCATCGAAGCCTTGTTTCCGCAACTTCCAAACGTAGAATTAGCCATCGTGGGCGAACCGACCAAAATGAATTTGGCCATCGCTGAAAAAGGTTTGCTCGTCATCGATGGTGAAATGTTGGGAACGCCTTCTCACGCCGCGCATCCGAATGATGATAATGCGATTGTGAAATGTATGCTAGACTTGCAAAATATCCTCGATTTCAAATTTCCAAAAGTTTCGGAATATTTGGGAGAAGTGAAAACCACGTTGTCCGTAATCAACGCTGGAACGCAGCACAACGTGGTTCCGGAAAAATGTAATTTCACCCTGGACGTTCGGGTAACAGACGAATACACGAATCGGGAAGTTTTCGAAATCATCCAATCGCAGATGAAATCGAAGCTGACGCCGCGGTCATTCCGCCTCAATTCCTCAAAAATCGACCTAAATCATACATTGGTTCAGGCTGGTTTGGCGTTGGGCAGGACAACTTACGGTTCGCCGACATCCTCGGATCAAGCGATTATTCCGTGCACATCGGTCAAGTTGGGGCCTGGCGACAGCTTACGTTCGCACACCGCTGACGAATTTGTCGGGATCAGCGAAATCCGCGAAGGCATCGATGTTTATATTAAAATATTAGAAAAAATATTATAATACTTTAAGGATTTGGGCAGTTTTATCCGCCTTCCGTTCCCAAGCCTAACAAACAGCTTTAAGATAGCTTCCTCGCTGAGCACCAGCGCCTTTGCGAACCTTAAAAATATTTTCAATAAAAGCAAAAAAAATCTTAGCGCACCTTGCGTTCAAATATTACAAAATGAAAAAAATCTGGCAAAAAGACAATTCAACAACCAATGATTTGGTTACAAAATTCACCGTCGGAAAAGACCTGGATTTTGACGACAGATTAGCAAAATATGATGTGGTGGGTTCTATCGCGCACGCAAAAATGCTGGCGGAAGTTGGATTGATCCGTCTTGATGAAGAGCAGGCAATCGTGGCAGTTTTGGAAGAAATTCTATCAGAAATCGATAAAGAAAGTTTCGAAATCGATAAAACTGCAGAAGACATCCATTCTCAAATCGAAAATATCCTCATCGAAAAATTGGGCGAAACCGGAAAGAAAATCCACACGGCAAGATCCAGAAACGACCAGGTTTTGACCGATATAAAACTTTATCTAATTGATGAAATCCGAGAAATCACGGAACTCACCGATTCCTTTTTTCAGATATTAAAGGACAAAGCCAACCTTCATAAAGAGGTATTGGTGCCTGGATACACGCATTTTCAGATTGCGATGCCGTCGTCTTTCGGCTTGTGGTTTGGAGCGTATGCAGAATCTCTGGTTGACGATTTGGAATTGCTGTTTGCGACTAAGAATATTATTAATAAAAATCCCCTCGGTTCGGCCGCCGGCTATGGATCATCTTTCCCGATTGACAGAGAAAGTACGTCGTACAAACTCGGCTTCAGAACCCTGAATTACAACGCAGTTTATGCGCAAATGACGCGTGGTAAATCGGAAAAATTACTGGCCAGTTCGTTGTCGGTTTTAGCAGGAACTCTAAGCAAATTTTCTTATGATGTTTGTCTTTATTTAAGCCAAAACTATGATTTCATCAGCTTTCCTAAAGAATTTACGACAGGAAGTAGCATTATGCCACACAAGAAAAATCCGGATATTTTCGAGTTGGTTAGAGCAAGATGCAACCGGATTCAGGCTTTGCCAAACGAGTTGATTTTGGTAACGAATAATCTTCCGTCGGGCTATCACAGAGATTTACAAATGACAAAAGAAATCCTTTTTCCAGCCATCGATTCTTTGAAAGAATGTCTGGAAATCCTGATTTATACACTTCCGAATATCGAAGTGAAAGAAAATATTCTCGACGACGAAAAGTATAAGTACATTTTCAGCGTCGAGAAAATCAATGAAGAAGTGCAGAACGGGAAATCATTCCGGGAGGCCTATGTGCAAGTCGGTCAGGAAATAGAAAATGGGGTATTTGAGTATGATTACAAAGAACTCACTCACACCCATCAAGGCAGTTTGGGAAACCTTTGCCTCGACGAAATCGAATATCAATTCAATAAAGTGAGAGATAAATTGTTGGGTTAAAATCACTTCCTTTAGGGTCGGTAAATGATTTTAATCTAATTTAAACTTAGTCGTCTTTTTAACTTCAGCCAAAACGATAGAACTGTGATATTGCCCGATGTGTGGGCTGTTTGAGATCACATTGACGGCAAAATGGTTATAGGAATTAATATCTGTTGCCAGGATTTTTAGCTGATAGTCATATTCACCAGAAAGGCTGATGATTTCCTGCACTTCATCATATTTTGAGATATAATTTTCAAAATCTTTTAATGTGGTTTGAGATTGCTCTTTGAGCCGCACGTTGCAATAGACCACGATGTTGATTCCGAGTTTTTCTCGGTTGAGGAGCGCAACATATTTCTCTACAACGCCATTTTTTTCAAGATTTTTGATGCGCTCATAAGTCGGCGTGAAAGTAAGACCGATTTTTTCGGAGATTTCCTTCACAGAGAGCGTAGAATCGTCCTGAAGAAGGGAAAGTATCAATTTGTCTTTTTTGTCCAAACTCATAGTAAGATCATTCTTTCAAATGTAAAGAAAATATTTGATTGACAAAATTATACACGCAGAAGTTGATTGATTTTACATAAAAAATGATTGATAAGATTTCGTAATCTCAAAAATATTGGTACATTTGCAGCTAATGAATCTGGAACAGAATTTAGCGACAAAAACATTTGGCAGTCTTGCCGACAACAACAATATTTTTTATATTTAACGAAGTCTTTTAGGCTTCGTTTTTTTTATTAAAAAAAATTTGAGATATGATCAAACTTGCCCGCGTTTCTACAGAAAGTGTAGAGAAAATTTTAGAGGAAGCCCAGCAATTTGCAGACGGTAAAGTCAGCAAAATAAAAGGCGATGTTTTCGCTGCCAATTTGTTTTTTGAGAATAGCACCAGAACCAAAATTAGCTTCGAAGTGGCAGAGAAGAAACTCGGACTTCAAGTGATTGATTTCGAAGCCGATAAAAGCTCCATCACCAAGGGGGAAACACTCTCAGATACCATAAAAACCTTGGAAGCCATCGGCGTAGAGCTGGCCGTCATCAGGCATCCAGAAAAAAGATATTACGATCAGCTTCAGGATGCGAAATTAAGTATCGTCAATGCAGGAGACGGCGTTGGAAGTCACCCAACACAGGCTATTTTGGATGCTTTGACGATCATTCAGGAATTTGGCAAGATCGAAGGTCTCAACATCGGAATCGTGGGCGATGTCAAGCATAGCCGTGTTGCGAACTCGGCTTCCGGACTTTTCCGGAGATTGGGCGCCAAAGTCTATTTCTCGGGACCGGAATTCTGGTTTGACGAAGGAATGCTGGTCAACGGAACGTATATGCAGTTCGATAGCCTCGTGAAAGGCGTCGATGTTTTGATGTTATTAAGAATCCAACACGAGCGTCACGAGCGGCATTTCAACTTCAAACCCGAAGATTATCTCAAAAAATTCGGTTTGACGAAAGAAAGAGAAAAGAAAATGAAACCAGGCGCTATCATTATGCATCCAGCACCGATCAATAGAGGTGTTGAGATAGATTCCGATTTGGTAGAATGCGAAAGGTCAAGAATCTTCAAACAAATGCAAAACGGCGTTTTTGCAAGAATGGCGATTCTTAAATTTGACCTTGAGAATAAAGGATTCGAGTTTGTCGACTCCCAAAATTAAAAATTAATTCACGCTTTTCGGGCGTGTTTTTTTTGAGTAAAAATTGAAAAAATAGAAGGAAGACAGAAGACTTCCAACATCCATTTTCAAACTTCCAACATAAAAAGTAAAAATGAAAAAGAAAGTAATATTAGAATCTGGAGAAGTATTCGATGGGATAGGATTTGGCGCAGAACAGGATACTGCCGGCGAAGTGGTTTTCAACACAGGGATGACGGGTTATCAGGAACTGATTTCTGACCCAAGCTATTGCGGACAAATCGTTTGTATGACCTATCCTTTGATCGGAAATTACGGAATCAACAGAGACGATTACGAAAGCATTGAACCGGCAATCAAAGGTTTAATCGTCAAAGAATTGTGCGATTTGCCTTCCAATTTCCGAACTCAAATGACTTTGGACGAGTTTTTCATCAAGAAAAATCTATCCGGAATTTCAGGCATTGACACCAGAAGATTGACCAGAATTCTTCGTAACAAAGGTGTTGTAAAAGGAAAAATAGTAAATGCTGAAACGGACGAGAATTCAGTTGTTGAAGAATTGAAAGTGATTAATTTCCCAACAAATCAAGTAGAACAGGTTTCCACAAAAACAGCTTACGCAAGTCCAGGAAGAGGCTTCAAAGTGGTGCTGGTAGATTTCGGTTCCAAATTAGGAATCATCCGTGAATTGTCTCAAAGAAATTGCGACATCATCGTGGTTTCTCAGGATACAACAGCAGAAGAGATTTTATTGATGGACCCAGACGGAATAATGCTTTCCAACGGTCCCGGCGACCCGGAAGATGTGATAGGTGCTTCAGAATTGATTAATGGTTTGCTTGGAAAAGTGCCGATTTTTGGAATTTGTTTGGGTCATCAATTGATTGGTCTGGCTTGTGGCGCAAAAACTTACAAACTGAAATTCGGTCACAGAGGTGGAAATCATCCGGTTTTGGATTTAGAAAAAAATAAAGTGGCGATCACTTCTCAGAATCACGGTTACGCAATTGATCAGGAATCTTTGAAAGACACAGACTTAATCGAAACACACATCGCCTTGAACGACAGAACCAACGAAGGTGTGAAACACAAAATCCATCCTTGTTTCTCAGTTCAATATCACCCGGAAGCAAGTCCAGGTCCGGAAGATGCGAATTATTTGTTTGATGATTTTATTGAATTAATGTATCAATTTAAGAATGTAACAGTCTAACAATTCATCAAATAATCCAATGATAAATTTTGAGAATAATCCTTTAATCACAAAAACAGTAAAATTTTCATTAGATATTATTGATTATTGTGAACTTTTGGAAGAGAAAAAGAAATACGTGATTGCCAAACAATTGTTACGTTCAGGAACTAGTATTGGTGCTAATTCATTTGAAGCACAAAATCCGCACAGCAAAAAAGATTTTATTCATAAAATAAAAATTGCTGCGAAAGAACTTGAAGAAACGAAATATTGGCTGTATCTCTGTAAACATTCTCCTAATTATCCTTTTGATGAAAATTTGGAATTACAGATAATAGAAATAGGAAAAATAATTTATAAAATATTAAGTACAAGTCTATCAAAAGAAAACGGCTCGTAACATTGTTACACTGTTAAATTTATACATTGTTATATTAGTTAAAATGAAAAGAACAGACATAAAAACAATTTTAGTAATCGGCTCAGGTCCCATCATCATTGGCCAAGCTGCGGAATTTGATTATTCGGGAACACAGGCTTGCCTTTCTTTGAGAGAGGAAGGTTACAGCGTGATTCTTATCAATTCCAATCCGGCAACGATAATGACGGACAAAGAGATTGCCGACAAAGTTTATATCGAACCGATCTCTCTGGAATTTGTTTCCAGAATCATCAGAAAAGAACGCCCGGATGCATTGTTGCCAACGTTAGGCGGACAAACCGGACTTAATATGGCGGTGGAATTACAGAAATCCGGAATACTGGAAGAATGTAAAGTGGAAGTTTTAGGAACCAAATTAGACGCCATCAACCAAGCAGAAGACAGAGACCTTTTCCGTGAATTGATGCATCAACTGAACGAGCCCGTTCCGGATTCCGACATCGTGACAACGGTGGAAGGCGCGATTAACTTTGCCAATAGAATCGGTTATCCGGTCATCGTTCGGCCCGCTTTTACAATGGGCGGAACTGGTGGCGGAATTGCTGCCACAGAACCTGAACTTCGTGAAATTGCAGAACTTGGATTGAAATATTCTCCCGTAACGCAATGTCTGATTGAGAAATCTATCGCAGGTTTCAAAGAGATTGAATACGAAGTGATGCGTGATAAAAACGACAACGCCATCGTGGTTTGCAATATGGAAAACATCGACCCGGTTGGTGTTCACACAGGAGATTCCATTGTTGTGGCGCCTTCGCAAACACTTTCTGACAGAGAATATCAGATGCTGAGAAATGCATCTCTCAAAATCATCCGAGCTTTAGGAATCGAAGGCGGTTGCAACGTTCAGTTGGCTCTCGACCCAAATTCTTTTGATTATTATATCATTGAAGTGAATCCAAGAGTTTCGCGTTCATCGGCTTTGGCGAGTAAAGCAACCGGTTATCCGATTGCGAAGATTGCCGCAAAAATTGCCGTCGGATTGACGCTTGACGAAATCAAAAATCCTGTAACCGGAACTTCCTACGCTTGTTTCGAGCCTGCTTTGGATTATGTCGTGACCAAGTTTCCAAGATTCCCTTTCGATAAGTTTGAAACGGCTGACAGAAGACTTTCTACTCAGATGAAAGCAACCGGAGAAGTAATGGCCATCGGAAGAAACTTCGAGGAGTCTTTGCACAAGGCGATCCGTTCTTTGGAAACCGGACTTCGTCATTTGGGATTGAAAACAAAACAGGCTTTAGCACTTACGGACGAGGAAATCGAAAGAAGAATCCGCGTTTGTGATGACGAAAGATTGTTCATCATCGGCGATGCTTTGAGAAGAGGTTACGACTGGGAACAAATCGTTGAATGGAGCAAAATTGATAAATTCTTCATCTGGAAAATCAAGAAATTAATTGATTTCGAGAAAATAATTGCAGCCAACAAATTCGATAAAGAAACTCTTCTCGAAGCCAAGAAGTTAGGTTTTGCAGACCTTAATATCGCTCATCTTTGGGAAACGACGCAACGTGAAGTTTTCAATTTCAGAAAAGAAAACGGAGTAATGCCGGTTTACAAAATGGTTGATACTTGTGCAGCAGAATTTGAATCGGAAACACCTTATTTCTACGGAACTTACGAGGAGGAAAATGAAAGTGTGGTTTCTGATAAAGAAAAAATCATCGTTCTTGGTTCAGGTCCAATCAGAATTGGTCAAGGTGTCGAGTTCGATTATGCAACGGTTCATTCGGTTTGGGCCATCCAGCAGATGGGTTACGAGGCGATTATCATTAATAATAATCCGGAAACGGTTTCCACAGATTTTTCGATTGCAGACAAATTATACTTCGAACCTTTGGCGGAAGAAGACGTGATGAACATCATCGAACTCGAAAAACCAAAAGGCGTTGTGGTTCAGTTTGGCGGACAAACAGCCATCAACTTAGCGGATAAATTAGCGGCTCACGGCGTTCAAATCTTGGGAACTTCACTCGAAGATTTGGATAGAGCGGAAAACAGAGATAAATTTGAAAAAGCGCTTCAGCAATTGGGCATTCCTCAACCTCTGGGAAAAACTTCGACTTCAAAAGAAGAAGCGATTGTGATTGCCAACGAAATTGGTTATCCGGTTTTGGTTCGGCCGAGTTATGTTTTAGGTGGAAGGGCAATGGAAATCGTCTATACCGAAGAGGAACTGTCTTATTATATGGAAAATGCTGTGGAAGCAAGTCCCGATCAGCCGGTTTTGATCGACCGATATTTGACGGGTCAGGAAGTGGAAGTGGATGCGATTTGTGACGGAGAAACAACTGTGATTCCGGGAATTATGGAACATATCGAAAGAGCCGGCGTGCATTCCGGAGATTCAATCGCTGTTTATCCGCCACAGCATTTGACTGAAAATCAGATTAATACGATAGAAGATTATACAATAAGATTGGCTAAAGGATTGAAAGTGATTGGATTGATGAATATTCAATACGTTATTTCAAACGGCGAAGTTTTTGTGATAGAAGTGAATCCACGTTCGTCCAGAACCGTTCCTTTCTTGTCCAAAATCACGGATGTTCCGATGGCAAATCTTGCTACAAAAGCAATCCTCGGAGCCAAATTGAAAGACCTTGGTTACACATCAGGATTGATTCCGAATAAAGAAGGCATTTTCGTAAAAGTCCCCGTTTTCTCTTTCAGCAAACTTACGAAAGTGGATATCCAGTTAGGACCAGAAATGAAATCGACGGGCGAAGTAATGGGCAAAGATTCCACCTTCGAAAAGGCTTTGTACAAAGGTTTGATCGGAGCCGGACGAAAAGTTCCGACGCACGGGTCGATCTTGTTTACCGTGGCGGATCAGGACAAAGAAGAAGCGGCTGAAATAGCGCAAAGATTCCACACCATCGGCTTCAGAATCTGGGCTACGGAAGGAACGGCGAAGTATTTTGAACATAAAGGAATTCCGACCAAAATCGGTTACAAAATCGGAGAGGAAAGTGTGAATCTTATCGATTTGATTCAAAAGGGAAAAGTCCAATATGTTGTCAATACGACTACGAAAGGAAAACAAGCCGAAAGAGACGGTTTCCAGATCAGAAGAATGAGCGTCGAAAACGGCGTTCCTTGTTTGACATCGATGGATACAGTTGAAGCGATTTTGAAGGTGATTGAGAGTATGACTTTTAAGATGGAAGTGATGTGATTCGGAGCTTGTGGGATTTGAAAAATAATTATAAATAATCCATTTTCTAAAGCTGATCTTTTACCTTCAAACGTTCTCAGCATGACTCTTACTGAAATTATCAGCAATTTTTTATCACATTGTTATTTAAAAAAAAATTATTAAAAACAAACCCGCCTAGATATACGAGGCGGGTTTGTTTTGTTTTTCTATTCCGCAGCTTGCTGCGCGTCATTTTTGAGTTCTTCAGCTTTATTTTTTAGCTGGTCGGCAGCATCAGTTGCCTTTTCTTTCAATTGCTCAGCGGTTTGGCTTGCTTTGTCTTTCAGATCATTTCCGAACTTCGTCAGATTATCTTTCGCCGTGTTAATGGTATCTTTCACTTTTTGTTGTTCTTCGGGAGATGCTTTTTTATACCTCCACCACGCCAGCGCTCCTAATCCTAAAAGTGCCAGAAGACCCTTTGTTTTGTTTGCCATGATGATAATTTTTAAGTTAATATTAATTATCCAAGTTGTAGAAAAATCTATGCCAATACGTTTTTTTTAGACATATTTTAAATCAATTCCTAAAGAATTGGAAAACAAAAGACTTAGTCACCCAACTGTTAAAGCAACCGTGCTAGCTCCTTCGTCAATTCTCGGCGGCTAAATTCTTTAATGTCAGACAATTTAAAATCAGTTCGCCCACTTTTCCAATCTTCATAAACCGATAATATATAATCCTGAATTTCTGCATTTTGCGAATATTCAAAATGTTTTCCAGAGTTTGTTTTAATAAGAATTTTTTCAACATCCGCATCTTTTGGTCCAAATGAGAGGATCCGATTTCCCGTTGCCAAATATTCGAATAATTTTCCCGGAATGATGCCTTTCGAACTTTCGGTCGGGAAATTCGTGATCAGAAGCAACGCTGCATTTTCCATTTCCTTCACAGATTCATCGTGTGGCAAATAGCCCAGATTTCGGACATTATCTTTAAGAATAGAACGCTTAATCTCATTTAAGATTTTATCATCAACTCGTCCTACAAATTTCAGTTCAAAATCCTTAGCAAAATCGTGATGTTTTTCGCAAAGTGCCATCAAAGCCTTCCAAAGATTTTCGGGATTTCGGAGCTGTTCCAGAACGCCCACGTAGCTCAACGTAAATTTTCCAGAATCGTTCGTTTGCAAAAGCGGTGATTTGTCAATATCATTTTTTACAATTGAATTATTTGGTAATTCAAAATTTTTATCAAATCCATTAGTGATACAAAAAGCATTTGCGCCTTTTTTCCTGAAATTTTCCGCATCTGTGTAGCTTGTTGCCAGCGTCACATCGGCAGTTTCAAAAACAGATTTTTCCAGTTCCCGGTGCTTTTTATCGGAACGGGAAGTCAGTTTCAAATGTTTGTAATACGAAATCTCAGTCCAAGGATCCCGAAAGTCGGCCATCCATTTCAGATTTGGCAGCTCTTTTTTCAATCCAAGTCCGATGAGATGCAGGCTATGCGGTGGGCCTGTCGTGACGATGGTTTCAATATGATTTTCCGTAAGATATTGTTTCAGAAATTTAATAGAAGGTTTTACCCAAAATTTCCGGGCATCCGGAATGAAGAAATTACCTCTGATAAAGATAGAAAGCTTAGCAAGAAACGACTGATTCCGACCCACATCAAATTGCCCACCCTTGAATTTCTGATTGCTCTTACTAAAGATCTCGGCAATATGATAAGGCTCCCAAATTTTGGTTTTAATAACTTTCAGATTCTTAGGAACCTCCTTCTGCAAAGTCTCGTCAACCAAGGGATAGCTCGGATTTTCCGGTGTGTAGATGATGGGTTCCCAGCCAAAATCAGGCAGATATTTTGCAAACTTCAACCACCGCTGTACGCCCGGTCCGCCTGCCGGAGGCCAATAGTAAGTGACGATCAAAACTTTTTTAGAATTTTCCATGTGAGATTTTCGGCTGCACCAAAACTATTCAGTAAATTTAGCTGCGCTTTTGAAAGGTCTAAAATAGGACTTTTTTTTTGTAATTTATTCTACAATGATCATTAGAGAAAAACTCAGTTGGCTGGAAATGTTGTTTGTCTGGCGGGGCTCTGTCCTTCGCAAGATTATGCCGCAATTGCTGCTTATCACGGCTTTCTCCGTGGCAGTTCTTTATTTTAAAGGAACAATTTACGATTACAAGGTTCATCTCAATCCCGCCATTTTTACTCTGCTCGGCTTATCTCTGGCCATATTTATGGGCTTTTGCAACTCTGCCAATTACGATCGCTTTTGGGAAGGCCGCAAACTTTGGGGTTCCCTCGTGGTCGAAAGCCGATCTTTGACCCGACAAGTTCTGGCTTTGATCAATGATGATTCCCCAAATGCTAAAATCCGAAAAGAAGAATTCGTACAAATAATAGCGGCATTTTGTTGGGCGCTTAATTTCCAACTGCGAAACAAAGATGCCAATCCGAAACTTCGAGCATTGCTTTCTGCGGAGAATTTCCTGAGGGTAAAAGATAAAAATTTTAAACCCGTGATTCTGCTGGATATCATGGCAGAATGGATCAATGCGCAGAATCAGGCGCAGAAAATCGATACCATTGTTTTGGTTTCGATGGATAACCAGCTCAATCTCTTTTCCCAAATTATCGGGGGTTGCGAGAGAATTGCCAATACGCCTTTACCCTTTGCCTACAGCATTTTGCTCAATAGAACGGTCTATCTGTATTGTTTTTGGCTACCCTTTGGTCTGGTAGATGTAGTCGGTTGGATGATGCCGGTGATTGTCTTGCTTATCAGCTACACTTTTATTGCGCTGGATGCCATCATTCAGGAAATCGGCGAACCTTTTGGCGAAGAAGAAAATGATCTGGCACTCAACAGTATTTGTGAGACCATCCAATTCTCAATTTTTGAGCAAGCACATATTCCGCAACTGGCCCCCGAAGCTTCCAAAACTTATTTTTTAGACTAATGAAATACTTCTCGGAACAAAAATTTAGCAAAATCGATTTCGAAAACCTCGAAAAAGCGGACTATGACAATTGCATCTTCAAGGATATAAATTTTTCCGGGCAGAATTTATCTGAGTTCAAATTTTCCGATTGCGATTTCAAAGATTGCGACTTCAGCAATGCGAAACTCCATCAGACGGCTTTTCGCGACGTTATTTTTAGGAATTGTAAAATGATTGGGCTCGCTTTCGTAGATGCACATTCATTTAATATATCATTCAAATTTGAAGATTGTATTTTGGATCATTGTTCATTTTACCAGTTGGATATTAGAAAAACGACGTTCAAAAATTCCAGTTTGAAAGAAGTCGATTTTACCGAAGCCAACCTTTCCAACTCGTTTTTCGATCATTCAAATTTGACAGACGCAGTGTTTGATCGCACGATTTTGGACAATGCAGATTTCAAAAATGCCATCAATTTTTCCATCGATCCCAATAAAAATCAACTCAAAAAAACCAAATTTGCAAAAGATAATCTCTCAGGCTTACTGGACAGATGGCAGATCATTATAGAATAATTTTTTTACCAGTTAGAATTCCACTTTCAAAATTTATTTTGAAATTCGGTGTGGTTAATCATCAAATAAATATCAATATGAAAAAAATACTATATGCGATTTTCCTAATGTCTATCACGGTTTCCGCACAATATACGGACATCAACATCATCAAAGAAGTTAAAGTGAAAAACAAAGGCGTTGTGGTTTCGGCGCATCCTTTAGCCAGCGAAGTGGGTGCGAAAATTCTGAAGCAAGGCGGGAATGCCTTTGATGCTGTGATTGCGACGCAGCTGGCTCTTGCCGTGGTTTATCCTCAAGCAGGAAATATTGGTGGCGGTGGTTTCCTTGTCGCGACAACTTCGGAAGGAAAGAAAATCGCATTGGATTACCGTGAAACTGCGCCTTCCAAAGCCTCTTTCGATATGTATTGGGACAAGCAAGGAAATGCCAATACCGATCTTTCTCAGAACGGAAGACTCGCGGTGGGAGTTCCTGGAAGCATCTCCGGAATGTTTGAAACTTTGAAATATGCAAAACTTCCTTTTGCAACATTAATAAAACCGGCCATCGATTTGGCAGAAAAAGGCTTTGCCATTACCGAGCAGGAAGCCGGATTGCTCAATTCTCAGAAAGCATATTTTCTAGAAAACAACAAAAATAAAATCGTATTTGTAAAAGATCAGGACTGGAAAGCCGGAGATTTGCTGATTCAGAAAGACTTGGCAGAGACTTTAAAAAGAATCCAAAAAAACGGCGAGAAAGAATTTTATCAAGGAAGAACGGCCGAATTGATAATTGCCGAAATGAAATTGGGAAACGGAATTATCCAAGCTCAAGACCTTAAAAATTATAAAACAAAGGAAAGAAAACCCCTGATATTCGATTACAAAGGTCATCAGATTATCTCGATGCCTTTGCCTTCCAGCGGTGGAATTTTGCTCGCCGAGATGCTGAAAATGGCTTCGTTCCAGGATCTTTCCAAATACCAGCAAAACTCAGCCGAAGCGGTGCAAATTATGGTTGAAGCCGAGCGGCGTGCTTATGCCGACCGGGCAGAATATATGGGCGATCTGGACTTCAGCGAAGACAAAACTGAAATGCTGATCTCGGATGAATATCTTAAAAACCGGTGGAAATCCTACAATCCAAAACAGGCAACGCCAAGTAAAGACGTTGGAAATATCATCAATCCCAATCCAAAAGAAAGTACTGAAACAACTCAGGTTTCCATCCTAGACAAGTTCGGGAATGCAGTTTCTGTAACTACAACTTTGAACGGACTTTACGGAAGCAAAACCGTAGTTTCCGGAGCCGGTTTCTTCCTTAATAACGAAATGGATGATTTCTCCATAAAACCAGGTGTTCCAAATATGTTCGGCGCAGTCGGTGGTGAAGCAAACAAAATTGAACCCGGAAAAAGGATGCTTTCCTCTATGACACCAACTTTAGTTCTAAAAGATAACCAAGTGAAAATCGTCGTAGGAACGCCGGGTGGAACCACGATCCCGACCTCGGTTTTTCAAGCAATCGTAGATGTAATAGATTTTCAACAAGATGCCAACTTCTCCGTCAATGCGCCGAAATTCCACCACCAGTGGCTTCCGGAATTGGTGCTAACCGAAAAAAACTTCCCGGAAACCACTATCAAAGCTCTGCAACAGATGAATTACAAGATCCAGAGAATCCCGGAAATCGGCAGGACAGAAATGATCCTGGTAGATGATAATCAAAATGTCCACGCCGTTGCGGATGGACGAGGTGATGATTCAGTTGGGGTGGAATAGGATTTTCACGACATGATTTAAATATTTTCTATTCAGTTTTGATTTACAAAGAAGAATTATTAAGTAAAACGGACTGGATTCCAAAACTCGAAAGCAGTTTCGACGATTCCAATAATATAAGTAGAATAAAAAAATAGACCAACAAAATGTTTAAGCACAAAAAAGGATTTTGAGCTATTTTTCCTTTTCCTAACTTTGTGATTTAATTCCAACAAAGAATGTCTTTAGAAATTTCAGGACTCACAAAAAAATTCGGTGAGCAAACTGCGCTCAACGATATCAATATAAGTATCTCCAACCACGAAATCATCGGACTTCTTGGCCCAAACGGCGCCGGAAAATCCACCTTGATGAAATCCATCACAGGCGTGCTGAAAATAGACGAAGGCGAAATCCTCTTCGACGACAAAAACATCACAGAAAACGAAATCGAATCCAAAAAGAAAATCGGTTTCCTTCCGGAGAACAACCCGCTTTACAACGAAATGTATGTGAAAGAATATCTGGAATTCGTCGCCAATCTTCACAATATCGAAAAGGAGAGAGTAGAAGAAGTGATAGAATTGGTCGGAATTACACCAGAAAAATCAAAGCAAATTTCACAACTTTCCAAAGGTTACAAACAACGTGTCGGATTGGCACAAGCTATTCTTCACGAACCGGATTTATTAATCCTCGACGAACCAACCAACGGACTCGATCCAAATCAAATTGTCGAAATCCGAAACGTCATCAAAGAAATCGGGAAAGAAAAAACAGTGATTCTCTCCACGCACATTATGCAGGAAGTGGAAGCGCTTTGTTCCAGAGTGATTTTGATTCATCAGGGAAACATCATTCAAGATTCGCCAATTTCTGAGTTTAAAGGGAAATTCGGCAGTTTGGAAGAAGCTTTCCAGAGTTATACTATTTAATTATAAATTATTAATGATGAATTATAAATGATTTGATTAAAAATTCATCATCGAATTTCTTCGCTATGTTTTACGGCTTTGCGACCTTAAAATATTCTCAATAATTAAGAAAAAATCTTTGCGCACTTTGCGTTTAAAAATCCAACTAAAATTGAACTTCGCCCAAATAATCTTACCGCTAAACCTCAAAGGAACTTTCACTTACAAAGTTCCGGAAGATTTAATGGATAAAATTGACGTCGGAATGCGCGTTCTCATTCCGTTTGGCGGAAAAAAAATCTACACCGGAATTGTAGCAGAATTGTTTGATGAATTCGAGGATAGTTTTGTTCCGAAAGAAATCATCAATTTACTTGACAATCAAGCGATTGTTCCAACACAACAATTGGAATTTTGGAACTGGATGAGTTCCTATTATCTCTGCAATCTCGGCGAAATCTACCGTTTTGCATTTCCATCGTCGCTTAAATTGGAAAGTGAAACTTACGTTCGTTTATTATCAGAAAGAACAATCGATTGGCAAAATCTGGATGCAAATGAAACGTATCTTTTGCAAGCTTTGGAAGTTCGTCAAATGTTGAACTTGCAGGAGATTGAAGCTTTCATTCCAAAAAAAGAAATCATCAAAACCATCAATGCTTTGATTGATGAGCGATATATTTCTGTGGATGAAAAAATCACGGAGAAATACAAAGCCAAAGAAATCGCATATTTGCGAATTAATAATGAAGAATTAAAAATTAAAAATAATCTTGCCGAAATAATTTCAAGTTTAAAGAATGCAAGAAAACAGCAGGAATTATTTCTTTTGATTTTGGACAAAGAAACCGAAAATCCTGAGAAACCAATTCGGAAATCAGAGATTTTCGATGAAGGAAATTTCAATAATTCTCAACTGAAATCGCTCATTGAAAAAAAACTTGTTCAGGAATATTACCTCGAAAAAGACAGAATCGATTCTTACGAAGGAGAAATTGAAGAGATAGAACAATTAACTGAAAATCAGAAGTTTGCGGTTTCGGAAATTAATAAAGCGTTTGAGGAAGACAAAAACGTTTTGCTCCACGGAATCACGTCTTCCGGGAAAACACATATTTATCTTGAGAAAATCGAAGATTGCATCAATTCTGGACAGAATGTGCTTTTACTTTTGCCGGAAATTGCTTTGACAAAACAAATCACCATTCGATTAGAAAAAAAATACGGCAAAAGACTCGGATTTTATCATAATAAACTGACGGATTTTGAAAGGGTAGAAGTCTGGCGGAAAATCAAAAAAAATGAACTACAAATCCTCATCGGAACTCGGAATTCTTTGTTCCTTCCGTTCGAAAATTTGGGATTAATAATTGTAGACGAAGAGCACGATTTTGCTTACAAATCCAGAGATTCTAATTTCTTTTTCAATGCAAAAGATTCGGCGATGATGTTGTCGGAATTCTATGACTCAAAACTGATTCTTGCTTCGGCTACCCCATCTTTGGAAAGTTACGATTTGGCGATGAAAGATAAGCTCCGTTATGTTCAGCTCAAGGAACGTTTTGGAGAGGTTGATCTTCCGACATTTGAAATTATCGACATCAAAGAGGCGCAAAATCAGAAGAAAATGATTGGGAATTTCACTCAGAAAATCATCGATGAAATCAAGCTTCAACTTAGCAAAAAAAAGCAAACCATTGTTCTTCACAACCGCCGTGGCTACGCCAATGTGATCGAATGCGAAACCTGCGGACACGTTTCCTATTGCAGCAATTGTGATGTGGTAATGACTTATCACAAAGCGGCGAATGAACTAAAATGCCATTATTGCGGTCACAGAGCTGCAAAACCGACTTTCTGCCCGAGCTGCCACGGTAACAATCTGAATACCAGAGGAATCGGAGTAGAGCAAATCGAAGAAGAAGTTAAAAATATTTTCGCTGAGGCCGAAGTGGATAGAATGGATATTGATGCCATGCGGAAAAAATTTGCTTACGAAAAACTCTACGAAAAGCTGGAAAATGGGGAGACAGATATTCTGGTTGGCACGCAGATGATTTCCAAAGGTTTAGATTTCGACAATATAGAATTGGTCGTGATTCCTAAGGCCGATTCTTTGATTTATGTTCAGGATTTTCGGGCAGAAGAAAGAGCTTATCAACTCATAACGCAGGTTGCTGGAAGAGCTGGAAGAGTTTCAGGCAAGGGAAAAATACTGATTCAAACTTATTATCCGTCGCATTCGGTTTTTGAATTGATTAAAAACCAGAATGTTAAGGAAATTTACAATTATCTTCTTAGTGAGCGAAAGAAATTTCTCTATCCGCCGTTTGTGAAATTGATAATGATTGAGCTAAAACACAGGAAAGAGGAGAAACTGAACCGAGCTTCTCAATTTTTGGGATCGGTTTTCAGAAAATATATTCCCGAAGAATGCATTCTTGGACCAGAAAAATCACCCATTGCCAGGATCAATAATCTCTACCAGTATCAGATTTTACTCAAGTTTCCGAAAAACAGAAACTATGGCATTTATAAACAATTATTATTGAAATCGATGGACGAGTTTGATGAGATCACGGCATATAAATCCATCAAAAGGGATTTTCTGGTTGATTTTTAACGGAAATTAACAAAATTTTGATTCTTTTATTATGATTTACCGTAATTTCTACGGCAATATTCTCTAATTTTACTACGTTTTGAGTTGGGATTTTATTTTTTAAGAGTCTCATTAAAGATAATTAGTTAAAAATGTAATTCTTTTGAGAATGAATCAATTAAAAAATTATTTTGCTGTTCTTGCCGTCGGATTCTCCGCATTTGTTTTCACACAGGGCCCTTCTGCAGCCATTTTGCCTCTGATCTCAGACCAGCAAACCTTGGTAAAGGACATCACCGCAGAGAAGGCGCTACTGTCTCCGAAAGATCAAATCGATTTTAATATCAATAAAATGTTGACCGATCCCGTTCTTAGAAATGCGAACTGGGGATTTGTGGTTTACGATACAAAATTGGAAAAAATCGTGACATCGTACAATGAAACTGCACCCTTGATTCCAGCGTCAACCACCAAATTGCTGACGACGGAAACGGCGTTTTCTTTGTTGGGAACCCAGTTCAGATGGATGACGCAACTGGAATATTCTGGCAGCATAGATGCAGACGGCGTTTTGACGGGAAATCTTTACATTGTTGGTAGTGGCGATCCTTCCCTTGGCGGAAACCGAGGTGGCGCAGCAAGTTACGGACAAATTGTGACGCAATATTTGGAATCCATCAAGGAAAAAGGAATTAAAAAAATCACAGGAGACATCATCATTCAGACCGCTATTTTCAAAGAAAATAAAACAGAGCTACCTCAGAATATCGTTTGGCTGGAGCAAGCCAATTATTTTCTGCCAGCCGGAACAGCGCAGGATATCAACCCAAGAAATGAAAAATTGATCGTCAACCAGTCCAACAACCCTTTTAATCAGGAAAAAAGATTTTTTTACATTTCACCGTATGCTCACAAATTGGTTTATGCTGACAAGTATGATGGCGGTGGATTAACGACCAAAGTAGCAGAACCGCCTGCTTTTTTGGCCAATAAACTGCGGGAAAGCTTGCTTAAAAATAAAATCGGCATCGTAGGAAAAGTGACGGTCAAAGTGGCGGACGCCAATCCTGAACCTCGCGCAATTCTTAGCCTTTATAAATCGCCGACCTTGGCCGAGATCGTAGATTATACCAACCAAAGGAGTGATAACAATTACGCAGAGGCCATTCTGAAAGCCAATGGTTTTATGAAGCTGGGCGACCAAACTACAGAGTCGGGAAGGAGTGTTGTGATGGATCATTTGAAAGCGACCAATTTTGACATCGTAGGTCTTAATTATATGGATGGTAGTGGGCTTTCCAAGGCACACACCATTACGCCGATCGCTCAAGTCAAATTTTTGACAGCTCTCATGAAATCACCCTATTATCAAGAATATCTTGAGTCGCTACCGATTGCGGGGCAAACTGGAACTTTGAAGCATATGTTTCTGCTGAATTCAAGCGGGCAAATTTTCGCAAAAACTGGAACGCTGAACCAGGTGAAATGCCTTGCTGGATACATCAAAACGAGAAGCAACAAAACACTCGCTTTTTCTTTGTTAATTAACAATTATGCAGGATCCACCGCGCAAGTCAAACAACGGATGGAACAACTTTTGGATCCCACCTTGGATTTGTAAAAAAATCCGGCAACCTCAAAAACCATAAAAAAATGACAGATTGAAGTCGGCTTTTTGTAGCTTTGAATGAACAATTTTATCAATCCATGAAATATTTTTACACTTTTGTACTTTTCAGTTTGACATTCGGTTTAATTGATGCTCAATCTCAAAATATCGACCGAAAAGCATTAATAGATTCGGAGCGGCAAGCCGCGACCAGATCCACTTTGGATGTGAACGTCAATCCGAACACCCTGAATTATGATTTGCAGTACGTGCGTTTGGATTTGGATATGGATCCTACGCAGCAATTTGTATCTGGAACGATGACCTCTCATTTCAAGATGTTGGCCAATTCCAATAATATTTACTTTGATTTAGCCAATAATATGGGGGTTTCGATGGTGAAATATCACGGTCAGAATCTCACATTTCAGCAACGCAGCACAGACGAAATTAAGATTAATTTTCCGGCAGAGATCACTGCACAAAGTATTGATTCTTTGGCGATCACGTACAGCGGCGTTCCGGATGCAAGCGAAGATGCTTTTTCTGCCAGTTACACTTCGTCGGGCGATCCCGTTTTGGCCACTTTGTCAGAACCTTTTGGAGCCAAAGAATGGTGGCCAACCAAACAAAGCATGAATGACAAAATCGAGAAAATGGATATCAAAGTGACCGCGCCGGCGCAATATACGGTAGGTTCCAATGGCAAGCTGATGTCCGAGACTATTCTGGGAAATGGTAAGAAGTTGACGTACTGGCAAACCAATTATCCAATTCCTGCCTATCTCTTCGCGCTCGGGATTTCGAATTATACAAAATTAAATTCTACGATAACGACAACAGGAAGTTCTTTTCCATTTCTCAATTATGTCTATCCTTCGTACGCAAATTCCAATACGCAAGCCAATTTGAATTGGACCACCAGCTGCATGCAGACTTTTGAGGATAGTTTTGGTCTGTATCCTTACCGAAACGAGAAATATGGTCATATGCAGTTCAATTGGGGCGGTGGTATGGAGCATGCTACAATGACTTCGCTGGTCAATTTCAGTCAGGATTTGATAGCGCACGAATTGGCGCACCAATGGTTCGGAGACAAGCTGACTTGCGGCGCATGGAACGATATTTGGCTGAATGAGGGTTTTGCTACGATGGGAGAATATGTGATCTACGAAAAATTGTTGATGACTCCATCAGGCTTCCAAAATTATTTAGCCAGCGAGATGGATTACATCACCAGCGCACCAGATGGCAGCGTTTATATTCCGGATAGTGATCTTAATTTTAATAGAATCTTCAATGGCAGATTGTCTTACACCAAAGGCGGCTACGCGCTTAGAATGATAAAATGGATATTGGGCGATCCGCAGTTTTACGCCGCTCTCAAAGCCTATCAAAGTAATCCGCCTTTTGAATATAATTATGTGAAAACAACAGATTTCCGAAATTTTCTAACTTCTTATACCGGTAAAGATTTCACAGAGTTTTTCAACGATTGGATCTTTGGAGAAGGTTATCCAATTTATCAAATCAGGTGGACTCAGAACACGAGCACAAAAAAATTAACGTTTCGTGTAGGCCAGACTAGAAGTAGTTCTAAGGTCAGTTTCTTCGAAATGCCTCTTCCTATCAAAGTTTCAGGTTCTGGCGGCCAGACGGCTTATTTTGTATTAAATCATACTGCTAACAACCAGTACTTTACGCAGGATGTCGGTTTCGATGTTACCAGCGTGGTTTTCAATTACGAAAACCAAATTGTTACAAAAGGTTCTACTGTTACAAAAGACAATTCGTTAGCAGTAAATGACTTTAACAAAGAAAAACTGAATGTGTATCCAAACCCGGCTAAATCATTCATCAAAATTGCAGGTTTGGAAAAATCTACGGATTACGAAATATTCTCTATTGACGGCAAATTAATTAAAAAAGGAACAGCTAATCCAGATTCCGAAATCAGTATTTCTACTTTTGTGAAAGGAACTTATATTTTGAAATTTAATGATCAATCCGTTAAGATTATAAAAGAATAAATATTATGATTCCAAACATAAAAAAGTTAAAAATAGCACTCAACTGAAGTGCTTTTTTTATTTTTGTTAAAATCGAAAACCAATAAAAAATGATATCAAAAAAATTCCTCGAAAACATTACAAACGAGCTTACGAATATAGGAAACGACGGTCTTTACAAAAAAGAAAGAATCATCACTTCCCAGCAAAGTGCAGAGATAGAAGTCGGTGGCAAGCGATTATTGAACTTTTGCGCCAACAATTACCTGGGATTATCCAACAATCCTGAAGTAATGAAAGCTTCAAAAGATGCCATAGATTCTCACGGTTATGGAATGTCCTCGGTTCGTTTTATCTGCGGAACTCAGGATATTCACAAAGATTTGGAAGCGAAAATTTCCAACTTTTTAGGAATGGAAGATGCCATTTTGTACGCTGCATGCTTTGATGCAAATGGCGGCGTATTCGAACCACTTTTTTCACATGAAGATGCCATCATTTCGGATGAACTCAACCACGCTTCTATTATTGATGGTGTAAGATTGTGTAAATCTGCAAGATACCGTTACAGGAACAACGATATGGAAGATTTGGAGGAGCAACTGAAAGCCGCTTCTGAAAAAAAGCATCGATTCAAAATTGTCGTAACAGACGGCGTTTTCTCAATGGACGGAATTGTTGCCGATCTAAAAGGCGTTTGCGATTTGGCCGAGAAATATGACGCGTTGGTAATGGTCGATGATTCTCACGCCACTGGATTCATCGGAAAAACTGGGCGTGGAACTCACGAAGCAAATGATGTGATGGGCAGAGTTGATATCATTACTTCTACATTAGGAAAAGCTTTAGGTGGTGCTTTAGGCGGATTCACTTCCGGAAAAAAAGAAATTATCGATATGCTGAGACAGCGTTCTCGGCCGTATTTATTTTCAAATTCATTAGCTCCAGGAATTGTGGGCGCAGCGTCCAAAGTTTTGGATATGATTTCCGATGACACTTCGCTGAGAGACAAAGTAATGGAAAACGCAGAATATTTCCGGAAAGAAATGAAGGCCAGAGGTTTCGATATTCCAAACGGCGATGCAGCAATTGTTCCGGTAATGTTGTACGATGCAAAATTAGCGCAGGAAATGGCAGAAAAACTTGTTGCAGAAGGAATTTACGTAATTGGATTCTTTTATCCTGTTGTTCCGAAAGGCAAAGCCAGAATCAGAGTTCAGCTTTCTGCAGCGCATTCCAGAGAAAATCTTTACAAAGCGCTTGCCGGTTTCGAGAAAGTAGGGAAGGCTTTAGGCGTTATTTCATAATAGAAGGAAATTTCATCAAAATTATTTTCCTAGTGCGCCGAGGCAGAAGTAATTTGGATGAAATTTTAAATGAATGGCTCCCTTTTGGGCTGGGGTAAAAAATTTATTTAATTTTATAAACAAAAAGACCAGCAAATTTGCTGGTCTTAGGTATCTCAAAAAGAAAATCTCGGGCTTATTTTTTACCGCCGTAAGACTTGTCTTTGATTCTTGCTTTTTTACCTCTAAGGTCTCTGAAGTAGTAGATTCTAGCTCTTCTCACTTTACCTTGTCTGTTCACTTCGATTTTTTGAAGTGCAGGCATGTTCATTGGAAAAACCCTTTCCACACCAACATCGCCACTCATTTTTCTGATGGTAAATGTCTTTGTAAGACCAGTTCCTCTCAATTGGATCACCGTACCTTTGAAGAACTGCGTTCTTGTTTTTGCACCCTCTTTAATCTCGTAATACACAGTGATGGTGTCACCGGCTTTGAATTCTGGGAATTCTTTTTTCGTAATGTACTTATCTTGTACGTATTTTACTAAATCCATTTTTTGTAATAAAAAATTTGTTTTGTCAAGCCAAGCAACATTCACGGCCTTCGTCAGAGGTTGATTAACAGGTTGCAAAAATAAAAATAATTTTCATAACTGCAATGCAATCTGATCATTAAATTTAATTTTTTTTCTAGTGACTTTAGCAATTTCTGAACATTTTTTGACAGCGCATTCATAAAAGCACTCATTTATTCTAGACAGATCTGATGCTTAATGCCCGTCACAAAAAGCAAATTCTACTGTTGGTCTATTTTGGAAACGTATAGAAATCAGACCGTTTTCGGCTATTGTTTACGACTTTTTTGCTTTAACTTTGTTCGGAAATATTATCAATATGTCAAATTGCAGTAGCGGATGTTGTGAGCCAGATGACCATCAGGAAAAGCATTCTGATGAGCAACGCCACGGCGATCATGATCATTCTCACGGCAATTCCAAAATTGGACTGATTGTAAGTGTAATCCTTTTTTCTTGCGGACTGATTTTAGATTTTTGGTTGAAGCCCGATTGGTTTACGCAAAGCGCCTGGCTCAGATTCAGCTGGTATTTTGCGTCCTATATTTTGGTGTCATTTTCCGTTTTTAAAGATGCAATTCAGCTTGCGAAGAGTTTTGATTTCTTCAATGAGTTTTCTTTGATGGGCATCGCAACGATCGGCGCATTTGCCATTGGAGAATTTCCAGAAGGCGTAGCCGTGATGATCTTCTATACCATTGGCGAGATTTTTCAGCAGTCAGCCGTCAATAGAGCGAGAAATAATATCAAATCTTTAGTCGATGTTCGGCCAAAAGAAGCCACAGTTTTCCGAAACGGGCAATGGGAAATCATAGCTCCAAATGAAGTGAAAATCGGAGAAAAAATTCAAATAAAAGTGGGCGAAAAAGTGCCTTTAGACGGCGTTTTATTATCAGAAAAGGCAAGCTTGGACGCGTCTGCTTTGACGGGCGAAAGCAAACCTTCGTCAATCAAAACCTCAGAAAAAGTTCTTGCCGGCATGCTCAATCTCCACCAAGTCATCGAAGTCGAAACAACCCAATTATTCGAAAATAGTTCGATTGTGAGAATTTTGGAAATGGTGCAGGAAGCAAGTTCCAGAAAGGCAAAGACAGAACTATTTATCAGGAAATTTGCCAAAGTGTACACGCCCATTATTTTTGTTTTGGCTTTGTTTATAACATTTGTTCCTTACTTTTTTATTGAGGATTATATTTTTAGAAATTGGCTCTACCGCGGTTTGGTTTTCTTGGTCATATCGTGCCCGTGCGCCTTGGTTATTTCCATTCCTTTAGGGTATTTTGGCGGCATCGGCGCGGCTTCCCGGAACGGAATTTTGTTCAAAGGTTCCAATTTTCTCGATATGATTGCCAACGTCACAACCGTCGTGATGGACAAAACGGGAACGTTGACGAAAGGTGTTTTCAAAGTTCAGAAAGTTGTGCCGAATGGTATTTCCGAATCAGAATTTCTATCAATTTTATCAGCTGTGGAAAGCCATTCTACGCATCCAATCGCAAAAGCCATTTGCCTATTTCATCCAACAAATCAAAATCCGGAATCTGTAGAAGAAATCTCTGGGAAAGGCATCCAAGCGGTCATCAATCACAAACAAATTCTTGCTGGAAACACCAAACTGCTGAAAAGTTTCGGCATCAATTATCCAGCAGGATTGGACCAAATTGAAGGAACAACCCTTATTTTGGCAATCGATAATCAGTATAAAGGTTATATTTTGATCTCAGATGAAGTGAAAGAAGACGCAGAATTGGCAATCAAACAACTGAAAGACTTAGGTATCAAAACAATGATGCTAAGCGGCGATAAGGATGCTTTGACTCAAAACATCGCCAAAAAATTGGGAATCGATTCTACTTTTGGAGGTTTGCTGCCAGAAGGAAAAGTGCAGAAACTGGAAGATCTGAAGAAAGATCCAAAAGAAATAGTCGCTTTCGTTGGCGACGGCATCAATGATGCGCCCGTTTTGGCCTTAAGCGATGTGGGGATGGCGATGGGCGGATTGGGTTCAGACGCCGCGATTGAAACGGCCGATGTTGTGATACAAACGGATCAGCCTTCCAAAATTTCGACGGCCATAAAAATTGGCAAAAAAACCAAAACAATTGTTTATCAGAATATTGCATTAGCTTTCGGGGTCAAAATTATTGTTTTGATTTTAGGCGCCGGCGGAGTAGCCAATATGTGGGAAGCCGTTTTCGCCGATGTTGGTGTTGCGCTGCTGGCCATTCTCAATGCCGTGCGCATTCAGAATATGAAATTCACCTAGATTTCAGAATGTTATAAAAATTCTTGGGCAATTATAAAATACTATTATCTTTATCAAAATCAAAATTATGAAGAGATTGATCATTCTTTCTGTATTTCTAATGTCTCCATTTGGGATCGCTCAGGGTTTTCTGAAAACCCAAGGTCAAAAAATCGTGAATGCCAAAGGCGACAATGTTTATTTGAAAGGTCTCGGATTAGGTGGTTGGATGCTTCAGGAGGGCTATATGCTGAACACGCAGGCTTTTGCAGGACCGCAATACAAGATCAAAGAAAAGATTGCAGACGTGGCCGGTGAAGGTGGTAAAAATGAATTCTACAAAGCCTATCTAAAAAACGGAGTTACCAAAAAAGACATTGATTCATTAGCCAAATGGGGTTTCAATTCCATCAGACTTCCGATGCATTATAATCTGTACACATTGCCCATCGAGCAGGAAAAAGTAAAGGGTGGAAACACGTGGCTGGATGAAGGCTTCAAAATGACCGATGAGCTTCTAAAATGGTGTGAGAACAACAAAATTTATCTCATTCTCGATCTCCACGCCGCGCCCGGCGGCCAAGGCAACGACGTGAATATTTCTGATAATGACAAATCCAAACCCAATCTTTGGCAAAGTGAAGACAATCAGAAAAAGACCATCGCGCTGTGGAAAAAACTGGCTGAACGCTACCGAAACAAAAAATGGATCGCTGGCTATGATTTGATTAATGAGCCTAATTATGGTTTCACAACCAAGCAGGCCAATGGCATTGACGAGAAGTCCAGCGCACCGCTTTGGAAACTGCAGAAAGAAATTACCGAGGCTATTCGGCAGGTTGACAAAAACCACATCATCATTATTGAAGGAAACGGATGGGGCGGCAATTATAATGGCCTGATTCCGCTCTGGGACAGCAATATGGTGATCAGTTTTCACAAATATTGGACCGTCAACACGACCGAATCTATTCAGAATATGTTAGATATTCGTCAGAAACGGAAGGTGCCGGTGTGGCTTGGTGAAACAGGTGAAAATTCAAACGTTTGGTTTACAGAATTTAATCAATTGCTGCTGAAAAACAACATCGGATGGGCGTATTGGCCTATGAAAAAAATTGACAATGTTGCTGGCGTTACCAGTGTCAAAATAACGCCGGATTATCAAAAATTACTCAATTACTGGGCAAATGGTGGCGAAAAGCCTTCGCAAGAATTTGCAAAGCAAACCCTGATGCAAATAGCTGACAACTACAAAATTGAAAATGTGGAGGTCAAAAAAGATGTCATCGATGCGATGTTCCGGCAAGTAAATGATGACACTACTAAACCTTACAAAAATCACGACTTGCCAGGAAAAATTTTTGCTACCGAATATGATTTGGGAAGGCTTGGAAGCGCATATTATGATAATGATTTCCAAAGTGTATGGGTAAGCACATCGAAAAAAACAGACTGGAACTCGGGATATAAAATGCGAAATGACGGCGTGGATATTTATCTTTGCGATGACAGCATTAGTAATAAATACTACGTGGGGAAGACCGAAAAAGGAGAGTGGTTGCAATACACCGTGCAAAGCGCTTCTCCGAAGAATTATAAATTGGCCCTGCGATACAATAATGAAAGCGAACAGGTTTCTGAAGTGGTCATCAAAACAGAAAAAGACAATACTTTGGCAACTATCCAACTACCACCGACGGGCAAAGGAATATGGAAGACCGTTTCGGGAAGTGATTTGGCGCTCTCCGCAGGGGAAAATAAGGTGAGATTATATTTCGAAACTGGAAATGTCAATCTCAATTTCTTGGAACTGAATTAGGAAATTGGCGATCTGCTATTTAAAAACATTTCATAGATGATGTGAAATGTTTTTTTATTTTGCTATATTTAAACATTTGGCTGAAAAATTGCCTACAGACTAAGTTATTATTAATCTGTAAAAACAATAACCATTATGATGAGATCCATTTACCTGCTGTTTTTCTCCATTTCTTTTTCAGTGCTTTATGCCCAAAGCACGCTTACTGTGACAAGATCCGACAATCAAAAACCTATCAAAGGAGCAGCAGTATCCTGCAATGGCCGGCTTCTTGGCAGGACGAATGATAAAGGAGTCGTCAGTTTCACCACCAAATGTCCTAAGGTGGATGTGGAAATCGATAATTACATCGGAGACGAAGTGGTGGTGGACAAAGTGATGGAACTTGCGCTAGACCGGGACAACATCAAATCCAATCAAATCGAAGGCGTGACTCTTACCAACCAAAGTGATCCGCGCGCCTTGGAAATTATCGCAAAAACCTTTTTAAAATTCAAAGAGAATTCGCCCAATGCGTTGGATTCTTATTCCTACAAATCGTACGAAAAAATGTCCTTTGACCTGGATGAAGATAGCATTAAAGACTATTCCAGATTTATGGATGCCAGAAAGGACTCACTTTCTCAATTGACCTATCACCGATTGCTTCCTAAGAAAGATAAAGACAGAAAAGATTCCATCGAAGGCGAGCAGATGATGTCTGTAGCCAAAAATAGCAAACTTTTTCTTTGGGAACGCGCGACGGAATTTTTGTATTCCAAAAAATATGGCGAGAAAGTGAATATTTTGGATAATAGAATTTCAGGTTTGAAGAATCCCGTTTACGAAATGCTCGCTTTAAGATCCAACCGAAACAAGGTTCCGAGGGAAATTCTGCCGGAGAATAGAAGCTTGTACAGATATTTTCTCACCGATTCTATCGAGATAGAAGGGCGGATGAACTATGTTATCCGTTTTCGCCAAGTAGATTATAGAGTGCCAATCAACCGAAGAAAATATAACGGCTATCTCTACATAGACAAAGATTCTTACGCCATCAAAAAGATAGAAAGCAACAGCAAAGTGAAATCTGATGGCAACATCACCTCGGTTTGGATTCCCATTAATGACAAATGGTTTCTGAAGACCGAAAATCTCAAAATAAAAATGGGCTTTGCAGAATTTGAAACCGTCCCAAAGAAACCGAACGAAACGGCAGCCGAGAAAAAAGCGCGGCTAGACCAAGTTAAAAAATTCGGGAACTATGCCTATATGAAAGCAGATTATTTTGACTTCAAAACGCCCGTGGAACTCAAGGCTTCGCAGTTCAGCGGTTATACGATGAGTGTGCAGAATACTGATGGCTCGTTGCTTAAAAAATACAGGACAGACAGTCTCAGCGCCCGAGAAAAACTCACGTACGTCAAAATCGACAGTCTCGGTAAAAAATATAAGCTCGACCGAAAAGTGCAGGTGATCACGGCGCTGCTTAGAGCAAAAATCACCGTAGGAATGGTGGACATCAATCCTTTGCAAACCAAATACAACCGATACGAAGGTCTGCGACTGGGCGCAGGTTTCAAACTGAATGAGCGATTCAACCAGTATGTTTCGCCAGACATCTATCTGGCATATGGGTTCAAAGATGGCGGCTTCAAATACGGCGCCGGAGTAGATGTGCGAACCACTTTGAACAGGAATTCTTTCTTCCGATTAGAATATTTCGATGATGTGGCCGCGTCGGGACGGTACAGCCAGAATCTATGGAGCGCCAAAATGACGATTAATAATAGCGGAATGAGCATCCGGAACGATAAATATTACAAATACGACGGATTCCGATTGGGCTATCAAGTTGATCTATCCAATTCTTTGACGCTGGACGTCTCCGGTAAAAAACAGAACGAAGAATCTACTTATCCGTATCAGTTTATGGGAATGACTGGCAAATTTGAGAACTTCAGCTCTCTGGCAACCATCAAATTCTCGCCCAACAGCCGCAATATTATGACACCTTACGGCAAATATACCTACGATCAAAACTTTCCCGAAGCCTTTCTTAATTACGAGCAAGGCTACAAAAGCTTGGGAGGCGAGTTTAGCTATAGCCGGTTTGACGCGTTGCTCACGCACCAGTTTCGCAGCTCTTGGGGAACAACTTTGGCCCGTGTCTACGGCGGATATTACGTTGGCAAAGCCCCGATCTGGCATACCTTCGAGATGGGCGGTCTAGATGCAAATAGTGGTACGGGCGTTTTTTCTAATTTTTCTTTGACCAGTTATTTAGGTTTTGCAACGATGACCTCGGGCAAATATTTCAATGATAAATTTGCAGGCTACTATGTCTCGCACCGGATTCCTTGGTATTTCAAAAGTATTGGGAAGAGCACTTCCAGTTTTGATGTCATCTACCGAGGGATTGCGGGTGATATGAAAAATCCAGAATATCATGTTGTAGAAAATTTCTCCCCATTGAACCATCTTTATCAGGAAATCGGATTTGAATATAACAACTTCCTGAGTTCCAGATTCAACTTGGCTTTTTTCTATAGAGTTGGATATTACAACACGCGCAACTTCAAAGATAATTTCGGGGTACAGCTGAAACTGAAACTGCTTGAATTTTAAATCAATTGAGACAATTGCCGATCGAAATGTGTTTCTTATTTTTAATGGATGGGAGCCTGCTGTGAGAGAGAATTTGATTAAATGTGATTAAAAATGAACGACTTATTCCGGCAGCAGGTTTATGAGATCACGAAATTAATACCCCTAGGTCGCATTACCACTTACGGTTCATTGGCGAAGGCTATAGGATTTCCAAATCATTCCAGGCACGTCGGCCATGCGATGGGCGGCTGCCCAAAGGATGTGCCCGCTCATCGGGTCATCAGTAGCACAGGGACATTGTCGGTTCCCTCTTTTCGGGAACGTTTAGAAAAAGAAAATGTGACCATTCAAGAGAACTTAAAAGTAAAGGATTTCAAAATTCTCTTTTGGGATCCTTTGCGGGAGTTATGAAAAACAAAAAACGCAGGATTGATTCGGCGTTTTTTTTATTTCGAACTAATCATGTTAAAAATATTCCTATATTTACGGCGTGAAAAGTGCTGGCAATCATATCAATAACGATGCTGATCGTGTACAACGGACGAAATTTTTTCGTGCCACCAGTTTCTTTTTAGCGCAACACAAGTTTACACCACCATTTCTTTTACTATTCGCTTTCTTTTGTGGTGCATTTTTATTTGCACAAGAAGAAAATAATACTTCTATTTCTATCATGCCCAACACGACAGTAGTTGGCTTAGAGCATCTTACAATTGCCACAAAAGATTCCAAGGAAGAAAAAGAACAATCTACGATTTACGTTGTTAAAAATACAATTCTATACAACACCCAAGATTTAAAAATAATAATAGTTGAAGATCATTCAAAACGCATTGCAGTAGCTAAAAGAAAGACATCCAAAGTTTCGGTTCCTCTTGCTGCAAGAGCTAAAAAAGAAACGGTGCCGTTACAAAATAAGGTGCAGGCAACGCAGATCCCCATTCAACAATCTTTGCCATTTGACAAAAAGCAAACTTTAGTTTCTTCGATTTCTACAGCTACGCCGGCTTCTACAACATTCTCAAAAACTAATTGTAAAACATTTGCGGTTTATAATGATGAATGGTTATTGGATACTGTGCTACTTCAAAAGCAAAAAAGATCTTGGTCCTACCGGAATAGTAAACCCTTCAGTATAAAATCAAAATATTGCAATAGACCACCACCAGCGTCGTTTTGCTAAAAATCTCTGCGCCAACTGATTACCAGCAGGTTTTTAGAAACAAAATGGGTTGATTTTATATAAACCCAACTCAAATAATAACAAAATGGTTTCACCCTTTTCAGTGATCCTAAAAACTCAACTATTAATTCGATAACAACATGAAAAAATTAATTATAATCTTTGCAATTTTTGCTAGCGTACTATCCTTTTCCCAGGTGGGCATAGGAACACCGAGTCCTCAGGCAAGTTCAATACTGGATTTGACTGCAACAGATAAAGCACTCCTATTGCCTCGTATCGCCAATACTGGAGCTGTTTCAACGCCTACTAATGGTATGGTGATTTATGATATTTCATTTAATTGTATTAAATCCTATGAGAACGGCGTTTGGTCAACTTGCTTGTCAAGCACGCCGCCTGCGCCAACTGTTGATTGTAATATGAATGGCTTTACAGGTGTCTATACCAATGGTAACCCTATGTCGGCCTCTAATAAGTTCTCGGTAACGATCACAAATAATTCTTTTAATGCGGCTATTATTGCATTTCAAACTTCGGATCTGGTGCTGAGCGGTGTTTCCGGAATTACAGTGGCTTCCGTTTCTATCCCGTCGGTCACTCTAAACCCGGGACAATCGCAGTTGGTCGAATATACCTTGAGTGGTACGCCTGCTGCTGTCGGTACTTTGACAGGAACATGGAGTAAATTAACCTTGAATTGTGTAAAAACCGTAGCAGTGACAGGTCCTGCAATTGCTTCATTAGTATGTGCATCAGCTACTAATAATGGGACTTTAACTCAAGGCACCGCCGCGAGTGGTGTTTCTTCGGTTATTTCTTATACAGGAGGTAATGGTTCTGCACATAGTGGGCAAGTGGTCACTTCTACCGGCGTTGCGGGGCTAACAGCTACTCTTTTGCCGGGTACTTTTGCAACGGGCTCAGGCACTCTCACTTACACCATTACAGGAACTCCTGCTTCTGCTGGCACGGCATCATTTGCCATCAATATTGGAGGACAAGCCTGTACGCTCACTAGAACTGTAGCTTCACCGATCACCATCCCAACTACAATTACCTTGGCACTAAACAGACTCTACCTCATTGCATCTGTGTATGACCAAGACTATCTGCCTTACACAGCACCTGTGGGACCTGCAACCACCAATACGGTAGCGGCAAATGGTGTCAACGAAACCGTTACGGTAAACTGGCAAGGAAGTATTACAACAACTGGCGTCAACGTTAAGATACCCGTGACGGTTACTGGTGTTGGTGGTACCTTGCCAGCATATTCTACAACAATCAATATCCCCGCCAGTTTGACGGAAGATGGCATCAGTAGAGATCTTACCTTATCGTGGACATCTCAGGTATTAACAACGACTAATAAATATATCACTGCCAATATAAAAGCAGTAGGCGGTACTTTGAACGCCAAGAAATTAGATATTAATGCCGGCGTTGGCAACGATGCTTTGGGTGTTTTGATGGGTCAATTTGTGTACCCGTATAATAATGCGGGAACTACCAGCACTTACACTGTGAGAGACATTGCAGGTATCCCCGACAAAATGTTTGGACAGGCAGATAATACTGGAGATAGTTCCAGCCACCTGATGCTATATTTGCCAACAGTGGCAGAAGATGGTAACATCTGGCTCAACAACAACTTAGGGGCTTATTATTCCACGATTAACAATCCTAGTTTTAACCTGGCGCAGCAGGCTACTGGTGTATCCGACTATTTAGCGTATGGCAGCCAGTTCCAATGGGGAAGAAAACCCGATGGGCACGAGCTCATGAATTGGACTAGTTCCTCTGCGGGCGTGCTTGTAAACGGCACTACTACTACCCAGAGTAACAACCCTTCAAATGCTCTGTTTATTATTGGTGCACTAACAGCATCTGATTGGAGACTTACCCAAGACGACACCCTGTGGGCTACGGAAGCAAGTGCAAACAACCCTTGTCCGATTGGCTTTAGACTGCCTACTGCAGCCGAGCAGAGCACAATGGTAGCCGCTGCAGGTATCGGCAATATTACTACGGCAGCCAGTTCCGCTTTGAAGCTTCCTGGTGCTGGTTACATCAATTTCACCAGTGGCTTGATTGCTAGCATAAGTGCCAACGGTCGTTACTGGAGCAGTGAAGTAAATGGTACAAATGCAATTTACCGTCTTTTCGATGGTGGTGGTGCTGCTTCTACTTTTATAGGTCGTGCTTATGGTCATTCGGTGAGATGTATCAAAAACTAGATTAGAAGTATTTTTTCCACCTAAAGGTCTAATACTAAATGATAACCATCCAGATCGGAAAATCTGGATGGTTTTTTTTCTGCTGCTATTAAGTCCAAGGGAATCTAAACAAACTTTTGCAGAAAGGCATAATAGACAAAGCCACCTACCTTACAAAATAGTAACACAAAAAAACCAAAGCAAAAAGATGTCTGCTTTGGGGTAACTAAATGGTAATTGGATTAAAAATAGTGGGTGGTTTTACAAATATAGTTTGTAAAATTTACTGGTTGATTCAGAGTTACAAAAAATTTTACCAAGTACTTTTTACCACATTATCAAGAAAATAAATGAAGTGTAAAAAATTTATAATCGGTTGGTTACTTTCAGAAAATAGCTTGTTACCTGAAATACGACACCCCACTTTTGAAGATATTATGATAATTCGCAGTAGGGATGTTTTTCAGCAAGCCTTCTGCAAAGCGTTCCGGATGTCCCATTCTGCCAAATATTTTGCCGCACGGGCTGGTAATTCCCTCGATTCCGAACAAGGAATTATTGGGGTTGAACGGCATTCCGTGAGCGATGTTTCCGTCGAAATCTATGTATTGTGTTGCGATCTGTCCATTTTCATATAAGTTACGGATTTCTCCTTCCGATGCCATAAATCGACCTTCTCCGTGGGAAATAGGAATCGTAAAAACTTGATCTTTCATTCCTTTGAGCCAAGGAGATTCGTCATTGACGACTTTCACCGTTACCATCTGCGAAATGTGTCTTCTGATCGCGTTGTGAGCCAGAGTAGGAGAGGCCTCGTCCAAATCCTTGATTCTTCCGTAAGGCAGCAATCCCGATTTCACTAAAGCCTGAAAACCGTTGCAGATCCCGATAATCATTCCGTCTCTGTCTAGCAATTCGTGAACGGCATTTTTCATCTTTTCGTTTTTCAAAGCATTAACAATGAATTTGGCGGAACCATCCGGCTCGTCGCCGGCAGAAAAACCGCCTGAGAAAGCCAAAATCTGAGACGTTTTAATTTCCTCCACCCACGCATCGATGCTTTCGTCCAATAACCGGTGATTGATATTGATCAATGGCAAACTGCGGACGATGGCGCCTTCTTTTGCAAAAGCATTTGCTGTCTCGTACTCGCAGTTGGTTCCCGGGAAAATGGGGACAAAGACTTTGGGCAGAGCGATGCCGTGTTTTTTAACGGAGATATTTCTTGGGTTGATTGAGTTTAATTTCTCATCGATATCCAATATTATCTTTTCTTTTTCAACGGTTGGAAATAGGTTTTCGAAAGTAACGGTATTTGCTTTAAGTAATGTTTCGATTTCAAAATCTAAGGTGTTAATTTTTAAAAACTTGTCATTTGAAACTTTACCGATTAGTTGAAGTAAATTTGAACTTAATTCTTCCCTGGCTTCGATGATGAAACTTCCAATATTTTTGGCCAATAAAATGTTATCATCAGTAACATTTATCTCAGCGCCTAATCTGTTTCCAAAACTCATTTTTGCCAATGCAACGGCCACGCCGCCGTCCTTTACCGTTTTCACCGAAACAATTTTTCCGCCTTTGATATTTTCGAAAATGAATTCGTAAACCGATTTCAAATTTTCATAATTCGGAAGTCCGTTTTCCTGTGGAATATGATTGAAGAGATACAATTTATTTCCGGCATTTTTAAATTCAGGAGAAATGATATTTTTCTTTTCGCCGTTGGCACAAGCGAAAGAAATCAATGTGGGCGGAACATTCAAGTCTTGATACGTTCCACTCATCGAATCTTTGCCGCCAATCGCTGCCAAACCAAGGTTCATCTGCGCATCGTAAGCTCCCAGTAAAGAAGCCAAAGGCTTGCCCCATTTCTCAGGATTTTGCCCCAGCTTTTCGAAATATTCTTGGAAACTCAATCGGATATTTTTGTAATCGCCACCCATTGCCACGATTTTTGCGACACTTTCTACAACGGTATAGGCAGCTCCTAGTAATGAGTTTTGCTTTGAAATTTCGGCATCAAATCCCCAACTTGCCAAAGAAACTGTTTCGACATTTTTTGCTCCTAAAACCGGCAATGTCTGAGCGCTTCCTTCCATCAAAGTCTGCTGATATTTCCCACCCAGAGGCATCGCAACCGTAGTCGCACCAACGGAGGAATCAAACATTTCCAACAAGCCTTTTTGAGAAGCAACATTTTTATCGCTCAATATTTTAAAAAAATTGGCTTCGCTGAACTCTGTTTTTTCGTTTTTTAATTTTTGCAGATGCGTCACTTTGACGTCTTGAGATTTGGAACAGCCGTTGGTGTTTAAAAATTCTCTTGAAAGGTCAACGATTTTTTCGCCTTTCCAGAACATCTGCATTCTTCCGGAATCGGTCACTTTTGCAACTTCCACAGCCACAATGTTTTCCGCCTCACAGAACTTGATGAATTTTTCTTTATCATTTGGCTCGACAACCACGGCCATTCTTTCCTGAGATTCCGAAATTGCAAGCTCGGTTCCGTTGAGACCTTCGTATTTCAAGGGTAAAACGTCCAAATTGATTTCCAAAGAATCGGCGATTTCACCGATCGCGACAGAAATGCCTCCTGCGCCGAAGTCGTTTGATTTTTTAATCAGCCTCGTCACTTCAGGATTTCTGAATAATCTCTGAATTTTGCGTTCTTCCACGGCATTTCCTTTCTGTACTTCCGAACTCATCGTGTGGATGGAAGTTTCGTCTTGCTCTTTCGAACTTCCGCTTGCGCCGCCAACGCCGTCACGACCTGTGGCTCCGCCTAAGATGATAATCAAGTCGCCCGTTGCTGGTTTGTCTCGTCGCACCCAATCTACGGGAACGGCGCCTGCTACGAATCCGACTTCCATTCTCTTTGCTTTGTAACCTTCGTCATAGATTTCGGAAACCATTGTCGTCGCCAAACCGATTTGGTTACCGTAAGAAGAATAGCCGTTTGCTGCCTGTTTGGTGATGGTTTTTTGCGGTAATTTTCCCGGTAAAGTTTGATCAATCGGTTCCAAAACATCGGCTGCACCCGTCAATCTCATCGCCTGAAAAACGAAAGAACGGCCGGACAGCGGATCTCTGATAGCGCCGCCTAAACACGTGGAAGCGCCACCAAAAGGTTCGATTTCCGTCGGGTGATTGTGGGTCTCGTTTTTGAATAATAAGTACCACGGTTCTTTTTTGCCATCGTATTCCGCTTCGATTTGGATGGTGCAAGCGTTGATCTCGTCGGAAACGACGAGGTTTTCCAAATGGCCTGTTTTGTGAAAATATTTTGCACAAACGGTGGCCAAATCCATTAGCGAAATGGGTTTTAATTCGCGACCCAAGAATTTTCTTTTCTCAATATAATCATTGAAAATCGTTTCCAGTGTGTGTTTAAATTGCCCATCGAATTGAATATCAGAAAGTTCTGTTTCGAAGGTCGTGTGACGGCAATGATCGCTCCAATAAGTATCTAAAACTTTCAGTTCCGTTTCGGTGGGATTTCTTTGTTCTGCTATAAAATATTCCTGAATGAATTTTAAATCGTCCAAACCCAAGGCAAATCCGTGATTGTTAAAGAATTCCTCTAACTGAGCATCATCAAAATTAATAAAACCTTCGTGAACAATCACTTTTGATGGTGTTTCTTCCGCAGGAAAATCAACAACAGAGAGATCTTTTTCCCGGGATTCTACTTTGTTGATTAGCAGATCTTTGATTTTACTTAAATCAGAATCTGAAACTCCTTTAAACTCAATCAATTTTCCGCTTCGGACTTTGGATTTTTCATTTCCGGTAAGTAGAGCGATGCATTGCTGCGCTGAATCGGCACGTTGATCGTACTGCCCGGGCAAAAATTCCATCGCGAAATAGATGCCTTGCGCAGGATTTTCTTCGTGCAGGATATCAGTCACAGGATCAACAAAAGTGTTGTTGACGACTTTTTCGAATTCGCCATCGTTTAATCCAAAAATATCGTAAATATTATAGACTTTCACATTTTTGATCGACGGAATTACCGCTTTTACTTCGTCAAAAATGCTAGGGCTTTCTACATCGAAAATTCCTTTTTTTTCTACGAAAATTCTTTTACTTTGAGACATTAGATGTCGGATTTTATGATTATTTTATTTTTTGTTTAATCCGATTGACGGTTTAATTATTAGTTTGTCAAGTTTTTTACATACTTGATTCCGTAGGAATCATATCTGTGTAGAACCTGTTCGATCAAAAGGCACAGTCCGTAGGACTGCTATTTTCTTCTTGATTCTGTAGGAATCATATCTGTGTAGAACCTATTAGATTAACAGTCGAAGTCCGTAGGACTGCCATTTTCTTCTTGATTCCGTAGGAATCATATCTGTGTAGAACTATCAGCTTAATAGGCGCAGTCCGTAGGACTGCTATTTTCCCGTCATTTCCCAAAAATAAATCTCCTGCAATCATAAAATTAATTTTCATCGTCATAGAATTCAAACAAATATTCATTTTTAAATTCTATTTCGAAAGCCTGAAGCATTTGAAGATACTCTTCTCTAAAACTTTTCTTTGAATGATGTTTTTCCTGATTCAATATATAATTTACCACTTTTTCCTTCTGACTTTTTGCATAAGAAAAAGCACCATAGCCTTCCTGCCAAGAAAATTTACCCAAACATAATTTCTTATCATTAATAAAATTGGTTGATTCAACTTTAACTGTTTTAATCAAGTCCGGAATTGTAATCTGCAAATTTTTATAACTGAAGAAAATATGAAGATGATCAGGATTTCCATAAATAGCTAATACTTTTTGTTTTTTGTTGGTAAATATTCCACAAATATATTTTTCAATTTCATCTCTTACTTCTGATTTAATTTTAATATCCCGTCCATTTGTAGCAAAAACAGCTTGAATATAAATTTGGGTATAAGTGTTAGGCATAAAATTTTATTTTTATCATTCTTACAAAGATAGCATTCCTACGGAATGCCCCTTCACACCAAGCTCCTTTTTACATCCATTTTATTCCCTCAGAACAAATTAAATCGCAAACTTAATTATACTTTAAGATCAGATTCCAAACCCATCAAATCTTGATTTGCGTCCAAAATTGGCTGAACTTCATTGGCGACAAATTCCTCCGTTTGTATAGTAGAAAAGCCAATAAAATTTCGAGGATCAAGAACTTCCATCAATTTCGATTTATCCAATTTCAACGAATGATCGTTCAGAATCCGCTCGATCAGGTCGTTTTCCTTGCCTTCTTCTTTTACTTTTTTCGAAGCTTCCATCGAGTGAAGTCGTATGACTTCGTGGATTTCTTGTCGGTCGCCGCCTGCTTTCACTTCTTCCATTATGATATATTCGGTGGCCATAAAAGGAAGTTCTTCTTCGATATGTTTATTAATTCTGTTCGGATAAACCACGATGCCGTTCATAATATTATTCCAAATCAACAAGATCGCATCCACTGCTAAAAAGGCCTGCGGAATAGTCAAGCGTTTGTTGGCAGAATCGTCCAAAGTTCTTTCGAACCATTGCGTGGAAGCGACCATCGCAGAACTCGTGGTCAAAGACATCACAAATTTGGCCAGAGCTCCTATGCGTTCGCTGCGCATCGGATTGCGCTTATAAGCCATTGCCGAGGATCCGATTTGGCTTTTTTCGAATGGTTCCTCAATTTCTTTAAGGTTTTGAAGCAGGCGCAAATCGTTGGTGAATTTATGCGCGGACTGAGCGATATTTCCTAATAAAGAGACCACTTTTGCATCAATTTTTCTGTCATAAGTCTGCCCGGAAACGCCGAAAACCTTTTCAAATCCAAATCTTTTAGACAATTCTTTGTCCAAGTATTTCACTTTTGAATAATCACCGTTGAAAAGCTCCAGAAAACTTGCCGCCGTTCCGGTGGTCCCTTTTACACCTCTGAATCTTAATGTTTCCAAGAAGAAATCAAGCTCCTCGATGTCCAAAACCAAACTTTGCAACCACAGCGTCGCCCTTTTTCCAACAGTCGTCAACTGAGCGGGTTGGAAATGGGTAAAACCTAAGGTTGGCAGATCTTTGTATTGAATTGCAAAATCAGCCAGATTCTTCATCACATTGACCATTTTTTTCTTGATGATCAAAAGGCCGTCGCGGATTTGAATTAGGTCTGTGTTATCTCCTACAAATGCGGAAGTTGCTCCCAGGTGGATGATTCCTCTTGCCGAAGGCGCTGCATCTCCGTAAGTGTGAACGTGAGCCATCACATCGTGGCGAAATTTCTTTTCGTATTCTGCAGCAATTTGATAATCTATATTTTCCACATTGGCTTTCAAATCCGAAATCTGCGCATCGGAGATTTCCAGACCAAGATCTTTTTCGATTTCTGCAAGGGCTACCCAGAGTTTTCGCCAGGTGCGGAACTTGTTGTTGTGGGAAAAATTAAAAAGCATTTCTTCACTGGAATAGCGCTCTTCCAATGGGTTTTTGTAGGAATTCATCGATGGCTTTCTTTTTACTTTTAGATACACAAAATTAAGAAAAATTACCGGTTGAATAAAATGAAATTAAAGCCTCGGACGGATTTAACCAAATGATAATTCTATAATCTTACATTCGGCGAGATATTTGTATAAAAAAAAAAATCTAATAAAAATGGTCTCTAAAAACACTTCTGAAATCAAAGTAACAGTTGTTACTGAATACGATAATTTCAACAGTTATCCTTCTGAAAACCGGTTTGTGTTCCGTTATCATATTGAAATAGAAAATTTGGGAAATCTTCCTGTCAAACTACTTTCCAGAAAATGGATCATTTATGATCTTGGTTTCGGCTTTACAGAAGTGGAGGGCGCAGGCGTCATTGGATTGACACCAATCATCGAAAGTGGCGAAAAATTTACTTATTTTTCTAACGTCATTTTGAAATCTGGCGTTGGAAATATGGAAGGTCATTACGTTTTTGAGAATTTTGAAGAAGGAATTTTCAACGTTAGCATCCCGAAGTTCAATCTTGTTTCTGGCGTTTTGAGTAACTAATTAATTTTAAAGAAATTTAATATTCTTCTTAAAAACCTCTTTGATTTCATCATTTCTTGAGATCAATAATCTTTCAAAACTCAGCAGAGCAATCCTGGCGCAAACCTCGGCATCGGCATCGGCTCTGTGATGGTTGAATTGGATTTGATGATGTTCTGCCAAATTTTTTAAGCCATAACTTTTCAAATCTGTCCAGGCCTTTTTTGCAACACCAATGCTGCATAGATAATTTATTTTCGGTTTGAAAAAACCGTAATGATCGAGGCAAGCCCGTAAAACTCCAGCGTCAAATGAGGCGTTATGCGCCATCATTAGATTTCCGTACATTAAATTCTCGATTTCATACCAAATATCGCCAAAAGTAGGAGCGTGGCGGACGTCTTCTGGATTGATGCCGTGCACGGCAATGTTGTGATAACTAAAATAGGGAAAAGAGGGCGGTTTGATAAGCCAGGATTTGGTTTCTTTGATAACGCCATCTTCCACGATGCAAATTCCCAACTCGCAAGCGGAGTTTTTTTCATGAGTCGCAGTTTCGAAATCTAAGGCTATGAAATTCATCGTTTAATTGGTCTTTCTTCCAAAAAAATGTTTGAACATCAGCCATTTTGTTTGATAATACGGATCAATCTGATGTTTCTTCCTTAACTGAACCGATTTTGGAAGTTGCCAATAAAATCCGACGTGAGCTCTCAAAACTGCCCAAAGATATTTCCAGCCGTTTTTGTAAGCTAAATAAAAAGCAGCGTAACCATCCAGATGAAGTCTGAAAAAAAGAATAAAAAACACTTTAGAAGGTGGCAGATTCTTCAACATCATCGATAAATTATTTCGGAAATTGAGATAGGTTTTTTCTGGATTTTCTTTCTTCAAAGTTCCACCGCCGACGTGATACACAGCTGATTTTCCGCAGTAATAGATTTTTCGTCCTTCGTTTTTCAATCGCCAACACAGATCGATTTCTTCCTGATGCGCAAAGAATCTCTCATCAAAACCATTCATTTTCCAAAAATCCTCGGAACGAATGAATAACGAACATCCTGATGCCCAGAAGATTTCGGTTTCATCATCATATTGCCCATTGTCCAATTCTATATTTTCAAAAACACGGCCGCGACAATACGGATAGCCCAAATTATCGATCATCCCACCACCAGCTCCGGCGAATTCAAATTTATTTTTTTGATTGTAATCCAGAATTTTGGGCTGAATTGCTGCGATATTGGGATCATTGGAAAAGAGTCTAATAACGGGAGAAATCCAATTTTCTGTGACTTCGACATCGGAATTTAGTAAGCAATAAATGTCTGCACTTATGGCTTTCAAACCTAGATTGTAGCCTGCTGCAAAACCACAATTACTTTCATTCTGTACGATCGTGATTTGAGGAAAATTGTTTTGCAACAATGCGAGAGAATCATCGGTGGACGCATTATCTATAACGCATATTTGAGCATCGGAGCAGTTTCTCAAGACCGATGGCAGAAATTTCTCCAGCCAGTTTTTTCCGTTCCAGTTCAGTATGGCGATTGCGATGGTCATCTAATCTTCGTAATTTTTGATAGAATCCTGATATTTCCACCGTCTGTGAGACCATAGCCAGTTGTCTGGTCTTCTATTGATGGTGTTTTCCAAAAGATGGTGAAACTTCTTCACGACTTCGTGCTCTTCAAATTTGTCACCGTCTGGATAAATTCTGTGATAATTGGCCTGATAAAATCCACGCTTCACTTTTTTCATTTCGCAATAGACAAATGCGAGATCCATCCTCGTCGATAGTTTGTCATAGCCAATAAAAGCGGGTGTTTTCTGGTTCAAAAACATCAATCCAAAATTGACATTGGAGACGTGTGGCGTTTGATCTGCTACGAACATATAGGCCGAATCGCCATCATTGGGATTCCGAAAAATATGTTTGATGACATCGCCAGCTTCGATCGACTTGTTGTTGAATTTGTTTCGGATTGTTTTTATCTTTTCTTCCCAAAATTTGCTGCTCATCCTTCTGTAAACGGGGTGGCAATGTTGTTGCGGAATGATCGTTGCCAGCGCATTGAACCATTCCCAGTTGAACACATGGCCCGATAGCATTATGACATTGATGCCCTCCGCCTTGGCCTCGGCGAAGACGTCTCGGTTGAGATGCTGCATTCTCACTCTGGATTCGGTTTCCGAGATGGTAAATGCCTTAAGCATCTCTGCAAGATAATCGCAGAAATTTGAAAAGAACTTTCTGGAAATTAATCTTATTTCACGGTCCGATTTGTCAGGAAAAGCATTTTTGAGATTTTCAAAAACGACGGCTCTCCGATAACCGATAATGTAATAATTGAGAAAAAACATTAAGTCCGAAAAAATATATAAAATCTTCAGTGGCAACCGCGAAATGAGAAGTAATATGCTGAATAGAAATTGATTCAAACTATGGTGTTTATTGGCAAATATACTGAAAAATGGCGGGATATTTTCTTAAATTTGGAGTTGTAAAATCAGTAATTATTTTTAGAATGAAAAAATCAGTTATAGCTCTATTAATTTTGGCCGGAATATTCTCTAGTTCGTTAGCAACTGCGCAAACTTCGGCAGACAAGCCTTCCAAAGAGGAAATTGAAGCCAAAAAGAAAGCGGCGGCCGAGGAGTTGGCAAAATTACCAAAGCCTTATCACCCAGATGCCGATGCGGAAATGGAAATAAAGAATGCCGTAAAATTGGCGAAAAGGGAACACAAAAATGTGCTCATTCAAGCGGGTGGCAACTGGTGTATTTGGTGCTTGCGATTCAATAATTATGTTCAGCAGACGCCAGAGCTTAAAAAAATGGTAGATGATAATTATGTTTATTATCATCTGAACTGGTCGCCGGAGAATAAGAATGAGACTATATTTGCAGGCTATGGCAATCCGGGCGAAAAATATGGTTATCCGGTTTTCATCATCTTGGATGACCGTGGAAAACAAATTCATACGCAAGACAGTGGGGTTTTGGAAGACGGCAGGGGTTATAGTCTGGAAAAGGTAAAAGAATTTTTTAATTCTTGGAAACCCAAAAGATCTTAAAAATAAAAAAACCATCTCGAAATTTCGGGATGGTTATTTAGGATTTTAAAACTTTAATCTAAGCTTCTTCAGAAGGTGTTTCTTCTGCAACTTTTGCTTTAGGAGCAGCTGGTTTAGGCACTTCTACAGGAGCATCAGAAACGATTGCAAAATCAAAATTGTGCTCAACGGTTCTGTGAAGTCTGATCAGGGCGGTCGCCGTACCGGTTCTTTTGATCGTATTTCCTGGTATTTTGATATATTTTTTATCAACGCTGACGCCGGCTTTTTCCAAAGCAGCAGCAAGATCGGCATTGTTGATAGAACCGAACAATCGGTCTCCAGAACCTACTTTTGCAGGAATAGAGATGGATGTTTTCTTTAATTGCTCAACGACTGCATTGGCAGTAGAAACCAACTTGGCTTCTTCTTCTTTTCGGGATTCCAAAGTAGCTTCCAGCGTAGCTTTGTTTTTGGGAGTTGCCAATAGTGCAATTCCTTTCGGTAATAAAAAGTTACGGGCGTAACCTGGTTTTACATTTACTGTATCAAACTCAAGTCCTAAGTTTTCTACGTCTTGTTTTAGGATAATTTCCATTGTTGTTGTCTTGTTTAGATTTAGAAGTTAGAGCTTAGAAATTAGAGCTTAGAATTAAGATCGATGATCTGAACACTAATATCTGAAATCCAATCTACTATCTAAAACAGTTAGAATTAATTGATTTATTCAGCAACAAAAGAAGCGGGCAAGCCAACTTCTTTTATTAATTTTATTTTATTTCAAAAGATCTGCGACGTAAGGCATCAAAGAAAGATGTCTTGCTCTTTTGATTGCTGCAGAGACTTTTCTCTGATATTTAAGAGAGGTTCCTGTGTATCGTCTTGGTAAGATTTTGCCTTGCTCGTTTACAAATTGTAAAAGGAAGTCCGCATCTTTATAATCGACGTGCTTGATTCCAAATTTTTTGAATCTGCAGTACTTTTTATCAGTTTTTGTGTTGATATCCAGCGGAGTAAGAAATTTTACTTCCGATTCGCCTCCGGCAGAGGCTTGTTTTGCCATATCATCTATTGCCATTGTTTTAAAATTTTTAGGGGTTAATAATTAAGCTTTAGCAGCCTTCACTTTGCTTCGTCTTGTGACTGCATAGTCGATCGCGTGTTTGTCAAGTTTAGTCGTTAAATAACGAATCACTCTCTCATCACGTTTGAAAGCAGTTTCCAGATCGGCAACCACAGTTCCTTCTCCTTTGAATTCGATCAAAGTATAAAATCCATTCTTTTTTAATTGAATAGGATAGGCTAATTTCTTAAGTCCCCAATTTTCTTTGGCAACGATTTCGCAATTGTTTGAAGTCAGTAGATCTTCAAATTTTTTCACTGCTTCCTCCACCTGAGCATCAGATAGAACGGGAGTTAAAATGAAAACAGTTTCGTAATTGTTCATAATGTTAATTTGTTAATTAAAAATTCGAGTTGCAAAAGTACAACTTTTTTTCAAAATAAAGTACTTGGCATAAAAAAATCCCGCCAAGTGATGACGGGATTATGAGTATTGTTATTAAAAATTATTGCTTGATCACTTTGGTAGAAGTGGTGGAACCATCTTCCATTGCAGTGTTCACAATATAAACGCCAGCGCTGAACTTGCTGAAATCGATTTGGGATTTACTTTCGTTTACCTCTTTAGTTAATAATTGTTTACCAGTTACATCAAATACTTTTATGGATTTGATTTTACCTTGCCCCTCGATGTTGAATATATCCTTCACAGGGTTTGGATACGCTTTGATACCGTTTTTAGTCAAATCTGAGACACCAAGTACTCCAATATTCAAGGTATAATCTTCCACTTGCCCGAAAGATGAAGTGCCGCAAGGGGTCGTATTCGGAGTCAAGGAAGAATCATGAAGCCTTACTCTCATTCGAGTTTGTCCGATGGTAGCGGTCGCGGGAACTGTGATTGAGCCAGTCCAAGGCGATTTCTTGGCGGCTGTAATCAGCACTTGTTCTCCTACATCATTGAAGTCTTTATCATTATTCAGGTCGATCCAAACAATGACTTGATCACTTGCATAACTTGTGCCAGTGAAAGAAGCGCTAAACGGATAGGTAGAACCAGCTGTTACATTGCCAATTACTGATGTGAAATCCTCATAACCGGCAGTCGCGGTAGAATTTTTGTTGATATCAGCAAATGTAACATTAGATATTTTCTCAAAACTGGTAGATGTTGCGCCTGCTGTACAATAAGTAGGTGCGGTTGTGGTAAAAGAATAAACTGTACAACCGCTTGCAGATCCAATTGTATTTTTCGGCACAACTTTCCAATAATAAGTTGAAGATCCATCTAAATTAGTGGCTACATAACTGGTTGCCGTTACATTGCCAACAAGCGTCGTTGGATTTGGATTTTTGTCCAAATAAACATCATAGGAATCGGCTGTTCCCAGTGTTGGAGCTGCCCAAGTCAAGGTTTGGGTAGTATAAGGAACATTTGTCGCGCCGTTAGCCGGTGTGCTTAATGCAGAGCAACCTGGCGCTGTGGTTGGTAGAGTAGTTGAAACAATTTTGAAATCGTCAATTGCAAATCCAAATTGATCCGTCGAAGTACATCGAATCGCTACGTACACTTGTTGTCCAGAATAAGCATTCAGATTGTAAGTGTATTCGTGCCAAGTAACGTCAGCAGGCGTAGTTGTGACGGGTGATATTGCCGTAAAACTGGCAACATCGGTTCCAGTTGTAGAAACCAATACCTGAAATTTTTCTGCTCCATAACTGGAATCGCAGCTTTTTGCAAAGAAACTTAATGATGCACCAGCGCCTGCTGTAATTTGCACTTGAGGACTGATCAGCCAGTCATTATTAGCTGCGGCACTCAAAAGATAAAATGCTGTCATGGTTTTCTGTCCTGTTTTTGCAGTCCAGTTAGATGTCGCAGTAGGCGTCAAAACTGGAGTAGTGGTGGTAGAATTAAAGACTTGGAAGGCTTTATTTGTCCCACTGCCATTAGGAAAAGTAATACCGTTAAATCCTCCTGACGGACTATTGTCTACATCTAGTAAAGTCCAGCTACCAACGTTTGCGATAGCAAAATCTGTGTAAGTTTCAAAACTGTCTTGGAAAAGCACAGTTTGTGCTTTCATCGCATCCGCAGAAAATAGAGCTGCAGATACCCACAAAGGAAATAGAAATTTTTTCATAATAGAATTATTTTTTTGGTTATTCCAAAATTATAAAAAAAATCTGAATTGAGGTCAACTTTTATGGGGTTGGGGCAAAAATATTAATTAATTAATCTAAAGTTGCCTATTTATTGCCCCTCAGGTCAGAAATAAAACTTAATTTCAAAACTTCATACAAAGAATGTCGGCTTACCAAAACCGAAAAAATAGACGACATCATCCCGGCCAACATCAAATGAAATATGAGAGAATGGCGATCTGTCATTTCCAGAACCAAGATCGCCGAAGTAAACGGTGCTCTCGTAATTCCCGTGAGAAAAGCGACCATTCCTGAAAGTACCAAAACATTGGTTTCATGATCACTAAGGTTCATCACACCGGCAAAAACGCTTCCAATGGTAGCGCCCGTTGACAAAGCGGGTGCAAAAATACCGCCGGCACCGCCCGACGTGAATGCCAAGGCCGGACCGAGCATTCTGAGAATGGGAACATACCAATCTTCGATCTTCTGATCTGTAAAAAGAATCCGTTCCATAATATCTTTGCCTGAACCCAACATTTCGCGATTGACAAAATAAGCGATAGATGCAACAACCAGCGCACAAATCACCAGAAAAATAATGTTGGAAAGGTCGGTTTTTAGTTTTTTCTTTAACCGATTGATCTTCAGCATCGCTACGGAAAGTTGGCTGCTGAGAATGCCACAGATTCCAGACACAAAAATAATGGGAAACATAATCCCCAGGGTAACGTCATTCGTTTTAGGATAGCCCAGATACAAATAAGATCCGGCAAAAGACTGCGCCGTAAGTCCGGCAATGATAACGGCGGTAAAAAGTGCGGTTTTAAAATAATTAATATGTATTTTCGACAGCTCTTCCACCGCAAAAACAATGCCGCCCAAAGGCGTGTTGAAGGCCGCCGAAAGCCCTGCCGCTGCTCCTGTAAGAATCATATTTTTCTTCGAAATCTTAGGCCACCATTCCGGCAGATATTCATAGACTTTTCGGAAAATAGATCCTGCAATTTGGATGGTTGGGCCTTCGCGACCTATAGCTCCGCCACCGGAAACCAAGACGAAACTAGATAGTACTTTTATAATGATGACCCGGAAACTCAACAATTGAGGAATCAAGTGATTCTCTTTGGGATTTGCCAGTTCCACGGCCGCCATCACTTGTGGGATGCCGCTACCTTTTGCCTGCGGCGCATACTTTTTCACGAGCCACCACGAGAGCACAAAACCGGCCGGAGCGATGATAAAAATCATCCAGAGATGCCAATCCAAAATCTTGTTCAAAGTATGCTCTCCAAAGGCAAAAATCTGGGCGTACAAAACTGCCGCAATACCCGTGAAAACCGAACCAATCCAAAAAGGAACCGCTTGCAGAAGATTGTTTTTCAACCGTTCGTTTCGGATGTTATCAAAAGATTTTTTTAGAATTTTTCGGATATATCGCACGATTTTTTTCATCATTTCAGCGTTTCCGGATGGTGAAGGCGAATGATTTTGGCGCCTTTTTCTAGTAATTTCAAATGAAGATCCAAGGTTTCTTTTGCCACCTCATTGGGTTGTTTCCCCAGAGGTTTATAAATAAATGATTTCTTCGAAATTCCGGCTAAAACAGGATATTTTCCGAAACCAATGTATTCAAATTCATCGATTATTTTGTATTGATCTTCTACCGTTTTCCCAAATCCGAAACCGGGATCTAAAATAATATCTTTAATTCCTTTTTGCTTTAATTCCAATATCTTTTCGGAGAAAAATCGGTTGATGGAAATGATAATGTCATCGAAAATCACTTTCTCGTGCATCGATGCATAACTTGGATTGCCGTGCATCAAGATATAAGGTAAGCCCGTCTGCGCCACCGCATCTAATAATTTGGGATCAAATTGCCCGGCGGAAATGTCGTTTACCAAATCGATCCCTTCATCAAAGCCAAATTGGACAACATCTGCATAAAACGTATCAAGCGAGATCAGACTTGCCGGAAATTCTTTTTTGATGGATGAAATAGTGTTTCCAATTCTCCTAATTTCTTCGTCTGCATTCCAATATTCCGCATTCGGGCGCGTAGATTGTGCGCCAATGTCGATGATAGCAGCGCCATTTTTTAACAAATATTCTGCCTGTTGCAGCGCTTTTTTTTCTGAATTAAACTTGCCACCGTCGGAAAAAGAATCGGGAGTCAAATTCAGGATTCCCATCAATTTCGGTCGGGAAAGATCGATTAATCGGCCGTTGCAATTAATCGAAAAGTATCCGGAATCATTGGAATTTTTAAAAGAAAAACTCATCTGACAAAAGTAAGTATTTCAATTATAAATAAGGAATGCAGAGTGAGAATATGATTTCGAAAACCAAAAACTATTCACCGACAACTTTCAACTATTAACTAAATTTGTATCTTTGGACCAATGGACCAATTTATGCCCGATACATCCGCCCAGTTTGACCAAGTCATCGCGATTTGCAGAGACTTATTTCAGAAAAAAATGAAGGATTATGGAACGGCTTGGCGCGTGCTGCGCCCCAGTTCTATTACCGATCAGATTTATATCAAAGTCAGCAGAATCCGTACGTTGCAGATGACCGATGTGAAAATGGTGGAAGAGAGCGAGGAAGAGGAGTTCATTGCCATCGTCAACTATTCCATCATTGGATTGATCCAGCTGAAGAAAGGTTTTTCCGATGAAATTAATGCGGATCCCGAAGAAACGATGCGTCTTTATGATTTCTATGCCCAGAAAGCCAAGGAACTGATGGAGCGCAAAAACCACGATTATGGCGAAGCGTGGCGCGAAATGAGAATCTCGTCCATCACCGATCTGATTTATCAGAAAGTTCTCAGAACCAAACAGATAGAAGATAATCAAGGTAAAACATTGGTTTCGGAAGGTTTGGATGCCAATTATTTTGATATGTTAAACTATGCGGTCTTTTGTCTGATTAAAATTAAAAATTAAGAGCCGAACAAACTATGAAAACAGTTCTCCGTTACCTCGTCTCCATCATATTCATCGCTTCAGGATTTGTAAAAGCGGTCGATCTCAAGGGATTTTCTTTCAAGCTGGAAGAATATTTTTCCCCCACGGTTTTCAATTTGCCATTTTTGGAAAAATATGCGTTGGTTTTTTCAATCACCGTGGTGATGCTGGAGCTGGTTTTGGGTTTTATGTTGCTGATGAAAATCAAACTCAAGCAGACGATTTATGCTTTGATTGCGCTTTGCATTTTCTTCGGATTTCTCACATTTTATTCCGCCTATTTTAATGTCGTGACAGATTGTGGCTGCTTTGGCGATGCGATCAAATTCACGCCTTGGCAATCCTTCTGGAAAGATATTACGCTATTGGTTTTGTTGCTGATTTTGGCATTTCTGTACCGCAATAGAGAGGAAAGTGAAATCGTGCGATTTGGAAAATTACCACTTTTGGGCGTTTTCATTTTGATGATGATCTTCGTGATGTATCGCGGCATTGCCCACGAGCCGATGATCGATTTCCGTGCTTATGCTATCGGGACAGATCTGGCCGCCGAGAAAGAAAAAATCGCAAAAAATCCTTCGGAATACAAGACTTTTTATTCATTGAAAAATACCAAAACCCAGAAAGTCAAAAAAGTAGACCAGGACGAGTACATCAATAAAGAATATTGGAAAGATCCCAACTGGCAGATCGAAGATGGGAAGACCACGTCCGAAATCACCAAAAAAGGCTACGAATCCGAAATTTCGAAGTTTAAAATTGAAGATGTTAATGGGAATGATTTTACAGACGAAATCCTAAAAGAGCCAAGAGTCGTCTTAATATTCACATACAAACCAAAAGAAGCCGATGCCGAATTGGTACAAAAAACAGAAACCAAAGCACGAACCGAGAAAGCCAAAGTAATTGGTGTAAGTACGCAACCGAATTTCTATAAGCAAATCCCAAATTACTTGATGGATGAAGTGGCCATCAAAACCATCGCGAGAAGCAATCCTTTTGTTTTAATTTTGGAAAAAGGAAAAATTGTGGAGAAATTGGGCGCTAAAGACTACTTAAAAACTGAGCAATAAGCAGGAAAAAAAAGAAAAATATATAATGAGAAAATCAAACAAACCCATCGCCGGCTATCATTTATTGATGATTTTGTCCGCTGCCGACGGAATTATAAAACCCGAAGAAGGACTAAAAGTTCAAGAATATATGGCAGAGGAATTTCCGTTCCGGCTGGATCTGGACGATGAGCTGGAAATCATTGCCCAACTCACGGCAGACCAATGGCAAGACCACTTCGAATTCCACGCCAAATGCTTTGAAGAAGATTCCACCGAGCAAGAAAGAAAAGACTTCGTTCAATTTGCAAAATCCCTCATCAAAGCAGACAACAGCGTGAGCGATGACGAGCACAGATTTTACATCCTCCTAAAAAAACTTTGGAATTTAAATTAATATCAAAATGAGAAAAAACATTGTCGCAGGAAACTGGAAAATGAACAAAACCTATGCGGAAGCCCAAGAATTGATGGCTCAGCTTTTAGAATACACCAAAAACAACACGTCCAACTGCGAAGTCTATATCGCGCCGCCGGCTTTGTACCTCACCGCTGCTAAGGAAGTGTTCAAAAATGGCGAAGTAGGCATCTTCGCGCAGGACGTTTCGGAGTACGCAAGCGGTGCCTACACCGGCGAAATCTCAGTAGATATGCTGGTTTCCGTGGGCGCAGACGGCAGTTTGGTTTCCCATTCCGAGAGAAGAAGCTACCACGGGGAGACGGACAGCCAGGCCAACCGAAAAGTAAAAGCCCTTTTGGACAAAGGCCTGACACCCATCTATTGCAACGGCGAAAAGCTGGAAGAAAGAAAAGCCGGAAGACACTTCGAAGTCGTGAAAAACCAAACCGAAACGGCGCTCTTCACCTTATCTGCCGAGGAAATCAAAAAAGTTGTCATCGCCTACGAACCCGTCTGGGCCATCGGAACGGGCGAAACGGCGTCCGCACAGCAAGCGCAGGAAGTCCACGCCTACATTAGAAATCTCATCGCCGGCAAATACGGCAAAGAAGTAGCAGACGAGGTTTCCATCCTCTACGGCGGAAGTGTGAAGCCCGACAATGCGAAGGAAATCTTCTCGCAGCCCGACGTGGATGGCGGACTAATCGGTGGTGCAGCGCTTAAAATCGAAGATTTTACCAAAATCATCGAAGGATTTAATTCTTAATCAAACATAATTTGTCACATTTCTGTTTATTACACTTTTTTTGACAAAGTTTTTTTAGGAGCTATTTCCCGCTATCCGTTGCAATCTTTTTTGCATCCCATTTAGCCATTGTAGAGATAGAGAAGCCAATGCAAAAAAGGATTTCCACTAATATCGGGGCTAAGGGTTTTGTCATCCCAACCATTTTTTTTCATAAATTTATTGATAATTACTTTACCGATTCAAAAATGAAAATAGAACACCTTGGTATCGCCGTGAAATCTCTTTCCGAATCAGACGATTTGTTTGCACGCCTTTTGGGAAAACCGAATTACAAACAAGAATCTGTAGAAAGGGAAGGCGTTACGACCTCATTTTACGAAGTGGGCGAGAGCAAGATAGAACTGTTGGAAGCCTCGCAAACCGACAGTCCTATCGCGAAATTTCTCGAGAAAAAAGGAGAGGGCATCCATCATATTGCCTTTGGCGTCACAGACTTGAAAACGGAGATCGAAAGGCTGAAAAAGGAAGGATTTACTTTCATCTCGGAGGAGCCGAAAGCCGGCGCAGACAACAAGCTTGTGGTCTTTCTGCATCCGAAATCTACGAATGGCGTGCTGGTAGAACTGTGCCAAGAAAAATCCCAAAAGGTTTTGTAGATAAAGAAATTTTGCTATTTTTGCAGACACAAAATTTAGCCAATTTTTCGAGGTCCTATAGCTCAGTTGGTTAGAGTCCCTGACTCATAATCAGGTTGTCCCTGGTTCGAGCCCAGGTGGGACCACCCGAATGAAGAATGAAAATTTTTCAGAATTTACAAAAGCCCCTGTTTTTATGGGGTTTTTTTGTGCTTTGATGCGGTGGGATGAAGCATTGGGCTTTAGCCCGATGGGAAAAGATAAAATCAAATGGGTTTTAGCCGAAACCTAATTTAAGTTTTGGCTAAAGCCTATCTTAAATTCAATATTGAAAAACGGGCTAAAGCCCGTTCCTATTGATAAGCCTTTTGAACCATTCATAATTTCCAAATAAGAAGATTGGTTTTTTTTGGATCTCTTCTGGTTTTCTTCGACTTTTGTTGCAGGTTTCTTCGAGAGCGTTTCGAAAAAAGTACCGTTTTTCCGAACAAGAGTCGAACACTTCTCGAACACTTCTGCAAGGAAAGATTCCGCTGGCGGCACTTTTTGTAATATTTTAAGATTAAATGTTTTGAACTTAATAAAAATCATAAATATATTGTACTTTTTTAACGGTATGTAAAAAAAATTATTAATTTTAACGAGTTTAAAAAACACAATTTATGAAAAAATTTTATCTTTGCTTCTTACTGTTGGCAGTTGGTTTGGCCAACGCTCAAGAAGTACAGTGGCAGAAAAATATCCCTTCTGATACACAGGATTTTCTTTCCGCTATGTCTTTCACGATCGACAGGCAGATCCTGCTTTGCGGAAGCAGCATCAACACGAAAACTCAACAACTGTCAACGGACAACCAGCATCAAAACAACGGCTACGATTACCATATTTTAAAACTTGACCAGCAGGGTCAGAAAGTTTGGGAGAAATACTTCTCCGGCAATCAACACGATTATCTTAGTTCTACCGTCGCTACCCAAGAAGGTGGATTTTTATTGGCTGGGACTTCATATTCATCTTTAGCAATTGACAAGAAAGAAAAATCCAACGGTTCATCCGATATGTGGGTAATTAAAGTGGATGAGAATGGCGAAGAAGAGTGGCAGAAAACCGTTGGAACACGATATTCCGAAGAAGCTAGATCTGTGACTCAGACTTTGGATAAAGGTTTTGTAGTTGTTGGAAGCACTAATAATCCTAAAATTGGTTATGGATCCAAAGATGTAATGGTGGTGAAACTTGCTAAAACAGGAAAAATTATCAGCCAATTAATTTTAGGAGGGAAAGGACTGGATGAAGTTGAGAAAGTGATCCCTACAAATGACGGCGGAGTCTTAATGGGCATCTATTCCAGAAGCGGTATTTATGATGGAAAGTCCAAATCAAAAATCAATTCCAAAGATTTGTTAGCTCAAAACTCAGGTTTAAATTTAAATACAACATCGTCTTCCAATTCTCAAACAACCAACAATAGTTCATCTACAACAAACAATCAAAGTAATGAAGATTCATACGATATCAATTTCTATGGAAAAGCATACGGTAATTACGGTGAAGGTGATTACTGGATTGTAAAGTTGGATAAAAATGGTACTGTCCAGTGGGAAAAGAATTTTGGCGGAAATGAGGATGACCACATCAGAACGATGGCTTTAACAGAAACAGGATATATCATCGGCGGAGAAAGCAGATCCCAGACATCGGGAAATAAAAGCGCTAAACTGGAAGAAGGAACTGACCTGTGGCTGCTATCATTGGATCAGGATGGAAACGAAGAATGGCAAAAATCTTACAATTTTAAAAACAGGGATGTTTTGATGAGTCTTAATACGATCAGAAACTCAGACTCTGAGACGAAAGGCTATGTGATTGGCGGTTATACGCAGAGTGAAGGGAAAGTTCAGGAAAATGATGAAACATTCTGGATGCTGTACATTGATAAAAACGGCAAGGAAGTCTGGAGGAAATATATTGAAGGTAAAGACAAAAAGAATGAAGAAAGACTGGTGTCAGCTATTCTGAACAGAGATGGATCTTATGTCTTGGCAGGAACAAGTGCCGAGGAATTAGGAAAAGAAAACTGGAAGATCGTAAAACTACTTGATTCTGATGTAGAGGATCTGATCGAGAACAAGGACATCCAGATTTACCCGAACCCCGTGAAGGAGTATTGTTACATAGAAATAGGTTTGGACTTTGAGAGTGCGGATATTTATCTGTATGATATGACGGGGAAGATGATTCAGAAAACGACTACAAGGAATAAAGTAACAAAAGTAAATACCAGTAAGCTTCCGCAAGGGATTTACATTATTAAAGCCAATATCCCGACACAGCAAAACAAAAACTTAACAACCAAAATTGTGAAAGAGTAATGAGAACATATATACTATTACTATTTTTTTTTATTTTTAAAAATGTTGTTATAGCGCAATCAAGTTCTACGGTACCTGAAGAGGCTTCTACTTTTTTGCCCAATATAATTCCTCCATCGCCCACAGCTTATAAATTAGGAAATTTTGGAAATGTTCCTATTGGATTGTTTACTGGATCTCTTAATTTGCAAGTGCCACTGACCGAATTTTCATCAGGCAAAATGAGCATTCCAATTTATTTATTTTATGGTTCTAATGGAATTAAGGTGGATGATGTATCCGGGAATGTAGGGATTGGATGGAACTTGAATTTTGGAGGTGTAATTACAAAAACAATACGAGATTTGGATGATGATTGGCAACAGCCGGTACCGATTCCAGAAAAATTGAATGGTAATTCCTTAAAAAGTTCTATAGCAAATGCCTTTTACTATTTAGGAGGAAATACATTGGCCGATACAGAAAGAGATTTATATAATTTTAATTTTAACGGACATTCGGGCAAATTTTTTTTTGATGAAAATAATGAGCCAGTACTATTATCCCAGGAAAATTTAAAAATAAATAAGGAAATTCCCAAAGGTTTTTCTATCACAACGGCTGATGGAACCAAATATTTATTTACCGAAGAGGAAAAAACATCATTTAGAATGTCAGGAGATGGTTTTGCAAATCCAGGTTCAATGCATCCGACAGCGTGGTATCTCAGTAAGATAAATGATACTAATGGTGATGAAATTTATTTCACATATGGCGATAGTGGTTCTTATTATGTTGTATCGCAATCGCAATCGCTTAAAACACTAACACATGCTCCGCAGTATGGGTGTTCAGGTTTTATTAGTGCAATTCCACAAGTAAGTGGTATCATTTTTCAGCAAATGAGAATTGTAGGAAAAAAAATTGTAAAAATATCAAGTAAAAAAGCAGAAGATGGCGAAATTAATTTTCAATATGGAAGTACTCCAGATCCAGAAGGATTTTTTAAAATTTCTTCAATTTCTAAAAAAAATAAAAATTTGCATTTAATTGACAAAGTTGATTTCTCATATGATGTAACTGTAAATGACAGAACTTTTTTAAAAGTAGTTTCATTCCTCGATGCCAATAAAAGTTATGCTTTTGAATATATTTCACAAGAGTTATTTCCTAAAAGACTTGATTTTGGTCAGGATCATTGGGGTTATTTCAATGGAAAAGAAAATCTCAATAAATTAGTTCCCAAAAATTTGGAAGGTTATGGTTTGGAAGAATTTAATTATGAGGGTGCAGATAAAGAACCTGTTTCTAGTTTTGCGCAAATAGGTTTGCTCAAGAAAATTATTTATCCCTCCAAAGGATATACGAATGTTACGTATGAGGGAAATGATTATTGGGGCACAAAAACAATCTATCCCCAAGTAAAACAGAAATGGTTAAGTATTAATACTACACAAAATGCCCCAGGTACTTTTGATCAATTTGTTATCTCGGTACAAGATGATCATTGGATTAAAGTAGACGGAAGAAGCTTTTTTAATACAGAATGTGAGTATCCTACAGGAAGTAATCACTCCTCAAGTACTTTATATGTTTTTGATGAAAATAATGAGCAAGTCCCATTATGGCGGTATTCTACAAATTTTTTTCAATATTTTCCTGCAGAAAACAGTCTGTTTTTGGATGATGGACAGCAATTTTATGTTGAGGCAAAAGCCGGTAAAACCTATACTGTAAGATTGTATACAGAGAGTAATTGCACAAGTGCTAACTGTATTATTTATTATAAGGATGACCCAATTCAAATTTTTGACACCAATTTACCTACAGGTGGAATTAGAGTTAAGTCAACAGAAAATTTTAGTTCACAAGAAACTTCGAAAGAATATAAAAGATATTATTACAATAGTTTAAGTGATAGTTTGAAATCTTCTGGTGATAGTGGTGTTAAACCAATTTACTACGACACGCAAATTGTTAGACAATATTGTCCTTCTGACGGAAATGCAGATATGTCTTTTGTTGAAAATTCTTTTCTTGTTGTTAACTCAAGTAGTATGATATCGCTTTTTAATAGTGGTAATTCTAATTGTTATTATCCAGAAGTCACAATTAGTTATGGAGGTGATAACTTCGAAAAAGGTGCAGAGTACAAACAATATATTATTGACCGGGATGAACATGGGGAAAATATCTTTGGAAGTAGTCCAGTATTAAGTTCGCCTTGGACCAATTTAAGCTGGGACAATGGTTTGGAAAATCTGTCGATTATATTTGATGCAAATAAAACAAATATAATTAAAGAAGTTCGCCAGAATTACGAAGTCAATAATTATTTTACAAAAGAAGTTAAGTCTTATTCTTTTAGAAATAATTATGAAATTAAAATTATGTCATTTTTACCACATTCCTGCACAGAGTATGAAGTTAATAATTATTCTCCCAATCGTTGTTTTAACCAACCAATAGGGAAAATTGTAAATCTGCCACAGATCACTAATCTTGATATTATGGAATATAAAAATATATCACGCAGGCATTATCTACAATCCCAAACCACTACAGAATATGTCAACGGTTCGCCTTTATTAACCACAACAGAATATTTCTATACCAACCCATCGCATTACCAATTAACACAACAGAAGACAACCTTTCCAGATTGGAGTTCGCAGACTACTGATTACAGCTATGCGCACGAAAAAGGCAAAACGCTGATGATTAATAGGAATATGGTAGGGATTCCATTAGAGACCGTAACAAAAAAAGGTTCTACAATCATATCTAAAACAGAAACAGTCTATCCTGATGTTTTACCGGATATTCAGACAGCGAATTTGCTACTGCCAAAATCGGCGTCCTCACTAGATTTGGTAACAGGCAATCTCTCCACTGAAGTGACTTATGATCAATACGACGCAAAAGGCAACCTCCAGCAATACACAACAAAATCAGGCATTCCCACCGCTATAGTTTGGGGTTACAACCAAACCCAGCCAATCGCCAAGATAGAAGGCGCTAAGTATTCCCAGGTTTCAGCGTTCATCAGCAATATTGTTGGTCAATCAGACGCAGATAGTACAAGCGGAACAACTACTTCAGAACAAGATGTAGTTGATGCATTAGATTTATTCAGACAGGAATCTGAGTTGTCAGGCTTTCAGATTACAACATATAGTTACGATCCGTTGATTGGCGTCAAAAGTATCACGCCGCCTAGTGGGGTGAGACAAGTCTACATCTATGACACTGCAAACCGATTGATGGAAGTTCGTGAACAAAGCCAGACTGGAAATATTTTGAAAGAATACCAATACCATTACAAAACATCAAACTAAAAACTAATGAAAATAAGAGCTACTTTTAGAAATTTAATAAGCTTTTTGGTTTTGGTATTAGGTTCAGATCTGTACCATTCCCAGCTGACACAAGCTGAGAATTACGTTTACAGTAAAACCCATTTGTCGGCACCGAATGATCCTGAACAAAAAACATCAGAGACCGTTACCTATTTTGATGGCTTGGGAAGACCTAAGCAGAGTATTTTGATCAATGGAGGCGGTACAGCTGGGACGGACTTAGTAACTCCTGTAATCTATGATGATTTCGGAAGACAGTCATTGTATGTCCTTCCGATACCATTACCAACTTCCACTAAAGCCTTTCATTCCGGATTGTCTGAAAACAGCGGTGCGTCTTTTTACGGAGGAAGACCGTATTCTGAGAAAGTTCTCGAAGACTCTCCACTAGACAGGGTCTTCCAACAGATCCAGCCGGGATCAGACTGGCAGGATCATCCGGTGAATTTCGATTACCAGACCAATTTGGCATCTGATGTTTTGAAATTCTCAACTGAAACATTACCGGGTGATGGTGCATTCTACACCGACAAGTTAATTGTAAATGGTTATTATTCTGCCTCTACACTATATAAAAATATGGTATCGGATGAAGACGGGAATACCACTTATGAATTTAAGAACGGTGAGGGTCAAACTCTGCTTGTCAGGAAAATACTGATAGATGACCCTCAATTGGCTCAGACACTAGCCCCCATTACCAACGCAATAGCTGTAGATACGTACTATGTCTATAATGAATACAACCAGCTGGCATTTGTAATCTCGCCATTGGCAGCCAAAGAGTTCCGAATCAACTCAAACCAGACGATCAATATCTCTAAAACTAGTCCTAATGCTATTTTGGATAACCTCTGTTACCAGTACAATTATGACGGGAGGAACCGGTTGGTAGAAAAAAAGCTGCCCGGCAAAGGCTGGGAATCTATGGTGTATGACAAAGCCGATCGCCTTGTAGTCACTCAGGACGAGATATTAAGACAAAATAGCCGATGGCTGTTTACCAAATATGATAAATTCGGCAGAGTGATATACACAGGAATTACTTCAGATCCCGGCACAAGGGCAGGTATTCAAAGTTGGATAGAAGGGACGTTTCCCAACAACTATGAAGCAAGCGGATCTTTTACTCAGAATGGATTGACAGTTGAATATACAAATTCAAATGCATTTCCAACCTATATTTATCAGTTGCTTTCTGTGAATTACTATGACTCCTATCCTGACGGAACCCCTTTTCCTTTAAATAATAAAATACTGGCTGAGCCCATCCTTCTGGAAGCTTATGACGGTCTCAGCCGATCTACCAAATCATTACCTCTGGCAAGCTTTGTCAAGAATATAGATGACGACAGCTGGACCAAAAACTACAGTTTCTACGATGACAAAGGAAGAACAATCGGATCCACCAGCATCAACCACCTTGGGGGAAGCACTGTTGTAGGCTCCAAGCTGGATTTTGCAGGCGTAGTGCAACAGACCCAAACCCTCCACAAACGATTGGATGGTGAGATCCCCGTGAAAATCGTAGAAGACTTTTTCTATGACCATCAAAACAGACTGCTCAAGCATTACCACGAGGTGTTTGGCAAAACACCCAAAGTACTGCTGGCAGAGAATACCTATGATGACTTAGGCAGACTTCAGTCCAAAAAAGTAGGCGCAGGATCTGATGGTACTTTTACACCAACATCTCCCGAATTACAAAATATCAATTATGATTACAACATCCGCGGCTGGATGACGGGGATCAATCTGAATAACGATGCTATTGATCCTACCAGACTTTTCTCCTACAAGATCAAATACAACGATCCAGTTAATACTGCTCTCAAAAAATACAACGGCAACATCGCCGAGATCGACTGGGCTTACCAGGATGAAGACGCCCAGCGTTACGAGTACAACTACGACACGCTGAACAGGCTGAGAAAAGGAAACTACAAATCCATAGGTCAGACTACGACTACAGACAGCAAATTTTATAACGAACAGTTGACGTATGACATCAATGGTAATATCGCAACCCTGAAGCGTAATGCAAGACCACAGGTTAATAGCCAGACAGCCGTTCAGGTAGATGATCTTAGTTATGTTTATGAAAACAGCAATAAGAGCAACCGCCTCTCTACAGTTTATGACAATGCCCAAAACGGCAGCGGCTATCCTGCTATTGTAGTTCCCCAGCCGATGACCTATGACAGCAATGGGAATATGAAAACAATGTCTGACAAAAACATTACGGATGACATCACTTACAACTTCCTGAACCTTCCCGAGCTGGTGATCCAGGATGGCAACCCCGTGACGTATACTTACCGTGCAGACGGCACCAAGATCCATAAGCTGTTTACAATAAACGGACAGGACATAAACACGGATTATATTGACGGTTTTGTGTACACAACACCATACACCGAAGGTCTTGATATTGTTTTGCGTGACAACCCGCAGGCAGCTTTGGCAGGACAGACGGAAGCTTTTGAGCTTGGCGAGATCATAGGAACGGGTCCTCATCCCCAGATACCGGAGACTACGCCCAACTTCTTCCCAACCGCAGAAGGCTTTTATGATTATGATAATTTTCGTTATATTTACCAGTATAAAGACCACTTGGGAAATGTAAGGCTGAGCTATGTAAAAGATCCTGACACAGGGGAAGCTGTAGGTGAAAGTTCAAATGATTATTACCCGTTCGGACTTAACTTTATTAATATCCATGCAAGACAAAGCGGGCATACGGTTTATAATCCGTCTGTCAGTTTTGAAAACTACAAGTACAACGGCAAGGAGTTGCAAGAGACCGGAATGTATGATTACGGTGCAAGATTTTATATGCCGGATATTGGAAGATGGGGAGTTGTAGATCCATTGGGTGAAGTTTCTCTACGGCATAGCCCGTATACATATGCTTATAATAACCCTTTGAGATTTATTGATCAAAATGGGATGTTGTCTGTGAGTTCTCTTCAACAAATGTGGGATAATACTAGTTCTTCTAGCACGTGGACGAATAGTGGAGATGGTACTTTTGATGGAGGTGAAGATCCTAAAAAGAAAACAACAACAGATGCTGGACATGGAATAAAAGGTACAAATAATGGTGCAATTGATCCTGGTGCAGTCGATGGTATAAATTATGAGAAAGATTATGCTTCCTTGGTGGAGCAAGAGGTTAATTGCCATCTACAATCTTGGGATATAGACAATGCAAGAACTAGAAATGGAGATAAGGTTGTAAATGAAAATTCTTTAAATTATAGATGGAAAGTAGCTAATAAACATGGTGCAAAAGTTTTTGTTAGTTTTCATTTAAATAGTGGTACTAAAGATGATGTATTTGGTGTCTATCAGCAAGGCAAATCAAATGAAGAAGGGAGTAAACAACTTGGTGATTATATTATAGGTAATTTGTCTTCTTTAATGAATGTATCTGACAATCCATTAAGGCAAGTAAAAGGATATACAAGATTTAATACTTTAGCAATATTAAATAATTTTAATGGAGAAGCCGGACTTCTCATAGAGCTTGGTGGTATCGGTAGTGAGAGCAATAGAAATAATATTAAAACTAATGCCGACAAAATTGGATATCAAATTGCAGTAGGTATTTATCAATTCTTAAATAATGGTTCTAAACCGCCAGCAAATTAAAATGAAAAAAATTACATTTATTTTATTGTCTCAATTTATTTTTAACAGTTGTAAAGGACAAGATGACGGTCAAAAAATAAAAGAGTCCTTTTGTGATATTGTTGTTAGTAAAAAGGACAAAGAAGATTTTTTTATCGCTTTATATTTTGTAAATAAAGAAAAAAAATATAATATTAAAATACCTATTGAATATAAAGACTCATGGGATTTTAATAATAAAATTGATTCGTTGTTATTAAATAAAAAAGAGCAAAGCAATATTTTTGACAAGATTAAAAATAATTCTGTATTGATGTCAGATGTTGATAAGTGGAAAGAGATAGAAGGAATGTTAAATTTTCCTTCTAAAAAAGGCTTTTCTTCAGAAATATTTACACAGACAATTTATAATATAGAAGGCACTAAATCTTTATTTAAAAAATATCTTCATTCATCTAAACAAGATTATTCAAGTTTAGATGAAGATCAAAAAGGAGAAATATATTTTGATACTATTAGTTATTTATTCAATCTTCCGGACGATAAATTGCTTTTCTTTTTTTCAGAATATTATTATAAGCTAAATAATTTTAGTAAGGAATAAAAGTAACACGATGGCGCAGGTTTGCAAGCCCTGATGGCGTAGATTCGCAATCCTTACGATTATGAGAATTTTCGTTATATTTACCAGTACAAAGACCACTTAGGCAACGTGCGAGTAAGTTATGTACAGAACAGCGCAGGCGCTCTTGAAATAAAGGACACAAATGATTATTACCCCTTTGGGATGAGCTTTTTGAAACAAGCTGAAAGAACGGTTTATGATCCTATGGCGATTCCTTATAACTACAAGTACAATGGCAAAGAACTACAAGAGACCGGAATGTATGATTACGGTGCAAGATTTTATATGCCGGATATTGGCAGATGGGGAGTTTCTGATGGAAAAGGAGAATTGTATTTGAGTAAATCGCCATACAGCTACGCAAATAATACACCCGTTAATGCAATTGACCCCGATGGAAATCTCGTTATATTTATTAATGGTCAACACGGAGGTTCAGGAGGTTCGCCTGAATATTGGCAGGGAAGATTTAGAGGATATATGACGGTTGCAGGAGGACAACCGATGCCAATGTATGATAGATTTGATGTTTCTGTAAGCAGGCAGTTGGGAGATTATAACCGTAAATATGTTGATGGAGCAATGGGAGGATGGTCAAATACTTTTTTTTCAACCAGTAATGTAAATACTTCGGCTACGAATAGAATCAATTCTGGTTTTGACCAAGGTAAAAAAGATGCTGCTGAAATTATTAAAAATTTGGCAAGAGATGAAACTACTGGTGCTGTTGTAGAAACTATAAAAATTATCACTCATAGTATGGGAGGAGCCTATGGTAAAGGATATGTGAAAGCTCTTAAAGAATATATTTCTACACTCCCAAAAGAACAGCAATCTCAAATAAAGATTAGTTTAGTTGCGGACTTTGACCCATTCCAGGGAGGAAGTTTGAAAGGTGACGGAAATATTCCCACTTTTCAGTTTATGCATAAAGAAAATAGCAATATTACAGGAATGGGATGGTTAGCAAATGAAGAAGAAAATGGTAAAGTAGACATTACTACAAACAGTGGAACAAGCAGCGATCACTCTATTTTAAGTTTTTTTGGAGATATAAGTAAATTACAAGAAGGGACGTATAAGTGGAATGAAAAGAAGAAAGGATGGGAATTGCAGTAACTAATTCTAATTTTTTAGATAATGAACAATAAAGCATCTTTGTCTTTGCCTGTATTATTTATTATTCAGGGCGTAATTACTTTTATTATATCTTGCATCATACTTGTGGGTAGTGGACGTTCGGGAGGTGAAGTGGGTATGACACCTATATTATTTTTTATGATTCAAGTTGTTCAGTTAATATTCACTTTAATTATGTATTTTTTGACAAAATCAATCATAAAACAGAAGTTTCATCATATCTATTTTTTTGTAAATGTAATATCACTTATAGTAATTTTTAAATTGGATAAAGGAACTACGAGTATTTTTGAAAATACTACTAATGGTTTTGTTTCTAGGACTATTATCTTTTCCCAAATACTATCAAATATATTACTGTTCCTTTATTATAAATATTTTATTGTGAACGGGAAATAAACTAACAAAGCCAACTCATTGAGTTGGCTTTGTTTATGCTTTTCTAATAACATAATCTTTTATTCCCGACGGCGGAAGGATCTTACGATTTTGAGAATTTTCGTTATATTTACCAGTACAAGGATCACTTGGGAAATGTGAGAATAAGTTATCTGAAAGAAGGCAATGATTTAAAAGTAATGGACACCAATGATTATTATCCGTTTGGGATGAGTTTCTTGAAAGGAAGCCAGGCAACGCTCTATGATCCGTTGGCTATTCCGTATAATTACAAGTACAACGGGAAGGAACTCCAAGAGACGGGGATGTATGATTACGGAGCAAGGTTCTATATGCCGGATGTAGCAAGGTGGATTTCCGTCGACCCGCTTGCGGAGAAATATAGGAGATGGTCGCCATTCAACTATGGAATGAATAATCCTATCCGATTCATAGACCCTGATGGAAGAGGAACTGAGGATTGGGTTAAAAGAGGAAATCAAATATTTTTTGATTCTGAAATAAAAAATCAAGAACAGGCAACCGCTAAGTATGGAGAAAACGCCTCACACCTTGCAGAAGGTAGTTCAATTACAACAAAAGAGAATGGAGAAACAACTTCTCAATATACGTTTCACGATGATGGAACAATAACTAATGCTGACGGTTCTCAAAAAGGCAGTAAGGAAACATTTGAAACAAAAGGGGGAACTACTATTATAGGCACAGAAAGTAAAGGAACAAGTTTTACATTCGGCGTAAATGGCGTTTTAGGTGGGGGATTTGGAATTGATATAGGACTAATAAAAGATTCAGGTAATAATTGGGGACTATTTTTTAATAGAAATATAAATGTTGGTTTCGGAGGAGATTTAGGTGTTGGAATGGGAATCATTACTCCAACCCATTCAGGCCCTTTTTTATTGAGCGATTATTCCGGAGAATCTAAATCTATAAATGGTGGAATTGAAACTCCATTTGGAGGAATTGGTGGTGCTTATGGTGGTACATTTGATTCTAAATCCACGCCATTGCAAATGATAAATCCACTGAATGTTGGTGCAGGGACAAATGGTTATATAGAAGCTGGTAGATCTCCTATCCAACCTCCATCTTTAAAAGCTGGGGGAGGTCTTTACTTGAAAAGATCAAAAACTTCAGTATGGGATTTTTAACATTAAAACAGAAGCTTTTCATAGTTGCTCCTATTCTTCTTTTAATGATTATCTCGATTATTTTAAGTAAAACCGATAAAGATTATTATAAAAAACAATATTACAATCAATATGGACAAGGTAAAGTTGTTTCAAACACCTATAACAGTTCTTGTCATTGTAATACAGTTAAGTTATCTGATTATAATACTTTAAATTTAGATGAGTTGAAAATTATAATTTTAATTAAAAAGGGAGATTCTTTAGTTAAACAGAAAAACACAACCTATTTTACTGTATATAAAAGAGATAATAGTCGAATAATATATGATATGTACAATAAAAATTTAAAAGTAATAAAATGAAACATATTATTTTGATAGTGAGATGCTTACAGGGAAATACGATATGGTTATTTATCAAAATAGTGTCTCTAAAATTGAGGGAAATAATAAAATTGTTTTAGAAAGTGAAATTAAAAATCAAATTATTATTCAACTAAGGGAGGAATTAAATAAAGAAAAAATAAAATATACTTTGCATTAAATAATATTATATTGACATCTCTGATTTACAATCCAAGATTATATAAAATGAAAAGAATCCGTCTCACTAGACTGCACCCAAAAAGTTAGACAAAATTAAACAATATTATTAGAGGAAAGAGTTCGGTACTGTACCGGACTCTTTCCTTTTAAATTGAGTCTTATTCTGTCGTGGTTGTGTAATCTCACCCACTTTAGGCACACTCAAAAGTAGAGTTTTTTGTTAATAATTTATTGTTGTTGTTGACATCTGTAGACGACAGAAGTAGATTATCCACGAGAAGAATCCTACCAAAAATATCGATTAGTACTGAGCTAAGAAAAAAAGAAAAACTTCGTAACTGCAGCACATTACAAAATCCCTCAATCGCGCTGAAATCTTTTGAAGAAAAACAAGTTCCAAAGAATCAGTTCATAGCCGTAAAAGAAATCTTCAACCGGAATGGTCAGAATCCGGAAGCCAATAAAATCCGCGGCATTATAGTTCACAATAGGGGACTCCAAGGCGGTCCCGGTCAGGATGCCGTTCACTGCCAGGAAGCCGGGAAGCAAAATGATATAAACAAAAGAAGCCTTCCCAATCCACGAGACGCGCAAGAAAAAATATAAGATCAACAAAGTGATGGACGCCGAAACGAACGTGACAACCGTATAAATTCTGTCGTGATAGTAAATCGCAATTCCCAGAAATATGACAGAAGCAACTATTACAAAAACTTTCTCAGATTGCGGTTGCCAGTCTATTTTGAAAAACTTATCCAGACAGAAATAGGTGAATACACAAGAAAACGGAATGCAGATGAAAAACAATATTTCCTCAATTGGTAATTCCGAAATTTTAATGCCGCTTAAATATCGATAATTAAACCACCAAACGCCGTGCTTAGTAAACCAAATATCCCAAAGAACAAAGAACAAAGCTACCAAAAAAGACGCTTTGAAGAAAGCGCCAAAATGCCTGTAGAACTTGATTTTCGGGTGAAAAGAAAATATAAAGCACACAAAAACAGTGCAGAAGTTGATCAGCAAATAAGTGTAAGGCTGCATCAGGCTTTTTCCTTTTTGAAATACAGTTTGAAATATTTAATCGGCACCCAAAGGAATCCAAAACATTCGCCATCATCTTTGTTGATGTGTTTGTGATGTTGCTTGTGCGCCCGCCTTATAGCCAGCAAATACGGATTTTTCGTATTCTTCAAGAATTTAATCCGCTGATGAATAAAGATATCATGCACGAAAAAGTAGGACATCCCATAGAGCGTAATTCCAACTCCGATGTAGAAGAGAAAATTAAAATCATTGACACTTCCCAGATACATCAATGCCATTGCAGGAATCGCAAAAATAACAAAGAAATAATCATTTTTTTCCAAAGGAGGATCGGTGCTATGGTCGTGATGATCTCGGTGCAGCGACCACAAAAAGCCGTGCATCACATATTTGTGAACCATCCACGTGAAGCCTTCCATCAGGAAAAAAGTGGCAAAAACGATTAATAGATTCATGACGCTTCTTTTTTATTGTTGAACATGTCTTCCAAGACTTGATGCCGAAAGTTAAATATATTTTCCAATTTTTTCTTCACCAATAGATGGTGCGCTATCTCGCCTAAAAATCCAAAAGGCAATTCGTAATCCACTGTGTCGCGTATCAGTACGCCCTTGTCATTCTCGATAAACTCATGAAAATGATGCCACAATTGGTAAGGTCCTTTTTTCTGAAAATCTGTAAAACTATTTTCAAAATCCACCTGCGTGATCTCGGTTTGCCATTTCATAGGGATATTAAAAAGTGGGGAAACGGTGTAATCGATCAGCATTCCCTCGTAGATTTCGTCATCCTTCAAGTCTGTCAGGACGGTGAAGTTCATGTCGGGAGGCGTAATAATTGACAAGTTTTTGGCAGCGGAGAAGAATTTCCAGGCCGTTTCTATATCGCAGTTTACTTGCTGTTCTCTATAAAGTCGGTGTGTCATTTTTCATTTTGTAATTAATAAAAGTCAAATCGATAACATTTTATATTCCACATAGCAACCCATCATCAGCGAAATTTTCTTAGGGTTCGAGATTCTAATTCGCTGATTGATAATCTCGTGGGCAGAGGTTTTCTTGATCTTTTTGAAAAGCGAAACGTAATACCGATAGGCCAGATAGACTCCAAATCGAGAGGAGCGGGGCAGTTTTTTGATGCCTTCCAGCGCTTTCTGAAATTCGGCCGCGATTTCCTTTTCTATTTCAGCCTTCACGAGGTTGTCGAACCTTGCGATGTCCACATTCGGAAAATAAGTCCTGCCCAAAACATCGTAATCATCTTTCATATCGCGAAGAAAATTCACTTTTTGAAAGGCCGATCCCAAAATCATGGCATACGGTTTCAGCTTTTCAAATTCCTCTTTATCGCCTTCTACAAAGATATGCAGGCACATCAAACCAACCACTTCCGCAGAGCCCAAAATATATTCCTTGTAAAGTTCCGAATTATAATCGATCTTGTGAAGATCCATTTCCATACTTTTTAGGAATTGCTTTATCAGGTCGTGATCTATTTGGTATCGGCTGACGGTTTCCTGAAAAGACTGCAAAATAGGATTGAGCGCTATATTCTCTTCCAAAGCCAAAAAAGTCTCATCGCGGAATCTGGATAGCAGTTTATTCTTGTCGAAGCCGTGAAAACTATCCACGATCTCATCGGCCAATCGCACATAGCCGTAGATGGCGTAGATCGGATTTCTGATTTTGGAAGAGAGAGCCAAGATGCCGAGCGAAAAACTGGTGCTGTATTGCTTGGTGGTCTCTTTACTGATTTTGAATGAAAGGTCGTCAAATAATTGTTTCATATCAATTTAATTTTTTGTGGGCTTCAATTGCGGCTATTTTTCCGGAAATAAGACTTGGAGGAACGCCGGGTCCGGGAACCGTCAGCTGTCCTGCATAAAATAAATTTTTCACTTTTTTGTTTCTCAATGATGGCTTCAAAACGGCGGTTTGCAAGAGCGTATTGGCCAATCCGTAGGCATTTCCGGCGTATGCGTTGTAATCTTCTTTAAAATCATCGATGCAATAGCTTCTCTTATATTCGATTTTTGAGCTTAGGTTGGATGTTTTGGTGTGTTTTTCCAGTCGCTTCATCATTTCTAAAAAATATTTTTCTCTTTCTTGTTCAGAATCTTCTATTCCTGTGGCAATGGGCATCAGAAGAAATAGATTTTCGCAGCCTTCCGGCGCTACACTATCATCCGTTTTGGAAGGGCAGCAGACGTAAAACAAGGGTTTCGTAGGCCATTTTTTATCGTCATAAATTTCCTTGGTATGAAGATCTAAATCGTTCTCAAAGAACAAAGTGTGATGTTTCAGATTCGGTATTTTTTCTTTAATTCCAAGGTAAAAAATCAGACAAGACGGCGCAAAAGTTCTTTTTTCCCAATACTCGTCATCGTAATTCCGAAATTCTTTCGCGAGCAGCTGGCGCTCGGTATGGGCATAATCTGAGGAAGCCACCACCGCATCGAAACCTGTTGATTCGCCGTTAACTAATAAGGAATTTGCTTTTTTGTCTTTAATCATAATTTCCTCCACTTTGGCGTCCAAATGAAATGTAACGCCTTGATCCAAAGCAATTTGGTGCATTGCTTCTATAATTTTGATGAAGCCTCCCATTGGGTACCAAGTGCCAAGTTTGTAGCCTCCATAATTCATCAAGCTGTAAAGAGCCGGAATATCTTTGGGCGCTGCGCCGAGGAAAATCACCGGGAATTCCATCAGCATAATCAATTTGGGATGAGAAAAATACTTGCGGACAAAGGTGCTGAAATCGGACAGCAAATCAAGCTTTAGCGCGCTATTCAAAATCTTTAGCGAAAAGAATTCCCACCAAGAATGGCAAGGCTTGGTCACGTAATCCTGCATCCCGACTTCATATTTGTATTGCGCGTCTTTCATAAAATCGTCCAGCTTTTTCCCGGCACCTTCCTCGATTTGTTCAAAGAGCGCCTTCATTTCATCAAAATCTTTTGGAATTGCCATCACGCCGTCGGCGAAGACCATCTCGAACTGAGGATCCAACGGAACCAACTCGTAGAAATCTGATGCTTTCCGTCCAAAATCATTAAAGAAATTTTCGATGATATCCGGCATCCAATACCAGCTTGGTCCCATATCGAAGGTGTAACCATTTTCCGTTTGGAAACTTCTGGCACGGCCTCCGAGACTGCTATTCTTTTCGTAAACGTGAACTTCATGGCCCAGCTGAGCCGCATACGCAGCCGCAGACAATCCTGAAAATCCAGATCCAATAATGGCAATTTTTTTCCTCATCAATTAATTTTTTCCGAAAGAATATTCTTGGTAAACGGTTTCTATAAGATTTTGGCTGTCGATATTTTTAGAAAATATGGGGTGATGAAAGTGATCCAATTTGCTAAGAATTTTGATCAACTGCATTTTCTCGACATAGTTCAGATTGCCTGAAACAATATGGGTAGCCTCGCGGATCTTCTTCATTTGTTTTTCCAGATCTCGATTGCCCTTTTCAGTGATGACGAGCACTTTTGATCTTTTATCTTTTTCAGAATCGGATTGCTCTACCCAGCCTTGTTTGATTAGCCGATTGATGATCAGCATTCCAGAAGATTTATCCTGAATATTTTTCTTTATCAATTCCATTTTTGTCATCGGTCCAAAGGCTTTCAAGTTGATCAAATAACTGAATTCGTCCTGCGTGCGGAAATCGGATTCTGCAATGGCAGATTTTGAATAATTTTTCGCATATCGGTTGAGATGCACAAGCAAAGTGCTGATCACGCTTTCCGGCGATCGCCCCTTTTCCTTGCCTTCCCAGTCGGGTTCATCGACAACCGATTGGTAATCATTGATTTGATCTGCTATCCAATTCTTGAAGCCTTCGATGTTGGAAGAATAGACCTGATTTTTTTCACTATCAAAGGTTTCGAGCAGATTGATCAAATCCTTTATTAATTGATAATTCATTTTCTCGTTTTAAAAAGTTTGTAAATATACTAATTATTATTTATAAAAGTATATTTATTTTCTAAATTAGAAATCATTTTGAATTTGTTATTTTAAAATTTCTTAAGGAAGAGGCTTTAATAGTTAAGATATCCTTAAAAATATTAAATTTTCAAAAAAATAGGCATTTGTGGAATCCATATTGTGTTAGCTACACAAATATTTAAAACAAAACGTTATGAAAACAATGAAAATTAAAAGTTTGTTTTTGGGGCTGTCTCTGGCAACTGCCGGTTACCTACAAGCACAAAACACACAAACGACCGATACTACCAAAACTAATACTAATGCTGTAGCTTCCGCGGAAACTACCAATCCAAGTACCGACGCGTTGCAAAAACAAGTGGCAACTAAACCGGATGACACGCAGGCGCTGACGACGTTGGCAACCAAATATCAGGATGCAGGGGACTGGAACTCTGCCATTGCAACTTGGAAAAAAGTCATAGCCCTCATTCCCGATTGGGCGCCGGCCTATTACAGTCTTGGATATGCGTATCAGTCCTCTAAAGACAACGATTCTGCAAAGACGGCTTATGAGCAATATATTGCCAAAATAAAACCCGAAGAAATTGAATCTTCTAAGAAAAACTTGGCGTATGCGTATTTCTTTGTAGCCTTTCAGGAAAAGGATAAAGACAAAGAAAAAGCGAAACAGTATATCGCAAAATCTTTGCAATACGACAGTTCTAACCAAGATGCGCTCAACCTGAGCAAAAGCTTGACGAACTAATTTTAAAACACTATTTAATTACAGAAAAGACGCTTTTTGGGCGTCTTTTCCCGTTTTATAAAATGACACGGAAGCAAATCTCTTTAATGAGCTTGCTTCAATCCCTTCTTCTTTTTAATTTTTTGGAGCCTTTTGTCCATTGACCTTAAACCTTATCCCAGTGTTGTATTGATTCTGTCGAAGGATCGGAGTGCTTTTTAGTTTTAATTTAAAGTTTGGTGTATATTTGTAATGTATTGGCCTTGAGGGGTTGACATTGAAAGCGAACTTCAAAAAGTTAAATGAATTTTCGAAGAGGGAAAAAAGAAAGTTTAGTCATAATTACCAAATTTTGGTAACTTTGTTAAAAAATAAGAAAATTATGGGACGAAATACATCTGTTTCTCTGGGAGACTATTTTGAAAACTTTGTCGACAGCAGAGTATCTGAAGGAAGATATAAAAACGCTAGCGAAGTTATTAGAGCTGGATTAAGATTGTTAGAAGAAGAAGAAAGCAAAATTACTGCGCTTAAAAATGCTATCGGTGAAGGGATTGAAAGCGGCGCCGCCAAAGACTTTGATCCAAAAAAACATCTTGAGTCGCTAAAAGCCAAAAAGCGAAATGGCTAGATACAAATTAACAAACAAAGCGGTAGAAGATTTGTCCAATATTTGGGATTACACATACGAAGTTTGGTCTGAAACTCAAGCTGACAAATATTATTTTGAACTTCTTGAAGCTTGTAGAATATTGACCAAAGATCCAAACCTAGGGAAGAATTATACGGAGATTGACAAAGATGTTTTTGGTTATAATTCCGGACAACATATCATATTCTTCAGAATAATGAGCGAAAACGAAATTTAAATTACGAGATTTTTGCATTATAGAATGGATTTGAAAAACAGAATGCAAGAATAAAAATTCGGTTAACAGCGGTCTCCAAATATAGCAAGCTTCGGAAAAATAAAAACGATAGGGTTTGATTGACAGTTTTTTATATATTTGTGATGGCTTGGGGTTGAGGGATCGACATTGAAAGCAAGCGGCAGACAACGCTGCAACTTTATGACGACCGGCAGAGCAACCATAAATCGACTGAAAAAAGAACATAAAATCGTAGATGGAATTAAAAGAATTGAAACCAAGAAAGGCACTGAACAAAGCCTTTTTAAAAGTAAAACCCAACAGGACTGAAATTGAAGGTTTCAAAACCAATCTCATTACTTTACTCGACAGGACAAATGACACCGAAAGCGAAGAGTTTCATAAAAACTTAGTTTCCGACTTTCTAAAGAAAACCTATTACGACCCAAACCATTTTATAAATACCAAAGGGCGGACAGACCTTGTTATTCATAACGGTCCAAACGCAAACTCGACAGTTGGAGTAATCATTGAAGCTAAAAAACCAACCAATAAAACCGAAATGATTACCACCAAAAAACTAAATGCAAAAGCGTTTCAGGAATTGGTGCTTTACTATTTACGAGAAAGAATTACACATAAAAACCTTGAAGTAAAACATTTGGTGGCAACCAACATCAACGAATGGTTCATTTTTGACGCTATTCTTTTCGATAGACTTTTTGCCCAAAACAAAAACCTCGTAAAGCAATTTATAGAATTTGAAGGCGGACGATTGGCAGACACCAAAACCGATTTTTTCTACAAACAAATTGCCGAACCTTTTATTGCCGACATAACATCTGAAATTGAATTTACATACTTCAACATTCAGGACTTTCAAAAACAGCTTCGCAATGCCGACAAAGCAGACGACAATTCATTAATTGCTTTATTCAAACTTTTATCGCCAGAGCATCTTCTAAAACTTCCATTTACCAACGACAGCAACAGCCTTGACAAACGCTTTTACAGCGAGTTGTTGCATATAATCGGCTTGACAGAAATAAAAGAAGGAAGCAAAAAACTTATTGAACGAAATAAACCAGCAGAAAGACATTCAGGAACAATTCTCGAAGATGCAATCATTCAGCTTGACAGCTTAGACAAATTAAGCCGGCTGGACAAACCAAACCAATTTGGCAGCACAACTCAAGAAAGACTTTTCAACCTTGCCCTCGAACTTTCAATCACTTGGATAAACCGCATATTGTTTTTGAAGTTGCTGGAAGCCCAACTTATAAAGTATCACAAAGGCGACAAATCTTATTCGTTTCTAAATCTTGACAAAATCAAAAACTATGACGACCTGAACAGCTTGTTTTTTCAGGTGTTGGCTCGTAAGTATAATGACAGAAATGATGATGTAAAAAAGGCTTTCGAAAAAGTTCCTTACTTAAACAGTTCGCTTTTTGAACCGACAGATATTGAACAAGTAACCTTATTCATAAGCAATTTAAAGGACGATAAGAAAATTCCAATCATTTCAACGACTGTATTAAAGAACGACCAAGGCAAAAAACGAACAGGAAGTTTAAATACTTTAGAATATTTGTTTGAGTTTTTGAACGCCTATGATTTCAGTAGTGAAGGTTCGGAAGAAATACAAGAAGACAACAAAACACTTATCAACGCTTCTGTTCTCGGATTAATCTTCGAGAAAATCAACGGCTACAAAGACGGTTCATTCTTTACTCCCGGTTTCATCACAATGTATATGTGTCGCGAAACCATTCGCAAAGCAGTAGTTCAAAAATTCAACGACATCAAAAAATGGAACTGCAAAGACATTGAAGAACTCTACGATAAAATTGAAGACCGCCAGGAAGCCAACAAAATAGTAAACAGTATCAAAATTTGCGATCCTGCCGTGGGTTCAGGTCACTTTTTGGTTTCGGCACTCAATGAAATAATTGCCGTTAAAAATGACTTGAAAATTCTGCAAGACCGAGACGGAAAACGCCTGAAAGAATATCAAGTGGAAGTGGTAAATGACGAGCTCATCGTAACAGATGAAGAAGGCGAACTGTTTGAATACAACCCAACCAACAAAGAAAGTCAGCGAATACAAGAAATGCTTTTCCACGAAAAGCAAACAATAATTGAAAATTGCCTCTTCGGTGTTGACATCAATCCGAACTCGGTAAAAATTTGCCGTTTGCGTTTGTGGATTGAACTTTTGAAAAACGCTTATTACAAGAACGCCACCGAACTTGAAACACTCCCAAATATCGACATCAACATCAAATGTGGAAACTCCTTGGTGAGCCGTTTTGCCATTGATGCCGACCTAAAACAAGCCTTGAAAAAAAGCAAGTGGACAATTGACAGCTATCGAATAGCCGTTGATACGTACCGAAACGCTGAAAGCAAGGAACAGAAAAGAGAAATGGAACGGCTGATTGCCAACATTAAATCGGATTTTAGAAGTGAAATTTCGTTGAACGACCCGAAAGTAAAGAAGCTACGCAAACTATCGGGAGAGCTGTTTCAAATGACACGGCAGACACAACTTTTTGAAATGAGCAAAAAGGAAAAAGCCGAATGGAACAAAAAAGTATCGCAACTAACCAATGAAACTAAAAAGTTAAAAACCGAAATAGAAGAAATCAAAGCCAACAAAATATTTGAAAATGCTTTTGAATGGCGTTTCGAATTTCCCGAAGTGCTGAATGATAATGGCGATTTTGTGGGATTTGATGTGGTGATTGGAAATCCGCCATATATAAATTTTGCAAATCTACCCGAAAAAGAAAGAGAATATTATAATAAATTTGAACTATACAAGAACAAAACTGATTTGTATGCTTTCTTTGTTGGATTAGGAGCAAAAATTAAAAATCAACAAGGCTTCATTTGTCTTATTATACCTCATACTTGGGTATCAACAACAAGTTTCTTACCGCTAAGAAAACTACTTCTTGACCGACTAAATTTAATGTCAATTGTTGAACTTGATTTTGGAGTGTTTAAAGATGCCTATGTTAAAACCGTTATTATTCAAACGGATAACAAGCCAAAAAGTAAAATCCGATTGCTTGATGAAAATTTTGTTTTGAAAGTTGAAATCCCAAAAGAAACAATTAAAAAAGACAAAGAATTAAAGATTAATTTGACTTGGAACCCTATTAAACACAACATATACACAAAAATAAAAAATGATGCAATAAAACTTGGGGACATAGTTCATTTTTCAAGGGGCATTAAAACAAGTAACGACAATAGATTTTTATTCAATGAAAACAACGGAAAGGATTATTATAAAGTCATAAGAGGCAGGAATATTAAAGCCTACAGAATAGACTATAACAACGAATACATTTGGTATCGTCCAGACTTGATGAAAGAGAAAGCAGGGTGCTTGACTCATACAAAAGAATTATTTTTAACACCTGAAAAAATAATTACTCAGCGAGTAAACAGTAGCGGACAACTATTAGCGACCTACGACAATGAGCAGTTTTTTTGTTTAGATACAACAAATGTTTCATCGGAAATTATTGATAAAAACTACGACTTAAAATTTATTGTAGGTGTAATAAATTCAAAGTTGATTAATTGGTGGTTTAATGACGAATTTAAAAATCCGACTATCAGCGGTTATGAATTACATCAAATACCAATAAAACACGACAAGCAAACAGAGAAAGAAATATCAAAACTCGTAACGACTATTTTAGAAAACAACAAAACAGGCAAGGACATTGAAAATCTCATAACCAAAATTGACAGTTTTGTTTACCAACTTTACGAATTGACGGAAGAAGAAATTGAAATAATAGAAAAAAACATTAGCTAACAGAATGCCAACGCTTCACAGCCCGCGAACCATTCCACACAATGTATTTCCCAAACTTACGCAGAACGCTTCGTAAAAATCTAATTCTTTCGGAACTCGCTAATGAAATGCAGTTTCACATTCGGAAACTTCTCCTGCGTCATCACAATCGTGAAAGATGAATCGGCCAGAAAAACCAATTGATCGTATTTGTCTCTGGCCAAAAATCTCTGCTTCAATCGCGCAAATTCTTTGAACTCCTCAGACTTTTCATCCGCTTCCACCCAACAAGCTTTGTGGATGCCGATGGATTCGTAGGTGCATTTGGCGCCATATTCGTGCTCCAAGCGGTATTGGATCACTTCGTACTGAAGCGCTCCAACTGTTCCGATAATTTTTCGGTTGTTCATCGTCAACGTGAAAAGCTGGGCAACACCTTCGTCCATTAGCTGGTCGATTCCTTTGGCTAACTGTTTCGCTTTCAAAGGATCATCGTTGTTGATATATCGGAAATGTTCCGGAGAGAAATTTGGGATTCCTTTGAAACTGATTTTTTCGCCAGCCGTCAAAGTATCACCGATTCGGAAGTTTCCCGTATCGTGCAGTCCAACAATATCGCCGGGAAAGCTCTCGTCCACCACTTCTTTTTTATCTGCAAAAAAAGCGTTGGGAGAGGAGAACTTCATCTTTTTGCCTTCTCTCACAAGCAAGTAATTTTCATTTCTTTTGAACGTGCCGGAAACGACTTTCACAAATGCCAATCGATCTCTGTGTTTCGGATCCATATTGGCGTGGATCTTGAAAACAAATCCGGTAAAATTTTTCTCATCGGGTTTTACAATTCTTGTCGAACTTTCTTTTGGCTGAGGCTGAGGCGCGATCTCGATGAAAGCGTCCAACAACTCACGAACGCCAAAATTATTCAAAGCGGAACCGAAGAAAACCGGTTGCAAATCTCCATTCATGTATTCATTTCGGTCAAATTTCGGATAGACGGATTCTACCAATTCCAATTCCTCCCGAAGCGTCGCAGCCGCTTTTGCACCCACCAACTCATCGATTTGCGCGTCATTGATGTCATCAAATTTCACTGCTTCACCAACTTTCTGCTTCTTCTCTTCCAAAAACAATTGGATGTTCTTTTCCCAAATGTTATAAATCCCTTGAAAATCTGCTCCCATACCAATCGGCAGAGAAAGTGGCGTCACGCGCAGACCCAGTTTTTGCTCCACTTCATCCAGCAAATCGAAGGCATCTTTACCTTCGCGGTCTAGTTTATTGATGAAGACCAACATCGGAATATTTCGCATTCTGCAAACCTGAACCAATTTTTCCGTCTGTTCCTCAACACCTTTTGCTACGTCTATCACGACAATTACGGAGTCCACGGCCGTCAAAGTTCTATAAGTATCCTCAGCAAAATCCTTGTGACCCGGCGTATCCAAGATATTGATTTTATAACCTTTATATTCAAAAGCCAACACCGAGGTCGCAACGGAAATCCCTCTTTGGCGCTCGATTTCCATAAAATCGGAGGTTGCTCCTTTTTTGATCTTGTTCGATTTTACCGCGCCTGCTTCCTGGATGGCGCCTCCAAAAAGAAGAAGCTTCTCGGTAAGCGTCGTTTTTCCCGCATCGGGGTGCGAAATGATTCCGAAAGTTTTTCTCCTGCTGATTTCCTGTTCTAAAGACATAATAAATTTTGAGATTGCAAAAATCGTGTTTTTTGTTGGATTTTGAAAATCGACTTTATGACCAATAATAGAGTTCTGAAATGAAGTTTAAAGCTCATAATCCCGTCACAGCGATTATTTTTGAACGATATATCTGCGAAGAATAGAAATATTTTCATAAAATAATTTGGCAGAAATCAGTAACTTTCGGCTTCCAATGCCAATCAAAGGATTTTAAAAACCAATTTCTCTCATCGATGACGAAGCTTCAGAAGTTAAAAAACGCCATTCAGAACATCTTGAAACAGCCAAGTTTGCTCAATATTATTCTCGATTTGAATGATATTCGCAAACAAGAATTTCAAAAAGAATATCCGGATTTTCTCAGTCTTCCTGAAGTTTCTTTGGATGAAATATGCAGTGGAAATTTCGATGCTGGTGTGGAGCTTTTTATTTTGGATGGCGGTTCGCTCCCGACAGATTTGGCATTGCTAAAGACTTTGGCGCAAGGCAAAAACTCATATTTCGAGATCGGAACTTGGCGTGGCGAAAGTGTGTGGAACGTTGCAAAATTGATTGATGACTGTACAACTCTCAATCTTTCCAAACAAGAAATGGAATCCATAGGATGGAACAAAAAATATGCGGAACTTCACGGCATATTGTCCAAAAAAAATCCGAAAATTCTGCATTTAGAAGGCAACACCAAAACTTATGATTTTGCAGGATTGAATAAAAAATATGATTTGATCTTCATCGATGGCGATCATTCTTACGAGATGGTAAAGCACGACACAGAGAAGGTTTTCCGGCATTTGGTTCACGAGGATTCGGTGGTCGTCTGGCACGATTACGCCTACAATCCGGAGAAAATACGATACGAAGTTTTCAAGGCTATTTTGGATGCTTTGCCGAAAGAGTTGCACCAAAATCTCTATCATCCTCAAAATACGATGTGCGCCATTTTTACAAAAAATAAATACAAAACTTCCACTTTCGAAAGTCCGAAAAATCCGGAAGTTTTGTTTGAAGTGAATTTGAAATCAAATAAATTTTAATTGAAGTTCCTCATCATTATTCCCGCCCACAACGAAGAAATGAGCATTGCTTCGTGTCTGGAATCTCTACAAAATCAGAGTTTTCAGGATTTCACAATCGTTGTGGTCAATGACGGTTCGCGGGACAAGACAAAGGAAATGGTAGAGAATTTCCAACATCAGACCTCAAACATTCGGCTTGTAAATCTGGAAAAATCCGAACATCAGCCGGGCGCCAAAGTGGTGAGAACTTTTAACAGAGGTTTGGAATCTGTGGATATCAGGGATTTTGATGTGATCTGTAAATTTGACGCAGATATTGTTTTTCCAAGGAATTACCTCGAAAAAATAAATCAAGTTTTTGAGAAAAATCCTAAAGCGGGATTGGTTTCTGGACTGGTTTATATCAGGAATTACAAGCAAAATCCACAAATTAAAAATCTGAAATTGCCAAGTGAAAATTTATTTGATTTTTCAAATAAAAACCACGATTGGATTTTCGAAAATCTATCGTCCAAAAATCACGTTCGTGGTCCGATAAAAGCTTACAGGAAAGATTGTTTTGAAGATATGAATGGATTGAGACCCGTTTTGGGCTGGGACAATTTGGATGTTTTGTTGGCGAAAAAGTACGGTTGGGAAGTGGTGACGATCAAGGATATTTGGGTCAAACATTTGCGCCCAACGGCTTACCAATACAAAAGCCAGAAAGCAGAAAAGCTTGGACAATATTTTTATCATATTGGTTTGAATTTGCCTTTAGCGATGATTTCATCTGCAAAATCAAGTTTTAAAAACCGTTCTCTCAAGGAATTTTTCATCACGATGAAGTCTTTCTTGCAGCAAAATGAAAAAAGAGAATTGAGCACAGAAGAAATCCGTTTTATCCGGAATCTTCGTTGGAAAGAGTTTTTGAGAAATTTTGGATTATGAAAAAAATCGCTTACATAGAACTCGATACGCACGCCGAATTGGCGGCCAATTTTTATAAACTGACCAAAGATTCGCAGGAATTTGGGGTCGATTTTTATTTTTCCGAAAAGATCTTTAAATTTCTCGACATTCATAAGGAAAATATCTTTCTTACAGAATATTCCCAGCTTTCTGAAACTTTGGCAAATAAAAAATATGACCTTGTGATTATCGGAACGGTTCACCGCCATTTTATTTTTTACAAATCTGTTGTGGAGCGCTTCAATACCGCAATAGTAGTTCACAATCTCAATTTTGCCAAAACCTCCAAATGGAATTTGGTCCAAAGTATTTTCAAAAAAGACCAACAGTACCGGCTGAAATTATTTCTAAAAGAAGGACTTCTGGAAGCGCCAAGCCTCTATCGGAAAGCGAAATACCTTTTGGGAATTGATGAAGCCATGGCCGACAAGAATGACCTCAAGTTTTTTCCTCTCTTTTTTAATCAATTTGAGAGTCAAGTTTCTGGAAATGATGTCATTACAGTTGTGATTCCGGGGGAAGTTTCGCAGAAAAGAAGAGATTACAATTCGTTGTTGACAAAGCTGAAAAATTTCAAAAATATCGGTCAAAATTATGATATTATACTTTTGGGAAAGGCCGCGGGCAAAGAATTAAAATTATTAAAGTCAATTTCTGATCTACTACCTCAATTTATTAATATTAAATACTTTACGGAAAAAATTTCACAAAAATATTTTGACAAACAAATGCTGAAAGCGGATGTTTTATATTGCCCCATTCAAACCGAAACCCAATTTTTTTCGATCAAAGAAATCTACGGCCTCACAAAAATCAGCGGAAACATTGGAGATGCCATCAAATATGGTAAACCAGCCATTTTCCCGCCGGCATATCGTTCGGATTTGCCCTTTATAATTGAGGAAAAACAAGATTTGCAAACCCAATTTTCGGAGCTCAAAAATCAAAGATTTGATTTCAGTCCATTTTCAAAAGAAAGTGTTAGCCGGCGTCTGCAATTATTTCTAAACACGCTTTAGCTGCTTGCCAGTTTGAACCACTAAAAGATTAAAACTTCCCGGAAAATTCGCTATTTTTGTTATCTTAATTTTTGAGTTTGGAATGGATTATCTGAAAGGATTGAATGAGCCTCAGCTTGAGGCAGTTACCACATTGCAAGGGCCGTTGATGGTTTTGGCAGGCGCAGGCTCTGGGAAGACCAGGGTTCTGACGATGCGGATTGCTCATCTCATTACCAACGGGGTGGATCCTTTCAACATTTTGGCGCTGACCTTTACCAACAAAGCCGCCAAGGAGATGAAAGAGCGCATCGCGAGAGTAGTAGGCCATAGCGATGCAAAATCCCTCTGGATGGGAACTTTTCACTCGGTTTTTGCTAGGATGTTGAGAAGCGAGGCGCATTATCTCGGTTTTCCATCCAACTTTACCATTTACGATTCTCAGGACGCGCTCAATGTGATGAAGAAGGTCATCAAGGAACTGAACATCGATGCGGAAATATACAAACCCAAAAAAGTGCTTTCCAGAATTTCGCAGTACAAAAATAATCTCATCACCGTTCACGCTTATTTCAACAATCCCGAACTAATGGAAGCCGATGAAAAGGCGAATTTGAAACTAATCGGTGAGATTTACAGAAAATATGTAGAGGTTTGTTTCCGAAACGGCGCAATGGATTTCGACGATTTGCTGTTGAGAACCAATGAGTTATTGACGCGGTTTCCGGAAGTTTTGGCCAAATATCAAGACAGATTTCGATATATTTTGGTCGATGAGTATCAGGATACCAATCATTCTCAGTATTTGATTGTCAAGGCTTTAGCCTCAAAATTTGAAAATATCTGCGTAGTTGGAGACGATGCACAATCGATCTATTCCTTCCGAGGTGCGAATATTTACAACATTCTCAATTTCAAAAAAGATTATCCCGATGCGGTGACGGTGTCTCTGGAACAGAACTATCGTTCGACCCAGAATATCGTGGATGCAGCGAATGCTGTAATTTCCAAAAACGTGCAGCAGTTCAAAAAAAATGTCTTTAGCGAGAACGAAATTGGCGAAAAAATCAAAGTTTATCGCAGCCTTTCCGATGCCGACGAAGCCAATTTTGTGGCGGCTAATATTTTTGAATTACACAATACGCAACAACACCATTTCTCCGATTTTGCGATTCTCTACAGAACCAATTCGCAAACCAGAGCCTTTGAAGATGCGCTCAGAAAAAAGAATATTCCGTACCGCGTTTATGGCGGATTGTCTTTCTACCAAAGAAAAGAAGTGAAAGATTTGCTGGCTTATCTGCGGCTTTTGGTCAACGAAAATGATTCGGAAGCGTTGTTTAGAATTATCAATTTTCCGGCAAGAGGCATTGGCGAAACGACTCAAAATAAATTAGTCGTTTTTGCAGATTCTCAGAACATTTCTGTCAGTCAGGTTTTGGATAATCTCGGGTTTTACGCGCCACAATTAGGTTTGAACAATGGCGTATTGACCAAGCTTAATGATTTTTGGGCGATGATCAAAGCGTTCCAAGTGATGCTGAAAACCGAAAACGTTTACGATGTGGCGATGGAAGTGGCGAAACGAAGCGGCCTAATCAAGTTGCTGAAAGAAGATCAAACCCCGGAAGGCGTTTCCAGAGTGGAAAATATTCAGGAATTGCTGAACTCGATGCAAGGTTTCATCGATGAACAAACGCAAATAGAGGAGGGCGACCCCAGTTTGTCCAATTTTATGGAGAATATTGCGCTCTCTGCCGATACTCAAAATGATAAAGACGATGACCGAGACAAAGTATCGCTGATGACCATCCACCTCTCCAAAGGTTTGGAATTCCCTGTGGTTCATTTAGTTGGGATGGAAGAAAATCTTTTTCCCAGTTTTATGAGCAGTTCTACGAGAGAAGAACTGGAGGAAGAAAGACGGCTTTTCTACGTCGCGTTGACGAGGGCAGAGAAGCAAGTATTTTTCAGCTACGCCGTTTCCAGATTTCAATGGGGGAAAATTACCGATGCCGAGCCGTCGAGATTCCTGAGCGAGGTAGATCCCAAATATTTGGAAATGATCAATCCTGTTACGGAACTCCAGTTTGTGAACCGTTCCGGACTGGATTCCACTATCTTTGACGATGCACCTTCCGAGCCCAGATTTTTCAAAAAGAAAGAAGAGAAAAAAACATTGGAAAAGAATGTAAATTCGCCGCTTCCAAAACAATTGAAACCCGTTGCCACGGCGAGAATCATTAATCCTGCAGGGCAATCTTCGGAAAATATCGAAGTGGGCGATCTGGTGCGGCACGACCGTTTTGGTGTTGGAGAAGTGAAGTTTTTGGACGGCACCGATCCTCAAAATATCAAAGCAAAAGTGATTTTCAAAAATGAAGGCGAGAAAAATCTTATCCTGAAATTTGCTAAATTGACAAAAATTTAATAGGCCAGATAAAAGTTGAAAAGAAACAAGAATAAAGTAAAAAAATTCAAAATCGATTTTTAACCACAAAAGTTACAAAAGAATTAAGTAAATAAGTTCTTTACGAAAGAACAAAAAGCATCCTTTTGATATCAAGATTTTGAACTTTTGAAAATCTTAAGAAGCAAGAAAAACTATTTTGACTTTGTGGTAGTTTTTTAATATTAACAAAAAAGCGAAAAGCAAGTTGCCGGAAGGCAAAAGCAATACTATGATTCGAGCAAAAAACATACATAAATTCTACGGAACTCTGGAAGTGCTGAAAGGCGTTGATATCGTGATAAAACCGGCAGAAGTGGTCTCCATCGTGGGCGAATCGGGCGCAGGAAAATCGACGCTACTGCAGATTCTCGGCACTCTAGACAATCCATCAGATCCCGAAAAATATGAGACCGATATCAGGCTCGATGGCAATAGTTTTCTGAAAATGAAAGACCGGGAATTGTCAAAATTCAGGAACAAAAATATAGGTTTTGTGTTTCAGAATCATCAACTTTTGCCCGAATTTACGGCGCTGGAAAATGTCCTTTTGCCATCGAGAATTGGCGGAATTCCTGAGAAAGAAGTTTTGGAAAAAGCGTATTCACTCTTCGAAGATCTCAATATTGCCAGCCGACTGCATCACAAGCCGTCGCAGCTTTCCGGCGGTGAATCTCAGAGAGTGGCCGTGGCGAGGGCTTTGATTAATTCTCCAAAAATCATCTACGCCGATGAACCTACGGGAAACCTCGATTCCAAAAACGCCGATGCCCTTCATCAATTATTTTTTGATTTGAGGGATAAGTATGATCAAACTTTCGTGATTGTGACGCACAACGCTGTTTTGGCGGAAAGCACGGACAGAAAGTTGGTGATGAAAGATGGGCAGATTCTTTTATGATGAAAAATTAAAAAATCATTTCAAAGGTATTAAAATGAGCATCAAATCCCTTGCGGAAGACGACCGCCCAAGAGAAAAATTCCTGTTGAAAGGAAAGTCGGCAGTTTCGGATTCGGAGCTGTTGGCCATCATTATGGGAAGCGGAAATAAGGAAGAATCTGCAGTGGAATTGGCGAGAAGGATTTTGAACTCGGTGGAAAACAATTGGCACCGACTAAGTCAATTATCAATTAAAGATTTGACAAAGTTCAAAGGCGTTGGCGAGGCCAAAGCCATTTCTATTGCCACGGCTCTGGAAATCGGGACCAGGCGATCGCAACAGGAAGTTTTGGAACGATCACAAATCACCAGCAGCAAAGACAGTTATGAGATATTGGAAACGCATTTGTCTCATCTTTCTACCGAAGAGTTTTGGGTTATTTTCCTCAATCATCAGAACAAAGTTTTGTACAAAGCCTGTCTTTTTCGCGGCGGCATCGATAGTTCGGCAGTCGATGTGCGCGTGATTTTCAAAACCGCTTTGGAACATTTTTCTACCAGAATTGTCGTGGCGCACAACCATCCTGCTGGCAGCCTGAAACCGAGCCAGCAAGATCTCAATTTGACTCAGAAGATCAAGGAAGCAGGACATTTGCTGAATATCGATTTGCTGGATCATCTTATTTTCACTCAAAATGGTTACTATAGTTTTAAAGACGAGGGAATATTATAAATGATCAAACGCGTTAAATATCAGGATATTGACTTTAGAAAATATAATAAGTGCATAGAAAATTCTGTTCAGAAAAAATTCTACGCAGAAAGAATATTTTTGGATATTGCCAGTGGCAAAAATTGGGAAATTCTTATTTATAAAGATTATGAGGCCGTAATGCCGATTCCTTGGGTAAAAAAATATGGAGTAAAAATGGTTCAAAATCCGAAACTTTGTCAACAGTTAGGGGTTTTTTCCAAAACCGATTCCAAAAAAATTAACGATGCTTTTTACTGTTTCCTGGTTGAGAATTATGTCATTAGATATTACCCTTTTAATGATATTAACGAGCTTTCGACACCGTTGAAAAAACGAAATAATTTTCTGATTTTTCCGGATCAATATGAAAATGTAAGGCAAAAATATTCTCCCAAAAGAAAAAGGAAATTACGATTAGATCAGGAAGTTTTGGATTACTCAGAAATGATTAAAAATCCTGACATATTGATCGTTGCAGATTTTATCAGAAGTACAGCTTTAGGAGCAGAATCCAAAGATTTAGAAAAATTTATAGCTCTACTTACGAGCTTTTTTCATCACCGTAAACTTGATTTTTATGCTTTCTTCTACCACCAGAAGCTGATCAATTTGATTGCCATTTACAAAGAAGATTATTCTGTGGCTTTGCTGGGAACTTATAATGATCGTAAATATCTGAAAATCAACGGATCATCTTACCTTATTGATAAAGTGATTGCTGAAAATATCGACACCAAAATTTTTGATTTCGAAGGCAGTGAGATTCCTGCGGTAGAAGAATTTTTCCGAGGTTTCCGGCCTGAATTAAGACCCTACCAGTGCATTCAGGTTGGTAATACGGATTTAATCATAAAAATGATCAAGAAGATTTTCGTAATCAGATAGATATGGATGCAAATTCCTTTTAACAATGATTAAAATATTATTTTTTCATCAAAAAGTCTTAATTTCGCAATCCGATTTCAAATATGTTTGACTCAGAATATTTGCCTTATGCCGCTGCGGTGATCATTGCTCTGCCTTTTTTGGTACTTGCAAGGAAATTTGTTTATAGATTTGTGAAGTTGAAAACGCAGGAAATCAATTTCTTGGCTACTAAAAACAACAGCGACATCAAGCTCCAAGCTTTGGAAAGAATGACCTTGTTTCTAGAACGGCTGAAACCGTCTAATCTCGTTACAAAATTTGACAAAAACCTGCAGCCACACGAGTTTGTTTTCCTCACGGAAAAAAACATCACCGAAGAATTTGAGTACAATGCGTCTCAGCAACTCTACATTTCGAACGCATCGTGGCAAGACATCATTACAAGCAAAAATAATATCTTGCAAAGTCTTCGCAAAACCTACGAAAATCTTAATGAGAACTCGAAATTGGAGGATTTCAAAACTGTTTTTCTAATGGATTACCTGAATGCCGAAGATTACATATCGGACACCATAGAAAACCTCAGGAAAGAACTCAACAAAATAATATAAACACCGAAAAATAAATGATTCCAAATTTTAAGGCCCATCCGTGGCACGGGATTTCAGCTGGAGACAACGCTCCAGAAGTGGTCAACGTTTTCGTAGAAATTGTTCCCTCAGACACCATCAAGTACGAAGTTGATAAAGAAAGCGGCTATTTGAAAGTCGATCGTCCGCAGAAATTCTCCAACATTATCCCCGCAATGTACGGTTTCGTTCCAAGAACCTATTGCGAAGTAGAAGTCAAAAATTTAGCGGTGGCCACTGGCGCAACCGGCGTTACAGAAGGCGATCACGACCCTCTGGACATCTGCGTTCTCAGCTCGCACAACTTCGCCTCAGGAAACATTCTGTTGCAAGCGATTCCCATCGGCGGGTTCCAAATGATCGACAAAGGCGAGGCCGATGACAAGATTATCGCAGTGTTGGTAGAAGATCAGGTTTATGGTCACATCAGAGACATATCTGAGTTGCCAACCGCCGAAGTAAACCGTCTATTGCACTATTTCTTAAGCTACAAAAACCTGCCAACAGAGCCTGCAAAGGTAAAAATCGATTTGATTTATGGCGCAGATCAAGCAAAAAAGGTCATCTTGGCATCGCAAAAAGACTACGCCGATAATTTTGTAAGATAAATTACTGATTACAAATACAGATGCCATCTTTCTAAGGTGGCATTTTTAGTTGATTTCATTGGGGCGCCTATTTCCGTCCTCCGTTCCCGCTATCCGCCTCCGGCGGATGAGCTCCACTCAGGCCGGGGCGCGCTTCGCTACGATGGAAGATTTCTCATTAATTCAGCAAGATTAGAGAAGTTTGCCGGTGAGAAAAAGTCCTGCAACAGAGAAATAAATGATCAAGCCAGTAACGTCCACAAGCGTTGCCACAAAAGGCGCAGAAGAAGTTGCAGGATCCAGTTTCAATTTCTTAAGAACAAATGGCACCATCGATCCGGAAATAGTACCCCAAAGTACGATCAGCATTAGAGAAAATGCGATACTGAGTCCTACATAAACCCAATGTTCACCGTAATTGAAAAGCCCAATCTTTTGCCAAAATGCAATGCGCATAAAGCCGATAATTCCCAGAATACTGCCCAGAAAAATTCCAGTGAAAATTTCCTTTTTCATCACATACCACCAATCTTTCAAACCAATTTCCTGCAGCGCCATTGCTCGGATGATCAGCGTTGCGGCCTGCGAACCCGTGTTGCCACCGCTCGAAATAATCAGCGGAACAAAAAGGGCGAGCACAACCGCTTTCTGAATCTCCTCTTCAAAATATCCCATCGCAGAAGCCGTCAACATTTCGGAAAGGAAAAGAACAATCAACCAGAATCCCCTTTTTTTGACCATTTCGAAGATAGAAGTCTGTGTATAAGGCATATCCAAGGCGTCCAAACCTCCGAATTTCTGAATATCTTCTGTGTTTTGCTGCTCGATTTGATCCAAAATATCGTCAATCGTTACTATCCCAACCAAGACACCATTTTCCGTGATAATTGGCAAGGCACTTCTGTCATATTTTTCAAAATACGGCACCGCATCTTCCTTGGAAGTGGTTGTGGTAATGGCTACAAAATGGTGGTCACACAGTTCGGATATCTGTTGATCCTCGTCGGCTAGTAGAAGAGAGCCAATCGTAATGTCATCAATCAGAATATTTTTCTCATCTACAACATAAAGGAAATTGAGCGTTTCCACTTTTTTTCCGACTTTTTTGATTTGTTGCAGGCAGCGTTTGACGGTCCATTCTTTGCGGATTTGCACGTAGTAGGGCGTCATCAAACGGGCAATAGAATCTGCCTCATAGCCCAAGAGTTTCAGAGCAACGCGTCTTTCCTGAGGATTTAGCAGGTTGATGGAAGATTTGATCAGTTCATCGGGAAAATCTTCGAAAAGTTGGGTTCGGTCATCGGGAGACATCTCGTTCAGGATGTCGGAAACCTCGTGGCTCGCAATGCTTCGGATCGTTTCTTCCTGGAAATCAGGATCTAAATGCGAAAAAACCTCTGCTTTTTCAGATTTTGGGAGTTTGAGAAATTCCAACAATCGTTCTTTCACTGGCAATTTGCTCAGCGATTCTGCGACGTCGGCGGGATTCAATATGATTTCCGAATTCTCGATTGTTTAGAAATTTGCCTTGCAAAAGTATTAAAATCTGAAAGAATTCCTTTAGAATTAGATTAATATAATGTGAAATAAAAGTGGAACAGAGAAAGATCTAATTATTTCCTCAACTCCTTATTCATCTTTCGAATTGCGCCTTTGGTTCCGATGATTACAGAATTTTTTGCAGAACCGAGCAATCTGCCGTTACCCTTGTATGTGTCGTAGGAAGTTTCCAAAATAAAATTTCCCCTCGAGTCATAGAGCTTCATGCTCACAATCACTTGATTGGAAAAAACATAAGATCCCAATCCAACTTTGAAATACTTGACTTTTGGGATCACGGCCACATCGGCATCGTTGTTTTTACAAATTTCTGTAACCATTTTCACGTCGACGCTGTCGAAAGAAATCGGCGTATCGACCTGCAGATATTGCACGTTGCCCAAAGATTTCATCTTGTCGGATGTGGCACTGTAAAATGCAGTATAGGTGGGTTCTTTGATTTCTTCGATGTCTGGAAAAATTTCTGGACTAAAGAATAATACCGTTTTAATTTTAGAAATTTTGATGTTCTTATTTTTATACACGAGAGAATCTCCAAAATTTGCACACGAAACAAGGAGCACTGAGGCACAGAAAGTTAGGAAAACAGAGGAAAGAGATATTTTCATTTGCTGCCACAAAATTACAATCTAATTTCAAATTACCCTCACAATTTTAAGATTTTTTTAACAAAATCCAATCATTCTATTTCCATAGGTTGCAATCTTTTATCTTTGCAAAATTCTTACTTTTGTTTTTATGACTTCAACCGACAAAAGATTATATCTCATCGATGCCTATGCCATGATTTTTCGCGGCTATTTTGCCTTCATCAAAAATCCCAGAATCACCACCAAAGGCGTCAATACCTCTGCAATCTTCGGATTTACAAACTCCTTGATTGAATTGATAAAAAGAGATCGTCCCACGCACTTAGCTGTCGTCTTCGACGTGGGCAGAACCAACGTTCGCCACGATGATTATGCAGAATACAAAGCCAACCGCTTGGAAACTCCCGAACCCATTTTGCTCGCCAAACCCTTTATCCATGATATTTTAAAAGCAATGCACATTCCCATTTTAGGAGTCGAGGGCTACGAGGCAGATGACGTCATCGGGACGATTGCATGCAAAGCCGAAAAACAAGGTTATGACGTCTTTATGGTAACGCCCGACAAGGATTTTGCGCAGCTGGTAACGGATAAAATTAAAATTTATAAGCCCGGACTGAAAGGTGGCGACATCGAAATCCTCGGCGTGGAAGAAGTCAAATCAAAATACGAAATCAGTGACCCGAAACAGATCATCGATTATCTCGGAATGATGGGCGATGCCGTTGATAATATCCCCGGGTTGGACGGTGTGGGAGACAAAACCGCACGAAAATTCATTCAAGAATTTGGGTCGATGGAAAATCTGCTCGCCAATACCCACAAACTGCAAGGAAAAATGAAGGAAAAAGTGGAAGCCAGCGCAGAACGTGGAATTTTGTCTAAGAAATTGGCGACTATTATTTGCGATGCACCCATCGAATTTATCGAAGAGCAATATGATCTGGATATGCCTGATTTTGAAAAAGTTAAAGAAATTTTCGATGAATTAGAATTTCGCAGATTGTACGAAAATCTCTACCGAGCCTTTGCCAACAAAGAATATGTGGAGGAATTGATGGAAGTCGAAAATCCTACCGATGGAAAAGTTGAAACTTCCAGCTCTCCGAATAAAAACGGAATGATGGATATGTTTGCCAGTTTCGAACAATTGGAACAAGCCACGACCACCAAATCGAACATCGAAGGCAATGACCATCTTTATCAATACATCGATAATCCAAAAGCTCAAAGAATTCTTTTGGCAAATCTTCTGAAACAAAAAGCAGTCAGTTTCGATACCGAGACGACTTCACTCAACGAGTTGGAAGCCGAACTTATCGGAATGAGTTTCTCTTACAAAAAAGGTTTAGCTTACTACATCCCAATCTCTGAAAATCAAGAAGATGCACAAAAAACTATCGAACTTTTTCGTCCGTTTTTTGAGGACGAAAATGTTCTAAAAATTGCCCATAATCTGAAATACGATTATAAAGTTTTGCAAAATTATAATATTGAGGTCCGGGGGAAAATCTTTGATACGATGATTGCGCATTATCTTCTGAATCCCGATGGGCGGCACGGGATGGATTATCTCGCCGAAATGTACCTCGATTACAAACCGGTTTCCATAGAATCGCTTATCGGAAAAAAAGGAAAAAATCAGCTGACGCTTCGGGAAGTGGATCTCGAAACGCAAACCGCTTATGCAGCTGAAGATGCGGATGTTACCTTTCAGTTATACGAATTATTTGCGCCCCAATTAATTAAAGAAAATCTGGAAGAATTGTTTTATAAAGTTGAAATGCCGTTGATGAAAGTGCTTGCCAAAATGGAATTGACGGGCGTGAAACTAGACAGCAATTGGCTGGCGCAGGAAAGTATTGATCTCGAAAATGATTTACGAGTTTTGGAAACGAAGATTTTTGAATTGTCCGGAGAAAACTTCAATATGAATTCACCAAAGCAATTGGGTGAAATTCTTTTCGATAAAATGCAGCTGGACCCGAAAGCAAAAAAGACCAAAACCGGACAATATGCTACTTCGGAAGATGTGCTTCAAAAATTATCTTCAAAGCACGAAATCATTGCTTCGATTCTGGAATACAGAACTTTACAAAAATTAAAATCGACTTACGTTGATGCTTTACCGGGCCAAATCGATAAAAAAGATGGCCGCGTTCATACCACTTTTGCACAAACCGTGGCTGCAACCGGCCGCTTGGCAAGCCTGAATCCAAACCTACAGAATATTCCGATCCGAACTTTGAGAGGTCAGCAAATTCGGGGTGCGTTTGTCTCCGATCGAGGAAAAAAGATCATTTCTGCCGATTATTCTCAAATAGAATTAAGATTAATTGCCGAAATTTCCGGCGAGCAAAATATGATTGCCGCTTTCCAAAATGGAGAAGATATTCACGCTTCCACCGCCGCAAAATTATTTGATGTTGCCTTGGAAGAAGTGACAAAAACCCAAAGAAGTCAGGCAAAAACGGTTAATTTTGGAATTATTTATGGACAAGGTGCCTTTGGATTGGCCGATCAAACTGGGCTTTCCCGATCCGAAGCGAAGAAAATGATCGATGCCTATTTTGAATCTTATCCCAGACTGAAAGAATATATGAATGAGCAAATCGAAAAAGCCAGAAAACTGGGTTATGTAGAGACAATTTTAGGAAGAAAGCGACATCTAAAAGATATTAATTCCACCAATTTTGTCGTGAAAGGTCACGCCGAAAGGAATGCCGTAAACGCGCCAATCCAAGGCAGTGCAGCCGACATCATTAAACTAGCCATGATTAAAATAGACGAAGAATTGGAAACTCAAAACCTAGAAACCAAAATGCTTCTGCAGGTTCACGATGAGTTACTTTTCGAAGCGCCGATGGATGAAGTGGATGTGGCAATATCATTAATTAAAAAGGAAATGGAATCTGCTTTTGTGACAACGGTCCCGCTGTTGGTGGAAGTTGGTGTTGGGAATAACTGGCTGGAAGCGCATTAGAAATTGAATTAATCTTGCTATAAAAATGTTCAATTTAAAGCCTTAAAATTTTATAGTTATGACAAAATTGTTACTTAATATTTTGATTTTATTTGGCGTTTCTGTTTATGCTCAAAATGAGAAAAAAAGACCCAATATAATTTGGATTACATGTGAAGATATTTCACCATATATCACCAGTTTTGGGAATGATCTCATAAAAACGCCTAATATTGATAAGCTGGCAAAAGATGGTATAAAATATAATTTTACATATACTGTAGCTGGTGTTTGCGCTCCGAGCCGTTCTGGCATCATTACCGGAATGTATCCCACATCTATTGGAACACAGCACATGAGAACCGAAGCTATGGATTCAAAGTTCCGTCCCGAAGGGGTTCCCAATTATTCTGCGGTTTTGCCCGAATACGTAAAAGCTTTTCCAGAATATCTTCGAAAGGAAGGATATTACACGAGCAACAATCAAAAAGAAGATTATCAATTTCATACCCCGGTAACCGTCTGGGATGAGAGTAGTCCTGCAGCAGATTATAAAAACAGAAAAAAAGATCAGCCTTTTTTCAGCGTTTTCAATCTTTTTGTAACCCATGAATCTCTCTTAATGAAATATCCCGATACCCTTACAGTAGATCTAAATAAAATAAAAATTCCGGAATATTATGAAGATACACCGACTGTAAGAAAGGATATGGCCAATCTTTTTACCCGTATTGAAACCATGGATAAGCAAGTTGGATCTATTATTAAAAGGTTGAAGGAAGAAGGTCTATATGAAAATACATACATCTTCTTCTTCAGTGATCATGGCGGGAATCTCCCTTGGATGAAGAGAGAAATCCTTGAAAGAGGAACTCATATTCCTTTTGTGGTAAAACTTCCTAAAGAACAGCTTTCCGGAACTGAAATCAATAATTTGATAAGTTCAATTGATTTTGCACCAACTGTCCTTTCGATAGCAGGTATCAGACCTCCGAAATATTTTCAAGGTCAAGCTTTTTTAGGCAATTATTCTGAAAATGCAAAAAGAAAATATGTATATGCAGGGAGAGATAGAATGGACGACAAGTACGACAGAGTGAGAGCCGTCAGAGATGCTCAGTACAGATATATCTTCAACTATATGCCGTATCTATCTAAATATCAGGATTTAGAATACAGAAAAGGAATTCCTATGATGGCGGAAATCTTACAAAAGAAAGAAGAAAAGAAGATTACGAATCCAAATCTATTAGATTGGTTTAAACCGACAAAGCCTATTGAGGAACTATATGATGTCATCAATGACCCAGATGAAGTACACAACTTGGCTTCTAACCGTTACTATTCTAAAAAATTGAAAGAATTAAGAAAAGCTTTCAGAAAATGGGGAAAAAAAATAGGAGATATGTCTTCGACAAATGAAAAAGAAATGGTCATTGAAAAATGGTGGAATGGGAAAGCGTCCGCTCCCGTTACAGCAAAACCGAAAATCATCGTAAAAAATCAAAACATCACTTTGGAATGTGCGACTAAAGGTGCCTCCATCGGATATAAAATTCTGAAATCCGGCGAAACTGGAAAAATAGAAAGAGTAGTGAAAAGTTATGATTATGGTGTCCTTTTTGGTTCAACAAAAAATGGGAAAAACATTAAAGTTAGTTCTCCGTGGAATATTTATCAAGGAGAAATTATTAAATTGAATAAAGGTGAAAAACTTGTTGTAAATGCAATGAGAATTGGTTATGAACCTTCAGAAACCAGCTATGAAAATAATTAAAGCTGGCAAAGCTATTTCCGTGTTGATGTTGTGCGCGACATGTTACGTAAAAACACAGGCTCAGGAATCATCCTGTCACATTTCGGTCAATCGTTTTGCTTCTGTTTCGGAATCTGTAACCCCAACTTCCAAAAAACCATTAAAAGTATTAAGAGACGGAATGGTTTTGATAAAAGGTGGAGAGTTTCTAATGGGCGCAGCCGACAACAGAGGAAGAAAAGATGAATATCCGCAACACAAAGTAAAACTCAACAGTTTCTATATAGATGTTACTGAAGTGACCAATGCTCAGTTTGCAGCATTTGTAGAAGCTACAAATTATATCACTACAGCTGAAAAAGTACCAGAATGGGAAGAGTTGAAAAAACAACTTCCTGAAGGAACACCTAAACCAGCAGATAGTCTTTTGATTGCAGCATCCTTGGTTTTTAAAACTTCGCAAAAGCCCGTGCCGTTGAATAATCCTACACTTTGGTGGCAATGGACAAAAGGTGCAAATTGGAAACATCCAGAAGGTATCGGAAGTTCTATCGCAGGAAAAGAAAACTTCCCAGTGATTCATATTTCTTGGTATGATGCCAACGCTTATGCAAAATGGGCAGGAAAAAGATTGCCCACAGAAGCCGAATGGGAATATGCTGCCAAAGGTGGTTTGAAAGATCAACCTTATCCTTGGGGTTCAGAAGAACCTTATGAAGGAAAACCAAAAGCCAATATTTGGGGCGGAAAATTCCCCTATTTGAATGATAAAACAGACGGTTATGAAAGACTTGCGCCAGTAAAATCATTTCCAGCCAACCACTTCGGATTATATGATATGGCAGGAAATGTATGGGAATGGTGTGCGGATAATTATGATCGGGATTATTATAAAAATCTAAAAGATAAAATATCTGACAATCCGAAAGGTTCAGATATAAGTTTTGATCCGCAGATGCCATTTAATCAGGTGAAAGTAGTAAAAGGTGGTTCTTTTATGTGCAACGAAATTTACTGCTCGGGTTACAGAGTATCCTCGAAAATGGCTTCCTCGCCAGACACAGGATTAGAAAATACAGGTTTTCGTTGTGTTGCTGATACCCAATAAACCGCAACCGTTTGGGACAAAGACGCTTATAGCATTTCAGGATCAATTATAATTATTTTACAGTCCCAAAGAATAAATACATGAAATTTCAAAGGATGACATACACAAGCGTCGAAAGCATTCAAATAAACTTTTACTGGGTCAAATTTTAGGACTAATTCCATAATGCTGTTGAGACTCGCCTCAGAAAACAGTACCGTTTAAAATTATAAAAATGAATAATTTGCATTTCTCTGATTAACAAAGTAGTTTTGCTAAAGATCAAACAATAGAATGACGAATTAACTTAAAAATATAAATATATGATTTCATTAATAATTCCCAAACTTCCTTTTATCAATAAGGAAAAAACGCTGGATTACTATTCCAAATTAGGTTTTGAGATGGTTGCGGATTACAGTGATTATCTGATCACAAAATATCAGGAATTGGAAATTCATTTTTTTAAATTTGAAACTTTGTTGCCGGAAAAGTCTGATTTTATGATTTATCTGAAAATTGATAATAATATTGAAAAGTTTTATCAAGAGATTGAAAATCAGGGCATTGAAATTCATCCAAATGGAAAATTGGAAATAAAACCTTGGGGAACAAAAGAGTTTTCTTTACTGGATCCCAATGGAACTCTGCTCAGTTTCGGAAAGGAAAATTAGGATTTTGTAACAATCTTTTTATAATACCGACTTAATATTAAATTAAACTTATGAAAAATATAAAACTATACGGCTTTTTTGTTGGTTTTGCGCTTTTACAAAGTTGCTCTGCTGCCAAAAATTTCACTTACGACGGTAAAGGTTTCAAAGATGCTTACAACGGAATTACTGCCGCCGAACTCAAAACAAATCTTTATGTAATAGCAGCGGATGATATGGAAGGACGCGATACGGGAAGCGCTGGACAAAAGAAGGCAGGAGTCTATATCATCGATCAATACAAGAAAAATGGCATCAATTTTCCGGTAGCTTTGGGATCTTATTATCAAAAAGTGCCAGCGGAAGCGATGAAAAAATATGGCGAAACCTTGCCAGATTCCGAAAATATAATGGCTTACATCGAAGGAAGTGAAAAACCAAACGAAGTGATTGTAGTTTCTGCGCACTACGATCACGTTGGAACCAAAAAAGGCGTGGTTTATAACGGTGCAGATGATGATGGAAGCGGCACAGTATCGGTGCTGGAGATCGCCGAAGCGTTTCAGGAAGCCAAGAAAAAAGGCTATGGACCCAAAAGATCAATTCTTTTTCTTCACGTCACCGGCGAGGAGCACGGGCTTTTCGGCTCCGAATATTATTCCAATAATCCGGTTTTTCCTTTAGCAAACACCGTGGCCGATCTTAATATTGATATGATTGGACGCGATGATTTAGAAAACCGCGGCAAGCAATATGTTTACGTCATCGGTTCGGAAATGTTGAGTTCAGATTTGAAGAAAATCAATGTGGCAGCTAACGAAAAGACTGTCAATCTGGAACTTAATTACAAATATGACGATCCAAAAGATCCCCAAAGATTGTATTACAGATCGGATCATTACAACTTTGCAAAGCATAATATTCCGGTCGCTTTTTTCTTCGATGGGATCCACGAGGACTATCACAAATCGACCGACGATCCCGATAAAATAGATTATCCGCTATTGCAGAAAAGGGCTCAACTGGTTTTTGCGACGGCTTGGGAACTGGCAAACCGGCCGGAAAGAATCAAAGTTGACGGCACCAATAGCAGATAAATTACAGATTTTCGGAAATTGATAGACAATTGAAAAAGACGACTTCTAATGGTCGTCTTTTTTGTATGTTGGTCAAATTTAATTGTCAAAACCGGATGGTTTGTTTAATAAATAATTAGATGCGATCCTTTTGAACAGAGGAATTCTCTCAATTTCCCATACGAGTATTTATAGGATCAGCATAGCATCACCGTACGAATAGAATTTGTATTTTTCCTTGATAGCTTCCTCATAAGCTCTCATGATAAAATCCTTGTTTGCAAACGCAGCAATCATCATGATCAAAGTAGATTTTGGTGTGTGGAAATTGGTAATCATCGCATTTGCAACTCCAAAATCGTGCGGAGGATAGATGAATTTGTTGGTCCATCCTCGGTAGGCAGAGATCTTTTTGTTGGAAGAAACAGAGGTTTCCAAAGCCCTCATTGTAGTTGTACCCACTGCGCAGACGCGTCGACCTTCTTCAACAGCTTTGTTGATAATGGCGGCGTTTTTTTCATCGATGATGGCTTCCTCAGACTCCATTTTGTGCTTGGAAAGATCTTCAACTTCTATCGGATTGAAGGTTCCCAAACCAATGTGAAGCGTGATTTCTGCAAAGTCCACACCCTTGATTTCCAATCTTTTCATCAAATGTTTGGAAAAATGAAGACCAGCTGTGGGAGCGGCTACTGCGCCTTCTACTTTGGCATAGATGGTTTGGTATCGCTCGGCATCTTCTGGTTCTACCTCTCTTTTGATATATTTGGGAAGTGGCGTCTCGCCAAGTTCTGTCAGTTTTGCACGGAATTCCTCATAAGAACCGTCGAACAGGAATCTCAATGTTCTTCCTCTAGACGTCGTATTGTCGATCACCTCGGCGACCAAAGATTCGTCCTCCGTGAAAAATAACTTGTTGCCAATCCTTATTTTTCTTGCCGGATCTACCAAAACGTCCCAAACGCGGGTTTCGGGATCTAATTCTCTCAGCAGAAACACTTCGATCTTGGCGCCAGTTTTTTCCTTGTTTCCAAACAATCTGGCGGGAAAAACCTTGGTGTTGTTGAAAATGAAAAGGTCTTTCTCATCAAAATAGTCGATCACATCTTTGAAAAGCCGGTGTTCGATGGTTTCGGTTTTTCTGTCCAGAACCATCAGTCTTGCTTCGTCGCGGTTTTCGGAGGGATGTTCGGCCAGTAATTCTGCTGGCAACTCAAAATTAAAATCGGATGTCTTCATAAAATTTACGGATTTTATTGGGTGATGCAGGTCAAAAACCTGCGGTTAATTTTTAGGACTGCGAAGATACAACATTAGAAGGCCTTTGTCAAGTAAATGTCAATTTTTGAAAACCAAATGGATGAGATTATGAATTATTTAATATATTTTTGGAAAATTCGGAAGCATATTTGGTGTTTTGCACAAAAAACATTTAATTTAGTGCAATTAAAAGTTGTTGTCGCCCATTAATTCGCTTTGTTATGAGTATTGAAAAGGAAAATCCTGAAATCGAAAAACCAAATTCGGAAGCAAGTTCTGCTGAAAATCAATCAGTGGAAAAGGTAACTCCCGACGAGGTGTCACTTACAGAAAACGTTGAATCTGAGTTTGTTGTAGCTCAATCCCAAGAGGAAGTTACCGCGGCCGAAGAGTCAGAAACAGGATATGAAACGGAAATCCCAACCGAAAAAGAATCTCAGGAAATCGAAATCCCGGAAGAAAACCTTTCCAATGTTTCGCTTACAGCAACTTTGAACGAGATGGAATCTGTTGTGAACAAAGAGGATTCTCACGCTTTTTCCAAAAAATTCAGCGAATTGAGGGATCAAGCGAATCATCAAATAGCGCAGGAAGTAGAAGATAAGAAGCAGACTTTTCTGGAGGAGGGCAACGCAGAAGAGCATTTTGAATTTCACCATCCACAAGCGTCAAAATTATCAGCGCTTACCAATATTTATAGAGAAAAACAAGACAAATATCACCAATCACAGGAGGCAGATCATCAAAAAAACCTAGACCAAAGATTAGGAATTATTGAAAGATTGAAGAATCTCTACACCAATTCGGAACCGGGCGTCAACCTATTCAGATCGATCCGAGAAATCAAAGAAGCTTGGGGAAATGCCGGCCAGGTAGCAAAATCGGAGTTTAAAAATCTGAACAACAACTATTTTCATCATCTCAAAATGTTCAATGAGATGCTGGATCTCAACAAAGAATATTTAGAACAAGAGTTTGCCCATAATCTCGAAAAAAGGCAGCACATCATCCAAAGGGCGAAGGAACTGCTGGAAGAAAAAGTGGTGCAAAAAGCGCTGAACGAATTGCAATATCTGCACAAACTTTGGAAGGAAGAAGCGGAACCTGTTGCAGAGGAATTTCGCGAGAAAACTTGGGAAGAATTCAAAGAGATTTCCAATAAGATCCACGAGAGAAAATCCGAATTGATGGCTGTTATAGAATCCGATCAGTTGGAAAATCTGGAGAAGAAAAATAAAATCATCGAAGAGATAAAAGCGCTTTCCGTGCCCGATTCTATCAATCACAGTTACTGGCAACAAGCGATCAAAAGGGTAGAAGACCTGCGGGCAGAATTTTTGAGACTGGGATCGGTTCCTAAGAAAGTTTCCAACCAAAACTGGACAGATTTCAAAGGGGTTTTGAGAGAATTCAATACCGCAAAAAATGATTTTTACAAAAACCTCAAAGGTTCTCAGATCCAAAATTTGGAGGCCAAACAGGCGCTGATAAAATCGGCTAAGGATAATATGAATTCCGAAGATTGGGACGTCGTGGTGCCGCTTTTCAAAAAACTGCAAGACGATTGGAAAACCATTGGCCACGTTCCAAGAAGCCAGGCCAACACTGTTTGGGATGAGTTTCGGGATGCTTGCAACACGTTTTTCAAAAATTATAGAGAAAAAAATAACGCCACAGGCGATAATTGGAAAGAAAATTACAAGAGCAAAAAAGCTTTACTTGAGGATCTAAAAGCTTTGACAGATGAAGAAGGTTCGGTCGAGAAAATCGAAACGATCAAAAACGCGTGGAATGCCATCGGTAAAGTTCCGAAAGATAAATTGTCCATCAATACAGAATTCAATAAAACACTGAGAGAAAAACTGAAACTCAATAAAATCAATGAATTTGATTTGAAAGAAGAAAACCTCTCGGAAAGCCAGCTGACCGACAAAGCAAGAAAGATCAAAAATCAAATTGCAGACCTGGAAAGCGAAGTTGTGCAACTGGAAAATAATCTTTCGTTTTTTGGCTCTGCAAAACGCGACAATCCACTACTGAAAGATACTTATGAGAAACTGGATAGTAAAAAGGAACAGCTGGATGGTTTGAAACTCTCGCTTCATCATATCATCGCCGGAGAATAATGTAGCTAATTCCAAAACCTCTTTCTACAGAGGTTTTTTTCTATACTGATTGGCATATAAAGAATTATTAATAATCAATTAAGAAGGAATGAGCGAAATCTTATTATAAAAATGATACTTTTACGGCCAGTTTATTAAACATTTTTATTTTGAAAAAGCACCTACTTATTCTATTTTTTCTTCCGATCCTAGCATTTGCCCAGACACCACCTGCGGATTATTATTCGGGCACCGAGAACTTGAGCGGTTATGCACTTAAGAGCAAGTTACACGACATCATTTCCACAAAAGTTTATACCTATAATTATGATGATCTCAAAACCACGGTGAACCAAACGGATCTTGATAAATATTATGAAAACGATGGGACAATTCTGGATATTTACTCGGAAATTCCGACAGGTCCAGACGCCTACAACTACACCAGCGCCAATATTATTGGAAGTGCCAGCGCAGAAGGCCAGGGATGGAATAGAGAGCATATGATGCCGCAAAGCTCTTTCAACAGTGCCTATCCGATGTATGCAGATCTTTTTTTCGTTGTACCGACGGATGCCCGTATCAATCAACTGAGGAGCGATTATCCGTACGCAAAAGCAGGATCTTCGATTTATTATACTTTTACTAACGGATCCAAACAAGCCTTAAATGGAACGGCCAATGCCACTTATACTGGACGAGTTTTTGAACCGATTGATGAGTTCAAGGGTGATGTGGCAAGAACACTTTTGTATTTCGTTGTTAGATATGAAGGGAAGTTGAGAAATTTTAAATTTACGACCAATATTGATCCAACCAAAGACGTAAATCCACTAGACGGAACCGAGGAGAAAGCTTATGAAAATTGGTACATCGCAATGCTGCTTCTGTGGAACCAGCAGGATCACGTTTCCCAAAGAGAAATCGACCGCAATAATACCGTTTTTAGCCTTCAAAAAAATAGAAATCCCTTCATCGACCATCCGGAATGGATTGACGCTATCTGGAATCAAACATCCGACAATGTAGCACCGTCAGCTCCTTCATCGCTCTTGCTGGCAAGGAATTCGGCCTATTTTGTCGATCTTAATTGGCAGAGCAGTCCAGAATCGGACGTCATCGGCTATCATATTTATCAAGATAATGTCTTGGTTGCCAGTTCCAAAACAAGCTCGCTTTCCATCGATCATTTGATGCCAAACACCAATTATAATTTCACGGTGAAGGCGTATGACAATGCCTATTTAGAAAGTCCCCAAAGCAATATATTGAACGTGACCACATTAGCGAACGATGTCTTTGCGAACGATCTACAAATCGTCAAATATTTGGAAGGTAGTGGTAACAACAAGGCGCTGGAAATTGCCAACAGAACTGGCCATAAAGTTAATCTCAATTCTTACAAATTGAATATCCAATACAAGGGAACGGTTTACTATTTTGCAGAGCCTTTTGAGCTGGAAGGTGAGCTGGAAAACAACAAAAGCCTGGTGGCCATCAATTCCAAAGCAAATTTCAGTTGCTTCAACAATGCTGATGCCCGATTCGTAATCGCGGCGCCGTCGCTGACATTTTCGGGAAGTAATTATGTGGATTTGTCGTACAAAGCGACCAGCGTGGACGCCATCGGAACCAAAGACATAGACAACGGAAACGCCAACAAATCACTCTACAGAAACCCCATCGCAATCAATCCCACAGCAACTTTTGATCTCGCCGAATGGACTGCTTATGCTTCAGATTATTGCCTTAATTTAGGCGTTTTGGGTTTAAATGAAAGCAGCGCTAATGCGGCGGACTTTAGGATTTATCCAAATCCGGTCAACGAAGTTCTGAATGTGGAAGGCGATTTACGAAAGGCTAAATCTGCAAAAATTTATGATGTTTCTGGCAAATTAATTAAAGAATTGAATAAGCCATTTGTCAACGGGAGTTCTCTCAATGTGCGCTCATTATTGCCAAATACCTACATTTTGAATATCGATGGCAACGCAACAAAATTCATCAAACACTAAAAAATTAATATTTTTAACCCTAAAAACTCCTTGTCAATAAGGAGTTTTTTTTGTTAATAAACTATTCAAAATTTAGCGCGAGTTTGCTTACACTTAGGAACAGAAATCTAGCAAATAATTTGTAAATTTGTGCAGAAATCTAATAGAAAAAGTCTCAATGGAAATTGGTGAAAGACGAATTCCATTCAAAAATGAAAGTATTATGAGTGAAAAGAAAGAAATGCTTTACGAAGGTAAGGCAAAACAGGTTTTTGCAACAGAAAATCCAGATGAAGTTGTTGTACGATACAAAGATGATGCAACAGCCTTCAACGCTCAGAAAAGGGGGCAGTTTGATAGAAAGGGAGAATTGAACAACGCCATTTCGACGCTTATTTTCGGATACCTTGCAGACAATGGAATCCCAACCCACTTCATCGCAAAACTGGACGACAGAGAGCAATTGGTAAAAAAAGTGGATATCATTCCTTTGGAAATAGTGGTTCGCAATTACGTAGCCGGAAGTATGGCTCAGCGATTAGGCGTCGAAGAAGGTATCAAATCTCCTGTCACAATTTTTGATCTTTGTTTTAAAAGAGATGACTTAGGAGATCCTCTAATTAACGATCATCACGCGGTTTTCCTGGGAGCGGCCTCGTATGCCGAACTTGCTGAGATGTATGCCTTGACAGACAAGATCAACAAACTTCTAATAGACCTTTTCGATAAAGCCAACGTGATCCTCGTAGATTTCAAAATCGAATTGGGAAAAACTGCTGATGGCAAAATGGTTCTGGCAGATGAGATTTCTCCGGACACTTGCAGACTTTGGGACAAAGACACCAAGAAAAAGCTGGACAAAGACCGATTTCGAAGAGATCTTGGTGAGATCACAGAAGCGTATGTGGAGATTTTCAACAGACTCCAAAAAGCTTTAGCCAAATAATCTAAAAACCAAAAAATGGATTTAGAATTTCAAGATTATAGCCCACTGCCGAAATATGCTTTCCAAAATCGCTATCGGGAATTCGAGGAGACCAAAGATCTTTCCAAGGAAGAAATGGGGAATTACCCGTTCGATAAGATGGAAGAAGAATGTGGCGTTTTTGGAGTGCATTCCACAGAAAATCAGGATACCTTTTCGCTCGCGCAGTTTGGCCTTTTCGCCCTGCAGCACCGCGGGCAAGAAGCTTGCGGAATTGCCGTCGGGAACAATGGCAAAATCCTTTCCGTAAAAGATGAAGGTTTGGTTTTGGATGTTTTCAAATCCATTGAAGATCCTCATCAGTATATGGGAAGCACCGTCATTGGTCATACCCGATATACCACCGCGGGCGACAAAAAGAAGTACAACTTTCAACCTTTTTTTGCCAAGAATGAGTACGACCAGATTATACTTTCTATTGCTCACAACGGAAATCTCACCAATGCCAAGCAGCTTAGAAAAGAATTAGAAGACGAAGGCGTGGTTTTCCGCGCCACATCTGACACCGAAGTGATTTTGAGGCTGATCCAGAAAAACCTAGATCTGGGGCTGCGTGGTGCGATAAAAGCGACGATGGAGAAAATAGAAGGCGCTTATTCGGTGGTAGGAATTACCAGAAATAAATTCTTTGCCTTCCGGGATTTCAATGGTATCAGGCCTTTGGTATTGGGGGCAATAGATGAAAATACCTTCGTTGTAGCATCAGAAAGTTGCGCCCTGGATGGTGTTGGAGCGCAGTTCGTGCGTGACATTTTGCCCGGAGAGATTGTTTATACCAATGACAACGAAGATGGTTTGCAGTCTTATTTGGTGCGGGACGATTGTGTGAACAAGATTTGCGCATTCGAATATATCTATTTTGCAAGGCCAGATTCCACTTTGGAAGGCATCAGTGTGCACGAGGTGCGGGAAAAATCGGGGATGAAAATTTGGGAGCAAGCCCCTGTGGAAGCAGATATTGTGATTGGTGTTCCAGACTCTGGAGTTCCCGCTGCGATTGGTTTTTCCAAGGCTTCAGGCATTCCATTTAGGCCTGTTTTGATCAAGAATCGTTACATTGGTCGGTCTTTCATCATTCCGTCTCAGGAAATGAGAGAACATTTTGTCAATCTGAAACTCAACCCCATCGTTTCCGAAATGAAGGATAAAAGGGTTGTCATTATCGATGATTCTATCGTGCGCGGAACCACTTCCAAGCGTCTTGTCAAAATTTTGAAGAACGCCGGCGTGAAGGAAATCCATTTCCGAAGTGTCTCGCCGCCCATTATTGCGCCTTGCTTCTTAGGCATCGATACGCCGACGAAAGATGATCTCATCTCTGCCAATATGAATAAAGAAGAACTGAGAAAATATCTGGACGTGGACAGTTTAGAATTTTTAAGCGTCGAGAATCTGATCAATATTTTGGGCTCCCCAGACCATTGTTTCGGCTGCTTTACTGAGAAATATCCTGTTGCCAATCCTGAAGCTGTCGCACTGTTTGACTAGGATTTTTCTTGATTTTTTAATAAGAAATTTGTCAAAAAAATAAAGTTTTTTTGCAAAATTTTAGCTGAGTTGATCTCTCCATCGATCGCCCTCTATTCTTGCGCCATTTTTAGCGGAGAAGTGGCAGCCAAGCTAAAGATAGGATGAAATCCTAATATTCCACTACGTTTTTCCTCCAATATGGAACCGACAATAAAAAAACCCCAACCGAAGTTGGGGTAAAAACTAATAACCATGAAAACTCAAATTAAACATGAGAATCGAACATTAAGTAGCAAATGATATGCCAAAAAATATCTCTTCCCAGACGAATTTCCAAGAGCAAATGTACCAAAAAAATATCGTAAATTTGCACTTCTTAAAAATAAAATTAAAAGTAATGTCGGGAAAAATCACATTTACTATGATCAAGCCAGATGCTGTTGAGGACGGACACATTGGTGCGATTCTTGGAAAAATCAGTGAAGCTGGTTTTAAAATCAAAGCTTTGAAATTGACGCAACTGACCGTTGCTGATGCCAAAAAATTCTATGAGATCCATTCAGAAAGGCCTTTCTATGGTGAATTGGTAGAGTTTATGTCCTCCGGACCTTTGGTGGCAGCGGTTTTGGAAAAAGACAATGCCGTGGAAGATTTCAGAACCACCATCGGGGCCACTAATCCTGAACAAGCCGCAGAAGGCACCATCAGAAAACTATTTGCAAGAAGCATCGGAGAAAATGCTGTTCACGGTTCTGACTCAGATGAGAATGCGCTTATCGAGGCTCAGTTTCATTTTTCCGGAAGAGAGATTTTCTAATTTCTTCTGAAAATAAAATATAAAATAGGCTGTTAGTTTTGACAGCCTATTTTTTTTGGTATTTGTAAATAGCCCCGATTGACTCTCTTTCTTTTATTTATTTTAATGAATCGTCGAATCTCATTCTTCGATTTGAAGCGGCATCCTTTTTTTGCGAAGGGAAAAGCATTGGCAAAAAAGATATAGCGGATAGCGGGATTAAGCTCCTAAATATTTTAGAATTTCAAAAGTTCAATTGTTCTTTCCGGATCTCCTGAAGAGAAAACTGCGTTTCCTGCAACCAAAACATCCGCGCCAGCTTCGAAAAGTTTGGAGGCATTGTCAAGGTTAACGCCACCATCAATTTGGATCAGAGCAGTTGAGTTATTACTCAAAATCAAATCTTTGGTTTCGCTGATTTTTTTATAGGTATTCTCAATGAATTTCTGTCCGCCAAATCCAGGATTGACGCTCATTAATAACACCAAATCAACATCTGCAATAATATCTTCCAACATCAAAACCGGAGTCGCAGGATTGAGAACTACACCAGCTTTTGCGCCTTTGCTTTGAATCAAGTTAATGGTTCTGTGAAGATGAACGCAGGCTTCGTAATGTACAGAAACCAAATCAGCTCCCAATTCGATGAATTCTTCGACATATTTTTCAGGTTCTACAATCATCAAATGGACATCGACAAATTTCTTCGCGTGTTGCTGAACGGTTTTCATCACGGGGAATCCAAACGAGATATTTGGAACAAATCTTCCGTCCATCACATCTACGTGGAACCAGTCTGCCTGGGAATTGTTTAGCATCTCGATATCTCTCTGTAGATTTCCGAAATCTGCGGAAAGAAGGGAAGGTGCAATAAGTTTTGTTTTCATTTAAATTAGATTTATTATCCAATTGAAAAGCAGCTATTGGATATGGTTTGTTTCCTTGTAGCTTCTTTTTTTTGACTCATTTAATGATATTTGAGCTTCATTGTTGGCTCTATTTTCAGAAGACTTTCGTAGATCAGTTTGATGACATTGCTGACGTCTTCTTTGGAAACCATTTCCACAGTTGTATGCATATATCGCAAAGGCAAAGAGATCAGCGCGCTTGGAACGCCGCCGTTGGAATGTGCGAAAGCATCTGTGTCTGTTCCTGTTGCACGGCTGGCCGCTGCTCTTTGGAAAGGGATTTCTTTTTCTTTTGCGGTTTCAGTAATCAGTTCACGGATGGTGTGATGAACGCTTGGTGCAAAAAATATGACTGGTCCTTCACCACATTTTTGATCGCCTTCTTTTTTCTTTTCGATCATTGGCGTTGTAGTGTCGTGTGTCACATCTGTCACGATGGCAATGTTTGGTTTTATAGTATCAGCTATCATATCGGCGCCATACAGCCCGACTTCCTCCTGCACAGAGTTGGTGACGTACAGCCCAAAAGGAAGGTTTTTTTTGTTTTGTTTGAGCAGTCGAGCCACTTCAGCAATCATAAATCCTCCGATTCTGTTGTCTAGAGCTCGGCACACGAAATAGCGGTCATTCAGCTCGAAAAACTCGTCGGGATATGTGATCATACAACCTACGAAAATGCCCATTTCTTCGACTTCCTTTTTGGATGTTGCGCCACAGTCGATGAAGATATTGTCGATTTTTGGGGTGGGTTCGTTTTGATTCGCACTTCTTGTATGGATTGCTGGCCATCCGAAGACACCCTTCAGCACTCCCTTTTCTCCGTGGATATGGACAACTTTGGAAGGGGCGATGGTTTGGTCTGAGCCTCCGTTTCTGATGACATAGATTAACCCATCATCCGTAATGTAGTTGACGTACCAAGAGATTTCATCTGCGTGGGCTTCGATAACCACCTTAAACTCGGCTTCTGGATTTATAATGCCGTAAGCGGTTCCGTAATGATCCACCTCGATTTTATCTACAAAAGGTTGGATGTAGTCCATCCAGACCTGCTGTCCTTTGTGCTCGTACCCCGTTGGCGAGGCGGTATTCAAATATTCTTCTAAGAATTTAATTGATTTCTTTTCGAATTTCATCTTTGATAGGAATGATTTTTGATGGTAATGTTTGCTAATTTGATGATGTAAAAGTAATGATTTTTCATAAACTGGTCCCGATCCTTTTCATTTTTACAGGTATATTTTGCTACGCTCAACAAGATACTTTGCAGATAAAATCCTTTGACGACATTCCCAAAAGTAAGTTAAAACAAGACGAATTCGGAAATGACTATTTCTATGATGAGGTTCAAAAAGCAAAGATTTATAAAATCAACGGGGAACAAGTGATTGTTTTGGACGAGCTTACCTTGAGGGCAAATCCGCACTTTAACAATCAACTAGACAAAAATTTTTATTTTTTTCTTAATAAAAAATTGAATCGCGTTTATCCTCTATTCTTAGACGCGTTGGAGCAATATCGCAATATCAAAATCGAAAGTGCCAATCTAAAAGGCGCTGACAGAAGCAGATTTATCAAGCAAAAGCAAACGGAACTTGCCGCGAGCTACGAAAAGCAACTTCGGGAACTTACGACAACGGAAGGTCAGGTTTTCGCGAAGCTGATGAGCAGAGCAACTGGCAAAACTGTTTACGAAATCATCAAAGAACTTAGAGGCGGATGGAGTGCGTTTTGGTGGAATGTGAAGGGGAATGTTGCAGATGTAAGCTTGAAAACACCGTACGATCCACATCGATTTCGAGATGATCTGTTTATCGAATCGCTGCTGCAGTCCAACTGGAATCTTGGATATTTGCAACCCTATCCCGGCTCTAGTGATTATAAGATAAAAAAATAGTTTCGTCACAAAAAAATTGCATTATCAAAAATTGCATTTTTTGTTTTTTTTTAAGTTTATGCTTTACAATTCCGTAATGAGATAGTTTGGGTATTTACTTTTGTCAAAGGTAAAAAGCGATGAAGAAAGCGGCTGATTCTCTTTGTAATTATTGATTTTGATGACCGCCAGATCATCATTTTTAGAAAGTTGTTCTATTTTAATGATCTTTTTCTGAGGCCGATTGACGTACAATGTGACGCTTTTCAAACCATTAGCTGGTACAGGCGTCATTTTGATAACATCTGTGCTAATTCCGCTAATCGTCTTTTTTCCAGAATAGGTGACATTATAATCTTTTTTATAAGAATCGAGATAGCTTAAGGGTGAAAATGCCCTTTGATTTTCGCTGGGTTTTGCAATCGTGATTTCCTTCTCTTCATCACTGATGTTGTAAATTTTGCTGCCATCAAAGAGTTGCTCCGTTCCCATGATTTTCAGTCGGTATTTGGTATTGTCCGAGTAGAATATGCCGGTTTGAGTAGTTGTGCCAGAAGTATAGGAAAATTTGAAATAAGAGTTTTTTTTGCTTTTATAATTTTTGGTTATGTCATCAAGTATGGTTTTTGATTTCGAATCAATAGTTTGACCTAAAGCTAGAATAATATTTAATAAAGCCAATACGGAAAAGGATTTTTTGAAATAATGTTTCATTTATTTTTTTGTAATATTTGTTTTGCGAAGTTAAGTTTTCAATATTGATGCCAATAATAGATGGGTGATAAAAGTTTGTTAAAAGTTTGAGATAAAAAATCCTTCTCAGACCAACTGAGAAGGATGTATAAAATGTTTAATAAACTGATTATTCCACGATTAATTTCTCCGCATTAGATTTACCATCTTCTGTGATTACTACGAGGTAGGTTCCTTTTACCAGGCCTTTGGTAGAGATAGAATCAGAGCTATTTTTCTTCCTTTCTAGGGTTTTTAGAAGTTTCCCGTTCATATCAAGAATGTCCACTTTTATAATCACATTTCCAACTGTAGGAGCAGCTTGGATGAAGAATTCTCCCTTTGCAGGATTTGGATAGATTCCGAAAGCTTTATTTTTGAGTATATCTTCCGTCGCAAGTACGCAGGCAGAAGGAATGTCAAATTTTTCAACCTGATCGGTAATACTAGAAGAGCTGCCTGCAGATGCCGTATATCCAAGTCCTCTTCTCGCAAAAACTTTCCAGATGAGGCAATTGTCTACGCCCCCTGATAATTGATCAGCTTGCAAGATGGCATCTCTACCTGAGACAAAATCAGGATTACAAGGTTGAAGTTTTAATCCATCCATCACAAGTTGCAAGGTTTTTGTACTTCCCGAGGTTGGATTGGCGGTGATGTCATAACTGTAGCCATACTTTTCGGCCATCGCCCAATGAAGATCCCAGAGCATCGTTGTCCAAATTTCTCCTATTGCGTGGACTTCTCCCCCTACCGAATTTGTATCGGCGTAGGTATGAGGATTTACATTCATATCTGTAGTGTATCTGTAGGTTCTGATGCCCGCCGCTGTTGTAGCGCTATTGACGGAATATGTTCCAATTCCTCTGCCAGTCGTAGCAGTATAACTTGGGGTATTGGTAAGCATAAGAGCAAAAAAATCGGACCAGCCTTCACCCATTTGTTCCAAACTGTTTAGGCAGTTATATCCTTGAGCTGTAAGTCTGTTCGAGATACCGTGGCCATATTCGTGAATCATTACGCCATTATCAAAACTTGAGTTTTTATATCCTACGGCCAGATCTTTCAAGTTCACATTCACAGTTTTACCGCCGTTGATCTCCGTTGTGATGAAATTTCCTTCATCCTTTGGAATCATCACCGTAGGAATGTTAACATTGCTAACCCCATAAATATAAATGTCCGATACTGAGTTTGAGGTGGTTCTATGGACTATCAGTCCGATAGCACCTGCATCCTGTACTGTTTTTGCTTTAATATTATAGGCACACCCTGCGGTGGTCACCATTGCAATCTTACCGGAAAGGCTACCTGCTGCCAAGGCTGTACAGCCTGTTATATCAGAAGGGAAGGCAATATCTGCTGTGATTCCTGCTTCCATCAGCGGTCTACCATAGTTGGCAACACCCGTGTTAACGCCAGGTCTGGTGGCATATACAGGATCTGTATAAAATACTCTCTTCTTCAAAGGAACATTATAATTCCAAAGGTACATTTGCATTCTAGGCGCCTGAACTGTATAATTGCCAGATCCACTTAATATTTCATATCCCGAGGCAAAGTTAGCATTGTTGTAGCCACTGCCATCAAATCCTTCCGCTCTTACAGCATCGTTTCCTCCTCCGCCTCGTCCAAAATTATTGGTTTGAAAATTTCTTGTTGCCTCCGTAAATCCGAATTTGTAAAATATGTCGTGCACCATATTATTGGCATAGAACAGATTGGTAATAGCAGAACTTCTATTGTCATAAGCACTTTGAGTTGCACTCTCGGAAAAAGGAAAATCAAAAGTCAGACTGCCAGTTGTTGAACTCTGCGGAGAAAAACCATTGAGACTATTGGTTGATGTATTATCGACGTAAGCCAGCACGTTATTTCCTCTTGTGTTGGTAAAGGTGGTTGTTCCATCAGATTGCCAGCCTTCTGGCGATGCCGTTGTATCCCAAGGATTTGTAAGTAACGATCTTGGCCCAAACGTTGGCGCTTCCGTCGGAAACGGAAATACATTGTAACTTGCGTCTGTTGCGGCTTTTCCTTGCTTTTTGACGGCTGTTTTAGATATTAAATAAGCAACGGATTGATTAGCCGTCTCTTCTACATCATCGCCATAGCGATTTTTATCAAAAGCACATTCATCAATCATATTGTTTTTTTCCAGAATCTCGCCGTCTGTGAGACTTACCATAATACTATAAAACTTATTCTCCTTGCTTTGATTGATGAAAAATAGTTGAGCAGGAACCAGTCCATTTTCTTTTTGATAATAGAAACGAAGGCTTGCTACTTTTTCATCTGGCAGATTTACAAGATTCCCATCTTTCTCGTCCAGCAACTGAAAACCCGTTGTATTGATATCTAAAGCACGCAACGCAGCAGAAAAAGCCTCGGACTTGTCTATTTTATCAGTAGCAACATTGCCACCTACTTTAGAAAAATTGTTATTGAAAGAGACCATTTTTCCATCCCGGATTACCGCTTTTGCCAGCGATTTGTAGATGGGCACATTCCCATAATATTGCTGAACGTTAACAATATTGGATTTTAGACTGGCGGAATGATCCTCGTTTAAGATTTTAAATTCAGCATCCGCATTATTACGAAAGCTGACATCGGTCTGGATAAAATTCTTCACGACGGCCTCGGTAGATTGCGCATTAAGATTCGCAAACAGAAAGAAGACGCCCATCCCGGCACACTTCGATAGTTGATTTATTTTCATATTAGAATGTCATTTATTATTAAAAAATAGATTAACAAAATTATTTAAAATTTTCTTTTTTTTTGAAAAAATGAAAAAAAAATTCAGTGATTTAAAGTATTATTAAAATAGCTGCTGTTTAATTATAAATATTATAATCAAAAGAGTTTATTTCCAACGTACACCATATTTGGATTTTCTAATAAGGGTAAAATCGTCTCTCGAAACGTTATCATGTGGTCAGAAACCTGATGGCTGTGCAGATCATCGCTGGATTCCCAACTTTCGTGGATGAAGAAAACGCCTTTGTTTCTGCGATCTTCGAAGAGGTCGTATTGCAGGCACCCTTCTTCCTTACGGGTTTCTATCACGAGCTTCTTTAGTAACTCGATCGCGTCCATCATCTCGTTTTCCTTGATATGAAAGACCGCACTTAAGTAAATTTGCATTGTTTAAATTTAAAATATTTGATAATCAAATGTATAAAAAAAATCAATTCAGATTTTTGTGAAGATAGAATTATATAATTAATAAAAAAAATGTACTTTTGGAAAAATTCAAAACCAATACAATGGCAGAATACAAATTACTGCTCCCTAGTATGGGCGAAGGGGTAATGGAAGCGACAATCATCAGCTGGATGTTTAGCGAAGGCGATCTTGTAAAAGAAGATGAATCCGTAGTAGAAATTGCGACTGACAAAGTGGATTCTGATGTTCCGACACCTGTCGCGGGGAAAATCGTCAAAATTCTGAAGCAAAAAGATGAGGTGGCAAAGATTGGTGAACCCATTGCCATATTGGAAACCGAAGAAGATTCTCATCCACAAGAAACTCCGGAAGCAAAATCTTACGAGGAAGTACAACACGAAATTCCTCAGCCGGATCCGGACGTCCTTAGTACTTTGGAACAGCCGTTATCCGACGTTTCTAAATCTACAAATCATAATTCGGATCTGTATCTTTCGCCTTTGGTCAAATCAATCGTGCAGCAAGAGAATATCTCGGCAGAAGAACTGAAAACCATCAAAGGTACAGGGTTGGATGGCCGAATCACCAAAGAAAATATTCTGGATTTTGTAAATAATAGAGGTAAAAAAATTGAAACCCCATCAGCGGCGATTGCTCAAATACCGCAGGAGGATATTCCAACTCCTCAACCTGTATCTGCTCCGGCTCAGCCGATTTCTATAAGCGCAGGTGACGAGATTATCCAAATGGATCGCGTTCGCAAGATCATTGCAGAAGCAATGGTAAACAGCAAACACACCGCTGCGCACGTGACTTCTTTCATCGAAACCGATGTGACCAACGTGGTATCGTGGCGGGCTAAAAATAAAGATTCTTACCAGAAAAGAGAAGGCGAAAAACTGACTTTTATGCCGATTTTCATCCGTGCGGTGGTAAAAGCCATTCAGGATTTTCCGATGATCAACGTTTCTGTAGATGGTGACAAAATCATTAAAAAGAAAAATATCAATATAGGAATGGCAACAGCGCTTCCAGACGGAAACTTAGTCGTTCCTGTCATTAAAAATGCTGACCAATTAAGCTTATCCGGTTTAGCAAAAGCAATCAACGATCTGGCTTACAGAGCACGACATAAAAAATTGACGCCTGCAGATACGCAAGGTGCAACTTACACGATTTCAAACGTTGGAACTTTCGGAAACCTGATGGGAACGCCGATTATTCCGCAGCCTCAAGTTGCAATTTTAGCTGTTGGAGCGATTGTGAAAAAACCCGCCGTTATCGAAACCGAGTTTGGAGATGTGATTGCGATTCGTCAAAAGATGTTTATGTCGCATTCTTATGACCATAGAGTAGTGGACGGCAGTTTGGGCGGAATGTTCCTGAAACACGTCAACGATTATCTCGAAAATTGGGATCTCAATACCGAAATATAAAATCGAAGCCTCAGAATTTTCTGAGGCTTTTTTATGGTTTATTAATTACGGATTTTTAACTAATCCAAGTTCCCCATTTATAAACAACTTTCCACTTACCTTTAACCTTTTCCAAAAAATAAGCTCTTCCATTTCCACACAAACCACCACAGCGATAACTTGATTCTATGTAAGCTTTATTTTTATCTTTTGAAATAATTGGAATACTAAATGTAAAATACTTTTTATAATTTCCCTTTTCTATTTCATCGAATGTTTCAGAAAGTTTTAAGTGTTCAACTTTATTTAAAAGTTTATTTGAAATTCTTAATGAATCGGGATTAACATTTTGTGACAGAAGGTAAAGTGAATCCTTTTTATCAAAACCTTTTGAATTCTCTATTTGCCAAAATTTAAATAAATCATTAATCACTAACTGATTTTCTTGAACAATAAAAATCAGACTATCTTTTGGAACTGCCTTAGGGGCAATAATCTCTTGCTTTTTCAAATATTCAATAACGATTTTATTGTCAGAATTATTTTTTGTTACATTTAAACTATCCTGAGAAATTACACTTAAAATAATTTCATCAATTTCATTTAAGTTGTCGTTTAAAACAAATTTGTTTTCTTGCTTACAAGAAATAATTATTAAACAAAATAAAACCAGAAATGACTTGTTAGACATATTTAAAAATTTACTTTCTACAACTCATCCATTTCACCACTTCCAGCTTGTCCTTCATTCATTAGATAAGCTTTTAAAAAAGGCGTGATATTCCCGTTTAGAACGCCGTCCACATCCGAGGTTTCGTATCCGGAACGAACGTCTTTTACCAATTTGTAAGGATGCATCACGTAATTTCGGATCTGTGAACCCCATTCGATTTTCATTTTTCCCGCTTCGATTTCGTTTCTGGCTTTCAGGCGTTCTTCCAGTTCCATTTCGTAAAGTCGGGATTTGAGGAGTTGCATTGCTTTTTCTTTATTTTGAAGCTGAGAACGCGATTCTGAATTTTCAATGATAATTCCCGTCGGCGCGTGACGAAGACGAACAGCGGTTTCAACTTTGTTTACGTTTTGTCCACCAGCTCCGGAACTTCGCATCGTTTCAAAACTGATGTCGGCTGGATTGATATTGATTTCAATCGTATCGTCCACCAAAGGATAAACATAAACCGAAACGAAACTCGTGTGACGTTTTGCGTTACTATCGAAAGGCGAAATTCTCACCAATCTGTGAACGCCATTTTCACCTTTCAAATAGCCGAAAGCAAAATCCCCATCGATTTCCAGAGTCACCGTTTTGATTCCGGCAACATCGCCTTCCTGGAAGTTGAGTTCACGGAGTTTGTAGCCTTGCTTGTCTGCCCACATAGTGTACATCCGCATCAACATACTGGCCCAGTCGCAAGATTCTGTTCCGCCGGCTCCGGCTGTGATTTGAAGAACGGCTGACAACTCATCGCCTTCGTTGGAAAGCATATTTTTGAATTCAAGATTTTCGATTTTCTCCACCAATTTTGGGAAACTTTCGTCCAATTCCTTCTCAGATTCTGGGTCTTCTTTTGCGAATTCCATCAAAACCTGAAGATCATCGAATTGCGTTTTGATCTCTTCATAGCTTTCCACCCATTTTTTTTTGGAACGGAGTTGTTTCAGGAAAACTTCGGCGTCTTTGGAGTTGTTCCAGAATTCGGGCGCAGCAGTTTTCTCGTCGTCGTTGGCGATTTCGATTTTTTTCTTTTCGATCTGGAGGAACTTGTGCAGGTCTTCTATTCTGGATTGGATATCTTTTATTTGTTCTGTGTTTACCACCTTTGTTTTGATTTTTGCAAAAATAAGAAGAAATTGATGTTTAATGGTCGATTCAAAAATTTTAACGCAAAGGGCGCGGAGATTTTTTTATCTAATTGAAAATATTTTTAAGGTTCGCAAAGTCGCTTCGCTCAGGAAAAAATCTTTTTTTGATCGGCAAAACTTTATTTCTTGCGAAGCTGCAATAGGGATAGTAGTGGAAATCCTTTTTTGTGGTTGGGAAATGTTCCAATCAATTGGGGAAAACGTCTTCCACAAAAAAGATTGCAACGGATAGCCCGACCCGAGTGGTGGCATTTGGAAAGGCGAGGGGATTGCCCAAATTTTGTAAAATGTATGAGGTAAAACGTAAAAAAGTTAAAATTTATTTTATTGATAATCAATTATTTGTGATTTAATTTGAATTTATTTTAAAAATTGAGGCAACCATTTTGGTATTTTGCCGTCTTATAGTCAGAAAGAGAAAATGAAAACAGATTTGCAACAGATCTTTTCCCAAGCAAAGAAAAATGACCGACTGGCTCAGAAGCGCCTGTTCGAGATGTTTTCGGGGAAAATGTTGTCGGTTGCCAATTCTTATATCAACAATCGGGATGATGCCGAAGATGTTCTGATGAATGCTTTCTATAAAGCGTTTACGAAGTTGGAAGATTGTAAAAACTACGAATCGTTTCCATTTTGGCTGAGAAAAATTGTGGTGAATGACGCAATCAGTTTTATTCGGAAAAATAAACATATTCTTTATGCGGAAACTGAGTTTACAGACGCTATTGCGGAGAAGACGGAAGATATTGATCAGTTTTCTCAAGACATCGATCTGGAAGTGATTTTCAAAGAAATGCCGATTGGTTACAAATTGGTTTTCAATCTTTCGGTTTTTGAGGAAAAGAAACATCTGGAGATTGCGGAAATCCTGAATATCACGGAAGGAACCAGCAAAAGCCAGCTGAGTAAAGCGAAAAAATGGCTAACAGATTATTTTAATCAACAAAACACCAAAGAAAATGCAGAATCTGAAATCTAAATACGAGCAAAGGGAAATACAAGTTTCCGACGGTCTTTGGGACAGATTGGAAGAGAAACTCGACCAGGTTCCTGCGAAAAAAGAGAAGACGAAAATGGTTTGGTTGAAATATGCCGCAGTTGTTTTATTAATGTTTGGTTTGGGCGGAAGTTTTTGGATGATTAATCATAAATCTGACATTCGTGAAAACCAGGAATTGGCAAATCAAACTAAAAATCAAATTTCAATTCCATTTGAACCAGAGGAAAATAATGAAGTTGAGACAATTAATCCAATCAATAACAATTCTGAAAATCGAAATGAAAGTGAGAATCCTTCGACTCCGGTCAGAATGACAGAAAAAATTGGAAATGGAGAGCAAAGTTCGATTTCAGATAAAGAAATTTTAATCAAAAAAGAAGAAATTTCAATTCCACAACAGGAAGAAAAACTGACTCAAAACGATGCTTACACGTCGCTCAGCCCACAGAAACCGAAAGTAAAATATGTGTCTTCATCTGACTTACTTTTCGGAGTAGAAATTGACAAAGCGAAATCTGAAATGCCGAAATCGGCGATGGGAATTAATATGTCGAAACCCAAAATAGAGTCGGATTTTCCCAACCCAAAACGGATCAAACTCTTCGGAATCACGCTCTACGACAAAGATTCTATAACAACCAAATAAACTATTATGAAAGTCAAAATTCTACTTTTGGCAATGCTCTCCAGCTTTGCCGCAGCCCAAACTACGCTCGACGAGCAGATGAAATCTTATACGCAAAAAGTGAATCTCATCGTATCGACCGAAAAGGCGAATATGAAATCGGAAACCGACAAAATTGATGAAGCTTTCTCCTCTGGAAAAATTACAAAAGCGGAACAAATTGCGCAGAAAGAAGCGGTTTCTAAAAAATACGAAATCATCATCAATGAAAAAATCGAAAATGAGCGCCAGCAACTGGAAAATATCACCAAAACGGCAGTAACCAATTCGGTTTACAACACCAAAATGGATACTGTGAAAAGTAAAGATGTTTTTGTCTTCAGCGCAACGGGGTTGACCATCAAAAAAAGTGGAAAATCTCCCGCGCAATATCTGAAAAGTACCTCTCTGAACGTTGGTTATGCCTTTGCGAATCTGACAAACGCTAAAGGCAGTTTCAATCCTTTTGAAAACGATTCCGAGATGAGGATCGGGAATTCTCACAGCATCGAAGTGCAATTTAGAAAAGATAAGCAACTGGGAAGTTTCACGAGTCCGTGGTTTATCAGATACGGCTTGGCTTACAGAACCGACACTTATATGCCGAAGCGGCCGCAGGTTTTTGTGCAGGAAAATTCGCAGTTGTTCCTTGATGATTTTGAAAATGGAAGACTCAAACGGTCGAAGCTTAGAAATGTTTACCTTACTATTCCCGTTGAATTTCAGCTTTATCTGAATCCAAAATTCACAGAATATGACGGAAAACAATATTTGGATGCCAAAAAAAAAATGTGGAAGATTGGATTAGGAGCTTATGCTGGCATTAATACGAGAAGCATCGTAAAAGTAAAATATTATAATGAAAATGACCACTTCAAAAAGTATGATTACACTTTGGACGACGGCGTGAATGCGTTTCTTTTCGGAGGAAAATTCAGTTTGGGTTATGGCGGAGTTAATTTATTCATCAAGAAAGATTTCACACCTATTTTCAGTGAAAGCGCGCTTCTGCCAAACAAAAACGGCATCCAAATCGGGATCGAAATTGCCAATATTGATTTCTAATAAAAACAGATTAAATTTTTCATAGAACACTATTTTTTATTATTATTTTCTGAAAGCATACTTTTATGGAGTGTGCTTTTAAACAATATACAACAGAAAATTCCGGGATGCCTTTTAACCATACAAATTGCGTTCTTTATGACAAAAAAGAAAAAGTATTGTGGATCTCAACCTACAGAGCAGGACTGGTACGTTATGATTTGAAAGGAAATTGGGAAAACTATCATAATGAAAATTCTGAAATTCCTACTTCTTATATTTCTACAATGACCTTTGATAAAAATGGAAATCTTTATCTGGCAACATGACAAGGATTGGTAAAGATCGAGAAGAAATAAAATTTAAATCAATTAAATATAAAAAACCAAAAACCCCTCCGAAAAAAATCCGGAGGGTTTATTATTTCAAAAAATTGATAATCTAGTAAGACCCTTTCCCAATAAAATTAGCGGCAACTTTTTCTGTCAAGGCAATCGGATTTGGCGTGTTGACGTACTTTGTAAAACGTCTTAATCCTGCCAGCATCATTCTTTGCTCGTCGCCTTCGGAGAAAGACACGATGCCTTCTTTGGCGCTGGCGGAGACGATTTCCACCGCTTTATAAAGATTCAGTCTTGCCATCGCAGCTTCTACCGAATCGGTATCGAAATGTTTCTCAGCTCTCAGGATGGCCGATTCTGCCATATAAATTTGGTTGAGGATTTCAGAAGCATTCAAAAGTAGATGTTGCTGCTGCTCGATTTCCGTCATATATTTTTGAAGGGCAGATCCGGAAACCATCAGGAATACTTTTTTCAGATTTTTGATAACTTCTTTTTCCTCAGACATATATTCTGAATAATCCGGAACTTCGAAAGAAGGTATTCCCATCAATTCTTTCCCCACATTTTTTGCAGGCGTTAGCAGATCGATTTTGCCTTGCATTGCGCGTTTGATGAGCATTCCAACGGCAAGAAGTCGGTTGATCTCGTTGGTTCCTTCGTAGATTCTGGATATTCTGGAATCCCTCCAGGCGGCCTCCATCGGCGTATCTTCGGAGAAGCCCATTCCGCCAAAGATTTGGATGCCCTCGTCTGCGGTGTGCTGCGCCAAATCGGAAACGTAAACTTTCAGGATAGAACATTCTACAGCAAATTCCTCCACACCTTTCAGCTCTGCTTGCTCGTGCTGCATTCCTCCTGAAACGAATTCCTCAATTTTGTTTTCGATATCTTTTGCGCCTCGGTAGGTGCCTGCTTCGCTCACGAAAATGCCGGTTGCCATCTCCGCCAGCTTCTTGCGAATGGCTCCAAAAGTGTTGATAGAAACGCCAAATTGCTTCCTCTCTGCCGCATAATTCAAAGAATGGTTAAAGATTCTTCTTTGTGCATCAAGACAGGCGGCTGCCAGCTTTATTCGGCCAACATTCAGTGCATTCAGCGCGATTTTGAAACCGTTGTTTCTTTCGCCTAAAAGATTCTCTACCGGAACTTTCAGATCATTGAAGAAAACCTGACGTGTAGATGATGCGCGAATGCCCAATTTGTGTTCTTCCTCGCCGAAGGTCAAACTATCCGGATTTTCCAGCTCCGAACGGTTGATGACAAAACCGGTAATGTTTTTGTCGTCGTCTATCTTGGCAAAAAAAGTGAAAGTGTCTGCAAAACCGGCGTTGGAGATCCACATTTTCTGTCCGTTGATGATGTAATGCTTGCCATCGTCCGACAATCTGGCTTTTGTTTTTCCGCTGTTGGCATCGGATCCTGCTTCGGGCTCTGTCAAACAATAAGAACCGAATTTGGTTCCTGCAGCCAAGTCCGGGAGATATTTGTTTTTCAAATATTCGGTACCGTAAAGCAAGATGGGCAAAGTACCGATTCCGGTATGGGCGCCGTAAGCAGTTGCCAAAGAACCCGTTGCACCAGACAGATAATCGCAAGCCAGCGTGGTAGAGACGAAGCTCATTCCCAGTCCGCCATACGCTTCCGGAACGGCGAGTCCTAAGAATCCCATTTCTCCGATTTTCCGCATCACTTCTTCTGTGTAAGCATAGTCTTTTTTCTCAAATCTTTCCTTGTTGGGAACGACTTCTTTATCGATGAATTCTTTTGCAGAATCCCGTAGCATTTTTTGTTCTTCAGAAAGTTCTTCGATGCTGAAGATGTCTTGGGCAGTGATATCTTTTACGAGAAATTCGCCGCCGTTCAGTGTTTTGGTTTCGGTTGACATATTATTTGTAATTTTAAATTTTAGATTATAAATTTTAAACTGATTAGACTCGCTGTTATAAATTTTCAGATGAAGTTTTGATGATTTTCGTTAAGATATTAATAATGCTTTCAATTTGTAGTAAATAAGAATCTACATCAACATTCACAAGATTTGTAGATTGATAGAGCTTTAACCAATACTTTGTTTCTCTAGCTTCCTTGTTTGCAATGGAAAGTTTTGAAATAAAATCTTTTTTGGATTGTGCAGCAATTGCTTCTTCCACATTTGCTCCAATCGATGTTCCACTTCTAAGAATCTGTTTTGAAAGTATATATTCATTTTGAGATTTGCAGTCCAAGTAAAAATTAATGATACTTAATGCAAATTCAAATGTTAAATTTTGAATCAAGTTATCTTCTTTGAAGCTCATATCATCTAAAATTTATAATTTAAAATCTATAATTTTTAGAGAAGTTCAAACACGCTCGCCGCTCCCTGACCTGTTCCTACGCACATTGTCACCACGCCGTATTTGCTGTTTCTGCGTTTCATTTCGTCAAGAAGTTGGACGGTTAATTTTGTGCCGGTGCAGCCAAGTGGATGCCCAAGTGCGATGGCGCCGCCGTTTACGTTGACGATGTCTGGATTAATGTTCAATTCTCTTAAGATTGCAACAGACTGAGATGCAAAAGCTTCATTCAACTCAAATAAATCGATGTCGGATTGTTTAAGCCCAGCTTGTTCCAACGCTTTTGGAATGGCGTACATCGGTCCGATTCCCATAATTCTTGGCGGAACACCAACAGTTGAATAGGAGAGAAGTCTCGCAACTGGAGTCAAGTTTAATTCTTTTACCATTCTTTCGGACATTATCATCGTGAAAGCAGCGCCATCAGAAGTTTGAGAAGAATTCCCGGCCGTCACAGAACCATTAGCTGCGAAAACGGGACGTAATTTTGCCAAAACTTCGACCGATGTGTCAGCTCTTGGGCCTTCATCTTGCTCAAACGCATATTCCTTGGTCTGCACTTTTTCCTTGTCGTCCAAGAAATTATATTTCACATCAATTGGAACAATCTGACGCTCAAATTTTCCTTCTTTAATGGCTTTAATGGCCTTTTGATGAGAGTTGTAAGAAAACTCATCTTGCTCCTCTCGGCTGACTTTGAATTCGTTGGCAACCGCTTCAGCCGTCAATCCCATTCCCCAATAATAATCGGGATGTTTCTTTGCCAAATCGGTGTCAGGAATTGGTTTGTAGCCGCCCATCGGGATGTACGACATACTTTCGGCACCACCAGCAATGATGCATTCTGCCATTCCGGCTTTGATTTTCGCTGATGCAATCGCAATCGATTCCGATCCTGATGCGCAATATCTGTTCACCGTCACGCCCGGCACTTTGTCGGTATCCAATCCCATTAAGGAGATTAGTCTTGCGACGTTGAGTCCTTGTTCTGCCTCCGGCATCGCGCAACCGACAATCAAATCGTCGATGCGGGCGGGGTCTAGGTTTGGAACATCTTTCATCAGACGTTCTATCACAGTTGCCGCCATATCATCGGGGCGGGTAAAACGCAAAGAACCTTTCGGCGCTTTGCCCACTGCTGTTCTGTATCCTGTTACTATGTATGCTTCCATTTTTATTTTGTTGTATTTAGGTATTAATGTAAAATGTATTTACGATTTTAAAATGTTTGAGTATTAAAATTCTGCTTCAATTTTGCTAACATATTTGGTATGTGTTTGATTTCGGAGTAAATGATATTAAAATCATCATTTTTAAAGAATTGCAAATCTTTAGCAATTAATATTTGGGTTTCAAATTCGAATGATGAGCCTAATGCAATATTCAGAAAATGAGAAAATTGAGCATTTGTATCACGACCAGCACCTTCAGCAATATTAGACGGAATTGAAATTAAACTTCTTCTTGCCTGAGAAGTCAATCCGAACAATTCTTCGTGTGGAAAATTATTAGAAGCCAAGTAAAAGGTTTTACAAAGTTTCATCGATTTTGCCCAAGCTTCTAAATCTCTAAAATTGTGCATCGTTAATACATTAATACTTTTTACATTTTACAAAACATCTAGTTTCTCACCGGCTTACCTGTCTTCAGCATTCCGGCGATTCTTTCCAAAGTTTTTTTCTCGCCGCAAAGGGAGAGGAAGGCTTCTCGTTCCAAATCCAAAAGATATTGTTCAGAAACTTCCGTTGGTTCGGAAAGATTTCCGCCCGTCATCACGTAGCCAATTTTGTTTGCGATGAGTCGGTCGTGTTCTGAGGCATAACCGCCGGCAACCATCTGGTCGGTTCCAACGTAGAAAATTCCCATTGCTTCGCTGCCGAGCACTTTTACCCTCTCCGGAACTGGCGGTGTGTAACCTAATTCGTCTAAAACAATGGCCTGCCGTTTTGCCTCCGCAATTTGACGATCTCTATTGACAACGATGATGTCTTTGTCGGTCAAAATTCCCATTTGCCGGGCTTCGTGCGCAGAAGTCGCTACTTTTGCGGTTGCAATGTTCATAAAGTAATTTCTCAAATGATTGGTTTTGACATCGTCTGGAAGGGTTCCTTTCAAAGCTCTTAGGGCAAACTCTTTGGTACCGCCGCCGCCCGGAATGAGACCAACGCCTACCTCCACCAAACCGATGTAGGTCTCTGTTGAAGCCACAATTTTATCCGAATGCATCGAGAATTCGCAGCCGCCGCCCAGCGTCATACCAAACGGTGCTGCTATTACCGGAATGGATGAATATCTCAGTTTCATAGAAGTTGATTGGAACAGAGCAACGGCCATATTGAGCTCATACCAATCCTGCTCAGCGGCCATCATCATAATCATCGCAAGATTGGCGCCCACTGAGAAATTCTCAGCTTGATTGCCAATGACCAAACCGCGATAATCCTTCTCTGCGATCTCTATAGATTTGCTAATGCCCTCCAAAACACCGCCGCCAAGCGTGTTCATTTTTGAACGGAATTCGAAGTTCAAGATGCCGTCGCCAAGGTCAATCAATGCAGATTCAGAATTGGACCAAACGGTCTTTTCTTTTCTAATATTATTCAAAATGATAAAAGCATCTTGACCAGGAATGGCATCGTAAGTTTTCGTGTTTTGATTGTAAAACAAGGTCTTTCCGTTTTCTAATTTGTAGAAAGAGTCATTGCCGTTTGCCAGCATTTCCTTAACCCAATCAGCGACTTTGTAACCTTCGCTTTCCACCAAATCGATTCCTTTTTGAACTCCTAAGAAATCCCAGTTTTCGAAAGGTCCATATTTCCACGCATAGCCGGTTTTCATCGCATCATCGATGGAGTAGAAGACATCGGTGATTTCCGGAACGCGTTGCGAAACGTAGGCAAAAAGCGAAGCATAATGTTTTCTAATCAGTTCGCCTGCTTTGGTTTGATCTTTCAGCAAAATCGGCAAACGGTTTTTCAGACTTCCGGCTTCCTTAGCTGCTTGTACGATAGGAAGTTTCGGTTGTTTCGTAGGTTCGTAGCCAAGTGTCTGATAATTAAGCACAAAACGATTGACGTTTCCGCCGGCATCTTTTTCTTTATAATAGAATCCTTTTTTACTTTTATCACCAAAGAATTTATTTTCGATCAAATGATTCAAAGTTTTAGAATCCTTAAGCGCTTGCACCATTTCGTCATCTTTTAGATTGGCTTGCAATCCTTTTGTAACACTGACTGCGGTGTCGAGACCAACCAAATCTCCCAATTTGAAAGTTCCGGTTTTTGGGCGGTTCAGCAAATCGCCCGTCAGAGCATCGGCTTCCTCGATGGTCAGTCCGATTTCCTCCGTGAGTTCCATAATTTTGGACATAGAGTAAACGCCGATTCGGTTTCCGATGAAGCCCGGCGTGTCTTTGCAGAGCACCGTGGTTTTCCCAAGGAATTTTTCCGCATATGACATCAAGAAATCAACGACCGACTTGTCGGTTTTCGGTCCCGGAATCACTTCGAATAATTTCAAATATCGTGGCGGATTGAAGAAATGCGTTCCGCAGAAATGCTTCTGAAAATCTTCTGACCTCCCTTCCGACATCAAGTGAATCGGAATTCCAGAGGTGTTGGAGGTGATCAAAGTTCCTGGTTTGCGCAGTTTGTCCACTTTTTCAAACATCGATTGCTTGATGTCCAATCTTTCCACGATAACCTCGATTACCCAATCCGAATTTTTGATTTTTTCCAAATCATCTTCGAAGTTGCCAGTGGTAATTCTGGAAGCGAAAGATTTGTCGTAGATGGGTGAAGGGTTGCTTTTCAGAGCGTTGTCAAGATGGCCTTGCGCCACGCTGTTTCTGAATTTTTTACTTTCTGGATTCACGCCCGTTGCTTTGTCTTTGTCCGACAATTCTTTGGGAGGCATATCCAACATCAAAACCTGAATCCCGTTACCAGCCAAGTGGCAGGCAATGCCGGAACCCATCACGCCGGAGCCGAGAACCGTTACGTGTTTTATTTTTCTGTTCATTTAATAAGATTTGTTTTTATTATTTTCTATTATTAAGCTCATTGGCAATTTTCAGAATGTCGCTCATCACTTCTTTGAAGACTTCAAATTTTTCCGGCTGAATTCTTTCGACAATCTTTTTATTAAAATTGAGCACCACTTCTTTGGATAAATTTCTGGAATTGATTCCCTTTTCCGTCAACTTGATGATGACTTCGCGCTTATCGGTAGTGGTTTTTTCTTTGTAGATGTAGCCGTTGTCTTCCAGAAGTTTGATGATTCTGGTGAGCGAAGTTGGCTCAATTGCCATTTTCGGACCCAGATTGGTGCTTCTCGTTCCTTCTTTCGGGTCAATTTTAAGCAAAGTAAGTGCCTGAACGGCGGTAGAATTATACAAAGAAGCCCGATCGGAGTACATCTTCGAAACTGCCAGCCACGCAGACTTGAGCATCAAGTCCACACTTTCGACTTTTTCTGAATTTTTCTTTTCCATAAGGATCATATTGAGGTGCTTTTCACAAATATAAAAAAAATACTATGCATGCATAGTATTCTAACTTATAAATATGTAAGTAATTGATTATTTGACAGTTAATTATTATGCAAAACTTAATAATAAAAAATCAAACTGCTTTCAATGTTCGTCATTGTCAGTATTGATAAGGTATTGTAGCGATTGTTTCAAATCTGAAAATGTATGATAATTGCCACAAAAATTACCCGTTTTCAGCTCCCATTCATCATTTTGGAAGGTCAGTTTGAATTTTTGCAGATTTGAAGAAAAGTTTTTTTGAAGAAACGAAAACATCATTTCCTTTTCCAGCTTTGGCGCTTCTATCTCCGGCGGGCGAAAATTCTTGTTAAAATCCAGAATTTTGGGTGCAATCAATTCAGGGCTATTGAGCATGACTTCTTCCGCAATGCCGCTGGTGAGTTTTTTGTCTTTCAACCACCAGATTTTGTCCGAAAATTCCTTTGCCAATCTCCAGTCGTGGGAAGAAAAGAGAATTAATTTGTTTTCATTTTTCGCAAGATTTCTGATTAGAGAAAGAATCATCAGTTTGTTTTCTTCGTCCAAATGCGTGGTGGGTTCGTCCAAAATAATGAAAGGAGAATTTTGCGCCAAAGCCCTCCCAATAAAGGCTTTTTGGAGATTTCCGTCGGAGAGTTCTATTAACTTGGTATGTCGAAATGGCGTGAGATTCAGTTTGCTGATGATTTCATCGATTTCAGTTTTATCCTTTTCATTCAATTTAAAATAATAAGGATAATGAATGTATTTTCCAAGTGAAATTAAATCTGTAACGGTGTAATTTTCAGGTATTTCGGATTTTGAAAAAACGATGGCAATTTTGCAAGCTATTTCGCTCGGATTCATCTTCTGAATCGGTTTTCCGTTGATTGAAATTTCGCCATTCAAAAGTTTGTTCTGTCCGAGAATTGATTTGATTAAAGTAGTCTTCCCAATGCCGTTATTGCCCATCAACAGGCAGACTTCGCCTAATTCTAAGGAAGTATTGATGTCAGAAATCAATGGTTCTGAATATCCGATGGATGCATTAATTATTTTGAGAAAATTCATCATCATTTCTTTTTAATAAGCATCAACAATATCACCGGAATCCCAAAAAACGTCGTAATAATATTAATCGGAAACTGGCTCAGTTCTGAAATAATCGAAAAAACCTGCATGATCAAAATTCCCAAAACGATATTCAAAATCCATTGATGCCAAAGCTGAGCGGGATTCCAAAGCATTCTGCAAAAATGCGGAACCACGATTCCGATAAATAAAATCGGTCCCAAAAAGGCCGTCACAGAAGCCGACAGAATAGAAGAAGCTAGAATAATACTGATTTTCAATTTCGATTGGCTGACGCCAAAACTCTGAGCATAAGCCGATCCCAAAGCATTACCAATCAACGGTTTGATGGATCTGAAAGTGAAAAACAATCCGATAATTATTAAAATGGTTAAGATGGAAATTTGAGAAAAATTGGCTTGGTTATTCGCTCCGAAAGTCCACAGAATATAATTTTTCAGACTTTGACTTTCCACATAAAATTGAAGACAAGAAACAACCGCTCCAGCTAAAGCAGAAATCAGAAAACCGAAAATTATGATGAAACTTTTGTCGCGAAATCGATTGGAAAATAAAAGCAAAACCAACATCAGAACTACACTTCCAAGAATTGATGACAAGCTGATGAAACTGTTCTGCAGAAAATCCGGAATCGGAATATCCTGTGAAAAGAAAATGTAAAACGCGACAAACAAACCGGAAACCGAGGTAATTCCCAAAACATCCGGTCCGGCCAAAGGATTCTTGAAATATTCCTGCAAAAGAAAGCCACTCGTCGGGATTGCAATTCCGGCTAAAATCATTGCTAAAGCGCGATTGATACGGAATCCCGCGACTTCAAAGTTTTCTTTTTCAGAATCTAAAAAGTCGGAGAAGTTGAGTTTTGCATAACCAACATTCAAATTGATAAGGAACGAAATGATGATTCCGACAATGATAAAAAAGCAAATAATTCCAAATTTATTTTTCAAGATTTATCTTATTAATGTAATTTTCATCGCAGATTCTTACTTTATTATTTTGCTGCTAAAAACTGAGCAATTTTCTGATTCAAAGCTTCCTCACTCATAGAACCCAACGTTTCATCTACTTTATCGCCTTTTTTAATCAATGTGAAAGGAATGGCTCCGCCGTCCCAAGTTTTAAAATTTTGCTCAAAAAACTGTGGTTTCAAAAGACTTCCGTCTAACAGAACCACTTGTTTTCTGATGTTTTGTTTATCTACAAAATTACTCACTTCACTATTCCAATCGCTCTTGTTGTCCAGACTTACAAAAGTGAACTTGACTGGTTGACCTTTTAGCTCATCCATTTTCTGGCGAAAAAAAGGAATTTCCTGCACGCAGGGGCCGCACCAGGTGGCGAAAAAATTAGTCACATACAAAGTGTCAGAATTATTATTCTGCAGATAGGTCACCATTTTTTCTGAAGATAATTCGACTAACGGCGTCATCTTAGCGTCGGATTTTTGGTTTGAAGTAGCGACAGAATCTTGTTTAATGATAGTTTCAGCGGGCTTTTGATCGTCTTTTTTGCAGGCCAAAACACTGATTGCTGCGAGCGAATATAATGCGAATTTTTTCATAATTTTTATTTCATTTAATGTGAAACTTTGGATTTGTTATTTAGATTTTTTTTTTGGTCAATTTTGATTAAATTTGATTCTTGACAATGGAGAATCAATTAACAGTAGCCAACCAACCTCAGTTTCACAGGCTAAAAATAGCTAAAAAACAACAACTGACCAAACAAGCTTTTGCGCTGCAGTTGGCAGTTCCACCTGAGTTGAAATCTCAATATGAGTACAAAGCCGGACAGTATTTGACATTGAAATATCACTTCCAAGAAAGGGAAGTCCAGAACGATTATTCCATCACTTCGTCGCCTTTTGAAGATCAATTATCTTTGGCTATCAAGATCAATGGGGAGAAAAGTTCAACCCATTTTCTTTTTAATCATTATAAAATCGGTGATGAAATATCGGTGAGCGAGCCTCAAGGTCGCTTCTTCCTCCCTTCTCGGCCGAATGAAAAAAGAACCATCATCGCCTTTGCCTCGGGCATCGGAATCACGCCGATCCTGAGTCACATCAAAAATATCCTTAATGAAGAGAAATCGACACGCATTTTTCTGTTCTATGGCAACAAAAATTACGAAGATATTATTCTGAAAAATGAATTAGAAAATCTTCAGAAGCAAGTCGCAGAAAGATTTGAAGTGTTTTATTTTCTGTCTCAAGAGCCGGTGAGAGACAAACTATTTCAAGGAAGAATTGATGAAAAGAAAATAGCTCTAATTATCAACCAAATTCTTCATCTGGACGAAGATGATGAGGAATCTACGATCTGGGACAGCACCGATAAAGTCCTTATTTGCGGCCCAGGAGCAATGATAAAATCGGTTGCTAATGCCTGCTACAACCACGGAATCCCCAAAAAAAATATTCATTTTGAGCTGTTCGAAACTTATAACGAAGATATCTATCCGACGGAGAAAGAGTTTCCTCTGATAGAAAATGTGAAGGTGACAATCAAATATAATCACATCGAAAAAGACGGCATCATCCTCAAAAATAATGAGCGCAAAATCCTACAGCAACTGTTGGATCTTGGGTACAAACTGCCCTATTCCTGCAAATCTGGCGTCTGCGGAAGCTGCCTTTGCTACTTGAAAAACGGAAAAGTGGATATGACCGAAGATGAATACCTCACGGATCACGAAAAAGATCAGGGAAAAATCTTACCTTGTACTGCCATTGCGATGAGCAAAGAGATATTTTTAGATTTTGATATGATTTAATTATGGTTAAGGCGCTTACCAACATTTTAAAGATAGCTTTGCGGCTTTTGGAATTCGGATTTTTGCTGATGATTCTGGCGAATTTCTGGGTATATGCATTGACCAGCGGCAGAACCTATACCAAGATCAGCCAAGTGCCTGCGAGAGATTGTGCCCTGGTTTTAGGAACCTCGCCGAAGATGCGATCCGGCGTTGCCAACCCTTATTTTACAGCAAGAATGGATGCTGTGGGTACGCTGTATCACCACGGTAAAATAAAGAAAATCATCGTGAGCGGAGAGAAAAGTGATAACTATGATGAGACCGAAGCAATGAAGAATTTTTTGGTTTATAACGAAGGCGTTCCGGAACAGATGATCGAAAAAGATCCAAAAGGCTTCAACACGCACAGAAGCATCCTGAACTGCAAAAATATCTACAAACAGAAAAATGTGATCATCGTCTCACAGGGTTTTCACAATATGCGGGCATTATTTTTTGCGAGGAACAATGGCATGAATGCCTTGGGATTTGATGCTCAGGATGTAACCAAAAATGAAAGCTTCTACAGAAATCACACCCGTGAATTTCTTGCCAGAGATCTTGCCGTTTTTTACTATATTTTTGGCGTTTCGCCGGAAGAATAATCTCTCATTGGAATAAAAAATTTTGAATATCGATCATTGGCAGATTCTTTGTAATTATGATATTACTACTTGAAAAGTCATCCTAAAATCATTACAAATGAAAAATTTATTCAAAATATTAGTTCTTGTCCTCAACAGTTTTACAGTGATTTCCTGCAAAACAACTATGGGTGGATATGCTGCAAACGATCCTTATTCTCAGGGCTATTCCGACGGTTACAGAGACGGCTATTACCAGTCGCCCGATGGATTTTGGTATGCGCCCAACGTTGTATATTTGGATTATAACAACAATTACTACAGAAATGGAGTGGTTTACAACACAAGAAATGTGAACCGAACCAATGTGATCATTTCGCCAAAAAGAAGTTCTTTGCAAAATCAGATTCCGAATAATGCAAGAATCCAATCAACCACAAGGACGCAGCAAAATGGAATGCGAACCCAAAATAGTATCCGACCGCAACAAAATATCAATAGTGCAACACGGCGGCAATCTCAAAATACGATCCGGATGCAGCCCAATGCTAATAGCGCAAAAAGAACTCAGCCACAAAATGATGGACGCGCCCAGCCGCAAAATAGTCCAAGACCCGCTCCTGAAAATAATGCGGCAGCCCAACCAACCGCAACGCAAGATGACAATTCCCGAAGAAGCGGATCGCGATAGAAAAAAGCCGGTTTTAACTGGTTTTTTTTGCTTAAATTTTCAACTTTTCAATTTTATGAATCTATCGCAATGAAAATTATATTATTTTTGTAAAAATTGCAAGATGCTCGTGATTGGAATTGCCGGCGGTACCGGTTCCGGAAAAACTACAGTTGTCAACAAGATTCTCCAAAAGCTGAATGTAGAAGGGGTCAACGTACTGTCTCAGGACAATTATTATCACGACAATCCCAATCTAACGCTTTCTGAGAGAGAAGTCCTGAATTACGATCATCCAAAATCCATCGATTTTGATTTAATGCTGCGGCACGTGAAAGCCCTCAAAAATCATCAAAGCATCGAGCAGCCCATTTATTCGTTCGTAACACACTCCAGAACAGGAGATTACGTGACCGTGGAGCCTAGAAATGTTTTGATCGTGGAGGGTATTTTGGTTTTGACCAATCAAGAATTGCTAAAAGAATTTGATCTGAAAGTGTTTGTTCACGCAGATTCCGATGAACGACTGATTCGAAGAATCCGCCGCGACACGCAGGAAAGAGGGCGCGATTTGCAAGAAGTTCTCCACCGCTACCAAACGACTCTCAAACCGATGCATCAGGAATTTATAGAACCTTCCAAAAACGAAGCCGACCTGATTGTTCCCAATATGAGACAGAACTCGGTTGCCATTGATTTTCTGACGACTGTTATCAATAATTCTCTTAAAAAAGTTCATTGATGATGAGATCGCCTTTCGATCGCACATTACCTTAGAAATATTAAAGATTCTCCATATGAAAGAACTAATCAAAGACATCAAAAAAAAATCGCCGACAATGAAGTTTTTTCAGACATATATTTTCAACAAATATCTACTGACGCTCGTGGGTTTTTTGATCTGGATGATATTCTTCGACAGCACTTCTTTCTTGGTTATCAATGAACTGAATGGCGAAATCAAACGCTACGAAAAACAACTGAATTTCTACAAAACAGAATACGAAAAGAACGACCATTTCTTTCGAAAACTGATGAATAACAAGGACGAAAAGGAAAAGTATGCGCGAGAAAATTACTTTATGAAAAAACCCAATGAGGAGATTTTCATCTTGGTGGTAGACAGTTCCAAAATTGCCAAAAAATAAAAAAATGTTTCAGAATGAATGAATTGGGAGATTGGGAAATGCTTGTGAAAAAGCAACTCAAGACAGAAAACACCTACGAAATCCTGCAAAAGGAAAATCTGGAAAACATCAAAGTTAGACCTTATTATCAGGACAATTCTGACTATAAAATCCTTCCAAAAATAGAAGAAAGCACACACCTTGTCGCCGATTATCAGAAAGGTCTGGAGGAGCAGGCGTTTGCATTTCTTGTCCACAAAAATGTTGAAAATCTTGAGGAAAGGGTGATTTTCATTGATAATTCAGATTTAGCAGAACATATTTTGACAGAAGATTCCAACCGTTACTTTTCTTTGATCGATGTGTTTTCCGAGGACAAAAATGCGGTCCTTAATGACAATCTTGCCAGAGAATTATTGTCCAAAAACTTCGAAAGAAATATTTGCATTGATGTCAGCTTTCATCAGAATTCCGGCGCTTCCATTGTTCAGCAGTTGGCATTTGCTTTGTCTAAAGCCGAGGGACTGGTGGAAGAGCTTGGTTGTGATATTTTGGAAAAATTGGTTTTTCGTTTCGCGGTCGGAAGTCATTATTTCTTCGAGATTGCAAAAATCCGGGCTTTCAAATATCTTTTCAATCAGCTTTCTAAAGAATTTACCAAAGATTTGATTCCATTTGTTTTTGTAGAAACATCGTTCCGGAACAAGTCCAAAAATGATCAGGAAAACAATCTCATCCGTTCCACTTTGGAGTTAGCTGCCGCCATGATTGGCGGGTCCGATGCGGTTTTTAGTCACAATTACAAAATCGAAAATTCGACCGAACTATCCAAAGAAATCTCATTCAAACAGCAAATTGTGCTGGCCTACGAAAGCATTATCAATGTTTTTGAAGATGCCACATCTGGCAGTTATTTCGTGGAAGATATTACCCAACAATTCGCTGAAAGATCCTGGAAACTATTTCTGGACCTCGAAGAAAAAGGTGGCTATCTCGAATTATTAAAATCTGGAGAAATCCAAAAGATGATTTTCGAGCAAGCCACGAAAGAGCAGCGTTGGGTAGAAGAAGGGAGGATCAAAATCATAGGTATCAATCTTTATCCGAAATTGGAAGTTAAAAAATCCGTTTCTGAACTTTATGATTCTTCTGAAATAAAACCGGTTCGTTTGGCAGAAATGTTTGAAGCATAGTGTGGGCTCAGAATTGCTAATGTCAGAATTCCTAACTGCAAACTAATTCACTATCTTTGCAAAAATTTTTACAAAATGAGCGGAGAAGGCAAAAGACCGGAACGAGACAAGAAACCAAGAAGCGCAGGCGGCGGCCGACCTACTGGAAACTCCCGAAACGCTAACGACAAAAGACCCAATTCTGCTGGCAACCGACCTTCTGACAATGCTCGTAAACCTAAAACGATGCGCGGAGGCGACCGGAACTTTGAAAGCCGAGAAAAATATGAAAAAGGCGACAAAAAGCCCTTCAATAAAAAACCTTACGTAAAACCGGAAACTACAGAAGACAAAACCAAATCCTTCATCCAAAGAAGAAGATTTGAAAAAATAAGCAAAGAAGTCCCTAAAGACACAATCAGACTTAATAAATACATCGCCAATTCTGGCATCTGCAGCCGGAGAGAAGCGGATGAATTGATAGCGCAAGGTCTGGTGGAAGTGAACGGGAAAGTGGTGACAGAAATGGGTTATCAAGTTCAGAAAACAGATAGAGTGGTTTTTGATAGCCAAAATATCACACCAGAAAAGCCGGTTTACGTATTATTAAACAAGCCCAAAGGCTACATCTCGACAACGAAAGACGAAAAAGCGAGAAAAACGGTGATGGATTTGACGGCAAATGCTTCTCCTTACAGAATTTTCCCTGTTGGAAGATTGGACCGACAGACCACAGGCGTGATCCTTATGACAAACGATGGACATATTACGAAAAAGCTGACGCATCCTTCTTTTTCTATGCAAAAGATCTATCACGTGACGCTGGACAGAAAATTGACGAATGACGACATGAAACTCATTGGCGAAGGAATCCGTCTGGAAGAAGGTGTTGCCGAGGTTGACAGCATCTCTTTCATCGAAGGGAAACCCAAAAATGAAGTCGGAATCGAAATCCATATCGGCTGGAATAGAGTGGTGCGGAGGATTTTCCAAAAGCTGGGTTACGAAGTGGAAGCTCTTGACCGAGTGATGTTTGCGGGACTTACCAAGAAAAATATCAAAAGAGGACACTGGCGAATCCTTACGGAACAAGAGGTGAACAATCTGAAAATGTTATAAAAAATAGAAAGGCTGAACGAATTCAGCCTTTTTTTTGTTAGCTATATTTCAGTTAATTTTTGAGAAAATTAAGCAAAATCTTGTTTAGTTCCTCAGCGTGCGTCACATTCAGTCCGTGAGGACCCCCTTCGACCACGAAAAATTGGTTTTTGGCAATTCCTTTGGCAGCCTGCTCTCCGGCAGTGGCTATAGGAACGACTTTATCTGCATCTCCGTGAACGATCAACGTAGGAACGGTCACATTTTTTAGCTCCGGACGGAAGTCCGTGTTTGCCCAGCTTTCAGCACACTTTATAGTGGCAATCGGCGACGATTGAGAGGAGACGCTCCAGTCATAGTTCAGTTGTGCCTGGCTTACCGTTTGTGAAAGCAATCCATAGCCATAGAAATTTTTGTGAAAACCTTCCAAGAAAGTGACGCGATCCTTTTTCAAATTGTCTAAAATGTCGTTCAAAGCACTTTCTGGAACGCCGTCTGGGTTGTCTTCTTTTTGTTTGACGAGCGGAATGATCGAAGAGATCAGAGCCACCTTGTCCACATTGTCGGAGCCATTATTGGTAAGATAGCGAACGACCTCTCCGCCACCCATCGAGAATCCGACCAAGACCACATTTTGAAGATCCAAATGAGAAATCACTTCCTCCAGATCCGCGGTCAATCCATTATAATCATAAGCATCCAAGCTGGGCTGAGATTTCCCAAATCCCCTTCTGTCATAAGTGATCACTCGGTAACCAGCTTCTAAAAGAGGTCGCACCTGAGGTTCCCAAGATTTGCTGCTGAGCGGCCAGCCGTGAATTAAAATGACAGGTTGTCCTTGTCCGAAATCTTCGTAATAGATACTGTAATTGGTATCAATTTCTTTGGTAATGAAAGGCATAATGTTAAATTTTTGATATTAATATTTGATAGTCTTTAACCAAACATCAGACCACAAAAAAAGACTTTCGGAGGCAAAAAGTCTTTTTAATAATTTTTAACATTTACTTTACGATCTCATTATAATAAAGCAACTTATCATTTTTATCAAAACTGATGATCAGGATTTCGCGGTTCCTTGCGTCGTCATTGTTAAAGAACTTGGCGCGCGGTGCCAAGCCACCATCTTCGGAAAGAGAGGGATTCCAGTACAAAGTTTCGCGGGTATCTTTCGTTATTTTTTTGTAGGCATCGCCGGTAATATCGGGCAATTCAAATTCCACAGATCTGTCGTAGCCTTTCAGAACCAGCTTGTTCACCGTTTCCGTCTTTTTGTCTTCCTCTGCGATCATATTACCTTTTTTTGTGTAGATCGCGACTGCGTTGGAAACCAAGCCCCCATCTTTCAGGATTTTTACCATTGCAATAGAACTGATGGGCAAAGAGCTGATCATGCTGGCATCAGTCGGCATCTCATCCAGATACAAACTCGCTTGCGAACCCCGAATGCTTGGGATATAATTTCCAGAACTGTCGATTGTAAAAGTGAGTCCAGCTGCGCGGCCTTGCAGCCATTGCAAGATGTTCAGAGAGCTTTGGGCATCCTTGTTTTCATTGACGAAATCAAAAATAGTAGCATTCATACTGCTAAATCTTCCGCTTGACAGTGCCCGATCCAGCTCGGCTTTTTTATCTACTTTTTTGGCCGTCACTTTTACCTCTTCGATCAGGGTGGCCTTGTTGAAATCATCGATGCCTAAATTATTTTGCCAGTTCTGAAGCGCTTTTGCAATGGACGGATCTTGTGGCGCGTTTTTGTCGTTTACCAATCGATAATTGGTTGGCGGCAAGGGACTTTTATAAGGAATATTGGTCACCATTGGCTGAAAAATGAGGTTGAGATGATCTGAGTCACTCGTCTGGTTTTTGTCTTTGTTAAGGTAATACGATACGGTCAGGGGCTCGTCGAAATAGATGTTATCCAAATAGATAAAACCATTATCATCCGTAACCGCAGGAATAAAATTCTTTTCCGAATGTTCTGTTTTAAGCAGCAGATTGACACTTTTATTGGGTAAAAAATGGCCGTTGTTGGTCACTTTTCCTTGAAATGAAAGATTCTTCTGAGGTCTGTATTTTATTTCGGGACTGTTGCTCTCCAGCAAAGCTTCCCAATCAAAACGTTTCCACTTTTCGGAAATTAATAAGTCGTCCAGAGCTTCTGGATTTGCAGATTTTTCAAAATATTGAGCCGGATCAAATATAGGACTTGTAAAATCTCCTGTCAGCCATTTGGCGCTGAGCAAAGTGTTTTCATTCTTTGGTTCTGATGGATTCTTTTCTTTTACCAAAACCGTATAGCTTGTATGATCATCGTCAGGCTCGATGTCGAAACTGTTGAAAGCGCGCGGCTCATTATTCATAGAAAATGCCAAAGTGGGTAGATCCAGATTCAGATTTTTTGGATTGACGAAATAGAGGCGTTGTGCGGCCACATTTTGTTGGTCGTCGAAAATTGTAATGTTCAAAACTGCAGTTTCATCATTGCTTACTTTATTTGGGATATTACTTGAGGCTTCGCTTGCGGTAGTTTTAATATTGGCTCTGTAAACCAACTGGTTATTAATTGTTCCGATTATAGAGTAGGCTTGTAAGCCTTGCGCCAGATTGACTCCTTTTATTTTATAATTAATGCCTTTGGCGTCGCCCGTTAGCTGCAGATTAATTCCAGAACGGGAAACTGGCGGTAGCGTGATGGTTTGTTTGGTACCTTTATTATCGTCGATGATGGCTTTGTAAGTTTTCCCAAATTTGGGAGTCATCGTCAACGCGCTTACGTTTTCATCCAGATTTTTAAACGTGGTCAATTTCTCATTCGGTTTCTCCGCATCGATCACGTAGCCATTCCAGCTTGCAGGTGGAATACCCTGAGAATATAACCTCACCGCTACTTTGGTTGGGATTCCGTCCACAAAAGTTCCGCTTTCGGGGAAGGCGTTGGCGGTCCACTTTGTATTGTTGTCGAGGATTAATTTCTGTTCAGAGTTGGGATTATAAATCGGAATCTGTTTCATAAAATTAAATTCCTCTGGGAAGTTTGCCATCCAGGTTGTATAAGCCCGTACGAAGTAGATATCTTCCTTCAGAAAATTATTGAGCGTAAATGTTCCGTCGCCCTCGCCATTGGTGAGAAAAACGGTCTTCTTGTCTACCAGATTTTTGCTGTGGTCATAGAGTTCCACAAAAAGTGTAGTAGAAATCGTGGATCGCCCATAACCGTTGAACACGAAAGATTTGAAAAAAATATGGTCTCCAACGATGTATTTGTCTTTATCCAAAAGCAAAAACACCTTTTCTTGCGTATAATGTTGCTCCAGATTTTCGATGGCTTTATCTATTCTGTCTTGCGCATGGAGCTGAGACATCCCAACAACGTAAAGAAAAAAAATGAAGATTTTTTTCGTATCAAAAAGCTTATAAAATTTTATATTAAATAGTTAATCTGTGATTTGCGCTTAGTTTGCTACTCCGGCGGAAAGCTAAAAAACGTTTCCCTAAAGTCAATCGAATTAATATTTTTTGGAAAGGCTAAATTAGCGCTAATAATATTGAATCTGGTTAGTCACTAAAACCGCAGCCCGGCTTGTTTGCAAATCCTTTTGGTACTAAAAAATTCCCGACTTCTAAGCATCAGGTTGGTTTTGGGAAAGCAAGACGGATTAAGCTGTTCAAAAATATAATTAAAAGACAAAACCCTCAACATTTGTCAAGGGTTTTATAGAATATTTAACACCGTTTAGATGCCGTTCACGATGGTATTCAAGGTTTCGGATGGTCGCATCGCCATATCGGTCTTATGAAAATCCGGTTTGTAGTAGCCGTCAATATTTTGAGCTTTCCCTTGGGATCCGATCAATTCTTTGTTTATTTGGCTTTCGTTTTCTAAGAATGCTTTTGCAATCGGGCCAAATTTGGCCGCGATCTCGGAGTCTTTGCTTTGATTTCCCAATGCTTCTGCCCAGTACATTGCCAAATAGAAATGCGAGCCACGGTTGTCAATGGTTCCCAATTTTCTTCCCGGCGACTTGTCTGTTGCTAAGAATTTGGCATTAGCCTCGTCAAGTGCATCGGCCAGAATCTGGGCTTTTGTATTGTTTTGAGTTTGAGCCAGATGTTCCAAAGAAGCCTGCAAAGCCAAGAATTCTCCGAGCGAATCCCAACGAAGATAGCCTTCCTCGAGGAATTGCTCTATATGTTTCGGTGCAGATCCGCCGGCGCCAGTTTCAAACAATCCGCCACCGTTCATCAATGGGACAATAGACAACATTTTTGCAGACGTTCCAAGCTCGAGAATCGGGAAGAGGTCGGTCAAATAATCTCTCAAAACGTTGCCGGAAACCGAAATGGTGTCTTTGCCTTCTCTTGCTCTTTCGAGCGTTTCTGTCATGGCATCTTTCACATCCAGGATTTTGATGTCAAGTCCTTTGGTATCGTAATTTTTTAGATATTTCTCTACTTTTTTGATCATTTCTCTGTCGTGTGCTCGGGCTTTGTCTAGCCAGAAAATAGCTGGTGTATCAGACAGTCTTGCTCTGTTCACCGCTAGTTTGACCCAATCTTGTATCGGAGCATCTTTTGTTTGGCACATCCGAAATATATCAAATTTCTCTACCTTTTGTTCTAATAAAGTGTTTCCATTCTCGTCCAGCACTTTCACCGTGCCGTCGGCTTCCGCTTGGAACGTTTTGTCGTGCGATCCGTATTCTTCTGCTTTCTGCGCCATCAATCCGACATTCGGGACGGAGCCCATAGTTCTAGGATCCAAAGCACCGTGTTTTTTCATATCATCAATAGCAGCTTGATAAAATCCAGCGTATGAACGGTCCGGAATCATAGCCAGAGTATCTTCTTCTGCTCCAACTTTGTCCCACATTTTTCCGCCATTTCTAATCAAGGCAGCCATAGATGCATCTACGATGATGTCTGACGGAACGTGGAAATTGCTGATACCCTTGTCTGAGTTGACCATTGCTACTTTTGGACCGTCTGCAAATGCATTATCAATATCAGCTTTGATTTCTGCCTCTTGCGGCGTTCCGGCAATTTTATCGTATAAATTCTGCAATCCGTTGTTTGGATTGATGTCCAATTCCTGGAAAGTCTCTTTGTATTTGTCAAAAACATTTTTGAAGTAGGTCTGAACAATCGCTCCGAAGATAATCGGGTCCGAAACCTTCATCATCGTAGCTTTGAGATGGGCAGAAAGCAAGACGCCTCTTTTTTTGGCTTCTTCTATGGCTTCCTCAACAAAAGTTTTTAGAGCATTGATGTTCAAAACAGAAGAATCGATCACTTCGCCTGTTTTCAGCGGTGCAAGGTCTTTCAGCACTTTTTCAGCTCCATCATTTCCACAGAATACAATTTTGAATTGAGAATCTTTTTCCACAGTAATCGATGTTTCTGTCCCATAGAAGTCTCCATTGTTCATATGCGCGACGTCTGTTTTGCTGTCAGTCGCCCAAGCACCCATTTTGTGTGGATTTGCTTTTGCATAATTTTTAACGGCTTTCGGCGCGCGTCTGTCTGAGTTTCCTTCTCTTAAGACGGGATTCACAGCCGATCCCAGAACCTTGGCATATTGGGCTTTGATTGCTTTTTCACCGTCATTTTTCGGTTCTGCAGGATAGTTTGGCAACGCAAAACCTTTGCTTTGAAGCTCTGCGATTGCTTCTTCTAATTGAGGTGCAGAGGCTGAGATATTGGGTAATTTAATAATGTTTGCTTCCGGTGTTGTTGCCAACTGTCCCAGCTCTGCCAACGCATCTCCCATCTTCTGACTATCAGATAGATATTCTGGAAAATTTGCTAGAATTCTGCCGGCAAGAGAAATGTCTTTCGGCACAATATCAATGTCTGCAACAGCGGTAAAAGCTTTTACGATAGGCAAAAAAGAGTGCGTTGCCAGCATCGGTGCTTCGTCCGTAAGGGTGTAAATAATTTTTGTTTTTTCTGACATTATTTATTTGATTTTGTTTCGTTTCGGATCACAAAAATACGTATTTTATACTGATTTTCTAATACTGCAGCTATGATTTTTGTTCAGATGCTCGCAAAATTTTATGAACCATTATAAAAGTTAAATTTTATTAAACTGGACTTCTTTTTGGTTGAATTTAGAAATCAACCCTTAACTTTGAGGAAATAAATCATACAAACAATGTCACAAATTACATTTAAGGGAAATCCCATCCATACGGTTGGCCAATTACCAGAAATCGGAGCGACCGCTCAGGAATTCACGCTGGTTGGCGCCGATCTTTCAGAAAAGCATTTAGCTGATTATGCGGGTAAAAAGGTGCTTCTAAATATCTTTCCCAGCATCGATACGGGGGTTTGCGCGGCGTCGGCAAGAGAATTCAACAAGGAAGCTAGCTCTTTAGAAAATACAGTTGTAATCAATGTTTCCAGAGATCTCCCATTTGCATTGAACAGATTTTGTGCCGCTGAAGGCTTGGATAATGTTGAGGTGCTTTCGGATTTCAGAGGAAATTTTGGCGAAGATTTTGGCGTGACGCTTGCGGATTCTCCATTTAAAGGTTTGCTTAGCAGAGCCGTCATTGTTTTGGATGAAACCGGGAAAGTGATCTACACAGAACAAGTTCCGGAAATAGGGCAAGAGCCTAATTATGCCGAAGCTGTCAAAGCTTTGAGGTAAAAAAAGGTTTAAGGTGTTAAAATAAAATCAGCAATATTCGATTATTGCTGATTTTTTTGTTTAATTATTTTTTAGACTTAGGGTTTCGTCAGATCTTTATTCAAGTTTTCCCGCTGCATTTTTTTGTAAATGAGCGTGGACATAATTACACTGATCTCATACAGCAAAACCAATGGAAGTGCAGCAGCCATCATACTTAGAACGTCGGCCGGCGTGATGATGGCCGCCACTACCATGATCAAGACAATCGCGTGACGTCTGTAAGTTTGTAAGAATTTTGGTGTTAAAATTCCGATTGATGTTAAGATGTAAACCGCTATTGGAAAGAGGAATACAACGCCCATTCCCATCGTCACTTGCAGAAACAAAGTGGTATAATCTGACAAATCGAAAAGCTGAACAATGTTATCAGACACCTTGAAAAGCAATCCAAAATTGATAGCAAAAGGCAGAATCAAAAAATAACCTGTCAAAACGCCTAGCATAAAAAGAATCCACACGGAATTGATATAGAAAATAGAATTTTTTCTTTCTGCAGGCATCAATGCAGGACTGATGAACCTCCAAATCTCCCAAACAATGTAGGGAAAAGCCAAGACAACGCCTGAGAAAATGGAAACTGCCATCATCACATTGAACTGCTGGAACAATTGTTTCTGCTGCACACTGAATTTGGGTGGCAAGATGAAACTATCGTTCCCGGTAAGCTCTCTGGAAAAGTGATTCACTATACGGAAGGTCAGAAAATCGTTTCGGGTGGGACCGAAAAAAATATGATCCATCACCCAATTGATATTAAATCCTACAACGATGGCCAGAATAACAATCGCTAAAATGGCCCGTACCAAGTGGGATCTCAGCTCGCCAATATGACCAAGAAAGGACATTTCTTTTTGTTCACTCATTTTTATTTATAAATGATAAATTATAATCGTTTTATGTTTTTTAGCATGCTTAATAAATTGTATGACTGAGAAAGTCCTAAAATATGGCATTTCAAACTCAATTAATACCTTCATCCAGCAATTTATGAATATCGATGATGCCATAATATTTTTCATTATCGGTTACCACCAATTGTCCGATATTGAACTGCTTCAGGATCTGCATGGCTTCCTTGGCGAGTTTGTTTTTATCGATGGTTTTGGGATTTTTGCTGATGATGTCAGCCGCTTTCACCTTTGAAATATCTTCTTGATTCAGTAGCATTCTTCGGATGTCGCCATCCGTAATGACACCGACGATTTTTTCACTTTCCACAACCACTGTGATGCCGTGCTGGGATCCGCTGACGGAAATAATAACCTCTCGGACGGAAGCGTCAAGATGGACTTCTGGCCTGTTAGTAGAAACAAATTGTTCCACTTTGGCGGTAAGATTCTTGCCGAGACTGCCACCAGGATGAAACTTGGCAAAATCTATTTCTTTAAAATCTTTAAGTTCCATTAGGCAGACTGCCAACGCATCGCCCAAAGCCATCTGAACCGTCGTAGAGCTTGTCGGAGCCAGCTTATTGGGGCACGCTTCTTTATCAACGTGTGTGTTTAGAACGATGTCGGCCGCTTTCGCCAACTTGCTTTCCACATTACCAGTCATCGCAATCAGGGCAGAAGAATAGTCTTTGAGAAAAGGAAGCAGATTCACAATCTCCGGGGAATTTCCCGAATAAGAAATACACAAAACGACATCTTGCTTTTGGATCACGCCAAGATCGCCGTGGATGGCCTCGGCAGCGTGAAGAAACTGAGAAGGCGTTCCGGTAGAATTGAGCGTTGCAACGATTTTGTTGGCCACGTGTGCCGATTTTCCAATGCCTACAACAATTAATTTTCCTTTAACTTCATTGATCGCAAAGACTGATTTTATAAAACTATCGTTCAGACGGTTTCGCAGGCCTTTCAATTCGTTTATTTCGATATCCAGCGCCTGATGCGCCGTCCGCAGAATGTCTTTTGGATCCAAAATCGTTTAATTTTTTATTATTTTTTTTAATAATATTAATTTTGTATCTTCACTTCAATAAGCTGAAATCAAGAATGAAGTTTTGCGCTTCATTTTTTTCTAAAAAAAGTTAAGAAATTAGCATCGACAATTTGTATAACCTTCAACACCATGCAAATTTAGCAAACAATATGAAAGGATGAACACAAAAGACATCAACTTATCCGCAGAACTTAAAAAATATTTTGGATTTTCTAAGTTTAAAGGTCAGCAAGAGCAAATTATTACGGAACTTTTGAATGGCAAAGATATCTTTGTGCTCATGCCAACTGGCGGTGGAAAATCACTGTGCTACCAACTGCCCGCTCTGATTTCCGAGGGAACGGCCATCGTGGTTTCGCCGTTGATTGCACTGATGAAAAATCAAGTAGATGCGGTGAATGGACTCTCATCTGATGAAGGCGTGGCGCACGTTCTGAATTCTTCCCTCAATAAAACCCAGACCAAACAAGTGATGGAAGACATCACCGCGGGTAAAACCAAATTGCTGTACGTGGCGCCAGAATCGCTTATCAAGGAAGAATATGTAGAGTTCCTGAAAGAGGTCAAGATTTCTTTCGTAGCAATCGATGAAGCCCACTGCATCTCCGAATGGGGACACGATTTCCGCCCAGAATATCGCAATCTGAAAGGTATAATTGATAAAATAGCAGACGTTCCTGTCATCGCGCTGACTGCCACTGCAACGCCAAAGGTTCAGGATGATATTCAGAAAACTTTGGGGATGAATAATGCCTTGGTTTACAAAGAAAGTTTCAACAGAGCCAACTTGTTTTACGAGATTCGTCCCAAGGTGAATGTGGACAAAGAAATCGTTAGATTTATACACCAGCACAAGGGAAAATCTGGAATCGTCTACTGTCTTAGCAGAAGAAAAGTAGAGGAATTTTCGCAGCTTTTGCAGGTCAACGGTATCAATGCTTTGCCCTACCACGCAGGTTTGGATCAGAAAACCAGAGTGTTGCATCAGGATAAATTTTTGATGGAAGAGGCAGACGTCATCGTCGCCACGATTGCTTTCGGAATGGGAATCGATAAACCCGACGTGCGATTCGTCATTCATTATGATATTCCAAAATCTCTGGAAAGTTATTATCAGGAAACGGGTCGCGCGGGACGAGATGGAGGCGAAGGTTATTGCTTGGCATTTTACGACCCAAAAGATATCGAGAAACTGGAGAAATTCTTGGCGCAGAAACCGGTTTCCGAAAGAGAAATAGGCCTTCAGTTGCTAAATGAAGTGGTTGGTTACGCAGAAACCTCGATGAGCAGAAGGCAATATCTGCTTTATTATTTCGGAGAAATATTTGATCCGGTACAAGGTGACGGCGCTTTGATGTGTGACAATTCTCAAAATCCTCCCACTTTGAAAGACGCTACCGAAGACCTGAAGAAAGTGCTGACAATGATCAAAGTGTTGGGTGAAAAATTCAAAACAAAAGATCTGATTTCATTAATTACAGGAAAAGAATCTGCGGTTACCAAATCTTATAAACTGGAACAGACAGAATATTTTGGTTTAGGAAAATCGGAAAGTGATAATTATTGGAAATCCATCATCAGACAGGCCACAGTTCAGGATTATCTCAAAAAAGATATAGAAACTTACGGCGTGCTCAAAATTTCTGAAAAAGGGCATGAAGTGATCAATGGAACATCCAAACATACGTTCCAGATTGCAGAAGATAGAGAATATGACCTCGCACAATCCAAAGTAAAAGCTGATCATGAGCAGGTCCAAATCCAAGCAGGCGGCGGACTAGATGAGGTCTTATTTGCACAGCTGAAAGACCTCCAAAAGACTGTTGCCAAAAAGCACGGAATCCCACCTTACACGGTTTTTATGGATCCAAGTCTGGAAGATATGACGATTCAGTATCCTGTTTCTGTCGAAGAAATGGCAAAAATCTACGGTGTTGGAGAAGGAAAAGCGAGAAAGTATGGAAAGGATTTCGCCGAATTTATCAAAAAATATGTCGAAGAAAACAATATAGAAAGAACGCAAGATACTGTAATAAAGCAAGTTGCGAACAAATCCAGCCACAAAGTTTTCATCATTCAGAATACAGATAAGAAAATTGATCTGGAAGATATTGCAAAAGCGAAAAACATATCGATAACAGATCTTCTTTCTGAAATGGAAAGCATCATCTATCAAGGGACAAAACTGAATATTGATTATTATGTTAATGAAAATTTTGATGAAGATATCGTAGAAGAATTTATGGATTTTATGAAAAACTCCGAAAGCGACAGTATGAAAACGCTTCTCGCAGAATACGGCGATGATCTTACGGATGAAGAAGTAAGAATCCTAAGGATCAAATTCATTAGTGATATTGCCAATTAATCTTACATAATAGAAATTATCTTTGCTGAAAAAATCCATTTTCTTGATCCCATTTTGAAAAATCAATAGAAACATGGCCGGGAACTATCATAAATGAGAAAATCAATCATTTTCATATTGCCAGATTTGGAAACGGGCGGCGCAGAACGCATCATCACAACTATTGCAAATCATCTTCCCAGAGGCAGATTTTCGTCGGCCATTCTATTATTGAGAAAAGAAGGTGCTTATTTGGATTTTCTTAAGCCAGACGTCGAAATTATTGACATCCAAGCGCCGAGAATTCGGCATTCATTAAAACCAATTCTGCTGGAAATCAAAAGAAGAAAACCCGATATTGTTTTTTCGGGATTTGGGGAAGTAAATGCCTATTTGTCTATGTTCATCCGGCTTTTTCCGAACACAAAATTCATTGCCAGAGAAACCAACGTTGTTTCGCAGCACGTCACGAGGAAAGAAATCAAGTTTTTCTACAAATTTTATAATAATTATGATAAAATCATAGCGCAAAGCAATGATATGCAAACGGATCTACTGGATAATTTGGGAATTAGGAGTAATAAATTGGTCAAGATTAATAATCCCGTTGATATCGATTTTATCGAGTACAAGCTGGCACACTCGGACAGACCTCAAGAGTTTTTGACTTCCTATAAAAACGTTGTGGCCATCGGAAATCTCTCTGCAAGGAAAGGTTTTGACAATCTTTTGAAGGTTTTTTCGCGGCTGAAAAATCAAAATATTCTACTTCATATTTTGGGCGATGGGAAGGATAGAGCAATGCTTCTGCAGATGAAAGATTTGCTGGGACTGGATCACGTTCTTTTTCACGGCAAACAGAGCAATCCTTATCGATATTTGAAATTTGCAGATCTTTTCGTGCTTTCATCCAGATATGAAGGTTTCCCCAATGTGCTTCTGGAAGCGGGCGCTTGCGGCGTTTATTCCTTAGCAAATGATTGCCCCGGGGGCATAGACGAAATCATCATGGACCAAATTAATGGCGAAATTTGCAACATCGAAGATTATGATAATTTTGCCGAAAAAATAAAGCACGCCGTCCACAGAAATGCCAACAAAGAAGACATCAAAACAACCATAAAATCTCGGTTTTCGAAAGAAATTATTATGGAGAAATATGAAGATTTGCTTTGGAATTTGTAGCATTTTCTAATCCCGAAGAAGTACAGCATTACAAAAAGTTTTACTTCACAAATTGCTCCTTTGCCATTTCGAAAACCCGTTTGTCAATCGGCAATGGGAAAGGATTGTCGCTTTCCAAAGAAAACCATTCCGTTTTTTCTATGCACGGATCCAAGATTAACAAATCTTCCTCATTCAGGATTTCTGCGAGATAGTAGATGGTAATCAGTTGCTCATTTTCCCGAAATCGGGATACCAAAAAATCATCTTGGGTGTAGAAATGTTTCGTAATCTTAATTTCAAGATTCAGCTCCTCTTGGAATTCACGCTTCAGGCAATCGACCGTCCCTTCGCCAAATTCCAAGCCTCCTCCAGGCAATTTGAGGAGGAGATCGCCCGCATATTCCTCGTGCAAGCCAAGGATTTTGTTGTTTTTGAGGCAAAGTGCGTACACACGGATGTTAATCTTATCTATCATAACGCTGATTTGGAATGTCTAAATTTATGCAAAATTATTTTTTCCAAGCGTTTATCATTTCTCTTTTTCCCGGAGGACCTGGTTTTTTTTCTACATCAAAGCCTAAGTCTTTGAGAGTTCTTCGCACACTTCCTTTGGACGAATAGGTGGTGAGCAACGCTCCCGATTTCATTTTAAAAGCCACAATCTCCAGCAGTTCCAGTTCCCAAAGGTCAGGTTGGACTCTTGCGCCAAAGCAATCAAAATAAACAAGATCAATGGGCGGAAGCGCCGTATTTTTGAGATCAAAAAAATCTTTTTTCAATTTGGTGAGGCTAAACTGAGGTACCAATTCGTGAGTGGCTTCCCAAGGCAGCTCGTGAATTTGGAGTGCTAAATCTTTCGTTATGGCATCCGAAAATAATTCTGCATAGCATAATTCTGCTGCTTCCGAAAAAAAAATTGGATATTTTTCTACGCCAAAATAATTGATTTTTTGATTACTAATATTTCTCAAATATTCATCAATTGTTACCAAAACGTTAAGACCTGTTCCAAAACCGAGTTCTAAAATATTAATTTCATAATCTGAAACCAAATTAAGTCCATGATCAATAAAGACGTGTTTTGCCTCTTGCAAAGCGCCGTGCTTAGAATGATAAGTTTCATTTAAGTCACTGATTAATAAAGTTTTACTACCATCTTGGGTGGTAATTAATTCTCTGTTCAAAGTATTTTTTTACAAATTTAAACTAAATTTTGATTATTAAATAATTATTATATATTTGTAATACCTCAATTAAAATTTAAAAAATGATAATTCAAAAATCCACAAATCCAAGAATTTCCACCTTTGATCCTCAGAATTTCTCATTCGGCACGACATTTATAGATCATATGATAATTTGTGAATATGAGAACGGAAAATGGGGAGAGATACAGTTGATTCCTTATGGACCGATCGGTTTTACGCCAGCTATGATGGGGGTTAATTATGGTCAGGCTTGTTTTGAGGGAATGAAGGCTTATAAAGATGCCGACGGTCAAGTCTTCCTTTTTCGCCCAGAGAAGAACTTTGAACGGATTAACAAATCTGCAAAAAGGTTGGCAATTCCTGAGATTTCCGAAGAAATGTTTATGGGTGGATTGAAAGCGCTTGTTGATATAGACAGAGAGTGGATTCCGCAAGGCGAAGGAATGTCACTTTACATTCGACCAGTTTTATTCGCAACGGAGGAAGCGCTGAAAGCCAGAATAGCCAGCAAATTTATGTTTGCCATCGTGGCGACTCCTGCCAACAGTTATTATACGGCACCAGTTTCGGTAAAAATATCGGATCACTATTCAAGGGCTGCAAATGGCGGTGTGGGCGCTACGAAAGCTGCCGGAAATTACGGCGCTTCTTTTTATCCGACGCAGATGGCGATGGAAGAAGGCTATGACCAAATCATCTGGACAGACGACTGCTCACACGAATATTTTGAAGAAAGCGGCACGATGAATGTTTTTGTAAGAATCAATGATACCATCTACACACCAAAAACGTCTGACAAGATCCTAGACGGAGTTACCAGAGACAGTTTCCTAAAAATCGCACGGCGAAAGGGCATCGATGTTGTGGTAGGCAATGTAAAAGTTTCGGACGTCATCGATGCTCAGAGGAATGGAACTCTGAAGGAAGTTTGGGGCGTGGGCACCGCCGTTGTTACAAGTATTTTTGCGGGCTTAGGTTATCAAGGCGAGCATTTGGAATTGCCGCAGCTTTCTGATGAAGAGAGTTTCGCCGTGCAGCTGAAGAATGACCTTCTCAATATCCAAACCAATCGGGCTGAAGATCCTTTCGGATGGAGGGTTTTGGTAGAAGAAAACATCTATAGTGCATAGAATTAAATAAATTGTAAAGTGAAAGGAAAAACCGGAAAATATCTTCCGGTTTTTGTTTTTGATGCCAATTAATTCTACGAAAATTCTTAATTTTGCCCAAGTTTTTTGATGCCTGCACCATATGAAAGCAACATTTTTTTTGTTCTCCTTACTGTTCATAGTAGCTTGTGCAAAGCAAAATCCAGTCCCCCAAGGTTCTGGAGAGCAGCTTATGACAGACAGCGAAATGGAAGTTTCCAAAAATAGGACGAAAGATCTCAATACCTTGGAAAGGAATCAAATCCAAGATTGGATCGAGTCGCAAAAGGTCAAATATTTCCCGATGGGAATGAACTATTGGGTCAATATTGAAGGTCTAGAACGATTGCCCCGCAAAAATAATGGCAGCAAAGTTTCCTACCAATATGATATTTATGATTTTGACCGAACTAAATTATATCAATATCCCCTTGGGAATGATAGTGTAGAATTCGGACACTTCAAGGAGATGGATGCCGTAGAAGATGTGATCCGATATTTGCAAAAAGGGCAAGAAGCCGAGATTCTCGTGCCTTCGGTCTTGGCTTATGGCACCTATGGCGACGGCAAAAAAATCAGCAACGATATGCCGCTCATCATCAAAGTAAAAGTATTATAACAAACGATTATCAAATCAACTATGAAAAAAATTATAGCATTTTCTATAACATTATTAACTTTATTAAATTGTAAAACATTGGAAATAGACAAAGAAGTTTATAAAAGTCTGCCCGACGGACTCTACGGAAATTTTGTAACAAGCAAAGGCGAAATTCTGGTAAAATTCGAAGATGAGAAATCTCCTGTCACAGTGGCTAATTTTGTGGGGCTTGCAGAAGGAAAAATTGAAAACAAAGCCAATAAAAAAGGTGAGCCGTTCTACGACGGCACGATTTTCCATAGAGTCATCAAGGATTTTATGATCCAAGGAGGCGACCCAACAGGTACAGGAACTGGAGATCCTGGATACAAATTTGCCGACGAAAAGAACGATCTGAAACATACTGGAAAAGGGATTTTGTCGATGGCGAATTCTGGACCAAATACCAACGGCTCGCAATTCTTTATTACAGAAATTGCGACGCCGTGGCTCGACGGAAAACATACCATCTTCGGAAAAGTGGTGAAGGGTGAAGCCACTATCGATTCTATTGCAAACGTGGAAAAGGGACCTCAGGACCAACCAAAAACCGATGTTGTCTTGACAAAAGTTACAATCTTCGGCAAAGGCGATGCCTACAAGCATTACGATGCTGCGAAAATATTCGCCGAAGGCAAAGGCAAAATCGAAGAAAGGAATAAAACATACCTCGCCAAAGCGGAAGCTGAAAAGGCCAAAAAACTGGCCGAATTTGCCGCAAACCAAGAAAAATTGGTGAACGAAATGAAAGCCGGAATGCAATCTACACCATCCGGATTGTTCTACAAAATTACGAAGACCAGTTCTGGCGCCAATCCAACGCCCGGCCAGACTGTGGCTGTGCATTACGCGGGAAAACTGATTAATGGAGAAGAGTTCGACAATTCTTTTAAAAGAAATGCGCCAATTGATTTTCCAGTGGGCGTTGGCCAAGTAATCAAAGGTTGGGACGAGGGCATTTTGCTTTTGAAAGAAGGGGAAACCGCTACGTTGCTCATTCCTCCAGCTTTAGCTTACGGCGAAAGAGGAGCCGGCGGCGTAATTCCGCCCAATGCCTGGTTGGTTTTCGACGTAGAGCTGGTGAAGATTGAAAAATAATATGGTTAAATAAAACCGAAGATAGACTTCGTCGTGATGTCGCGGTTAGATTGCTAAAGTCAAAACTTCTTTATGGTTCTTCCGTAGAGATTTGACTAGAGCTTCTACACCGTTTGAATACAATTTTGGACTATATATCCATCGATATACCACTGCAAAATGGAATCAAAAAATGCAGTTAAGAGTTATGCTTAGGTGTGTCGCTCGTCATCGTAATCATTACTTTTCGCGATATTGCATAGGCGTCAACCCAACTCTGTTCTTGAAATAGGCGCCGAAGAAAGAAGCATTGGCAAATTCTAACTGAAGTGCGATTTGGGCGACTGTCATTTCCGAACTTTTCAGCAATGCCTTAGCAGCCATTATGACCATTTCGTCGATCCATTCCAGCACAGATTTTCCGCTTGTTTCTTTGATGATTTTGGCAAAATATTTGGGTGTTAGGTACAATTCATCAGCATAAAATTTTACGCTGCGTTTGGTTTTGTAGTGTTCAAAGAGCAAAGTCATAAAGCGCAGATGGATATCCTCTTTCCTATTCTTAGCTTTTGCCGTTTCTGCTATGTTGGCGTCGTAAAGCTGCAATATCTGGTAGATAAGTGCATACAGAAAATTCTTGATTACATCTTCTCTGTATGCAATATTCTTTTGATATTGATTGACTATAAGCCGATGGACAGTCAGCAAATCCTCAAATATTTCTCGATCCAGATACAGACAACTTTGTTCTTCAACCGCCTTGATGATATAAACCAATTGGGTTGAAAGCCTGATGTTGGAAATAAAATCAAAGGTAAAAAACAGAAACTCGACCTCCAAGTCCTCACTTTTTTCCAATATCTGTATAATACTGTTGTGCGCAGCAATGATCAGTGTATTTTCATAAACCTCGTGTTCCGTAAGGTTTATTTTGACCTTGGCCTTTCCTTTTACACAAAACACAAATGCAATTCCATCTAAAATATGGGGATAATCGAAATCAAACGAATGATCTTGCAAGACATTCGGGTTTTTTGAAACAATAAAATCACTGAGTTCTGCAATCACATTTAAGTGAAGCTGTCTCGCAAAGTGTTCTATGGAAATCCTATTATAATCTTCCTTCTTCATCTCTATTCTTAATAATGATCATTACAAATGTACAAAAAAACGACCTTTTGAACATCATTGAAGAAAAATTGATTTTAAATGTGGTACTTCTTATTCGGAACTTCGTGCAAACAAATATTTAATAGCAAAAATATGAATAAAACAGCGTTTTCCTTAGCAAAAACCATCAGAATATTATCCTTTGCATTGATCCTCTTCTCCTGCTCTTCAAAGGAAGAAAAAAATGAAGCCAAAGCCGTTCCTGTAACTGTGCTGACCATTAAATCCGAAAACCGAATTTATCCACAGGAATACATCGGCATCGTAGAAAGCGAAAATGCAGTAGATGTGAGTTTTTTGGTGGTGGGTACTATTGAACAGCTCTATGCCAATGAAGGACAAAAAATATCCAAAGGACAATTGTTGGGGCGGCTGAATACCGTTTCTTTCAAAAATGCACACGACCTGACGGTGGCCTCACTCAAACAGGCGGAAGATGCTTTCAAAAGAATGTCGGCTATGTACAAAAGCAAGAGCTTGCCCGAAATTCAATACATCGATGCCCAAACCAAATTGCAACAAGCCCGATCTAGCGAGGCCATCGCCCGAAAAAATCTTCAGGATTGCAACCTCTATGCTCCGCAGTCGGGTGTCATTGGCAGGCGCTATCTGGAACCTGGAGCCAACGTGATGCCCGGAACACCTGTTTACAATATTATGGACATCAGCAGTGTAAAAATAAAAACAGCCATTCCTGAAGGAGAAATCTCAGGAATCCGCACAGGAAGCAGAAGCCGAGAAAAAATATCTGCTCTAAACGATGAAACATTTGAAGGACAAGTCATCGAAAAGGGAGTGGCCGCTAATCCCATTTCTCATACTTACGATATAAAAATCAAAATCAACAATACTGCCGGGAAAATAATGCCTGGTATGGTATGCAAAACCTATTTGGATAATGGCAACAATTCTGAAAGGGGGAGCATCATTGTTCCAATAAAAGCGGTACAGGTTGATTTTTCAGAAAAGCGTTTCGTTTGGTTGAAAGATAAGCAAAACAGAGCATTTTATAGAGAAGTAACACTGGGGCATCTGGCGGATAACGGCGTACAAATCATCAACGGCCTGCAGGAAGGCGACCAATTGATGACCTCTGGTTATCAAAATATTAGTAGAGGAACTTGGGTAAGCGTCAAAAAATAACACCAAGAAAATGGAACAAAAGAAAGAACATACAGGCTTCATAGCCCTCGCAATGAAGTACAACAAAATCGTGCTTCTGCTCGTTAGCACAATGGTGATTTGCGGTATTTTTGCGCTGTACAAAATGCCGAAACAAGAGTTCCCGGTTTTTACCATTCGTCAAGGCGTAGTAGTCGGCGTATATCCTGGTGCTACCTCGTCCGAAGTAGAAGAACAACTGGCGAAGCCGTTAGAAAAATTCTTGTTTACATACAAAGAAGTCAAAAAAGCTAAGACTTACTCGCAGTCTCGCGACGGTATCGTCTATGTATTTGTAGAACTGAATGATGAAGTAAAAAACAAAGATGAAGTCTGGTCCAAAATAAAACACGGACTATCTACTTTTAAGATGCAGTTGCCCTCTGGCGTGTTGGCTTTGATTGCCAATGATGATTTCGGTGACACCTCAGCACTCCTCATTGCTTTGGAATCCGACACCAAAACTTATCGGCAGCTGAAAACCTATTTGGAAACCTTAGAAGACAAGCTCCGCACCGTAGAATCGGTTTCCAACGTACGCCGCTACGGAATGCAGAACGAACAGCTTAGCATTTATGTGGACAAAGAAAAAGTGGCAAGCTACGGCATCAATATTTACAGCCTCTACCAAACCTTGTTGACCAAAGGAATGATTGGACCAGCGGGCAAGATCGATAATGATGAAATGGTGATTCCCATTCATATCGCACGGCCGTTTGCTTCCGAACGCGATTTGGAAGAACAAATCGTCTATTCCGATCCACAAGGCAATCACATCCGCCTGAAAGATGTGGCAAAAGTGGTTCGCGAATATCCCGAAGCCACCAGCTACACCATCAGCAATGGCAAAAAATGTGTGATCCTCTCTACCGAAATGCGCGAAGGCTACAACATCGTGCAATACGGTAAAGATGTGGAAGTGATAATGAAAGAATTTGAAAAAAACTTACCCAGCGATGTGAAGGTATTCCGAATAGCAGACCAGCCGAAGGTTGTAGCGGATTCTATCGATACCTTTCTTAAAGAATTGGCAACAGCCATTATTGCCGTGGTTTTGGTGGTTATGTTCTTATTGCCAATCCGAGTGGCAGGTGTAGCTGCTTCCACCATTCCTATTTCTATTTTTATCTCCCTGGCGGTGATGTACCTTTTCGGGATAGAACTCAACACGGTTACTCTGGCTGCGTTGGTAGTAGTGCTCGGTATGATTGTGGACAATTCTATCGTCATTGTGGACAGCTACCTCGATATGCTGGACCAAGGAATTCCCCGTCGGGATGCCGCCATCAGAAGTGCCAATATATATTTTAAGGCCATTCTGTCGGCTACGCTGGCTATTGGGATAACGTTCTTCCCATTCCTTTTCACACTTACGGGTCAACTTTACGATTTCGTCTTGTCTTTTCCGTGGACGATACTTATCTCCTTGAGTACCTCCCTTGCTGTGGCCGTTCTGTTCGTTCCGTTCTTGCAATACAAGATTATTACCAAAGGCTTACATTCCGAACACAACAAAAATCAAAAAAACAGATCGTTTCTTGATTATGTGCAACATATTTATGATCAGCTGCTGAAGAAAGTTTTTCAGTTTCCAAAGATTTCTCTTTCTCTTGGCATCCTATCGGTTTTGATTGGCGCGGTAATGTTCCTTTTTCTGCCGCTGAAACTCATGCCAATTGCTGAGCGAAACCAGTTTGCTGTGGAGATTTACCTGCCACAAGGAAGTTCCTTGCATCAAACTGAAAAAATCGCCAACGATTTGAGCCAAATATTGGGCAAAGATCAGCGTATAAAATCCATTACCAGTTTTATCGGCACCGGTTCTCCGCGTTTCCACACCTCCTATGCTCCAAAAATAGGCGGTCCTAACTTTGCCCAGTTCATCGTCAATACAGAATCGAACGAAGCCACTGAAGAAATCCTCGATGAGTACACTACTAAATATGCGCATTATTACCCCAACGCTTATGTAAAGTTCAAGCAATTGGACTACCAAATTGGTGTGGATGCCGATGTAGAAGTGCGGCTAAGCGGCGACAATATTTCTGATCTGAAAGAAATTGCAGGAAAAATAGTATCTGAAGCAGGAAAAATGGACGAACCAATTCGCGTTTATACCAATTATGAAGAAATATTGCCTGATGTCCGCGTGGCTTTAGACCCTGTGGAATCTAATCGCTTAGGCATTAGCGAGGGCATCTTGGGCGTAGGATTGGCTTCGCGATTTGGCGGAATGCCCATTACCACCGTTTGGGAAAATGATTACCAGCTTCCTGTGGTACTGAAATCCAAATGGGAACACAAGGATCCTGTAGCAGGCGATGTGGAAAAAGAATATATTTCGGGACTATTTTCTCCGGCTGTACCACTAAGGCAAGTGGCCAAAATCTCCACCGAATGGAACGAAGGGCAGATTGTTCGCCGCAATGGCGTACGCACCTTGTCGGTTTACATCGATTTGAAACGGGGAGAAAAAGTAAATAAAATGCAAGCCCGAATCGAGGATTTGATGAGCGGTATGGAAGACGAAATCAAAGCTAAAAACATCACAGTTTCTTACGGTGGCGTCAAAGATTCTAATAATGAAATCTTGCCAAAATTAGCAACTTCGCTGATGATGTCTATCGCCATTATATTTTTTATTCTTGTATTCCACTTCAAAAATATAACCTTAGCATCACTGGTGTTTTCTTCTACTTTGTTCAGCATTTTCGGAACTGCTTTCGGGATCTGGGTGATGGGATTAGATTTCAGCGTCACAGCGATATTGGGCGTGGTAAGTTTGATTGGAATCATTGTCCGAAACGGAATCATTATGTACGATTATATCGAAGAATTGCGGAGCAAAGAAAATATTTCCGTCCTTGATGCCTGTATAGATGCGGGAAAACGCAGAATGCGTCCTATATTATTGACTTGTCTGGCAGCATCTATGGGCGTTGTCCCAATGATTATCAGCAATAGTCCACTTTGGGCTCCGATGGGATCTGTTATCTTTTTCGGAACACTCATTTCTATGGTATTCATTCTCACAATGCTTCCGCTTATCTATTGGATGACTTTCAAAAGTGAAGACGAAAACAACGTGACCGTATGATTGCGAAAAACAAAATAGGCATCACCCTTTCGGGGGGCGGCTTCCGGGGCGTTGCACACCTCGGGATATTGCAGTATATGCGGGAACTGGGCATAGAGCCTGAAGCGGTTTCTGGGGCGAGCGCCGGAGCATTGGTAGGAGCGTTCGTTGCTGCAGGCTATTTGCCCGAAGAGATTTACCATTTTGCCAAAAAAGAACAATTTTTCAATTATACAAGTATTTTGCGAGGCGGGGGATTGAGCACCGATATTTTTGAAAAGATTATTCGCAAGTATATTCCTCACGATAGTTTTGAGGGGCTAAAACTTCCTCTTTATGTGTCAGTTACAGACCTCACGAATGCTCAATCTCTTATTATTAATAGTGGAAGTCTTTCTTTTGCCGTCAAAGCCTCTTGCAGTTTTCCCTTGGTTTTTCAGCCAGTTCTTTACGGCGAAGATACCTACCTGTGCGATGGTGGATTGATGAATAATTTTCCGGTGGAATCCATCAGGTCGAACTGCCAGAAAGTGATTGGCATCAATGTCAATCCACTCAACAAACATCAGGGAAAATTCAGTTATAACGAGATTATAAACAGGATTATTCGCATCGCTACATCGGGTATCACCCGAGACCGAAAGGCAGATTGTGATGTTTTCATACAACCCGATGAGTTAAATGACTATGGTCTTTTTGATGTCCGAAAGATAGACGAAATATATCAATTGGGATACGCACACGCCCAAAAATTAAAGGAAGAATTTATAAACCTTAAAAAAGAGATAAAACAAGAATGAAAAAGATAATCTTAGCCACATTAATGTTCAGTTTTTCCGTTAATCTGTTTTCTCAGAGGCATCTCACGCTGCAACAAAGCAAATCCTTAGCTTTGGGAAACAATTCCAAGGTAAAAAACAGCGCATTGGAACTGGATGCAGCCCACGAAATAAAGAAAGAAGCTTACACCAACTATTTTCCAAAAGTAAGCGCCACAGCGATGGGAATGCAAGCCTTAGACCCGCTTTTGGAAATGAAAATGCCAGGAGGAAACCTACCCGTGTACGACGGAAACCCCGCCCATTTGCTTACTGCTACGCAATTTGCCTATTTCCCGGCGGTGAATATCGGGTTGTTCAACCAATTGGCTTTGGGCTATCTCAATGTGCTGCAACCTGTCTATGCAGGTGGAAAAATTAAGACGGGCAACAAATTTACCGACTTGAATATAGAAGTGAAACAAAAGCTACAAAAATTGTCTGAGAATGAAGTGCTACTGAAAACCGAACAACAATACTGGCAAGTCATCGCCATTCAGGAAAAGCAAAAAACACTGGACAGTTATGTCAAATTTTTAGATACTCTTTATAATCAGGCTAATACGGCGTATAAAAATGGGATGATTATCAAAAATGACGTTTTGAAAGTAAGCATCAAGCAAAGTGAATTGCAGGTGAATAAAACCCAATTGGAAAACGGAAAAAAACTGTCTTTAATGCAGCTTTGCCAGACTATCGGGATAGATTATGACCCCAAAATCGTCCTTGATGATCAACTAAACGATCTTTCGGCGCCAGAAATTTATTTTGTTTCTAATGAAGAGGTGCTGCCCAATCGTGCGGAATACCAATTGCTGGAAAAAGCCATTAGCGCTTCAAAACTGGAAACCCAAATGAAAAAAGGTGATTATCTGCCGACTTTGGGCGTGGGTCTGTCTGGCTACTATCTGGATCAGTTTGAGAGCAACCAGAAAGGTGTTTTCAACGGAATGGCCTATGCCTCTTTGTCTATCCCCATTTCCGATTGGTGGGGCGGAAAACACAAACTGAACGAACTGAAATATAAAGAAAAAATTGCGGAAAATAATCTGAATGATAACAAAGGCTTGTTGCAACTCCAAATGGAAAAAGCGTGGACAGACTTGACGGAGGCGGATAAAAAAATACATTTGATTGAAGAAACTTTGGCCCAGACGAATGAAAACCTGAAAGTCAATCAAGATAGCTACAACAACGGATTGGTTCAGCTTTCGGATTTGCTGGAAGCACGAGCTCTAAAAGCAGAAACCGAGGACAAACTAATAGAAGCCAAAAGCCAATACAAAATAGCAATTACCAATTATCTGCTGGTAACGGGAAGATAAGGAACGAAAAGAAGAACGCCCAATCAGCCGCAAAAATAGTCCAAGTTCCGAACGGAGGTTTAGTTCAAAACAATCCCTTTACTTCATATCGTACATTACAAGCGCAGTAATCAGTTTCGGTTCTATGAGTGTACACTTTGGAGGCATTTTTATTTCCCTGTCCGAAATTTTCAGCAAATCGTTGAAACTGATCGGGTATATTCCAAAACCAATTTTATAGTTTCCGGAATCTACTTTTTCTTTGATTTCGGCAATTCCTTGAGTGTCTGACGTGCCTTTCAAATAGGTTATTTTGTCCGTATGTTTCGCGTTGGTAATCCCAAATATCTTTTCGAAAATATACTTGTCAACCATATTATGATCCAGGTCATTCTCATTTTTAAGCGCTTCGCGGATGTCATGTTTCACGTGCAGACTGTAGAATCTGCCGCCCAAATACATACTGATATGGAATTTTTGGGAAGGAAAATAAGGCTCCGTTCCCTTGTCGTGAATCTGGAAATCTTCTTTCAGTTTTTCCATAATTTGTTCTTCCGAAAGTCCGTTCAGATCTTTTAGGAGACGGTTGTAGTCGTTGATTTTGATGGATTGGTTGGAAACTATGAAGCTGTACACAAAATTGTAATGCTCTGTCCCGTGGGAGCGCTTATACTTGTCTCGTTGTTTTTTGGCATATTCTGCCACCGAACCTATTCTGTGATGTCCGTCAGCAATATAAAAGGAATCAATAGGATCCAGTACTTCTTTGAACTGCTGCAGCTTCAGGCGGTTGTCTATTTTCCAAATCTTGTGTTTTACGCCCTTTTCGTCTTTATAATTCATGATGGGCACATTTTTCTGCTCGTGGGTCATTAGTAATTCGACCTTTGAATTGGAATGGTAGGTCAGCAGAACAGGTTCCGCTTGCAGATTGACTTTCTCCAGATAATGCGCCATTTTCAATCGTCGCTCCGTGATAGTCGATTCATGTTTTTTGATTTTCCCATCCCAGAAATCGTCCACGCTCACCAGACCAAGAAGTCCTCGGAAAGTGCTTTTGTCAGGCATCTTTTGCTCATACAAATAGTAAGAAGAATCGTCCTGAATCAGCTTTTTTTCTTCCAAAAGTTCCTCAAAATTGGACCTTATTTTTCGGAGATTTCTATCCACATCTTTGGATTTGCTTACAACAGCAGGCTTTATCATTTGGATATAGGAATTGTCCAAGTGCGCCATTTTGTTGATTTCCTCTTGGGTAAAATTATCCAAAGAATAAGTCGGGAAAACATCCACAAAATCATGGTGCGGTCGGATTCCTTTAAAAGGTTTAAATACTGGCATATTTTATAGTTGATCTTTCAGTTTAATAATTTGTTTGGCGAGTTCCTCTCCAATTCTGTTTTGAGCATCCATCGTGTTTCCGCCCACGTGAGGAGAAAGGGACATTCCGGGATGCATCAGGATCTCGACTTCCGGCGTGGGCTCTTTTTCGAAAACGTCCAATGCGGCTCCGGCTAATTTTCCGCTCTCTAGCGCATCGATCATAGCCACCTCATTGACTCCGCCGCCTCGCGCCGTGTTGACGAGGAAAGCACCGTTTTTCATTATGGCCAGCTCTTTTGTATCGATGAGGTAATGGTCAGTTTTACCTGTATTTAGGCTAATGAAATCTGCATTTTCCAAAACTTCATTTAAATTTACTGATTTTATTTGGAAATTCAAAGATTGCCCATCGAAAAAGTTGATTTCGACCGTTCTACTTCTTGGCGTTCTATTGTAAGCGAGTATTTTCATCCCCAGCGAAATCCCGATCTTGATGACTTCCATTCCAATATTTCCCATCCCGATAACGCCTAAGGTTTTTCCAGAAAGTTCGGAAGCTTTGTGAAAGGATTTTTTGAGAGCATCAAAATGGGTTTCACCTTCCAGCGGCATCAGCCGGTTGCTCTCGTGCAGAAATCGGGCTAAAGAAAAGAAATGCGCAAAAACCAATTCTGCAACAGATTTGCAGGAAGCCGTCGGGGTATTGATGAGGTAAAGACCTTTGTCTATGGCATATTCTACATCAATATTATCCATCCCGATACCGCCGCGCCCAACAATCTTCAGATGGGGACAATCATCGATCAATTTTTCCCTTACCTGCGTTGCGCTTCTCACAAGCAGAACGTCCACCTTATTTTCATTAATGAAATTGCTTAAATGCTCCGGCGAAACGCGACTGTCCAAAACCGTGATGCCGGCATCTTTCAAAAGTTCGATTCCCGACTCGGAAATCCCATCATTGGCTAATACAATCATGTTTTGATTCAAAAAAATGCTTTCTAATATTGAATTCCTTCAAATTTTGGAGTTCAATTTAAAGGATTGCTAAGTTACGATATTTTCCGAAATTAACATTCATTTAACAAAAAAACGCATTCAGGTGATTGAATACGTTGATCTATTTTTTCTAAAATAAAAGCGATTTCTAAACCCTAACAATGAGGGCCGCGAATTGATTTTGGATTAAATACTTTTCATCACATCAACCAAAACCTGCACGCTTTCGATTGGCATTGCGTTGTAGATGCTTGCTCTGTACCCGCCAACACTTCTATGACCGTTCAGACCGCTGATTCCGGCGGCTTTCCAAGTGGTGTCAAAAGCTTCCTGCTTGGACTCGTCTGTCAAAGTGAAAGTGACATTCATAAAAGAACGATCCTCGGTTGCGGCAACACCTTGGAAGTTCGGATTGCGATCGATTTCATCATAAAGAAGTTTTGCTTTTGCATTGTTTCTAACTTCGGCAGCAGCGATTCCGCCATTTTCTTCCAAATGTTTCAAAGTGAGGTAAGATGCGTACACTGCAAAAACAGGCGGCGTGTTGGCCATCGATTCTTTATCGATATGAACCGAATAGTCCAGATAAGTGGGAATGGTGCGGCCACTCTTGCCAAGAATTGATTTTTTCACAACGACCAAAGTGGTGCCGGCGGGTCCCATATTTTTCTGAGCGCCAGCGTAGATCAAATCAAACTGAGAAAAATCCAGTTCTCTGCTGAAAATATCAGATGACATATCGCAGACCAGCAATGTATCCACTTTCGGGAATTCTTTCATCTGCGTTCCAAAGATGGTATTGTTGGAGGTGCAATGGAAATAATCATATTCGGAACCTACTTTATATTGTTTCGGAATATAATTGTAATTTGCTTCTTTGGAAGTCGCGACAACATCTACATTTCCAATCATTTTTGCTTCTTTGATGGCGGCGGCTGCCCAGGTTCCTGTGTTGGTGTAAGCGGCTTTTCCATCAACGGAAAGAAGGTTCATCGGAACCATCAGAAACTGCAGACTTGCGCCACCTTGAAGATACAACACTTCATAATCATCTCCCAGTTTCATCAATCTTTTGACGATGGCGCGCGCCTCGTCCATCACCGCAACGAAGTCTTTGCTCCTGTGAGAAATCTCCAAAAGTGAGAGGCTAGAACCATTAAAATCCAGGATGGCTTCTGATGCTTTTTGGAAAACTTCCTGTGGTAAAATACTGGGTCCTGCGCTGAAATTATGTTTTTTCATTAGTGAATTGAAATTAGAAATTAAAAGTTAGAGTAAGTTGCTTTGTGGACATAAAACGCAATTAATCGCGGAAAAATATCGATTATTCGTTGTGTAGGAATGCTTTTTTTGCCAGAAGCTGTTCTTCGGTTTCAACGTGGTCTTCATCTGGAACACAGCAGTCCACTGGGCAAACCGCTGCACACTGAGGTTCTTCGTGGAAGCCCTTGCACTCGGTACATTTGTCGGAAACAATAAAGTAATAATCATCGGAAACTGGTTGCTGCGCTGCATCTGCCCTTACCGAAAGGCCGGATGAGAGCACCACCAATCCTTTCAAATCTGTGCCTTCGGAGGCTTTCCAATCGACTGCTCCTTCATAGATGGCGGTGTTTGGGCATTCTGGTTCACAAGCGCCACAATTGATACATTCATCAGTTATCTTGATAGCCATTGCTATTTTATTTTTAATTTTGTGCAAAATTACAAAAAAAAAGCCAGCCATGCCGAACGATAACAAAATTTTGGGGCTCGAAAAATTAGGATATTTCATCACAGAATTTCTTAAAAAAAATGAGAAAAATTATAATGAAAAGGAAGGGAAATTCTCGGCAATTATGCGACTTTCCGAAATGGAAAATCCGTGGTTTACGCAAGAAAATCAAAGATACAATCTGCAGCAATGGGCAGGACTTTTTACCCAAAAAAACATCGAAAACTGGCTTTCAAAATACAAATTGCCAAAGTCGCCCAAAAGGGTAGGACTTATCCTTGCGGGCAACATTCCGCTAGTTGGTTTTCACGACATTATTGCCGTCGTTTTGAGCCATCATATTCCGCTTATAAAATTGTCATCCAAAGATAAATTGATGGTGCCTTTTCTTTTGGATTTATGGAACCAGTTTTCGAACGACGAAATCAATTACACTATCGTCGAAAGATTGGAAAAATTTGATGCTGTGATAGCCACAGGAAGCAACAACACCGCGAGATACTTGGAATATTATTTCAAAAACCACCTTAGCATTATCCGAAAAAACAGAACCTCGATCGCCGTTTTGAAAGGTGATGAGACCGATGAGGAACTTCAGCTTTTGGGAGATGATATTTTCCGCTACTTCGGGTTGGGATGCCGCAACGTGACCAAACTTTTGATTCCGAGCGAGATGAAAGTTGACCGGCTGTTTGAGAATTTTGCCCAGTATCAAGACATCATCAATCACAACAAATACGCCAACAATTATGACTACAATCGTGCTATCTATCTGCTCAACCAAGACTTGTTTTGGGATAATAATTTTGTAATGCTGCGCGAAGACGAAAAGTTATTCAGCCCTTTGTCCGTCGTTAATTTTTCTCGGTACGAAACTTTGGAAGAGGCAAAACAGTTTATCGAAAATCACCAAGAAGAGATTCAGGCGACCGTCGCAAAGTCCGAATTGGGTTTAAAATCGGTCGCCTTTGGCGAGACGCAGAATCCTTCTTTGGATACTTATGCAGACGACGTCGATACGATGGCTTTTTTGAGTGTGATCTGACTCAAATAAGGTACAATTTATATTCCTGTTGATCCATCGGCTTGCAAAAGATGATTTCTCAGAAACTGAATACTGGTCTTTGTTATTTTATGTTGAGTTTGGGCATTGTCCCACTGAGAAAGGATTTCTTCCACAATTTCGTCTTCACATTCATATTTATTTTCATCATCAAACATTACCGATGTGGCAAAATGGATCAACTCTTCCTTGCTGATTTTGTCTTGCAAAAAGCGATCGCAGATTTTAATTAATTCGTATTGGCTGATGATCATGCGTTAAGTTCTGAGCAGAAAAATTATTCCATTGAAGGGACCAAAAAGTCCGGAATTTTTTTTGTTAATAGTCTTCAAATATTGCAAAAAAGCTACCCATCTGGATAGCTTTTTTCGTTAGCGGTACATTCTGTCGTACAGATCTTGAAACTCTGCTTTGATTGCTTTTCTTTTCAGCTTAAGCGTTGGAGTGATGAGACCATCTTCTATCGTCCAGACTTTAGGAGTCAGTTCTATTTTTTTGATTTGCTCCCATTTGCCAAGATGCTGGTTGATTTTTTCAATTTCCTTTTCAATTCTGGATTTGATGGCAGGATTGGCCGCAATTTCCTTCGGAGATTCCGTCACTTTTACATTGTGAAGGTCTGCCCAGTGTTTGGAAAAGACAAAATCTGGTTGTATGAGTGCGCAAGGCATTTTTTCACCATCGCCTACGACCATTATCTGCTCAATAAATTTCGACGCCTTGGCCAAGTTTTCGATGACTTGTGGCGCCACAAATTTTCCGCCAGAAGTTTTGAACATTTCTTTTTTCCGATCGGTAATGAAGAGGAAATTGTCCTCATCCAGCATCCCGATGTCACCAGTTCGGAAAAAGCCATCCTCTGTGAAAGCTTCTTTTGTCTTTTCTTCCGCTTTATAATAACCTTTAAAAACCGATGGCCCTTTTACTACGATTTCTCCGTCAGATTCTATTCGCACTTGTACGTTTTCTAATGGAGTCCCAACGGAACCGGCTTTCACATTTCCAGGACTGTTAACCGAAATTACTGGCGAAGTTTCCGTCAAGCCATAACCTTCCAAAATAGGAATGCCCGCTGCATGAAAAATAATGTTCAGTCGTTTTGACAGCGGTGCAGAGCCGGAAACCAGTGTGATGAAATTTCCACCCAAACCTTCTCTCCATTTTTTGAAAACCAATTTGTCTGCGATGACATGCATAAAGGATTTAGGTTTTCCGATTTCATATTTCTCAGCAATCCCAATAGACCAGAGAAAAATTTTCGCCTTTAGGCCGCCAGAGGCAGTTCCTTTGTTATAAATAGAGTCATAGACTTTTTCTACCACTCTTGGAACAACGGTCATGTAATGAGGTTTTACCTCGTTGACATTGTCCCCGATTTTGTCGATGCTTTCTGCAAAATAGACCGAAATACCATTGCTAAAATAGAGATAATACAGCATTCTTTCGAAAACGTGACAGATGGGAAGAAAACTCAGAGTTTTCAATTCCTTGTAGTCAATGCTTTTATCTTTTGGAATTCTCGGCGTGCTGGCAATCACGTTGGAAACGAGATTATTATGAGTCAATGGGACACCTTTGGGTCTTCCCGTCGTTCCCGATGTGTAGATGATTGTTGCAACGTCGTCTGTATTAATGGCTTTGGCAAGATCGTCAACTTCGTCTTGAGTCAAGTCATTTTCTCCAAGATCAAGAACCTCATTCCAGTTAGCAGCGCCATCGATCTCATCAAATGTAAAAACTCCAACGACAGAAGGAATTTGTGACTTTATTTTGGTGAGCTTTTTATAAAGTTCTTTGTCCGAAACAAAGCAATATTTAATCTCGGAATCATTGAAGATATAAATATAATCTTCCTCAGAAATGGAGGGATAGACAGGAACGGTTACCACACCAATTTGCGAAATCCCAAGATCCATCACCGCCCATTCGGTTCTGTTATTGGTCGAAATAAGACCTATTTTGTCGCCAGGTTTGATACCCAATTTCAATAGACCGCGCGAGATCTTGTTCCCTTGGTTCACAAATTCCAGCGTAGAAGTTTTGATCCATTTTCCATTTTTTTTGGTAACCAGACAATCATCTTTGGGGTATTTTTCCAGAACCTGTGCGGAAAAATCAAATATTCTTGTAACGTTCATAGGATAATGTTGTTAATATATTATTAAAATAAAGTTTACATTGTGGTAAATATAATTTTTTTTTGTGAGGTAACAAAATGCTTTATTTTGCCTTGCTTTTTTGACAAAAAGTTTATATTTACGGAAGAAAATTATAATAAAAAACCTTATGGATTTCAATCTTACAGAAGAGCAACAGATGATTCAACAAGCCGCACGAGATTTTGCGCACGCAGAGCTACTGCAAGGTGTTATAGAAAGAGATAGAGAACAAAAATTCCCCTACGAAGCCGTCAAAAAAATGGGCGAAATGGGGTTTTTGGGAATGATGGTGGATCCGAAATACGGCGGTGCAGGCTTGGACAGCATGTCTTACGTTTTGGCTATGGAAGAAATCTCCAAAATAGATGCTTCGGCGGCCGTGGTCATGTCTGTGAACAATTCTTTGGTCTGCGCAGGGATAGAGAAATTTGCCAGCGAAGAACAAAAAATGAAATATCTGAAACCGCTCGCCAGTGGCGAAGTGATTGGCGCCTTTGCCCTGTCAGAGCCAGAAGCGGGGTCAGATGCCACGTCTCAAGCCACCACTGCCGAAGACAAAGGCGATTATTATTTATTAAATGGGACCAAAAACTGGATCACCAATGGTGGAAATGCCACCTATTATGTTGTGATCGCACAGACTCATCCCGAGAAAAAACATAAAGGCATCAACGCATTCATCGTGGAACGAGGTTGGGAAGGCTTCCAAGTAGGGAAGAAAGAAGATAAATTGGGAATCCGGGGAAGCGATACGCATTCTTTGATGTTTACCGATGTGAAAGTTCCTAAGGAAAACAGAATTGGCGAAGACGGTTTCGGATTTGCCTTTGCGATGGCTGTGCTGAATGGTGGCAGAATTGGGATCGCATCTCAGGCTTTGGGAATCGCTTCTGGTGCTTATGAGTTATCTCTAAAGTATGCGAAAGAAAGAAAATCGTTCGGGACAGAAATCATCAATCATCAGGCGATTGCTTTCAAACTGGCCGATATGCACGTGAGTATTATGGCTGCAAGAATGTTGATTTACAAAGCTGCGGCTGAAAAAGATGAAGGCAAAGATATCTCAGAAAGTGGTGCAATGGCAAAATTATATGCATCTCAGGTTGCGATGGATACTACGATTGAAGCGGTTCAAATCCACGGCGGTTATGGCTATGTGAAAGAATATCACGTGGAAAGGATGATGCGCGATGCCAAAATCACCCAAATCTACGAAGGCACGTCCGAGATCCAAAAGATTGTGATTTCCAGAGCGATTGCGAAAAAATAGATTAGCAAAATTTTCACTACAAAAACGGATCTAATAATTAAAAAAATCTTGTCAAAGTTTATAATTTGGCAAGATTTTTATTTAAAACCATTGCAAAACGTGAGTCAAGATGTTTAAGTTAGGGCACTATTTTTTTTCACAATTTTTAACTGTAATTAATTTTGTTACAATTAAAATTAGTTCTAAATTTGTTTTAAGATGAGCAACACAAGATTTGCAACTGCAATCCATATAATGATACTTCTGTCGAAAGATTCACAACGATGGCACACGTCTGACTGGCTGGCAGCAAGCATCAACATTAATCCGGCGATGGTGCGCAAAGAACTGATAAATCTGAAAAAAGCCGGTCTGGTAGAGAGTCGGTTGGGAAAAGACGGCGGCGTCAGAATTGGCAAATATGCAGAAGAAATCAGTGTTGCAGAAATTTATCAGGCGATAAAAAGTTCAGAAATCCTTGGTAAAAAAAATCAACATCCTAATCCGATCTGTACGATTGGAAAAGACATTAATAAGAACTTGGATGCTTTATTTTCAGAAACCGACGATTTGGTGTCCCAATTTTTGAAAAGTAAAAAACTATCCGATTTTAGCGATCAGTTCGAGTAAAAATTTTTATGAAAAAATGTAACAAATTATATTACAATTAATTAAAGTAAATATTATGAGCAAAAAAGTAGCAGTAATCGGAGCCACAGGCTTCGTAGGACAACACATCGTAAACGAGCTTGCAAACCGCGGCTGCGAAGTGAATGCCATCGCGAGAGACGTCTCCAAAATAGAACCGAGAGACAACGTGCATCCCATCAGCGCAGATGTGAATCAGGTGGACGAATTAGCAAAAGTTCTGGAAGGAAATGACGCCGTGATCAGCGCTTTCAATCCGGGATGGAATAACCCAAATATCTACGAAGATTTTTTGAAGGGTAGTCAAAATATCGAAAAAGCGGTGGAGAAATCAGGCGTTAAGCGATTCATCACCGTTGGCGGTGCCGGCAGTCTCTACATTGATGGCCAACAGGTGGTCGATGGGCCTCACGTGCCGGAAGAGATCAAACCGGCTTCGCAATCCGCAAGAGATTATCTGGAAATCATCAAAAAGAACGATGTGCTGGACTGGACATTTTTCTCTCCGGCCATCGAGATGAATCAGGAGACCGCCGGCGTGCGAAGAGGCACTTACAGAATTGGATTGGAAAATCCGGTCTTCGACGAGAATGGACGAAACGTTTTGTCGGTAGAAGACGTGGCCGTTGCTTTGGTGGACGAGCTGGAGCAAAATAGATTTATCAGAAAACGCTTTACAGCAGGATATTAAATCGAGTTTTTAATTATTTTCGCTATTTAATTCGTAAAAATAACCCTTTCAACGTCTCGAATGTTGAAAGGGTTATTTGTTATTGATCGATTCCAATCCTTCTATGATCTGGAAGTCAAAAGAACTACCTAATAAAATAAATCAACTCTCATTAAATCTTATTTCTCGTAAACCAAATACCCAAAAGCATCCAGACTGACACCGGAACCTTTGAGCAGCTCATTTTTAGATTTCGAAAATACATTTTTGAAAGTGCCGGCAACATTGTCATCGTCCAATTTAAAATTAACAGGATCTTTGGTGGTATTAATTAAAACCAAAACTTCTCGGTCGCCATTTTTCCTGAGATAAGCCAAGATTTTTTCGTTGGCATCGGTATTGACCCAAAAAGTGGTCACGGCCGGATCGCCGCCTCGCAGCGCAGGATTTTCGGATTTCAATTCGAATAGCGTTCGGTAAAAATCTTCCAATTCATATTTCCCCGTCCAAGGAATCGGGTCTTTCTCGAAGAACTCCAGCCGTTTGTTTTTCATTGGCAGCTCTTGGCCATTGTAGAGCAAGGGAACGCCGTTCCACGTTGCCGAGAAAACGGCTAATGCAGGCGCAAAATCGCCGTACTTTTCATATTCTGTTCCGTTCCAGGAGTTTTCGTCGTGATTGCTGGTAAACCACGCTCTCATCGAGTTGTCGCCCAATCTTGAATATTGCTCCAAAAGATTTTTGAGCTCAGAGAGCGGCAAATGCTTTTGATAAAAATCCTGCGTGAGGTGCATCCACTTCCAAGTGTAGCTCGCATCGAAAACTTTTCCATATTCGGGCGCCTCCAGCTCATCAAATTCGCCGAGGAAGAAGAGGGGTTTCAGTTTTTCTACTTCCGGCCGTGCCTGTTGCCAGAAATCGACTTCCACCCAGCTGGCAAGATCGCACCGGAAGCCGTCGATATTGGTTTCCTTTACCCAATATTTCATCGCTTCTATCATCGCGAGGCGCATTTCTTTGTTGGAGTAGTCTAGTTCTATGATGTCATCCATTCCGCTGGCTTTGTGGAAACTTCCGTCGGCATCTTTCAGATAATATTCCGGATGAGACTTGGTCCAGACGTGATCCCAGCCCGTGTGATTGGCCACCCAATCGATAATGACTTTGAATCCAATTCGGTGCGCCTCGTCCACCAGATGTTTGAAGGTTTCCAAGGTTCCGAACTCCGGATTGATCGACGTATAATCCGCTGCCGCGTACTGACTGCCGAGGCTTCCCTTCTTGTTGAGTTGCGCAATGGGCGTGATAGGCATCAACCAAAGCGTTTTTACGCCCATTTTTTTGAGTCTCGGAAGATTTTTTTCGAAAGCGGCAAAAGTACCTTCGGGCGTGTACTGTCGTATGTTGACTTCGTAGATATTGGTGGTTTTTTTCCAGTCTTGTGGGTTTTCCATAGATGTTTTTTCGGTGGGTTTCAGGGTTTTGCAGGATAATAGTAAAGCGGCGATTGCCGGCAGAAGAATCAGCTTTTTCATCTGTATATCTTTAATTTTTTATGATCCAAATGCAACACTTTCGGGAGATTGTTCATTTGAAAAATCTTTTCCGTTGGCTATTGCGGGATCTTGCAGTCTATTTTGTAAATGTAATAAAAAATGAGAAAGCTTCAAAAATTTGCATCTGAGATGATTAATTTCTTTTTTGATAGACGCGGTTTTGCGGTTCAGGATTTCAAATTATAATATATCTCCAATTAATCAGCCTTGGATAATATCTTTTCCCTATTTTCGTTGGAAAGGAAATGCATTTTGTCAAGATCCCGCTTGCACAAGAATCTTAAAGACAAAATTTAGAAAATTCTATCAAGGATGAATTCAAAAAAAATAGTACTTGCTTCAATGATTTCTTTTTATGGAATTACCGAAGCGCAACAATCTCAATATTTTACAAAAAACGAAGATTATCATTTCACCTTGGCCGATGATCTCTACCGGACCAAAATCTACAACGCTTCGCAATACGAATTTTCCAAACAATATTTTTACAACAAGGATCTCAGCAATGCCCGAAAAGAGGCTTCGGCGTTTTTCAGCAACGTGATTGGCGTGATTCTGCAGCAACAATATGCGGAAGAAGGCTTGAACGCTTTTATGAAAGAATATCCGAATTCAGCTTATTTTGCGCAGGCAAACGGCCCTTTGGCGGATTATTATTTGTCCAAAAAAGATTTTGAAAAAGCGTTGGCCACTTTGCAAAAAGTCAATCAGGCGCAGCTGAGCCTCGAGGAAAATACGCAACATATTATGAAGTTGGGTTACGCCAAGTTTATGACCGGCGATTCTGCAGGCGCGATCGAGGCTTTGGAAGAATCCTTCAAATCTGCAGATGAAGCCAGCAAATCGGCAATTGCTTATATGTTGGGACATTTGTATTATGCTGACAAACAGAACGATGAAGCTTTCAGCTATTTCGATCAGATTAAAAATAATGAGGAATATGCGCATCTTGTGAAACCGTATTATGTTCAGATGTATTACAATCAAAAGAATTATGACCTTGCAATTTCAGAAGGAAATGATCTTATAAATAATGGAAAATCAACAAGTTACGATGCGGAAATCCATAAGATAGTGGGCGAAAGTTATTTTATGAAAGGCGATTATCAATCGGCTTATCCACATCTCAAATTATTTTTGGACAAAGAGCCAACGCCCTCAGAATCTGATCTTTACGAAATAGGATTTGTGGCCGCTCAGTTACAGAAAAATGAGGAAGCCGTCGGCTATTACAACCAATTGATCAACAGCAATTCTCCGTTGGCGCAAAACGCTTATTACCAGCTCGGGAATGCATATTTGGAAACCGGAAAAAAGCAGGAAGCTTTGTCGGCTTATCGGAATGCTTCGCAAATGAATTATGACCCGAAAGTTCAACAATTGGCTTTGGAACAATACGCAAAATTGAGTTACGAACTGGGAAATCCGTTTGAGAATTCATCAAAAGTAATCCAGAGATATATTGATAAATATCCGAAGAGTGCGAAAATTCAGGAAATGAAATCGCTTTTGGTGAAATCTTATCTGTATTCCGGAGATTACAAAGCCACTTTGGAAGCACTTGGAAAGCTTGATCAGAAAACGAACGAGACCAAGAAAATAGAGCAGGAGGTTTCCTATCTTTTGGGTTCTGAGGAATTCAATAAAGGGAATTTTGATCTTGCTGAAACTTATTTCAAACAAAGTCTCCAGTACAATCTCAATAAAGATTTTTACAAGAAAGCGCAATATTGGTTGGGTCAAACTTACTATCAAAAAGGCGATTATAAATCAGCGATTGCGACTTACACCAAGCTCGAAAACGAAACGGCTGAAGGATTTCCTGAACGTGAACAATTGGATTACGATTTAGGTTACGCCTATTTTAAACTCAAGGATTTTGTGCATGCTCAGGAATATTTTAAGGAATATTTGAGATTTCCGAAACAGGAATTCAAGGCAGATGCAGAATTGCGTTTGGCCGATACTTATTATGCTAACAATCAATTGAATGAAGCTTTAGAGATTTATAATAAAACTGAAAACGCCAGCGATTATACTTTGTATCAGAAATCTTTGGCTTTAGGTTTCAAAGGCGATACGGTTGCTAAGATTTCGGAATTGAAAAGCTTAATTTCAAAATATCCCAAATCGGAATATGTTGATGATGCGAATTATGAAATAGCAACAGCTTATGCACAAAACGACGATTTTGATAATTCAAATTCATACTTCGAAAAAGTCATCCAATCAAGTCCGGACAAAGACTTAGTTGCCAATTCCCAGATTTACAGAGCTCAAAATTACATCGATCAAGATCAAACTGATAAGGCGATTGCTGAATTCCAGCTTTTGGCAAATCAATATAAAAATACAGCCTTTGCAGAGAAAATAGTTTTGGCTTCCAAACCTGCTTTCGTGAAAAAAGGCGACGTTGCCGGTTATGAAAATTTTGCTAAAACTTTGAATGTGAAAGTTGATAGTTCGGAGATCAATGAGATTAATTTCAATTGGGCGCAGGAAAGTTTTGCTAAGAAAGATTATGCGAAAGCCGTTGCTTATTATGAAAAATATCTGGATCAAAGTCCGAGTGGCGACAATTTTTTCAAATCTCAATATGAGTTGGGCGAAAGTTATTATCAGTTAAAACAAATTGACAAAGCGATGTTGCCGTTGCAAAATGTGGCTGATTTTCAAAATGATTATCAGCAGGATGCGCAGGTTCGATTGGCTCAGATCTACATTTCGCAGGATAAAATTGCAGATGCGAAAAAATATCTGGAACAACTTGCCAACTCCACGAATGTGAATATCAAAAACTTCGCTTCGGTAGAATTAATGAAGATCTACGCGGACGAAAAGAACTTTGCCGAAGCGGAAAAATTTGCCAATGCAGTAATCTCAAACTCAAAAAATTCGGCGGCAACATTGGAGCAGGCGAAAGTCATCAAAGCAAGAAGTCTGATGCAACAATCGAAAGATAAAGAGGCGCAAACAGCTTACACAGCTTTGGAAAAATCTTCCAACACAGAAGTTGCGGCGGAAGCTCTTTACGCAAAAGCCTTCTATCAAAACAAAGGAAAAGTTTTCAAGTCGTCCAACGAAACGATTTTCAAACTGGCAAATAATTACGCTTCGGAAGAGTATTGGGGCGCAAAAGCTTTGGTCATAATGGCGAAAAATTATCTGGCTTTGAAAGATAATTATCAGGCGAGTTACACTTTGGATGAGATCATCAATAATTACGGTGATTTCCCTGAAGTTGTGGCGGAGGCGAAGGAAGTGAAATCGCAGATTAAGAAGTAATATGAAAGTCCCGGAGGGACGACTTAGCATAGAATAGGATGAAATCCTATTAAATTTAAATTTACAATTATAAAGCGAAGTCCCGGAGGGACGACTTAGCCCAGAATAGGATGAAATCCTATTAAATTTGAATTTACAATTATAAAGCGAAGTCCCGGAGGGACGACTTAGCACAGAATAGGATGAAATCCTATTATATTTAAATTTACAATTATAAAGCGAAGTCCCGGAGGGACGACTTAGTCCAGAATAGGATGAAATCCTATTAAATATTACAACAAAAATTAAAAATGAACAAACTGAAATATATCGCCGTTCTGGCATTTCTAGGAACTTTCGGAATCTCGGAAATCGGAGCTCAGATCAAAGAAGAGCAACTGATTCTGAACAGAAAACGTGAACCTGAAGTGAAAAAGATCGAGAAGAAAAAAACGTCTGTCATCCAAGAAAAAAATTATCCGCCGGAAAATAAAAAGAAGGAAGATTCTCTCAATCTCAAATACGACATCGTGAATGTTCCGCCGGTTTCTAACTTCAAAACGACGGAAATTCAAAGCGAAGATATTTCACCGAAATTCAATAACGATTATCAATCGAATTATTTCAGATTGGGATACGGGAATTACGGAAAGTTCTTGGCAGACGCCAATATCTCGGGAAAAATTACGGAAAATGCAGAAGTAGGAGCGGATGTTCACTATTTGTCAACGACAGGACTGAAGAAAGATTACGATTGGGATTCCAAAAGCAGTCAGGCGAATATCAGCGCATTTGCAAATATCTACGCAGAAAAAGGGAAATATAATGTGGAGGCCAATTATGGTTTCAACAATTACAATTACTACGGAATCTACGCTTTGATGCCATCAAATTCTGATCCGGATCTGGAACAGAAAGTCAATAAATTCGGTGTGAATGCCACTTACGATCATTATTCCAACGAGATTTTGAATAATGTAAAAGTGAGGTCATATTTTTTAAGCGATCATTTTGATGCAAAAGAAAGTTACGCAAATATGGAATTTAATTTATCTAAGCACGATTTTGCAATCAATGACCAGATCACTGCAAACGGCGATTTGGGAATCGATTTGGAAACCGTAAATTCTAAGTTTAAATTGCTAAATCATAATAATTCTGACCAACTGAATTTCAATTTATCACCAAAAATTACTTTTTATAAAGGCGAATCGTATTTGTTAATCGGTTCGGATTTTAGTTTTCTGAACTCTAAATTGAGCGATATTTTGGGCGAAAATAACAGAAACAAATTCTACTGGTTTCCAAGAGCCGAGGTTTTGGTTGCCGTTGCAGATGAATTCAAATTCTATGGCGGCGTAGACGGCGGTTTGAAGCTGAATACCTATGGAAATCTGTTAGAAGAAAACCCATTTTTGATCTCGGATCTGCTTTTGAAACCGACTGAAAATAAATACCATTTCTATTTTGGTTTGAAAGGCGATATCAATCAGATGTTCAAATATGATGTGAATGCAGGTTTCAGCAAATTGAACGGCGCGCCGTTTTTTGTAAATAATGGTTTGTTTGATAATTCTACTGCGCTAGAAAGACAAGGTTATGATTATGCAAATACCTTCCGTTCCGTTTATGATAATGGAAATCTGATGGAAATTAAAGGTGATTTGCAAGCTTTCCCGATGGAAAATCTGACTTTAGATGCAGGTTTGCATATTATGAAATATGATTTGGACAATCTGGACGAAGTTTATTACAAGCCTGTGGTACAATTTAATTTGGGGGCAAAATATTCGATGCTCGAGAAAAAGCTAAATCTCGGTTTCAAAGGATATTTCGTAACGGACAGAACGTCAAATGCTTTTAATATTCAAGCAGACAGCTTCAACCCCAATGTTTACACTTCTACCGAAAACAGAAATGAGAAAGTTGGCGGTTATGCAGATTTAAATTTGTCTGCGGAGTACAAGTTTCACAAAAATTTCAGTATTTTCGCACTCGGAAATAATCTTCTGAATACGAAGTACCAAACTTATTTGGGTTACAAAGTGTTAGGCGCGCAGGTTTTAGCCGGCGTGCAGATTACGTTCTAAAAATAATTGAGAAATGATAATAGGAATGATTACGAATCATTTATAATTCATCAATTATCATTTATTAAAAAGGAAAAGGCTGCGTAGTTCAACTGGATAGAATATCAGATTTCGGCTCTGAGGGTTGGGGGTTCGAATCCCTCCGCGGTCACAAACGAAGGAAGAGGCAATTTTAGAATTGCTTTTTCCTTTTTTATTTGAAATCTTCCTTTATTTTAGGAAAAGCAAATTCCGTTTGGTAGAAATAGAATAGTCATTTAAATCAGAATTTTATGTGAACCTATTTTGTCAAGTTTAATCCATTTTCTTAAGGATTAACTTTTTTCAATTCTTTATTAAGCTTGCTATTTCTATAGCCATATAGAAAATAAATCACCAATCCGATGGCAAACCAAACGCCAAACCAAAACCAATTTTCGTGGCTCATTCCCGTGAGCAGGTACAAGCAGGAACTCAATCCAATCAATGGAATTAAAGAAAGATTTTTGATAAAAGTAAGAAAACACAAAACCAGATTGACCGCGATATAAACCAAGAGGGCCAAGCGGAACTCGCCCTCTTTTGGATCATTAATATTCGTCAGTTGGCGGAAAAAATCGGGCTGATAAAAATAGAAAAATACCAGTCCGCCGATGAAGATCAGAGGAAAAAAATATTTCCCGTTGATATACGGCAAATGAAATCTCCCTTTGATTTTTTCTTTGTTAGGAAGCAGAAGAACGCCACCGCAAACCAGCACAAATGCGAAGATGGTCCCGATGCTCGTAAAATCCAAAATAAAGGATTTGTCTGTAAATAATATAGGAACGCCCACCACGAAGCCTGTGACGATGGTTGCAAATGAGGGAACCTTATTCTTGCTATGAACTTCCTGAAACTTCTTTGGCAAAAGACCATCGCGAGACATCGCCATCCAGATTCTCGGCTGTCCCATTTGGAAGACCAGTAAAACGGTGGTAATGGCTACAATCGCAATAAGCGAAACGATAAACTCCATCCAGGGTATATTGAGATTTGAAGAATCAAAAATGAAAGACAGCGGATCGCCAATCCCATCAAATTTTTTATAATCTACCACGCCGGTCAAAACGAGCGTCAAAACAATATAAATAACAGTGCAAAGACCAAGAGAAATCAGCATGCCCCGCGGAAGATCGCGCTGCGGATTTTTGGTTTCTTCCGACAACACCGAGATGGCGTCAAAACCGATGTAAGCGAAGAAAACGCCCGAAACAGCAGACATTACACCGGCAAATCCGTTGGGCATAAAGGTACCTACATCGTTTCCAATTGCTTTCGGAAACCAATTGCCGGTGTTCACAAATCCAATCCCAACAGCAATGACCAATAGGATGACAAACAGTTTCAGAATCACAAAAAAATTGTTGAAATTCTTACTTTCTTTGATTCCCTGGTAGCACAGCCAGGTGATTAATCCATTAATCACAAGTGCTGGAATATCAAGAATAATCTTCAAACCAGCCACCACGGGTGCCGATGTCCAAGCATTGACGAGCTCTGCATTGGTAGATCGGTTCATAAAAGCTTTTTTAGCCTCGGTATAGCTACAGGTGAGGAAATCCGGAATGTGAATGCCAATTCTTTCCATAAAACTTGTAAAGTAATCGGACCACGAGAAGGCCACATAGATGTTCCCAAAAGAATATTCCATAATCAGAGCCCAGCCAATGACCCACGCGATTAACTCTCCGAAACTGGCATAAGCATAGGTGTAAGCGCTTCCTGCCGTGGGAATGCGACTGGCAAATTCTGCGTAGCACAAGGCCGTAAAAGCACAGGCAAAACCACAAATGATATAAAGAATAATAACGCCAGGTCCGCCGCGGAAAATGGCCTCGCCCAAACTGCTGAAACTGCCGGCACCAATGATGGCGGCTATCCCGAAAAAAACAATGTCCCAAGTTCCGAGAACACGGTTGAGTTGCCCTTTGTCTGAGTTTTCTGTGTAATGTTTTCTTCTGAAAAGTGATTGGATCAAAGTTTTGGATTTTTATGATTGTAACAAATGTAATGAAAAATGATTGTTTTGGTTAAAATATTGTTAATTGGAAACACTTTTTTTAAGAGTGAAATCAGGGAAAGCTTACAAAAAAGCCCGAAAATTCGGGCTTTAATTTTATTTGTAAAGAAAATCTTAATCTTCATCATCTTCGTCGAAAACGTCGTTGTAGTCGTCATCTTCTTCATCATCGTTGTAATCCTCGTCGTCGTCGTCAAAACCTGTTGCTTTGAACTCGGAGTCGAAGTCGTCAAAATCATCATCCAGAAAAGGCAACGCAGAATTTTGATTTTTCCCGTTATTAGTGCCTGTTTTGCTTGGTGCTTTCAAAGGCACATTGCCAAATCTATAAACGGTAATCGGATAATTGACGGCGGGTTTTTCATCAGCCATTTCCAAAAGCTCGCAGAAAAAATCCCAAAGCTCTATGAAACCGTACTGAAATCTCATTTTCTCCCCAACAGCGGGGAAGGCCTCTGCCAGATAGACATCGGACATGATTTCGCCATCGCCATCATCGCTCATATCTTCTAACGGAACAGGGCGACCCTCGTTCCATTCGTCATCGGAAAAATAAAAAGAAGACAACTCTTCGCCCGGTAAGCTAAACGCACTTTTGATGCCCAGATGCAGATTCCAAAGCGTCTGCTTTTCTTTGATCTCGAGGTCTCGGAAGATGGTTTCTTTCGCGTCTAGGATTACTCTTATCTTATAAACCATTGTTGTTTTACTTTAACTTTATTAGATTGATTATAGATGCAAATATAAAACAAATGAAATTCCACAAAAATTTCTTCTAATTTTTTTTTCAAAAAAGATTTCTATAAATTCTGGGTTCGTAGAGCGTGGTTTACTCTGCAAAATTGGCCTTTCCTCTCTTGAGTTTGCCAATAGGGGACTTGGCTAGTTTAAATTTGAATTTGGTACCCGAGAGATAGACGCTTTCTACGACTATCGTTTGCTTATGCGCTTCCAAAATGTGTTTTACGATCGCAAGCCCAAGTCCAGAGCCGCCCTCTTTCCGGTTTCTGCTGGATTCTACTCTGTAGAAACGCTCGAAGATTCTCGGTAGATTTTCGGGTTTTATTCCCATACCATTATCCTCCACGGAGATGTGAATGTTTTGCAGGCCTTCTCTGGTAGAAACGATGATCTGAGCTTCTTCCCGGTTGGCATATTTGATAGAATTTGAAATAAGATTGATCAAAACCTGCGAGATCTTTTGCTTGTCGGCAAAAACAAATAATTGAGATTGAGTGGTTTGCAGTTGCATGGTCATCGACTGCCTTTCGGCCTCCATCTCCAGAAGATCAAATATTTCCTGAATCAAATGGTTTACATCAAAAGTGCTGAATTTCAAATTGATTTGACCAGACTCAAAACGGTTGATCATATCCAAATCTATAACAATATTCAGCAATCTCTCGACAGAATTGTCTATTCTTTGCAGATATTTGTCGCGGATGTTGAGATCTTCCACGCCGCCTTCGCGCAAGGTTTCTATGTAGCCTTGGATCGAAAAAAGAGGCGTTTTGAGTTCGTGGGAAACGTTTCCGATGTATTCTTTCCGGTAATCTTCCATTTCTTTCATCAGATCGATTTCTGCATTTCTCTGATTCATCTCATGCATTTTTTCGCCAAGTTCTTTGAAGCCAAGATCCGTGTCGTAATCGTGGATAATGTCTTCGGGCAGAATGTTGGTAATTCTTCGGATTTGATTTTTGCTGTAAAAGCCAAAGAGAAATTCTAAAACAAAATAATTGACGACGTACAAAAAAGTGAGCGTGAGGACGAGAAGATAATTAAAATCCCAAGTCTTGAAGTAGGCATCATCCGTATAGAACTCGAACATCAAAACCACACAGCCAAATACCGCCATTAAAAAAAAAGAAGCAGCAGCCGATAACCAATTGATTTTTACAGAATTCCTTAATCTCATTTCAAAAAAAAGATTTTCTTTTTAGAAAATCTTAAACTACTAATTTATAACCTATTCCTTTGAGCGTTTGGATGGTGTTGATTCCCAATTTCTCGCGCAATCTGCGGATATGAACGTCTATCGTTCTTTCCCCAACAATCACATCGTTGCCCCAGACCCGTTCCAGAATTTCTTCTCTTTTGAAAACCTTATCAGTGTTGGATGCCAGGAGATAAAGCAGATCAAACTCCTTCTTGGGAAGCAAAAATTCTTCTTTTGCCTTGGTTACTTTGAAGTTGTCTTTATCAATAATCAGATCACCAATCTCGATGTAATTGGAATTTTCGTGAGAATTGGCACCCAATTGCAAAAGCGCCGCCACTTTGGAAATCAGAACTTTGGGCTTGATCAATTTGACAATATAATCGTTGGCCCCAGCCTGATAGCCAGCTAATTGGGAAAACTCCTCGCTTCTCGCAGATAGAAAGACAATCAGCGTCTTTTGCAATTCTTTGATTTTCCTCAGGTCTTGGCAGGTTTCGATGCCGTCCTTCTCGGGCATCATCACGTCTAATAAAATTAAATCGGGCAAAATTTCTTTTGCTTTTGCGATTCCCTCATTACCGTTGGCAGCTGTGAAAACCTGATAACCTTCTTTTTCCAAATTATAAGAGATGATTTCCAAGATGTCCTGTTCATCGTCAATTAATAGGATTTTTTTACGATTCATTTCGATTGATTAATATGTCAAAATTAAAAAAATTTGAACTCTATATCACTAAATGTTTAAAGTTCACACAAATTTAACATTTAAAAGCTATTAAACATCGTTTGTAATAGCCTTTTTTATATTTAATGTAAACTGTAGGTACAAAGCATATTCGTTTTATTTTTTTGAGTAAATTACGTTAAATTTGCAGCTCACGTTCAGATTATGGAAGAAGAAGAAAAAAAAGTGCTCAATTTTATCGAACAGATTATAGAAGATGATTTGGAAAACGGCCTAGACTCGTCTAAGCTGCGTTTCAGATTTCCGCCGGAACCAAACGGTTATCTTCACATCGGGCATACCAAAGCGATATGTATCAACTTTGGCTTGGGGGAGAAGTACAATGCGCCTGTCAACCTTCGTTTTGACGATACCAATCCTACAAAGGAAGAACAAGAATTTGTAGATTCTATCAAAGCGGACATCGATTGGCTAGGTTTCCGGTACGATCAGGAATTATATACTTCCGATTATTTTCAGCAGCTTTATGACTGGGCGGTAGAACTTATCAAGCAGGGCAAAGCGTACGTAGACGAGCAATCGTCGGAAGAAATTACTGCTCAGCGCAAAAATCCTTTTGAGCCCGGTTTAGATTCGCCTTTCAGAAACCGCCCGGCCGAGGAAAGTCTTGCGCTTTTTGAGAAAATGAAAAACGGAGAATATGAAGAAGGCGCGATGAGTTTGCGTGCAAAAATCGATATGGCGTCTCCAAATATGAATATGCGCGATCCGGTGATGTACAGAATTTTGAAAAAACCGCATCACAGAACCGGTGAACAATGGAAAATCTACCCTATGTACGACTGGGCGCACGGAGAATCGGATTACATCGAGCAAATTTCGCACTCTTTATGCTCATTGGAGTTTGAGAACCACCGGCCGCTGTACGAATGGTATTTAGATCAGATCTACGACCATCAAAGCGTTGCTCCGAAACAAAGAGAATTTGCAAGGATGAATGTTTCATATATGGTGACATCCAAAAGAAGACTTCAGCGATTAGTCCAAGAAAATATTACCGCAGGTTGGGATGATCCGCGGATGCCCACCATTTCGGGACTTAGAAGAAAAGGTTACACGCCAGCAGCCATCAAGAATTTTATTGAAAAAGTGGGCGTGGCAAAACGCGAAAATCTGATTGATATTCAGCTATTGGAATTCTGCGTGAGAGAGGATCTGAACAAAATAGCAACCCGAGTGATGGCGGTGGTAAATCCCGTGAAACTCATTATCGAAAATTATCCCAAAGACAAAGAAGAATGGCTGGAAACTGAAAATAATCCTGAAGATGAAAATGCAGGAACGAGAAAAGTACCCTTTTCCAGAGAAATCTACATCGAGCGAGAGGATTTCAAAGAAGAGGCTGACAAGAAATTTTTCCGACTCAAATTGGATGGAGAAGTGCGCCTAAAGGCAGGATACATTATCAAAGCAGAAAGGGTAGATAAGGATGCCAACGGCGAAATCAAAACGATATATGCCACTTATGACGAAGATTCCAAATCGGGAAGCGGAACCGAAGCCAGCCTGAGAAAAGTGAAAGGAACGCTCCATTGGGTTTCTGCGAAGCACGCCTTGCCGATCGAAATAAGAACTTACGAAAGACTTTTCACGACGGAGCAGCCGGACGCTGAGAAAGACGTAGATTTCATCGAGTTCGTGAATCCCCAATCTTTGAGAGTAAGCCACGGATTTGCTGAACCAAGCCTTAAAGATGCGACTTTGGAAAATCATTTCCAGTTCCAGAGAATTGGTTATTATATTAAGGATCGGGATTCTTCCGCAGATGGTTTGGTTTTCAACAGAACCGTGACTTTGAAGGATGGTTATAAGCCCTAAAATGAAAGGTTTCACCGAAAACCTATTTTTGATTCCTTATAAAACTAAAAATCAGGCAATTGTGGACTGCACCCAAAAGATTAGACAAAATTAAACAATATTATTAGAGGAAAGAGTTCGGTACTGTACCGGACTCTTTCCTTTTAAATTGAGTCTTATTCTGTCGTGGTTGTAATAATTGATGTATTCTT
>JAKLPS010000021.1 GCA_022013695.1 Weeksellaceae bacterium
ATAAAGAACTGATCATTTAGATTTCATTCATTTTCAATCTATTCTGATCGTTCATCTATAAATGTATTTCAGATTCATCATAACCTTCATATTCGATTTGAAAAGTGGTATGGGTTATTTTAAAATCTGTCGTTGCTTTATCTATTAATATTTGCAGGAGTTCATTGCGATTTTTGTTATTATCTGCAATCACATGTGCACTCATGGCATTAACGCCTGATGTAAGCGACCAGACATGTAGATCGTGGAGTTCCTTGATTCCCGAAAGTTCTTCCAGTGAAGATCGAAGCTTGCTGATATCTACATCTTTAGGTGTACCTTCCAGTAAGATATTAACCGCTTCCATAAGCAACTTTAAGGTTCTTGGAATGATCAACAGACCTATAGCCGCAGAAATGATCGGATCTGCATAATACCACTGTGTTGTCAGCATGATCACGCCCGCGATCATTACTCCTACCGATGTCAGCATATCCGACAAAACTTCAAAATAAGCACCTTTCATATTAAGACTTGCGTTGGAATCCTTTCTGATGATAAGGATACCGATGATATTCACAACAAGTCCAATTCCTGCAACAATCATCATAGAGCCACTTTGTACTTCGGGAGGATTTTTAAATCTCTGAAATGCCTCGTATAAAACAAATAATGAAATACCCAACAGAACAACAGCATTGATCACAGCAGCCAAAATTTCTGTTCGATAGTACCCAAATGTCTTTTTAGGACTTGCCTTTCTTTCACCAATTTTGATGGCAATAAATGCTAAGAGTAAACCGACAACATCTGTCAGCATATGCGCGGCATCTGCTAATAATGCAAGACTTTTTGTTGCAATGCCTCCAATGACTTCAGCTATCAGATAAGTCCCACTAAGTGCCAGAACGATAAGTAAGTTTTTCTTATGCCTACTAGATGCTGATACAATCTGTTTATTTGTGTCGCTCATAATTTTATGTTTTTACTGGATTGACTCTACATTTCGAAGTAGGTATTATTTTCTTTTTTAACAGGAATATCTTTCTCTTTGATCATCTGTAGAATGTTGATTTCTATGGTTTGTGCGATAGAGGTCATTGGCGTATCTACAGGAGTATTCTCGAAAGGGTCCTGCATGATGATCGCTGTTTTCTCAATGGCTACAAATATCAGAGGAATAATGATCGTCGTAATTATTTCCAAAGTAAGCTGGGAATCTTCCAATCCGAAAGGAAGGATAAATGCAAATACATAAATCAGGGTATGAATCAGAATACTATATGCCCTTGGAAACACCGTATTTTTCAATCGTTCACATTTTCCCATATTGTCACAAAGCCTCATGAGAACTTCAGTGAGCTGAACTTCTTTAAAATCTGAAATCAAACCTTTTTCTGCTATCTGTCTTACGTGATAAGAATGTTCATCCAAAATCGCATTGGGTATATTGACTGCGTTGATTTGATGCGTATGCAAATACTCAACTACTTTATTGGTAAAGGGCTGTTTCCTTAATGCTTCACCCAAGGCATAGACCCATACGATTTGTCTCTCTGCAAATATTTTAACGTCCGCACCATCTTGAGGAACGAATTGATTTATTAAACGGATAAAAGATCTTGAATCATTGACGATGGCTCCCCAAACAGTTCTCGCTTCCCACCACCTTTCATAAGACTGCGCCGTCCTGAATGCAAGAAGCAATGAGACAGCAGTTCCAAGAATTGCGGGAATACTTAGCGGAATGGTTATTTTAGTGAAGATAGGATGCAAATCCAGCAAACCTGTACCTACAGCTAGTATAACAATCAGTAATATTTGACTTTTAATTTGATCAATAAAATACCAGATTGAGATTTTCTTGTATAGTAACATAACTTTGATTTTATAGATTTAAAGATAACATTATGCTAGAGGTAGAATTAATGCATTGCTTTACCTCGTAGCATAATGATATTTTTAGTGCAACTGAAGGTTTATATAAAGGCTTCAGCTTTTAAAAATCTAATCCTCATGACCTCCAGCATTAGATAATTTAGCATTGACGAAGAATGCGCCTTTTACAACAATATTTGTATCAGGTGCAATTTTACTCACTGTAGTGATAGCAGTATAACCTAAATCTGATGAACCTTTCACAATTTCTATTTTCTCAAAATTCAGGGTCTTCCCTTGATCTTTGGTATGAGCTCCTGTCTCTTTCGTAGCTTCTTCCTGCTCACCCTCCTTTTTCTCTTCGGCATGTTCTTCAGGCTTTTTAGAAGTCTGTACAAAAACATAGAATTTACCGTCAGCTTCCACGATTGCTTCATTAGGAACTGCAGCGGTGCTGGAATTTCCAAGGCTTACCATTCCGGTAACATTCATCCCATCAATAAGCCCTACTTTACTTCCTGTTACATTGGCATGTACAGAGATCGTTTTACTCTCATTTTCGAATGACGAACCGATACTGAATACCGTAGCGTTATACAATGTTTCCGGGTTATTGGTCAGCTTAAACTGTACAGTCTGTCCTACTTTCATCTTAGGCAGATCCTTTTCAAAAACCTGAAGATCTAAATGGATAGAACTATTATCAATAATATCAAGAACAGGAGATGAAACATCAACATAACTTCCAATCTGCGCATTGATGCCACTTACGGTTCCACTGATCGGGGAGGTAATAACCAATCCTGATCTCAAATTCCCATTGCTTACCTTTCCTGGGCTTATCCCCATAAGCTGAAGTTGTCTCTGTAATGATGATCTTTGGGTTCTTAAACCTTTTAATTCAGAATCAGAGCTTTGCAGGTTTTTTTTTGCTCCAGCATCATTATCAAATAATTCACGTTGCCTTTTATATTCCTGTTCAGCAAATGCAATTCTGCTATTTACTGTAAGGTATTGCTCCTGAAGCTGAATATACTCAGGATTATTAATGGATGCAATGACCTGCCCTTTTCTGACATAGTCGCCTATTTGAACATTTAATGTCTTGATCACCCCACCATACAAAGAGGTTACTGTGGCTTTTCTATTGTTAGGAACACTCAAGACACCATTGGCTTTAACAAGTGAAGCCAAATCTTTCATCTCAATTTTACCTAAAGAGATTCCGACTGCTTTCATTTGTTCTTCAGTTAATGTGGCGATTGTTTGCGGTGCCTCTTCATGAGCCTCCTCTGCCTGTTCGGTTTTTGCTTTTACTTCCGTTTCCTCAGAAGCTTCTTTTTTTCCACAGCTTAAGGCTAAAAAAGAAATTAACAGCGCAGATATTAAATTATATTTAATTTTCATTTTATTTGTTTATGATTGAATTAATGGTAATAACAGATTGATTAACCTGTTGAATGGATTCCAGATATTTTAATTGAATATTCGTGGAAGTCTGAAGCGCAAAAAGATACTCAACATAGGAAATTTCTCCTGTTTTATATCCTAATTGTCCGGCTTTAGCTATTTTCTCAGCATTGGGGATTGCCTGATTAACATAATAGTTGTACTGCTCTACATCCTGCTGATATTGATTCAAAGCATTTTGCAGTTGTGCTTCCAGCTGTTTTTGCTGCAATTTTGCATTAGATTCCGCTACTTGCTTTTGAAACTCCCAAGACTGGATTCTCGCTTTCGTAGCACCGAAAGTGAGAGGGATCGTAACGCCAATTGTTGCCGCATGAAATCTATTTCCAGCATTAAAATTCTGATCCATACCATTGATCGTCTGAGTACCGATTAAGGACTGATTGGTGTAACCGATACTGAAATCAGGCAGACCTAAAGACCTCTCAACATTTTTATTTTTTTCTGCTATAGCCATCTCCTGATAGTAAGATCTTACCGTTGGATGATTTGCTATCGAAGTGCTGTCAAGTACATAATTAGCTTTCAAAGGTTCATAATTTGTGTTGTAAGGAACTGAGATATCCCCCGAAGTATTTAATAATGTTTTTAGGTTTTTATATGCATTATTCAAATAAACTTCATTTTGTTTTAACAGTAAACTGATCTCACCTTTCTGAGTTTCTGCAGTATTGATTTCAATCTTTTTTATATCTCCTGATTTAAATCTGACCGTCGCAATTCTTATAAAATCCTGATATAAACTATCCAGATTTTTTAATTTTGACTGGTTAAATTGCAGATACTCGATCTGATAGTAATAAGTCCTCACCTGTCTCGCAAGTTCATTGGCTGAAATCTCCTTATTGATTTGTTTTCCTTTAATCTGTTCCGCAATGAGCTCTCTTCGAGCTTTGAACAATGTTGGAAATGGAATACTTTGAGATATAGAAAAAGACTGATCGAATTTTTTACTGTTATATTGCCCTAACTGAGCATCTACACTCATTTTTGGAAGTTCTTTAGCAGTAGGTTTCAGTGCTTCTGTTACCTTAATATCCAGATCTCTCGACCGCATTAAATTATTGTTGCTTAATGCGATGTTCGTTGCTTCCGCAACTGTTAAAGGGTTACCCTGTTGTGCATTGAAGGTTTGTCCAAAGAAAAGGAAACCTAAAACTAAAACAGCAGTCAGGGGTTTATTACCTGAAATGTTTTTGATCTTTAATTTAGTACTAAAGATAATGTATAACATCGGTAAAACAAACAGAGTTAAGAAGGTTGCTGTTACCAGTCCCCCGATTACAACGGTAGCCAAAGGTTTCTGAACTTCTGCGCCGGCTCCAGTTGAAATTGCCATGGGTAAAAACCCTAATGAAGCAACTGTAGCGGTCATTAAAACAGGTCTTAAACGAGTTTTAGTTCCTTCCATCACACGCTTTAAAATATTGGTTTCACCTTCCTTCTCTAATTGGTTGAAAGTTCCGATTAAAACAATTCCATTAAGTACAGCTACTCCAAATAAGGCAATAAAGCCAATTCCTGCGCTGATACTGAAAGGCATGCCACGCAGCATTAACGCAAATACGCCGCCAATCGCACTCATCGGGATTGCAGTAAAGATTAGCGTAGCCTGCTTTAATGAGCCGAACGTAAAATACAACAGCATAAATATCAGGAATAAGGATACCGGAACAGCAATGGTCAGTCGTTTACTGGCAGCTTTAAGGTTCTCAAACTGTCCGCCATATGTATAATAATATCCTGATGGTAATTTTTCTTTATTAAGCTTCTGCTGGATTTCTTCCACTACACTTTCTACATCTCGCCCTTTTACGTTAAAACCAATAACTATCCTCCTTTTACCAGCTTCACGGCTGATCTGTGCCGGACCCAATTTATAACTGATATTTGACACCTGTGAAAGAGGGATTTGTGCTCCTGTTTTTGTAGAGACCATCAGATTATTGACATCATCAATACTGGTTCGATGTAAACTATCCAGACGAACAACAAGATCAAATCTTCGCTCATTTTCAAATACCTGACCTGCTGCCTGACCTGCAAAAGCAGTGCTTACCGCAGTATTTACGTCTTCGATATTAAGTCCGTAATTAGCCATTCTTGTACGGTCATATTCTACATTGATCTGCGGAAGACCACTGACACGTTCGATCTGCGGAGCACTCGCCCCATTTACAGACTGAATGACCTTAGATGTTTTATCAGCATAAATAGCTAAAGAATCCAAATTTTCACCGAAAATTTTAACTGCTACATCCTGCCTGATCCCTGTCATCAACTCATTGAAACGCATCTGAATCGGTTGATTTTTTTCAAAAAACACACCCGGGATAGCTTCAAGTTTTTCAGAGATCTCATCTGCTAATTCATCATATGATTTTTTTGTTTTCCAATCACTTTGTGGTTTTAAGATTACCATCATATCAGTAGCTTCAGGTGGCATCGGGTCAGTAGGCACTTCAGCAGCGCCGGTCTTACCTACAACCATTTTAACTTCGTCAAACTGCTTGATCAGTCTGGACGCCTGCATGGAGGTTTCGATACTCTGACTTAAAGAACTTCCCTGTGGAAGAATACAGTGAAAAGCAAAATCCCCTTCCTGCATCTGAGGGATAAATTCACCGCCCATTCTTCCGAACAAGAATACGGCTACAGCAAAAATAGCAACGGTAACACCTACTAACCAATATTTGATCCTCAATGCTTTTTCCAATAAAGGAGTGTAGGCCTTTTGGATCTTATTCATCATTTTGTCTGAGAAATTTTCTTTATGAGAAATTTTCTTGGATAAAAACAAAGCACTCATCATCGGTATATAGGTCACCGATAGGATTGTTGCTCCTATAATGGCAAAACCAACTGTTTTAGCCATAGGTGTAAACATCTTACCTTCAACACCGATTAACGTTAAAATAGGTATATAAACAATTAGAATGATAATCTGCCCAAATATGGCACTATTCATCATTTTGGATGCAGCAGATCCCACCTCCTCATCCATTTGAGCTTGGGTAAGTTCTTTTTTATTCTTTTTATGTTGTAGAACATGTAATGTCGCCTCGACAATAATAACAGCACCGTCAACAATCAACCCGAAATCAATCGCCCCCAGACTCATTAAGTTGGCACTCACTCCGAAAACATTCATCATTCCCAAAGCAAAAAGTAATGATAATGGAATGGCAGACGCTACGATCAGTCCTGCCCTCAAGTTTCCTAAAAATAAAACCAGAACGAAAATAACGATCAATGCGCCTTCAATAAGATTTTTTTCTACGGTATCAATAGCTCTCCCGACAAGATCTGTTCTGTCTAAGTAAGGCTCTATAATAATATCATTAGGCAAAGATTTTTGGATGATGGGTATCTTTTCTTTGATACTCTGCACCACTTGATTACTATTTGCTCCTTTCAGCATCATAACCACTCCACCTACAGCATCTACCTGACCATTAAATGTCATGGCACCATATCGTACTGCGCTTCCCAGTCTAACTTCAGCAACATCCTTAACAAAGATAGGAACACTTCCAGTATCATTCTTAACAACTACATTACCAACATCTTCAAGAGATGTCACCAGACCAATTCCACGAATAAAATAAGCATTAGGTTTTTTGTCAATGTAGGCTCCCCCTGTATTTTGATTATTTTTTTCAAGAGCTGCAAAAATATCAGAAATACTCACTCCCATCGCTCGAAGACGATCAGGGTTAACAGCTACTTCATATTGTTTGAGTTCGCCTCCAAAGCTGTTGATCTCTGCAACACCCGGAGTACCATTAAGCTGTCGTCTAACAATCCAATCCTGCATCGTACGAAGTTCTTTGGAATCGTATTTTTTTTCACTGCCTTTCTTTGGATGGAGGATGTACTGATATACTTCCCCAAGTCCTGTACTTACCGGAGCCAACTCTGGTGTGCCAATTCCTTTTGGAATTTCTTCAGCCGCCTGTTTCAGTTTTTCACTGATTAACTGACGGGCAAAATAAACATTGACCTCTTCTTTAAATACAACAGTGATTACGGACAAACCAAATCGTGATATACTTCGGGTTTCCTCAATATCAGGAACATTTGCAATACTCTGCTCTATCGGGAAAGTAACCAGCTGTTCAACTTCCTGACCTGCCAACGTAGGGCAGACTGTGATTATTTGAACCTGATTGTTGGTGATGTCAGGTGTGGCATCGATTGGAAGTTTGGTTGCGCTCCAAACTCCCCAAATTATCAACAACAAGGTCATTATACCAATGACAATCTTGTTCTTGATGCTAAATCTTATGATTTTATCTAACATTAGAATATAATTTTTATTGAAGGTCACAAATACTTTTTGGAACAACTTTTTGTTCTAAAAATCAAATGACAAAAATGAGTAGGAATACAACGCAATACTATTGCAATATTTCCATAACAGTTTAAACGAAAGACAATTCTTCCGTCTGCTCAATAAAAATTATATTTTAGGAGGTTGCCATATTTGATCGTACACCAAATATGCAAAGTCATTCTTTTTGAAAAGAATTTTTTTACAATAGTATTCTTTTATCTGTTTACGATATTCTAAAACAGGTTTTATTTTAATGGAAGTAACGCTGATTCTGCAGCAGTTACAATAACAGAAAGGAGAACAAGAATCTGTTTTTGAATGAGCATCGTTTTGCTCAGATTTTAGATAGGAATATGATACATTTTCAGTTTTTGATTGTGCTTTTGCAACATCCATGCATGGCATTAATGATAATGCCATGAAATAGACTGTAAAAAGCAATCTCAGAAAATTCATGCGACAAAGGTAAATCTTTTACTTTAACAAATATATTAATAAAGAATAATATTAACACTGTTTTAATTAAAGAATTGTTAAAAACAAGAAAATAATATTGAATTCTCATCTCTAATAAAGCCAAGGTATACAATAGATAGTGCCTTAGATATTAAGGTAATCTAGGTGCAACACTATTTCAAACTATGTTTTAAAGGCTGTAGAAAGCACTTTTTAGAGAAATTTCTTTTAAAACTCACTTTATAATTCAAATGATGCGACACATTTTTATCTGTTATAATGCTGAGATTTGAAAAATTCTCTTTAAATCTTCAATCAAATGTTTCGACATTTCTTCAGTAATGAGTATAAGCCAGAAAGAGTTGATAAATGATTTTCTTCTGGTAAGAAAAAATGACTGGAAATACAAAGCGATCATCTGGAAGATGCAAGAGTAACTTTTAGAGAGCTTTATTCGCAGGAACACGAAATTGGTTTGACTAGAAATAAGTTTTTGTTAAAAAGTCACTTTACACAATTCCATATTCTAAGTAATTTTCAAATTATTGCTAAATCAAGAATCCTTCAGACGACCTAAATAACCTAACAGCTTATTACAATTTTCTTTTTATCACTAAATTTCTGTTTCAATTCCATCATATCCTCACTAACTTTTTTATCTAGAATTTTTGCGTAATGCTGAGTAGTCTTAATACTTTTGTGACCTAGCATTTTACTTACACTTTCAATGGAAACCCCATTAGATAAAGTTATCGTTGTTGCAAAGGTATGTCGTGCAATATGATAGGTCAATTCTTTGTTAATTCCGCACAGGTCGGCAATCTCCTTAAGATATGCATTCATCTTTTGATTACTCAGAATAGGCAGCAACTTTCCATTATTAAGACATACTGGATGATTTTTGTATTTTTCAATAATTTTCTCTGTTTGAGAAAGTAAGGGAATATTAGAAGTAGTTTTAGTTTTCTGACGTTTTGTATAAATCCATTGAGAGCCATCAAGTCCCAAATTGATATTTTGATATGTTAGTTTTTGAGTATCAATGTACGCTAGTCCGGTGAAACAGCTGAACAGAAAAATATCTCTTACCAAAGACAATCTCTCATTTTTAAAATCTTTGGCAAAAAGTACTTCTATCTCCTTTTCATTAAGGAACATTCTTGTCACTTCATTAAACTTAGAATGATAGTTCATAAAAGGATCTCTTTCCATCCATCCATTTGCAAGACAGATACGTATAATCTTACCAAAATTCTTGATATATTTTACTGCAGAATTATTATTACAGGATCTTTCAGTCCTTAAAAAAAATTCAAAATCGTTTAGAAAAGCATAATCGATCTTTTTTATTTCAATGTCGGTAATACTATATTTCCATTTCAAAAAATCTTTGGTATGTTTCAGACAGGTCTTATAACGGGTTAACGTTCCTTGGGCAAATTCTTTGTCTATAAGTTTCTCCATTCGATCATTATGATCCTGAAAAACGGGAATGAGTGTTCGGGTTATTCTACCTCTACCTACTAACTTATTCTTAATAGCCTCAGAAGTTACGGCTTCCTTATCTCTGATTAATTCGTGATAGGTATCGTAAACTTTTTGCTCAAATGTTTTCAAATAATAATTAAGGGATCTGCATTCTTCCGAAGAGCCACTAACCTTCTGCATTGCAGAATTCCATTTCGTAGGCTTTACTGTACGCTTTGTGCTTATTTCGGTTATTTTGCCGTCGATGGTAATCCGCAAATAAATAGGAGACTCTCCTACAGAATTGATTTTCGATTTCTTCACATAGAAAAGTAAATTGAATGTCTTGTTCATATCGTTTAGCTTTTGAGATTTAAAATTATCCTTAGTAAAAACTTAACACAAGATGTTCAGTTGCTGAACCAGCTGCTGAAAAGGGTTTGTCTGAATTTCCAGTGACCTTTTTAACCTATTTCAACAGGTCACTGAATAGGTCACTTTCAGATTATGCTTTTTTAGTTCTCTTTGAACAGACATAAAACAAAAAAAGCTTTAAAACATACGTTTTAAAGCTTTTTGTACTACTTTGATATTGTAGTTGCGATCCGGACGGGACTCGAACCCGCGACCTCCGCCGTGACAGGGCGGCATTCTAACCAGCTGAACTACCGGATCTATTGCTCAATAAAAAGGGAAAATCATCCATTATTATTGTGGTTGCAAAAATACAACAATAATCCACATTCGCAAATTTTAAACAAAAAAAACGCCTCTCCATCAGAAAAAGCGTTCATTGTTCATTATATAATTTTGATTTCTTATCAGAGGAATGCATTCAGTTTTTCGGCAATTACCTCTTTTGGTGCAACTCCCACAATCTTATCCACTACCTCGCCTTCTTTGAAGATCAAAACGGTCGGGATATTTCTGATGCCGTAATCTACGGAAATCTGTTGATTATTATCCACATCCACTTTGCCGACAACAGCTCTTCCTTCAAAGTCTATTGCGACTTCCTCGATAATTGGTCCCAGCATTCTACATGGCCCGCACCAAGCGGCCCAAAAATCTACCAAAACTGGTTTATCTGAATTTAATACTGTTTCCTGAAAGGATTGATCCGTAATTTCTACTGCCATGATTTCTTATCTTTAAATTTATACTGCAAAATTACAACATTTTAATTTTATTTTATCAGTTGATTATCTATGCAAACTATCAGATTTTTCTATAACGAAAGGACGACCTATTTCTTCCAATGCCAGAACCAAGGCATCGATGTCGGACTTCTTCGTATAATGGCTGAATGAAATTCTCAATGGCGTGCAGCACTCCAACTCATCTTCCGACAAAATTGACATCAGCACCATCGAGGGTTTCGAGGCTCCGGAACTGCAAGCGCTTCCTTGGGAGATGGCAATGCCTTTCATATCCAATTGTAGCCCAATCAGCGGATTTTTATACGGAAGTAAAATGTTCAGAATGGTGTAAAGGCTCTCGTCTTCGGCACTTCTTCCATTGAACTTGATGCCCGGTATTTTTTCTTTTAATTGCTGAATGGCGTAATGTTTAATTTTGATAATATGATTTTTGTAATCTTCCATTTTTTCCTGAGAAATCTCCCAAGCCTTTCCCAGACCGGCAATTCCCGTAACATTTTCCGTGCCTGCTCTCATACTTCTTTCCTGAGAACCGCCGGTGATCAAGCCTTTCAACCCGGACGACTTGCGAATAAAAGCAAAACCGGAGCCCTTAGGCCCGTGGAATTTGTGCGCGCTGCAAGACGCAAAGTCTAAAGGAATTTTGGAAAAATCCAAATCCAAGTGCGCCATCGTCTGTACGGTGTCCGAATGGAAAAGGGCGTGATTTTCTTTGCAAAGATGAGCCACTTTCTCAATATCGAGAATATTTCCAATCTCATTGTTGGCGTGCATCAGAGTGACCAAAGTTTTTTTATCAGAAGATTTCAGAACTTCTTCTAATTTATTAGGGTCAAAATCACCTTTGGCATCTGGTCTTAGATAAACCAATTCTACACCTTTCAGCTTTTTCATTTCCAAGCAAGTTTCGGCAACACATTTGTGCTCCAGAGGCGATGTGATGATCCTTTCTACGCCTAAATAATTGACGGCAGACTTGATGATCATATTATTGGATTCCGTTCCGCAAGAGGTGAAGATAATCTCGCCGGGCGTCACTTTCAATGAGTTCGCAATCTTGCGTCTTACTTCTTCCAAAATGGTTTTAGCCTCCTGCCCCAGACTGTGCGTTGAAGACGGATTGCCATAATTGAATTTTAAAACATTGACCATACAGTCTATCACATCCTCATCGAGGGGCGTTGTTGCAGCATTATCCAGATAAATCCTTTCCATTTTTTATAGATTTTGACGCCGAAAAACTTTTTGAAAAATTAAAGTACTAAATTAGTGAAAAAATCGATAATACGATTCATTGGCGAACTTAAACATGGGCTTGTCTCCTGAAGAGTCTCCAAAAGCGATGATTTTGTCGAATTTTTTACTTCCCAATTCGGTTTCTATTCTGCAGACTTTTTCATCTTTGTTGCAGTTTTTCCCGACGAATTTTCCTGTAAAAATATCATTCTCAAACTCCGCTTGGGTGGCGATCAACGTCATATCGAACGCATCTGCAAATGGCTGCACCCAAACATCCAAAGAGGCGGAAACGAGGTAAGATTCAGAGTGTTCTCGTTCGATATGATGGATGAAATCCAAAGCATTCTTCCGGATCAGGCTCGGATAATTTTCCTCAAAAAACAATTTTGCCTGCTTTTCTATGCTGTATCTGGATTCTCCTTTTAAGATGGACGAAATGAAACTTCTTTTGACGGCTTCTGCATTGGCTAATTTTAATTTTACTAAAATAAATAGCGGAATATGTTTCAGAAACTGAACCGAAAATCTGGCTGGATCATAAAACTTCAAGAACAAAAACATCGTGTCTTTGTAAGTGAGCGTTCCGTCGAAATCGAAAAGATATAATTTTTTCATGAAAGATGGAATTAGAAAATGTACATTAAACTTGGATCATTCAATTTGAAAACCTTTTAAAGCTTCAGTTTTTTAAAAATAAACTCAGGAATATTTCTAATGATCAGCATTACAATTGCCCAAATTGGCAAAACATAAACCACATTTTTTTGGCTTTTAAATGCTTTATAAATGATTTGAGCCGCTTTTTTTGGCGATGCTGTCAAAGCCGGATTCAAGGGTAAACCTTCTGTCATTTTGGTATCCATAAAACCTGGTTTCACGGTCAAAACGTGAACTTTTTTATCGAAAAGATAATTTCTAAGTCCGCTCAAATAAACAGTTAAAGCTGCTTTTGCACTTCCATAAATAAAATTACTCTGTCTTCCTCTTTCGCCTGCGACAGATGATAAAACGATCATTGTCCCCGTTCTTTTGGATTCCATTTTTTTTGCGAAGAAATTGAGGACAGGAACTAATTTTGCATAATTGACATCGATGATTCTCTCGGTATTTTCATTATCATAAAGTCCGTCTTCTGTGCTCAAACCAAGATAACCTGTGGCGCAAAATAAGATGCCTGAATTAATATTTTCCAGAGTTTTATAATCGATTTCATTCAACAAATCCAAAGGAATAATCTCAGAATGCTGCAAAAACTTCACCTGAATATGACCAGCAAATTTATGCGTTGTTTCCGGATTGGAACTGAGCAGATAAATGGTCGTAAATTTTTCGCCTTTTGCCAAACATTCTTCTACAAAGGCCTGCGCCACTTCGGAATTGGAACCCAGTACGATCATATAAATTATTAATTATTATTGACAATTCTTTTATGTTGAAGCGATACAAACTTGGATGAGTCAACATTTTTGAGGTAATCCGTGAGGGAAGATCTGCTCATACTGTCTTTGGTAAGATAAATTCTTCCTCCGAATGTTTCCACAATCGTATCGAGCTGATCGACCAACTTTTTTAATCCTTTATTAACCTTGAAATCCAGAGCCAAAGTGTAACCTTCCATCGGGAATGAGTTGTAAGCCTGTGCATTATTCTTCCCAAATAACTTTAAAACAGCCAAGAAAGAACCGTTTCCGCTTTTAGCAATCGCTTCCAGAATCTGCTTCATCCCTTCTTTCCCATTTTGTTTTGGGATCACCATCTGGTATTGAATGAACCCCTTTTTTCCATAGATTTTGTTCCATTCATTAATGGCGTCCAACGGATAGAAAAACGTCTCATAATTTACAAAATTATTGAGTTGTTTCTTTTTCTGCTTGTGGAAATAAAGAAAATTAAAAACCTTGATTGTGAAGGAATTGAGCACAAAACCAGGCAAATAAAAAGGGACGGCTGGTTTGAATTTTTCTTTCAGTTTTAAAGGTTTTTTTTGAAGATCTACTTGCAATTCGGCTTTCAGAGCGTGTTCACCTCTCATCAAAATAGATCTGCCCAGATTTTTTCCTTTTTGGAAGCAGTCGATCCAAGCCACGTTATAAGTCCAATCCTCGCTTTCATCAAATAATCTGAAAATTTCGTGCAAGTTTTCGGCTTTGATGCTTTCTTGGCGGATGTAGGATGTTTCTATATTTTTTAATCTGAATTTGGCCGAGATAATGATTCCCGTGAGTCCCATTCCGCCTACCGTTGCCCAAAATTTATCCGGATTTTCTTCGCGAGAACAAGTGATAACCTGGCTATTTTCGTCGATCAAATTAAATTCGATTACACATTCTGAAAAGCAACCTTCTGCGTGGTGGTTTTTACCGTGGACGTCGGATGCAATGGCACCTCCGACGGAGACATATTTGGTTCCCGGCGTTACGTAGAGAAAAAAACCCTGCGCAACGGCGACTTCCAAAACTTCGGAAAGCAGCACGCCGGATTCGCATTCGATGATGCCATTCAGCCGGTCGAAAGCGATGAATTTGTTCAGTCGTTTGGTCGAAAAAATATGCTCGCCGAGAGAGGCATCGCCGTAGCAGCGCCCATTTCCTCTTGCGATGACCTCATTGCGCTCTTGAACGAAATCTTTAATTTTTGAAACAGAATCGTTGAACCGCATTTCCTTTTCCACGACCGGGAAGTTTCCCCAATTGGTCACTTTCTGTACATAATTCGGTTTCATTTGTATTTATATTTATCAGTTCCGCTGCCGTAAAAAATGTTTACGCTATGGCTTCAATTCATTACTTTTTAAAATAGATTTGCAATAGAAAAACGATGACCCACAGCACAATGGTGATTTGAATGTATCGGTCTTTATAAACGATCTTGGTTGGGGACTCGGTTTTGTTGTAAACCAAAGTCTGTTGCAAATACCTTAGGAACGCAAAAACGACGAAAATCACCGTGTAAAATACTCTTGGGTGAAATTTTGCCTGCACTGCTGGCGATAAGGTGAACATCAGATAACAGACGATGGCGAGCGTACAACTGATGGACAATGCAATGTCTGCAAATTGAACATTGTAGCCATCCAAGGCCTTTCTGGTTTTGCCAGAAATCTGTGCGTTGATCAATTCTCCCCTTCTTTTCCCAATGGCTAAAACCAAAGCCAAAACAAAGGTCAACAAAATAGCCCAATTGGTCACAATAATTCCCGTAACATATCCGCCTGCCAAAACTCTAAGGACAAATCCGATGGCGATGATGCAAATATCTACAATGGCAACTTGCTTCAACTTGAAAGTATAAAAAAGATTCATCACAAAGTAAAACGTAATGATGACGCCCAATTTCCAAAAATTGGTGTGAAAAATATAATTCCCGATGAAAAGCGACGCAACCGATAATATAACGAGGAAAACAAAAAGAAATTCTGCTGATCTTTTGGAAACAGAACCGCTTGCCAGCGGGCGATTTTTCTTTTCGGGATGCTTGCGATCGGACTCTATATCGAAATAATCATTGAGGATGTAGATGGAACTGGCGGTAAACGAGAAAACAAGAAATGCAAAAATGCTCTCGTAAACCAGATGACTATTGGTAATATTTCCAGAAAAAAATAAGGGCGCAAAGACAAATAAGTTCTTGACCCACTGCTCTACCCGCATTAATTTTAGATAATTGTTCATCAAATGTTCAATAGTCTTGCAAAAGTACATTAAAATAAAAAAACCGCAAATTGCGGTTTAATTTTTATTGTAACATCAGGCGATTTTTTACTTAGAACCACCGGATTGTGATGCATCTTTGATCATTTTCTCATTAGCCGTAATGGCAAATTCTACACGTCTGTTTTGCGCTCTACCCGCATCGGTATCATTGGAAGCTACTGGACTTGCCTCTCCCATTCCTTGCGGAAAAAGCCTAGAAGAAGACACTCCGGCAGACGAAAAATAACTCTTCACTGCTGCCGCTCTTTTAGCTGATAAGGATAAGTTGTAGGAATCACTACCAACACTATCTGTGTACCCATAGATATTGATATTCGTATCGGGATTATTGTTAAGTACCGTAACCAATTTGTCGAGATTGGTCTTGGCCAATGATGTCAAAGTTGAAGAATTGAAATCAAAATTAACTGTATTTTCGTGAAGCGTCACTTTGATGCCTTCTCCTACTCTTTCCACTTCCGCGCCCGGCAAGACGTCTTTGATTTCTTTGGCCTGCTTGTCCATTTTGTTGCCAATGACACCACCAGCTACACCACCAACAACGCCGCCCAAAACAGCTCCCAATGCGCCGTTCCCACCTTTGCCAAGGTTATTACCTAAAATTCCGCCAAGAACCGCGCCTCCAGCAGTGCCAATGGCAGCCCCTTTTTGCGTATTATTAGCATTTTGAACAGCCTCACAGCTTGTAAACAGCAATGATCCAGAGACCATAAAAGCTGCGATATTTATTTTATTTAATTTCATTTTAAATTTAATTTATAATTATTTCGTTCTTACAAAATTATATCTGATATCCATTGGGGCACCATCCGCATTGACGGACTGAACCAAGGTAAAGCTATCAGCGGTAGCATTTTCCAACATCAATTGGTAGCCAGCAGAGACTTTTTTAGCTTTTTCTCCTTCGCCCACTTTTTTAATAGAAACAACGCCCATTTTATCGACGCTGAAGGTAATGGCTTGCGTCTTCTCCGGACATCCGCCGCCGCCGTGCAATGCGTAAGATCCTGTATAATTATTCGGAACAAAAGTCCAAGAACTTCCCACAAAACAGTTGATGCTGACACCCTCGTCAAAAGGCTTGACGCTGAATTCTTTGTTGTAGTCCACCGTTGAAACATCCCATTGACCTTTCAATTTCATCACTTCAGACCTCGTTGTTTGCGCTTGGCTAGCAGTGACGCCCGTTTTGCTAGAGGAGCAAGAATTGGTGGCCAAGGAGCCTGCAATGAGGCCTAAAAAAAATATTTTTTTCATAGTCTTAAAATTTAATGCTAATATATCATAAAAAATTATGCCAAAAGTAAAAAAGAAAAAATCTGAGAATTCTCAGATTTTATATTTCGCAAAAGGATTCTTATTTAAAGTTTGCTCTTCTCTATCATTTTATTTGCTTTGCGTTTTGATTCCTTTTGTGAAGATGAACCAGATTTATAAAAAGTATTATATGCGTACTCTGCTGCCTTCGCAACATCTATTACCCCAGCAGATCTTGATAATTTATCAAACCCGTTATTGGTATTAGCGTTTGCTGTTTTTACCAAAGCTTCAATGATTTGATCTGGCTTTAGATTGGGCATATAAGCTAACAATACCGCAGCGGCTCCCGCCACAACTGGCGATGCCATCGATGTTCCTTGGAGGTATTCGTATTTCCCGTCGGGAACGGTGGAATAGATTTTGTCGCCCGGGGCAAACACATCCACCATTTTTGCATCATAATTGGAGAAACTTGCCTTAAGCATTACGGGATCATTGGTATTAGCACCCACCACGATCATATTGTTAATAAATGGTTTGTCGTCTAGGGGGGATTTGAAATTCGTCGGAAAATATTGGTGTTCTGCAATATCTTCGTTTTCATTTCCGGCGGCTTTTACCAGAAGTACCCCTTTGCTTTCCGCATATTTGAAGGCATCCCAGACCACAGTTTTGCCTGGAGAAACTGGTTTTCCAAAACTCATATTCAAGATTTTCGCCCCATTGTCAACGGCGTATCGCACGGCGTTCGCCACATCTTTATCCCTTTCGTCTCCGTCTGGAACGGCTCGCACAGTCATGATCTTTGCAACCCTACTGGCGACTCCGTACTGATTTTCAGTTCCATTAACTGTTCCTGCAATGATGCCTGCCACGTGCGTTCCGTGTTTTCCATCGGGACCTTCGTAATGGTTGTTGCCATAATTTTTTTCTGAATAATCCTCATAATGATCACCAACGATGGACGCTCGCGGATCAAAATCGAGATTGTAACCTTTTTCGGCCTGCGGCTTGAAATAGTCTAAGGCCTCTTTCATCTGATCTTTCATATATTTCTCGACCTCGATTGCAGATTTCCCGGCAACTTGAGGATCATTGGAGAGCTGAGAAAGCACTTGCATGGCCATCGCTTCCTGCTGATTTGCGGCTTTGATGGTGGCTAAAGTTTCTTTAGTCAGGTTTTTCCCGTTGAGCAGTTTTACCATATCCGGAATGGCGTTATTGATCATCGTATAAAGCTGAAGACTCTGTTTGACCTCTTCGCTTTTCTTGGAGAAGATCTCTTTGGATTTCATATACATCGCGAATTCTTCCGGCATTTTGGTTTGATTTTCCTTATTTTTGACAGAATCCTCTCCTTCGAAAATCGGTTTATATTTTTTCACCACCCGAGTCACTTCCATATTGTCCACATCGATGTCGCCATTTTTTCCGCCTATGAAATTCCATCCATAAATGTCATCCACATATCCGTTTTTGTCGTCATCCTTCCCGTTGTTGGGAACTTCGTTGGGATTTTTCCACATGTTTTTTGTCAATCCCGGATGATCCACTTCTACGCCACTGTCCAAAACGCCTACGACAACTGTTTTTGGTTTAAGACCTTTGGATTCTAGGAATTTGTAGGCATTTTCCGTATTGACGCCGTAGACTTTGGTGGTTGCGTAATCCTTGTGATACCAGGTTTTGAGATCTTTGTCATTTTCCGGAGCAACCGTTTGGGCAACTGCCATTGCGAAGCCGCTGTAGAAAGCAACGGCTATCAATAATTTTTTCATAGTATTGAATATTAATTGTAATTGATTTTGATATTTTTGATATAGGTCAGACTTTCGGGTCCGATGTTACAAATGAGGTCTAAAACGGAGAGATCTTGCAGAAATCCGTTTTTGCCGGAGAAACTTTGGTAATATTCTGGAAATTGGATTTTAGATTCCATTTTTGCCGAGAATTTATCTCTGAAATCCAAAGCTTCCGGGGTTTTGAAATATTCTTCTGTGAAAGTAAAATTTTTTTTGGTTTTAAGGATGTCTAGAATTACTTTCAATGCTTTGAGATTGAAGTCTATTAATAATTGGGGCTTCTCTTCGAAAATCATTGTCAATTTGTCTTCGTAATATTCGAAGTAAGGCGTGCTTTGGTAAGCGGTTTTGATGGACTTCCAGTGGAGCTTTTGCCAGTCTTCTGCAAAGGAGATCTCGAGGTTTTTCATTTCGCGTTTTCCGGTATGTTTGATTGGAATGATGAGTGGCAATTTTCCGTTCGCGCCGTAAATTACAGCCCGGTTTCTATAGGTTTGTTTGGGAAAATTCTCAAATTGCTCGAATATAATCTCATTTTCCGGATCCAAAAAAACGGACAACCAAGAAATTGGTGGTAAGTAAAATATCGGCAGCAGAACCTTGTTATTCATATTTGTTTAAACTAAAAACTTTGTTGGGGTTAATAAACCTCAATAAAGTGCCTATTTCTAATGGATGACCAAGCCCATAGCCCCGATAGGAGCGGCATCCTTTTTTTGCTTTTTCTGAAAATTTCTACCGATGACGAATCGTTCTGAAAGCAAAAAAAGATACAGCGGATAGCGGGATTAGCTCCTAATTATCAGTCTTCTTCTTTTTTCTTTTTGAACAGACCGGCGAAGAAATCCCAGCCGAAAAACAGCACCAAAATGGCTACCGCCACCCACCAATAAGATGCTTTGTGGGTCTCGCCGGTGTTGGTAGATTTGAACATTCTGTCCCAACGGATTTTCTTTCCGGAGGCCTGATAGGTGGAATTGGCATCGGAAAACAACCCTTCCACACTGAGCCAAGTGAACATCGGGCGACCGACGATATTTTCTTCCGGTACCACGCCGAAATATCTTGCATCCAGAGATGCATCGCGGTTGTCGCCGATCATCATATAATAATTTTGCTTGATGGTATATTGGTTGGTTTCCTGACCGTTGACGTATATTTTTCCGTTTTTATTTTCAAGTTTGTTGTGCTCGTATTCCGAAATGATCCATTGGTACTGCGGAAGAGTTTCCTGATTCAATTTCACAACATCACCTTTTTTCGGGACGGTCAGCGGGCCGTACCAATCTGGGTTCCAAGGTTTGTTGATGGGGTAAATTGAATTAACTGTATCGATATTTTTTGTGTCCGTTTTGTCTGCATTCAGTTTGTATCGCACCGCGGCAACGCCTTTTTCTTCGATGATTTCCTGCATATCGATCACTTGCGGAAGGGTTTTGATTTCTTTTGCAGTCTCATCTGTCAAACCTTGGAATGCGTAAACAAATCCTTCGTTGGTTTGATTTTCCTGAACCGGAAGGAAGCCGAAGGCCTTGTAAAGCTGAGGAATATCGAGCTGGGAACTGGTTTTTACCAAATAGCCGTGCTGCTGTTGCTCATCGCCAAGGATTTTTTCCGGCGCGTTGTTTACAAATAATCTTCCGGCACGAAACTCAATCACATCGCCGGGAATCCCGACGCATCGTTTGACATAAGGATCTTTTCTATCGGTTGCAACGTGAACCGAATCTTGAGGATAATTGAAAACCACGATGTCGTATCTTTTGATCTCGTCATAGCCGGGAATTCTTAAATAAGGTAATTTGACAGCTTCGATGTAAGATTTTGGATCGTCTTTTGGGTTACCTTTTTGTCCGCTATCAAAGATCGTTCCTTGCAAAAATGGCAATGCCACTGGCCTCATCGGCATTCTAAAGCCATAAGCCCATTTGTTCACAAAAAGAAAATCTCCCACGAGAAGTGTTCTTTCCATAGACCCTGTTGGGATGCCGAAAGGCTGCGTCATAAATACGTGAATAATGGTTGCAAAAACCACCGCAAAAGTCACTGAACCCAAGAAGGTTTCCTTTTTTTTGGTCTCTTCGTCCTCTTGTTCGGTTTCGATTTGGGGATCTTTGCCGTAATTGACGATTGCCATAAAAATAAATGGCAAAACAACCGTCAGCAAACCATTCACAAAGCCTTTCTTTCCAAATTTCTTCATCAGTAAAATGTGGAAGACCGACATCATTATCGGACCCACGATGGGCAAATAGGATAAAACGGCCCACCATTTGGAATGTTTGGTCTCTTTCAGAATAATCCAATAATTGTAGAAAGGAATAAAGGCGTAGAGTGGACTGTAACCCATTTTCTTAAACAGTTTCCACGTGGCAAGTCCCATCAACAAGCTGATAATGAGAACATAAATGGTATAAGTGATAAGGTAATTCATAGTTTTGTTTTTAGCAAATTTCTATTCGCTTTTTGCTTATTTTTTTTTAAATTGGTTATGCAAATATCGCTTTTGTTACAGAATTTATAACCCCAAAACATCCTTCATAGAAAAAACACCTTTTTTACCGGCTATCCATTCTGCGGCAATCACGGCACCCAAGGCAAATCCGTTTCTGCTGAAGGCGGTGTGCTTTATCTCGATCTCATCGACTTCCGATCTGTAGAAAACGCTGTGCGTTCCAGGCACATCATCTTCGCGAATGGCAAATATCCCCAGTTCTTTGCCTTGTGTTTCATCTAGTTTCCAAGCTTCAAAATTTGAATTTTCGATGATAGTTTGTGCCAGAGAAATTGCCGTTCCGCTGGGCGCATCCAGTTTTTGGACGTGATGAATCTCTTCCAATTGGCAATTGTACTCCGGAAAGTGGTGCATCATCTTAGCAAGAAACTCGTTGAGCGCAAAAAAGAGATTGACGCCTAAGCTGAAATTGGAACCGTACAAAAATGCAGTGTCATTTGCGATCGCAATTGTTTCAATTTCCGGCTTCTTCGCCAGCCAGCCTGTGGTTCCGCAAACGACTGGAATTTGGTTTTCCAGACAGCATTTTATATTCTCGAAGGCGACTTCCGGATTCGAAAATTCTATGACCACATCGGGATTATTGAGGTTGTCGGGCGTAGGCGTTTCTCGGAGTCTTGCCACCACTTCGTGACCCCGATTTTGGGAAATTTCGTCGATGATTTTTCCCATTTTTCCGTAACCCACTATCGCTATTTTCATTTATTATTGGCGTTAAATTTAAAATCTAAAATTGAGGCTCAGTCCCGCTCTGGCATACGAGCTGGTGAATTGATCGTTAATAATGGTTGGTGTCACGGCGAGATCGGGATCGTGCCGGCCTTCGTAGAGATGCGCATCCACCACTGCATCTACAATGTTGAGAATGTAAATCAAGGCAGAGATCCCGATGGCATAGTCGCGCTGTCGTTTGGAACTGTCCTGCGCATTTCCGAGAACGGTTTTGTCGATCCCGTTGATTCCAGAAAACTCGTGCGGAAGACCATTGAGCTCGGCCACGAAAGCATTTCTGTATCGCCTGTACTGTTTGTCATTCCAAAGTGCAATGCCAATTCCTGTGCCGACGGCGCCCCAGACAATGGGGATTTTCCAATATTTTTTGTTGTAAAACTGCCCCAGTCCCGGCAAAACTGCCGAATACAATCCTGCTTTAGCGGGACTTAATTTTATGACTTTGGCAGTGGCATTCTTTTGATCGATCTCACCCAAAATCTGAGCTTCGGATCTTGGTTTTGCAGCCGGGATGCTGTCTTTGGGACGATTTTCCACACGGATGGTATCATTGGGATTGACCTGCGAAAAAGCAAAACAGAAAGAAAGAAACAAAAAAAAGGTGATTAATTTCTTCATTTACTTGATATGATCCAGAATGCTTTGCAGTTCTTCTTCATTTTTAAAATCGAGGACGATCTTTCCTTTTTTTCCATTTCCCGCCGATTTGATTTCTACTTTCACATTTAAAATGTCGGACAGATTTTTCTGAGCTTTCTTGAAATGATTGGGAATCACAGCTTGCTTGGTAATCTTGGTGGCGCCGTCATCGTTTTTCATTAAGCCTGCCAAACGTTCCGCTTGGCGCACGTTGAGCTGTTCTTTGATAATCCTGTCGAAAAGAATTTGGCGCTTCTCCTCAGAATCCAGCCCCATCATTGCGCGACCGTGACCGGCCGAGATCTGCCCACTGCGGATTCCTTTCTGAATGTCCGGAGATAATCTTAGCAATCTGATGCTGTTTGTAATGGTACTTCGCTCTTTACCAACACGTTGGCTAAGGTTTTCCTGAGTCATTCCCACCTCATCCAGCAATCTTTGATAAGTCAGCGCCACCTCGATTGGGTCCAGATCTTCTCTCTGGATATTCTCTACCAAAGCCATCTCCAGCAATTCCTGATCGTTCACCAGGCGGATATAAGCAGGGATGGTTTCTTTGCCAGCAATTTTGGATGCGCGATAGCGTCTTTCTCCGGAAATAATCTCGAACTTTTGCCCATCTTTTCTAACCGTAATCGGCTGGATGATACCCAAACTCTTTATAGATTCGGCCAAGTCATTCAGGGCTTTTTCGTCAAAAAATGTTCTTGGCTGGCTGCCATTGGGATAGATGTCCTCAATGGCAATTTCTACGACATTGCCTACCAAAAATCTTGCTCCTTCGTCGGAAGCGGAGTTGATATTGGTTTTGCTTTCGGCATTTAGAATAGCGCCCAAACCCCGCCCCATTGCTCTTGTTTTGTCTTTCATATTATGCTGATTGCTACTTGCTAACGCAAATCGCTTTTTAATTTTTTAATCACTTTTTCGTTTCGCAACAGTACTTCTTCTGCCAGCTGGATGTACTGGATGGCGCCTCTGCTTTCGGCATCGTAACTCAGGATGCTTTCGCCGAAACTTGGCGCTTCGCTCAATCGCACATTCCTGCTGATAATGGTTTCGAACACCATCTCCGGAAAATGCGAATTGACCTCTTCCACCACTTGATTGGACAATCTCAAACGGCTGTCGAACATCGTAAGCAGCAACCCTTCAATGTCCAAATCTGGATTGTGAATCTTCTGTACGTTTTTGATGGTGTTGAGCAACTTGCCGAGACCTTCCAGCGCGAAATATTCGCATTGAATTGGGATGATCACAGAGTCCGCCGCCGTCAGCGCATTGATGGTGATCAAACCCAGACTGGGTGCGCAATCGATGATGATGTAATCGTACTGATCTCTAATTGGTTTCAAGGCTTCGCGCATCATATACTCACGGTTTTCGCGATCTACCAATTCTATTTCTGCAGCCACCAAATCGATATGGGAAGGAATGATATCCACGTTGGGTGACGTGGTAGGCAGGATGCACTTGGCAGCTGTTGCGCTATGCTCCAATAAATGATAGGTAGAAAAATTAATCTCCTCTACTCCCAAACCAGAGCTTGCATTAGCCTGCGGATCTGCGTCTATCAAAAGAATTCTTTTTTCCAGCACACCCAGAGCCGATGCCAAATTAACAGCAGTCGTGGTTTTGCCAACACCGCCTTTCTGATTTGCAACCCCAATAATTTTTCCCATACCCAAGAATTTAATCGTCAAAAATACGATTTTTTAATACTTCTAAATTCTATAAAGTGAAGCTGAGTGGTTAAAGTTCTGTTAATTAGTCATTTGTCAAGAAAAAAAATTATCCACATTTCATTAAATAATGTGGATAATTATAAAAAAACGGGATATTAATTATTTATATATGATTGATAATCAGTTTATTCTATTTTCATAGAAATTGGCATTCTGAAAGATGATCTCACGGCTTTTCCTTTCCACAGGGCGGGCTTCCATTTGATTTTAATGGATTTTACCGTACGCTCTGCCTCTGCATTAAAATTGGGATCTAAACCACTCACTTTCAGGTTTGAAATACTTCCGTCTTTTTCTACCACAAAAGTAATGATGCCAGACACGGTACCCGTCTTATCCACAGCTTCTGTATCGAAGTTCTGAGCCACTTTCGCACGAAAGGCGTCGATGCCACCCTTGAAATCTGCTGCCACATCCACTTCCGATGTGCCTCGGATTTTATCTGGATCTTCCGCCACGGTTGCCGGTGCGTAAACCTTTGCCGGTGGATCTGCAGTCACAATTGGCGGTACGTAAGCGATGTCGGTCGGCTCGCCAGATTTCGTTTCCTGTCCTATGGCTGCCCCTTCGAAATCTTGCTTCGTTGGGAGCGGAATGTCTTTTTTGATATCGCGAACGGGATTATATTCAGGATTGATTACCGTTTTGATATTGGGCGGAATGTTAGCCGCCTTGCTTACTTTGGTGATTTCGGGCGCTATCTGCACAGGATCTAAAACAAAGGGATCAGAATCCGGTACTTTTTCTATGACAATATCTGAACTAAATGCGGAAACAATTAGTGGAATAACCGCTACAGAAGCAAAAAAGGCAACGCCGATAAGCACGGCTCTTGTCAGATCTTTGGCATAGTCGTTTCTGAGCGCGTAGGCGCCGTAGGCTTTGTTTCTGTTGGCAAAAACAATTTCGTCTAAGTTATCTTTTGCGAAGAGATTTTTCATAATCATAAAATTTTAAAATTAAATAATTGGTAATAATTCAGGATAATTAATAAAAACACATCAAACAACATTCCATTTTATAGCTCGATTATTAAGATTTCTTGGACAAGACTGTCTATATTTCAAATTTGAACTGTGAAAATTGTATCTGTCAAAAATTTATGTAATTTAATGTGATGAAAATCTGGATAATCATTGGTTTGATCTTGGGAGTTCTGATGAAGGCTCAGGACGGTTTTGTCTTGGAAAATGCGGAAAAAACGGTAATCAAATTTAAGCTGATTAACAATCTAATCTTCGTTCCGGTGACTGTAAATGGGGTGGAACTGACTTTCCTTTTGGACTCCGGCATCGCAGAAACTTTGCTTTTCAGTTTGGAAAATAAGACGGTTGATTTTAAAAATACCGAAAAAATCACTTTTAAGGGTTTGGGAGAAACCGTCAGTATCGAAGCTTTGAAATCGATTAAAAACAACGTGGTGATAGGCAAAAATTTCGTAGACAAGGCGCATACCATTTTTCTGGTGTTGGATGAGGATTTTAACATTTCTCAGGATATTGGGATTCCCGTAAATGGCATAATTGGCTATTATTTCTTCAAAAATCATCCGGTGGAAATCAATTACATCAAAAAAACAATAACGGTTTACAAGGATCAGAGCCAATTTCCAAAGAAAATCAATCGATTTGTTGCTTTCCCAATGAGCGTGGAATACAGCAAACCCTATATGATGGCCGATGTGGAACTAAAACACGAGAAGGAAAGCTCGAAACTGCTGTTGGATCTTGGCAACACCGATTCGGTTTGGCTTTTTCCAGCACTGATAAAAAACTTCATCTACAACCGTCCCAACATTGACGATTTTTTGGGGCGTGGTTTCAGTGGTGATATTTTTGGGAAACGCAGCCGCATCAATTCTTTGTCCATCGGAAATTTCAGATTTAATAAACCGGTTGCTTCGATGCCCGATGAATATTCGATCCAGCATCTCAAATTGGTGAACGACAGAAAAGGATCTATCGGTTCCGAAATTCTCCGTAGATTCACCGTGATTTTTGATTATCCCGATCGGAAAATCTATTTTAATGCCAACAAAGATGTAAACGATCCATTCCTGATCGACGGTAGCGGACTGGAGATCAAGCAGGATGGACTGCTTTGGGAAAAAGAAGAAGTGCGGATAAAGACAGCGAAAGTAAACCCTTCTTCCAACGCCATCAATGTGCTCGATAACGGAGTCAAAAGCTTCCAATACAAATTCACTTTGAAGCCTTTGTTTTTGGTTTCCGGAACGCGGAAAGATTCGCCGGCGCAGAAAGCCGGAATTTTGAAAAATGACAAACTGATCGCCATCGACGGCAAGCAGACCAAAGAAATGAGCTTAAACAAAATCCAGCAGATCCTAAAAACCAACGTGAACAAAAGGATCAATATCGAGATCAACCGCAATGGTCTTCTGATGAAATTTGAGCTACTGCTTTCAGATCCAATACCATATATAGAAGAGGATTGATAAAAGATTTTTAATTTATATTTTTTAAAACTAAAAATACGCTGATGAACGAAACACTCAACAACATCCGAAACCGGCCGAGATTCAAACTCTATACAGATCTTTCTCCGGAAGAGTATGAGACTAACCTGCGGGAATATCTCAGCAAGCACCACGCTCAATTTTTTGGGAATATCAATAGGGAAATGGCCACCATTTTTGTGAATAACGGCAAAGACAGCTATTGGAAACCCAACCTGTCATTAAGAATCGAAAAAGAGGATGAAAAAACCGTCATCCGAGGGATTTTTGGACCCAGCTCGGCAGTCTGGACGTTTTTTATGTTTCTGTATTTTGTATTTACAGTTGCCTGGATGGTTTTTTTTACTTTATTCTACGTCGAGAAGACGCTGAAGACAAACAATTTTCCTTGGGCGTTGCCGGCTTCATTTGTGGTTTTGGGATTGATTGCACTCACTTATGCTGCCGCCAGGTTCGGACAGTTTAAAGCCAAAGATGAGATGCGCGAACTGCGGAGATTTGCAGAAGAATCGACCTACCACACCGAGAAAAAGAATTAATTTTGGATTTTACGAGCTTCTATCAAATGCTTTACTTTGAGACCAATTTTCATTAATGCAAACTGAAAAGGCTTCTGTTTTCTGTAATATTTGTTGATAAAAATATCCATCGCACCAAAAAACCGGTTGAGATAAACCCTATCTTTTACGGTGCTTTCGCCTTTGTAATGCAGGATCGCATATTTCCCATAATAGATATTTTTGTAGCCGTGTCGCAGCAAAGTGTAGCAAAGATCAATGTCTTCGCCGTACATAAAATAGCGTTCGTCGAAGCCCCCAATTTTTTCATAAACCGATTTTTTGACCAGCAAATTGGCGCCCGTCATCACTTCTACTTCGGCAATTTCGGATTCCCCAATGTCGTTCCGATAATAGGTTTTGGAATCGTTCTTCAATGTGGTGAACAATTTCTCGAAAGAATTCAAAAGGGCAGGAACAGATCGTTTGCTTTCCGGCAAAAAACGACCTTCGGCATTGTGCATCCGCAATCCCAAAGCGCCAAGATTCTCTTGCTGATCTGCAAAATCCACAATTTCTTTGAAATAGTCGCCTTCGATCTCTGTATCAGGATTCAGAATGTAGATATACTCGCCTCTGGCCTCTTTTACGCCCAGATTATTGGCTTTGGCAAAACCGAGATTGGCGTCCAGCGCCACAAATTTTACAGTTGGAAATTCCGGAATAAGAGCTTTCCAAGCTTGATCGGGTGAATGATTATCCACAACGATGATCTCATACTCGAAGCCGTGAAAATACTTTTGGATCGATAGAATACAGTTTTTCAGCAGATCTTTTACCTGATAATGGACAATGACAACACTTACTTTCATCAGCCGGCTTCGTTGTAAACAGTTCTGTTGACGATGGATCGTCCGAGGGATATTTCGTCGGCATATTCCAGTTCATCGCCCACGGAAATCCCTCTGGCAATGCTGGAAAACACGACCGGAAACGTTTTGAATTTTTTATAAATGTAATAAGCTGTGGTGTCGCCTTCCATAGTAGCACTCAACGCAAAAATCAGTTCTTTTATTGTGCCGGACAGTAGTTTTTTCTCTAAGCTTCCGATTCGGAGTTGGCTGGGACCGATGCCTTCCATCGGCGAAATCTTGCCACCGAGCACAAGATATTTACCTCGGAATTTGCCCGTATTTTCGATGGCCATTACATCCCGAACATCTTCGACCACGCAAAGCAAATCATCTGTCCGCTTGTGATCTCTACAAATATCGCATACATCCGAATCCGAAAAATTGTGGCATTCTTTGCAATATTTGATTTCCGTAACCAAGGCTTGGATAGATGATCCCAAAGAAATCCCTTGAGAAACAGGCTGGCGAAGCAGATGCAAGGCTAACCGAAGCGCGGATTTTTTCCCGATGCCCGGCAGACCGGCAATTTCTTCTACAGCTTTTGATAAAACTTTGCTTGGATAGTCCATAATTTAAAATAAAAGAATTGAGGAAAGATGCGGAATTTTTTAATCTTTGTTAATTCTTTCGTAGGTTTGGAAATAGAAATTATACTTGTTTTTCTCGTCTTTTTCGTGGAATTCTTCGTTGGTTTTCTGCCAGATTTTCATATCGATGTTTGGGAAAAAAGTATCGGCCTCAAAATCTTCGTCCACAAAGGTGATCTCTAAACGATCGGCCAGATCCATCGTTTGTTTATAGATATCGCCGCCGCCAATGATGAAGACATCCTCATCTATTTTTTTTGCAAATTTCAGCGCTTCTTTCAGTTTGGAAACGATCAGAATATCCTCCTCGAACCAGTTTTCTCGCCGGCTCACCACGATATTGGTTCGTTTGGGCAAAGGCTTTCCGATGCTCTCGTAGGTCTTTCTGCCCATCACCACGGGATGATTTTCTGTAAGCGATTTGAAATGCTTCAGATCCTCTGGCAGGCGCCAAAGCAATTGATTGTCTTTTCCCAAAGCATTGTTTCTGCCGATGGCTGCGATTATCGTAATCATAATAATTACAAAACTACATTTTTATGTTTAATTAAGAAAAAATTATGAGCGGTTAGTGTTCATATTTTGTATTTTTGGCAAAGTTTCGAGCGTGTGTATTTGCGTTTTGAGCCAATCAATTAATTCAAATCAAATCCGGAAACCGTCCGGCGAATAAAATATTCTAAATGAAAAAGATTTTTTTAGCTTCTGCCTTTGCACTTCTGATTTTGGTTGCTTGTAATAAGGATAAAGAGATTTTGAATTCTTTAAATGATTACAACCTCAGCCGGCAAGACAAGGGCTATCATTTTGGCGACAAAATCCAAATCCCCCAAGATGTTTTGGATTATGCAGATGCCATCACGATAAGCCTTGCGGATCAGGAAAGCAGCAGCCTCATCATCGATCCAAAATTCTTCACTTTGGGCGAAAATGATATCACATTTAACATCAAAACAAAAAGCGGCGAAGTTTTGCAACAGGATGCAACCATCAATGTTTTTGCTAAAGCGAAAGCAAGAGCAATGACTTACGAAGTGGTCAACCAATATCCGCACGATCCCAAGAACTTCGTTCAGGGTTTCCAGTTAGACGGCAATATGGTTTATGAATCTGATGGGCAAAATGGGCAATCGCGAATTCTGAAATATAATCTTGGAACTACAACGCCGCTGGCAAGTACTTCGCAGCCGCAAGATATTTTTTCGGAAGGGAGCGCTCTGGTAGGAAACCAAGTTTATCAATTGACTTGGCAGAACAAAAATGGTTTTATCTATGACAAAAACTCTTTGAAACTGATAAAGGAATTCCCGTACGACGGGATGATTGGCGAAGGCTGGGGACTTACTTATGATGGCAAAGAACTTATACTTTCCGACGGAACGAAAAATCTGTATTTCCTCAATCCGGAAACTCCATCGAAAGTCGTGCGATATATTTCGGTGGCAAGCGATAAGGAAGCTTACGATCAATTAAATGAATTGGAATACCACAATGGTTTTGTTTATACTAATGTGTGGCACAAGCCGATCATTTTAAAGATAAATCCTGCTAACGGCGAAGTAAACGGAATTCTTGACTTAACGAACATTGTAAAACAAAGTTCTACAGGAGGTGAAGATGTTCTCAACGGCATAGCCTTCAAAGGCGACAATATGCTGATTACCGGGAAAAACTGGAGCAGAATCTACGAAATAGCGGTGGAATAAAAAATCACTTCAGCATAATTCTCAAGAATAAAATCTATTGCTTAAATTCCGAAGGAAGTACAAACTTCAAGCAGACAATTAGTGCGTGAAAAATTCTCTTTCATCAAAAGGATTTTTCGTCTATAATTTCTTAAAATTAATCTCCGCCAAAATCGGAAAATGATCCGATGGATAAAGCAAATTTTCCCGCCTGTCATTAATCGTTCGGTTCGACTCCACTTCAAAACCTTTTACAAAAATGTAATCAATCCGATCTTTCGCAGGAACATTGACGTCAAAAGCCTGAAACGTGCCTTTGGGTCCGTAATGCGGTTTTTTGGAATGGTAATACGAGTCGTCTAATGATTGGGAAATAATTTTAATGGGCTCCGAATCATCCGTCAAATTGAAATCGCCGGTCAAAGTCAAAGGAATATTTTCCGGATTCAGTTCTTTGATTTTCTCAAGGATTAATTTGGAAGAATTGACTCTTGCCACATTCCCAACGTGATCAAAATGGACATTGAAAGCGTAAAATTTCTTTCCACCTTTTTTCAATTTGAAAAGCGCGTAAGTACAAATTCTGTTGTAAGCCGCATCCCAACCTTTGGAAGGCTTGTCCGGTGTTTGGCTGAGCCAGAAAGTGCCGGATTTCAGTACTTCCAGCTTATTTTTGTCGTAGAAAATGGCGGAATATTCGCCTTGGTTTTTGCCATCGTCTCTTCCAACACCCACGGAGTCATAATCTTTAAGCCCAGTTTTGAGGTCAACCATTTGCTGAGGAACCGCTTCCTGAACACCGAAATAATCGGGATGATAATAATGCATCATCGCCAAAACATCTTCTTTTCGGTTGGTCCAAGAATTTTCTTTATCGCTTTCTAAGGACAATCGGATGTTGTAAGTCATCACTTTTAAATCTTGTGCAAAGTGAAGGTTTGATATGAACAACAAACCAAGAAACAGTTTTTTCATTTTTAAAAATTTTAATGATATTGGAACTATTGGGAACGCAAAGTCCGCACAGTTTTTTTTAACTTATTGAAAATATTTTAAGGTTCACAAAGACGTAAAACTCATCAAAGAAATACTAAGATTTTTTATCCTCTTCAAAGTTTTGGATTCCGTTCAGAAAATCTTTAACCGGCAATCTTTTCTTTCCTTGCATCTGAACATCTTCCGGATAATAAATCCCGTATTTGGTATAAAACTTAAATTCATTTTTAGAAATATCGAAATCGCCCGGTTCGCGAGAATGTGATCTGATTTCAAATCTGCCTTTGAATATTTTCAGGGATTTTTCTTCATTCCCAACTTTCAGAATGGTAAAAGCGGTGGGATTGGGCGACATTCCTCTCACGAAATTGTTGACGGTTTCGGCACTTTGGTTCCAATCGATTTTTAGATCTTCTTTGAATATTTTATACGCAGTTTTCGGGTTTTCCTTCGCCGGCTGAGGCCTTTCCTGTATGGAATTATCAGCCAGTCCATCCAATGTTTTGATGACAAGTTCTGCACCGATTTTCATCAGCTTATCGTGCAAAGTTCCGGCATTATCTTCGGGCAAAATATCGGCTTCGGCTTGAAGAAGAATGCTTCCCTCGTCAATTTTTTCATTGATAAAAAAAGTCGTGACACCCGTTTTGGTTTCCCCATTGATCACGGCATAATTGATCGGGGCTGCACCGCGATAATCCGGCAAAAGCGACGCGTGAAGATTGAAAGTTCCCAATCGCGGAATCGAAAATAAAACCTGTGGCATCATTCGGAAAGCGACGACCACAAATACATCGGCATTCAGATTTTGAATGGCAGATAGAAATTCGGGATTTCGTAATTTATCTGGTTGAAAAAGATTGAGGTTCTTTTCTTCTGCGAAAACTTTGACTGGCGAAGGCGTGAGTTTCATTCCACGTCCGCTCGCTTTGTCCGGCGCCGTTACCACGCCCACCGCTTGGTGATGCGAATTGAAAATGGCTTCCAGAGAAGCTTTTGCAAAATCGGGTGTTCCGAAAAACACGACCTTGAGGGATTTCTTCTGCATTTACTTTAAAAGATATTGTATTAGTGTTTAAATATGAGTTTCCAAAGCGAATCGGTCGCTGCCCGCTTGGAGTGGACTCTTCGAGCATCTCTGAGCGACAGATTAGTTGCGGAAGGTGGAATAGTTGCCAAATAATTTTTACTGGTTTAACATATAAGTTTTGTAATTAAGCATTTTGACTTTGCCGATGTCCAAAAGGAAAATCAGTGTTTCTGAAATGTGTTCTTTGGCGTGGAAATTGAGAATCGCGGCGACTTCTTCCAGAGGCATCGGTCGATTGGCCAGCTGTTCCAAAATTTCTGCCGACAAGGTTCTTTTGCTGTGCATTTTCTTCCTGCAGACAGAGCATTTCCCACAATTATCGATGTCTCGTTCTCCGAAATAGCTGAGAATCAATTTCATCTTACAGAAATCTTGGTCTGTGATGAAGAATTTATTTTCTTCCCATTTCTTCAATTTATTTGTCTGAATATGATTGAATAATGTCCAGTATTCGCCGTAAAGATGCCGGTCATTCCGGGGTTTTAGAAACCTGACGGTGTGTTGGCTTCCATCGAGATATTCCAAATATCCTGCTTTTTGCATGTGTTTCAGCCGACCTTTGAAATTCATCAGATCAAATCCGTTTTTTTTACAGAATGCGACATCGCTGAAACGTACTTTTTGCATGGTCAAACCAGGCAAATTTCGAAAGAGCAATTCCATAAAGTACGCATCCGACGGCCCTAGCTGATTCAAATCCTCGGCCTGGACAAAACTCTGAATCGTAGAAGTAGAAACTGAATTTTTATAATAAATAAGTTCCTGATTGTGCAGAAAAGTCAAAATATTTTTAATCATCGCATTGGAGGATTTCGACAGAGTTTTGATTCTGTTGATATCCAGTTGGAACGTTCCCTCTGGCAAATCGCCATCGGCGATCTGAAAAACAGAATACAAATACATCAGAATCTTTTGATAAGCCGCCTTGTCTGGGATTTGATTTTTGAAGATATCATCGATACTTGTAAGTTCCTGCGCATTCCAAAATAGAAGGACGACCGCTTCCTCACCATCTCGGCCAGCCCGGCCAATTTCCTGATAATAATTTTCCAAAGTAGAAGATGGCGACAGGTGAATGACAAAGCGTACATTATCTTTGTCTATGCCCATCCCGAAAGCGTTGGTAGAAACTAAAACGTGAAACTGACTGCTGAGCCATTTTTTTTGGAGATTTTCTTTGTCTTTGGAAGACATTCCGGCATGGAAAAAATCTACATTTTCGAATTTGTTATTTTTGAGATAATTGTTCAGTTCTTCTGCTTCCTTCCTCGTCCTAGTATAGATGATGCCGGAGGATTGATTTTGCCGGAGAAACGCTAAAATGCGGGTGTATTTGTCCGAACTATTTTCCACAATGATATTGAGATTTTCTCTTCGGAAACTCTGTTGGAAAACCTGCGGCTGATGGAGACCCAGTTTCGCAGAAATTTCTTGTATTACTTTGTGGGTTGCCGTTGCTGTCAGAGCCAAACAAGGGACATTTTTGAAATCCTGCCGAAATCTTTTGATATTCTGATAACTCGGCCGGAAATCCTGACCCCATTCTGAAATGCAATGCGCCTCATCCACCGCGATAAATGATATATTAATTTCCTGAATATTTCTCAAGAATAATTGGTTTTGCAGCCTTTCTGGCGAAATGAAGAGAACTTTGGTCAAGCCTTCTTTGCAACGGTTGTAAACGGTTTCCTCTTCGAATGAATCTAAATCTGAGCTCAATAGTTCGGCTGGTATGCCCACCGCTTGCAATGCTTGCAGCTGATCTCTCATTAATGCTAATAAGGGTGAAATCACGAGACAAGTGCCTTCCAAAATGATTGCCGGCAACTGGTAGCACAGCGACTTCCCACCGCCCGTCGGCAGAAGCGCCAAGGTATCTTTTCCATTGATAACGGAGAGTATGATACGCTGTTGGGAGGCGCGGAAATCGTCAAACCCCCAAAATTGTTTGAGTGTTTTGTGAATAAGGGTATTCTGTGATTCTTTAGAAGAAAGCATTTGTAAATTTAATCAATTCCTTAAAATAAAAAAACCGTCTCACGATAAAGCGAAACGGTTGTTCATTATTTGGAGTTTATATTTTATTTAGCTTCAAAATACACTCTTCTGTTTGCTCTATTTTTCCATTCTGGACACTTGCTAGCAGGGTCGCATTCTGGATAGAGGAGGTCTTTCTCTCCTAGCCCGATTGCTTGCAGCTTTGCTTTGTCTGCACCATTTTGGATTAAATAGCTTTTAACATTGTTTGCTCTTCTTTCGGAAAGTTTCAAATTGTATCCCTCTTTACCTCTGGTGTCAGTCCCTCCCACAACTTTTAAGTTATTTTTAGAAGCATTTATATAATTAATAGCATTGTTCAAAATCGGGCGGTTCGAAGGCAGGATTCTGTCCGAATTGAGGTCAAACTCTATTCCCTTCATCATTGTAGATTCGTTGGTTACAAAACCGGTTGCAGAGTTATCCATTGTAGTAGGACAACCGTTGTTTTCTACCGGACCAGGAACTGACACACATTTGTCGTTGAGATCAATCACGCCGTCAAGATCGATATCCAGAGCCACTCCGGCACCGTCGACTCGTGCTCCTGCAGGCGTATCGAGCTGTCTGTCCCAATCGTCGCAAACGCCGTCATTATCGACATCTCCTTTTTTGCAGACCTCAAGATCCTGTGATTTATCATTGAGGACATCTAATTTGTAATACATCTCCTGCAAAGGATCGTGCCACATTAGATGCGACTCGTGCTTGCCCAATTTGAAGGTAAGCCCTAAAGTTGTATTGAAAAAGTTGTCCGATATTTGGTCTTCTACGAGATTATATCCCGTCTGGCCTACTCCTGCGCCGTCAAACTCGTCATCGCCGGTCACCACATACATTACTCTTCCTTCTATATCTACCCTGTTATTAATTTTAAATTTAAGTCCTGCTCCAGCTTGACCAAAAAGAGAATTAAGTTTAAAAGGTTTTATTTCTTTATTCAAAGTCTGGTTATAGACGGGGCCGGGATCTTGTCTATACGATCTGTAAGCCAAGGAACCAATACCGGCATATCCGTGCAGAGCCCATCTGAAAGGAGATTTGTTATCTACTCTTCTGATAAGATTGGAAAAATTAAGATCTCCTAATATAGAAATAGCGTCATATTGCGTTCTGCCCGCAGGATAATTTCCGGAAATCGGAGTATGGTCTTTAGTATTCACCTGTCCTTGTCTCGTTTCTCCCCGGTCGTATTGCAAATTAAGTCCAAAAGCGTGAGTAATTGCTTTGTCTACACTGACGTATGCGGAATATCCAAAAAGGTTTTTCCCGTTGCCGTTTTTTATAGATGTCATATCGGATGATTGAATCAACGGGACGCCTGCACCAATTGACACCGACCATTCATTAAATCCATTGGTTGATTTTGCGGATGAGGAGTCGCTTTGAGATGCGGAGTTGGGATCCGCAGAATTCTGCTGGCCTGCTAAACTCATAGGTAACAATAAGGCTATTGCTAAAAATGATAATAAATTTTGTTTCATATTTGAATGTTTTTTTTCTAATTCAGTTACTTTGATATAATATATACTCTCCGGTTAGCCTCATTTTTCCATTCCGGACAATTCGAGGCCGGATCGCATTCTGTATATTTCAGATCATCTTTACCTCTACCTTCTGCAGATAAAATGGAGGCTGAAACACCTTTACTGATCAAATATTCTAGGACTGCGTTGGCTCTGGCGAGCGAGAGTTTTTTATTCAGTTCTGCCGAGCCTCTGCTGTCTGCTGCTCCTACTACAATAAAACTTTCGCCCGCTCCGAAGCGTTTGATTATCTCCGCAGTTTTGTCGAGATCGCGGTACGATTGAGGTCTGATAATGGCTTTGCCAAGTTCAAATTCTATTCCATTGAAATATTTATAAATATCATCAATGGCCTCCTGTTTTTCTTGTGTTAAGACATTTGCTATTGGGCAACCATTATTTTCGATAGGCCCAGGTATCATCACACATTTGTCATAAAGATCGATTACGCCGTCGAGATCTACGTCCAGTGCTACACCGGCGCCATCAACCCTTGCACCAGTTGGAGTGTCGAGCTGTCTATCCCAGTCGTCACAAACGGCATCATCATCTTGGTCTCCTTTTTGACAAACTTTAAATTCATCGAATTTTTGTTCCAGTAGCGCCGCATTTCTATACGCATTTTGCAATGGATCTGCCCAACGAAGATGTTCCGGATGCTTTCCTAATTTGAAGGATACTCCCAAATTTACGAGCCACGCATTATCGGTATAAGAATCATTAATCAAATTATATCCGGGAGCAGCTTCTCTTGTCCATCCGCCGCCATCAAACTCCTCATCACCACTGATAATGTACAGTGTACGCAACTCTAAATCAATCAATCTGGAAACATTATATTTCAAACCAACACCTCCAATATAATCGAAAGTACTGATTCCTATTTTTTGTTCTATATATAAGGGCCATTTGCTTAGGACATTATTATCCTGCAAGAATGTTCTATAGCCAATAGAGCCAATCCCAGCATATCCGTGCAATGCCCATCTGAAAGAAGATTTAGTATCAGCTCCTCGTAAAATGTTGGAGAAATTGATGTCGCCCAACAAAGCAATCTGATCAAATTTTGTATATCCGTGAGCCACGCCTGCAGCATCATTGAGATGTGCTTTTTGCTTGGTTTCTCCTCGGGTGTACATCAGCGAAATTCCAAAAATTGGAGTCAATTGCTTGTCGAGACTCACATATCCGTTCCAGCCCCAGTTAATATCTCCATCGTAGAAAGAAGTAAGATCCGCATGGCTCATGAAGCCAGCCCCTCCGCCCACAGAAACAGACCAGTCTTTAAAAAAACGACTTTTGTTGTCAAATGTTTTCGTGGCAGTTTCGCCGTCTGAGGGTTTTTCCTTGGTTTGAGCAAAACCTAGAATGGGCAACATCAGGAGTAAAAATAGTTTTTTCTTCATAATCATTTGTGTTTCTAAAAAATCATCTAACTTCGCTTATAATTCCTTTCGCAAAATCTCTTTGAAACAGATTTCTACTGTGCGGAATAATTAACCTTTTTGAGATAAATTTTAAACTATTATATAATATTATATCAATATCTATAATTCGGTCCCTGTATTCTTCAAAATAAGAGGAATCCTGAAGCCTGCCCATTTCTACCTCGATTTCTTTTAGCGCTTTTAGAAGTTTTATTGGTGAAAATTGTGTTTTTATTTGAATTGCAATATTACAAAAATTATTATCACTATCAAACTCAATGGGTTCTGTGGTAATAAGTTCAGAATATTTTAATATTGAACCCACTTGATTTTCAATTTTCAACAAAGCAACTTTGATATTATTTTCCGGATTATTAATGTTACTTCCCAGTAACAAAACCACAGTGCTGTACGACATATCTATCAAATTATTATATAATGAAAGGTTTTTTCAAACTAGTTCTTGCAAATTTAACTGCAATTTTTATTGTATTTGCTTGTTGCGTTGCATTTTTTGTAGGCTTTTTAGTCTTATCTTCTATTTCCGAGACAATGGAAGTCAAATCTGAGTCTGTCCTCACATTGGATCTTAAGACCAAAATAATAGACAGCCCCTCGGAAGATCAGGAAGATTTCTTCTCCATCACGCAAGAAGAAAAGCCCGTTTTGTTGTACGACGTTGTCAAAGCTATTCATAAAGCAAAAACAGACAACAAAATCAAAGGTATCAGTATAGAGTCGGATCACATCAACGCTGGGATGACTCAGCTAGACGATATCCGAGAGGCGCTGATTGATTTCAAACGCAGTGGAAAATTTGTCTATGCTTATGGCAACTCTGTTTCTCAAGGTGCTTATTATTTAGGATCAGTCGCCGATAAATATTATTTGAACCCTGCCGGCGGAATAGAGTTGAAAGGTCTTTCTGCAGAAGTGACTTTCTTCAAAAGTTTTGCGGAGAAATATGGCATCGGAATCCAGGTGATCCGCCACGGTAAATTCAAGGCGGCAGTTGAGCCTTTCCTAAAAGATGAAATCTCCCCAGAAAATAAAGAGCAACTTTCTACTTTGCTTACCGATATTTGGAATAATACGTCGATGAAAATCGCCACTTCCAGAAGAATAAAATCTTCGGAATTCAAAACGATTACCGACAGCCTTTATAGTTATCTGCCAAACCTTAGCTTGAAATATAAATTAGCCGATCAACTGGTGCAAAAATCGCAGTACGATCATATGATAAAGCAAAAACTGAATATCGATCCCGATAAAAAAATTAACAAAATCTCTTTTGCTAAATATACCGAAGCTCAGGAATCTGACAGTGGGAAAGATCAAATCGCAGTTTTATACGCTTCCGGCGCCATCAATAGTGGAAAAGGCTATGACGCCATCTATTCGGAAAATTTTATAAAGGAAATCAAAAAACTTCAGAAAGATAAAGATGTCAAGGCGGTCGTTTTCCGGATTAATTCGCCGGGTGGCAGTGCAAATGCTTCCGATGAGATCTTGTTTGAAATGCAACAACTGAAACGCAAAAAGCCCGTGATCGTTTCTTTTGGCGATTATGCTGCTTCAGGGGGCTACTACATTGCAATGGGTGCCAACAAGATCTTTTCGGAACCAAATACATTGACAGGATCTATCGGGGTTTTCGGGGTGATTCCTTATTTTAAAGATCTCGCAGCGAAAAATGGCATCCGGAGCGACGCCGTTACAACCAATGCCAATTCAAACATGATCTCTCCCATCAACGGATTGAGTGCGGGAGCAGTGACTATAATGACGAGAAGTGTGGAATCTACCTATCAGCGTTTCGTCCATTTTGTAACACTAAACAGAAAAAAATCCTTTGAACAAATAGACTCCGTCGGCGGTGGAAGGATCTGGTCTGGCGTGCGTGCAAAGCAAATTGGCCTGGTGGACGAGCTTGGAACTTTGCAGGATGCTGTCGCCTATGCCGCGAAAAAAGCGAATCTGAAGGATTACGGCGTTACTGCTTATCCGGCAAAAATGTCGAAGTTTGAGCAGATCTTTTCTTCGGAAACAGATGAAGATTTTTCTACGCGAGTCATCAAAAGCAAAATTGGGAAAGAGAATTTCAGGATATTCCAGCAAATGACAGATCCTAATGCAAAAGCCTCTGTGATGATGGAAATGCCATTCTATATCAATTTGAATTAAGAAAAAATGTATCTATCTGAATAATAAAATAGTTGTTTCATTCTTTGAAGCAGCCTTTTTGATTTACAAAACAAAAAATATTCCTGTTAAAAAATAAAGCTAATATTTTGCATAACAATTCTATATATTTGATTATTAAAAAATTACGCTATGAAAATTAAACTGTTGCTTTGTTTAAATTTGATGTTCGCCCTTTTGGTCTCCGCTCAATCGAAAGGAGATTCTCCAGGAGAAAAAAAATTCTATTTCCCTGCTGCGGCCTCTGGTAACAGTACCGATTATGATAAAAATTTTAGTAATCTGGTGGCACAAATCGCACCGATCGACATTAGCGAAAAAGCGAAGCGATTTTCTAAGATGCAGAAAATATTTTTCTGTTGCAGAAAAATTATGCCGGGTCAATAAGCTATTCCAATACCGAAAAATTTCCTCAGACGAGCGTGCCACTCAAAAATTATGCAGAAGCAATGCTTGCTGACCCCAGCAAAGGAAGGCAATTCAAAAAAACCTTTTCCGAAAATTTCGCCAAGGATTTCAATAAAATGGATGTCCAAACAAAGACACAGTTGCAAACCAATTTTTTGAAGAAAAAACGGCTGGTGACTATTACAATCTGTCAGTCGCTTTTAAAAATCAATTTGCTAAGAGTAAATCCGACAGCATATCTTACAAAGACACCAAAAAATTGTTGGATTTTGAAGTTTTCAACACCGTTGGCAAAACAATTCTCCCTCGCGGAAAAACCATTGTCAAAGGCTACGTTTTGGAATATTTGCAACCTTACATCACCGGAAACGTCTGGATGTCTGTGGTAAAACCTAAAGAAGTGAATGACTTGCCGGATCCAACTAAAGACTATAAATTCTGTTTGAATTAGTGGATTTCAGCAACAAAAGTGATAAAGAAACAGCTTTAAAGTTGTTTCCAAAATCTCTGCTTCCGCCATCCAAATGGCAATTGGTACAGTTCATCCCATTCGAGTTTTGAGAAATACTTCCTTTGGGACCGAAGTATTTTGAAGTATTCAAGATTAATTCCTTTCCATAACTGACATCGTAATTTTTAATATCAGCTTCGTGCATAGAATACGCTTCTGCTTTTTTGGAGCAGGAAAGCAGACTTAAAATTAATATTAAAAAACAGGATCTCATAAATATTGACTAAAGCAAATCTACATCTTTTTTTTAAATCTCTGAAAAATAGACTTATACAATGAAACAGAATCATAATTTGAAGTCCTTCTTACATTAAAAATCTTAAAAATGTGCAAAATTTTTTTGTCCTAAAATTTATAAGCAACGCTCCAACTAAATCCCATATTGAAGCTTCCGGAACTTTTTCCGAAACCCGGGACAATCATCGGTTTGATCTCTTCCTGCTTGGTCGTGTAAGCTAAATACCTCGGTTGCACATTGACATCAATGAAAAAGTTGCTGTTGAAAACCTGGACTCTCGCTCCCAGCACGGCCTCGATCCAATAACTGCTTTGTGTAGAGGGATCGAACGCGAGGAAGACGCCCTCGCTATTGAGACCTTTGACGGGCACAGATTTGTATTGCTGACTGTAGAAACTTCCTGCAAGTTTGGCGCCGCCGTAGAAACCATTGAGATCGTTCTCGGGATCCATAGACAACATATAAAAGCCGCCAATCTTCGCAAAAAGTCCATCTGCAGTTACGTCATAGCCGTTTTTCTGGTAAATATTTTTATCATATCCGAGGTCTATACTGGCATGAACTCTTTTGCTGATTCTGCTCGAAATGAATCCCTGCATCGTCTGCCTGTCGCCAAAAAAACCTATTCCCAAATTAAGAACATCTACACCTACGGTGAAGTTGGGCTTGTAGTTCCATGTTAAAGAATCCTGTTTTTTCTCTACCGTTTTGGTTTGAGAAAAGCACGAAACCGATAGAATGCTAAAAACGCAGATAAAAATTAATCTTACTTTCATCAGTCAGTGAGGTGTTATTAGATTGGATACTCTTGACAGGGTCGCTCTGCAGCAGCTCGGCCTTCAGACTCTCGTAATTGATTTTGAAGCCGCAAGCGGGGGAGACGTAGATGGCTTTTTTGTCATAACTGACTCTTATCTTGCTCGTGGGGCCTGCTTTTCTTTGTCTAATGTAGAAATCGGTGTAGGGACTGTCGTCGATCCTCAAGGGAACAAAAACGGAATCTACATTGGGAGCGGCGGCGACAATGCTTTTTAGTTCTGCTTTGCCATAATCCACATCAACATATAATGTGTCTATAGTTTTCAGCAGATTATTGCTCTCATTTCTGAATTTGAGTTTGAGTCTCGGTGTAGATTCCTCACCAAGACAGATGTCGTCATCATTCCCACAACTTGTGAGAAGGAGCAAAACGCCAAAAATCCATAACATTTTTTTCATTTACAGTTGCTGGAAATTAGATTTGAGATATTGGATTGATCACTTAAAATTAAACCTTATTTTCTAATCAACAAAGCGATATTCTCCACGTGGTGCGTCTGCGGAAACATATCAACGGGTAAGATTTTTACCAGATGATAGTCAGCCTTCATCAAAGCAATATCCCTTGCCTGCGTTGCCGAATTACAGCTAAGGTAAACAATCCTTTTGGGAGCCAGTTTGAGGATCTGCTCCACCACTTTTGGATGCATCCCGTCTCTCGGCGGATCGGTAATCAAAACATCCGCTTTCGGATGATGGGCAAGAAACTCATCATTGAAGACGTTTTTCATATCGCCACAATAGAAAGTCGTGTTGGTCAATCCATTAATGGCTGCATGCTCGATGGCCGCATTGATCGCCTCCTGAACAGATTCTATTCCGATGACTTGTTGGGCATTTCTAGCAACGTATTGGGCGATAGTGCCAGTTCCGGTGTAGAGATCGTAAACGATTTCGTGTCCCTTGAGATCTGCAAATTCCAAGGTTTTTCTGTATAATTCCAAAGCTTGCTTGTAATTGGTCTGGAAGAATGATTTGGGTCCAATTTTGAATTTAAGCCCATCCATTTCTTCATAAATAAAACCTTCTCCGAAATAAGTCTGAATATCCAAATCGTAAATACTGTCATTTCCTTTTGGATTGATGGCAAAAACCAAAGTGGTAATTTGCGGAAACTCGCTTAAGAGGAAATCAAATAGCTTGATTCTGTCTGCTATATTTTCTCTAAATAGCTGGAAAAGGATCATCCACTCGCTTTTGGAATTTTGACGAAGCATCAATGTTCTCAGGAAACCTGTCTGTTCTTTGACATCATAAAACTCCAAGCCATTTTCGACCGCAAATTTTTTGACTGCCAGCCGGATTTGGTTTGAAGGCTCTTCTTGAAGCCAACATTCTTTGAGATCCAAAATCTTGCTCCACATCCCTGGAATATGGAATCCAAGCGCATCTCTGTTGCCAAAATTTTCTTCGGAACTGATTTCGTAAGGTGTAAGCCAGCGGGCATTCGAAAAAGAGAATTCCATCTTATTCCTATAGAAATAGGAGTCTGGCGCTCCCAAGATGGGAATGGCTTCAAAATCTTGGTAACCACCTATTCTTTTGATGTTGTTCACCACTTCGTTGTGTTTGAAGTCCAGCTGATTTTGGTAAGCAATATTCTGCCATTTGCAGCCGCCACAAGTCCCGAAATGGATGCACCTAGGCTCAACCCTGTACTCGGAATATTCCAAAATCTTAACCGCTTCGCCCTCAAAATAATTGCTTTTCGACTTTTTGACTCGCACGTTTACAAGATCACCGGGAACCGCGCCCGTAACCAAAACGGTTTTCCCGTCCTCTGTCTTTCCAACAGAAACTCCTTTCGCACCTGCGGAAAGGAGTTTAATATTTTCAAGAATTTTGTTTCTTCTCTGTTTCATCTGCTATTTTGCTTTTGCAGAATCTACTTTGGGACTCTGCTGCAACAGATCGTTTTGCAAGCTGACCTGAGGCTGGACGGAGGGCGCCTGCAAACCAGAAATTTTGTTCATCTCTTCGACAAATTTAGGATCTCCCAAATTATAAAAAGTCTGGCTAGCCACTTTTCCATCTTTATCCATTAAAAAGAATCCTGGAATTTTGAATCCATAGATGAAATATTTCTTGGCATAGTCTGATGACAATCCGCCTTCTGCAAAATAATTTGTCCCTGTCATACCCTTCAGCATGGCATTAGCGGTTTTTATGAATTGCTCTTTGCTATCATCAAGATTTACGAATGCGAAATTGACCTTGGCTTTGTAAAAATTAACAACTTCCTTCAGCACGGGAATTGTAGATTGGCCGATATAGGGATTCCAAGAAGCATAGCTCATGACCAAGGTTGGCTTTCCATTGACATCGAAACTTCCGGATTTACCATCTAATTTGGTTAGGTTAACTTTCGGAGCTTCTGACCCTTTTTTCAATCCAAATACGGCATTGATAGCCAAATTCAAATCTTTTTTCACTTCAGAATCTTTAATATATTCGTCGCTTATTTTTTTAACTTTTTCGACGTCGCTGGTATAAGGATTTAAGTCGAATTTCGCAATCACGAAAGCCAATAAATAGTCTTTGGTTTTCTGACTCATGTCTTTCTTCGTTCCTAAGAATCGTGCAAAGATGGCGGACATGCTTGCAGAGTTTCTATCCTTTTGCTTCTCTGCATAACTTTGAAAATCCTGACCTACTTTGCTCAAAAGGTAATTTCTGTAAACCGGCAATTCCTCCACCATTCTGTCATTATTTTCGGTCAGAGATCTTTCATAATCAACAAATGTTTTTGAAACTTTGAAAGATGGATCTCCTGAAACTTGACCGTGAGCGGATTGGTACTGTACAAGAAACGTCAAGATATTGGTGATCAACTCATCTTTTTTCAATTTGATCACTTCGCTATCTGCTCCGTTCTTGTCGGCATTTTCCTCAAGATTTTTTTCCAAATCAGAGTGTATTTTTTTAATTTCAGCCAAAAATTCAGGCTCTTTCTTCTGCAACAATTGCATGTTGAGTTTTGAGCTGTAAGATTCGAGATACTTCTGCGTTGCTTTGATAAAATCGTTGTTCTTTTTCGCATCCCCTTCAATTTTATAATCTTCTGGGAAAGTGGCTGCATCGCCATAAATCTTCAAAGTTTGACCTTTTTTAAGGTAAATGAAATTCATTTTTCCAGCATAAGTCATCGCATAAATTCCGTTTTTTGGAGCTTTGAAGTCACCTTTAAAATTTCCCTTTTCATCGACCCCGATATTAACAAGAGGAAGTGTTGCGACGCCGGAAGCTTCTATGAATTCTATTCTTTCCAAAGGCGAGCCTCCTTTTACATTTCCTTCGACTTTCACTTTGGAGCAAGATACCACTAGCAAAGAGATCAAAAGAAGAAATAAGTACTTTTTCATTTTAAAAAATTAATTGGTGCAAAAATAATCTAATTAAGATTTTAAAAAAAATGAAATGAACATTTTTAGTAAAAGATTAACAGATGGTAGCGATTATGTCGGAAATATTATGATTTGAGTTGGATTTAAAAAGAATCCGGCTTACAGCGTTTCTCTTATTTTTTATTTTGTTTGGATTTTTGTCAAGTTTTTTTAGGGTTTGGGGTACAAAAAATCCCCGATCAAGTAAATGATCGGGGATTAAAAAAACTGGCGGCGACCTACTCTCCCGCTTTCGCAGTACCATCGGCGCTAGAGGGCTTAACTTCTGTGTTCGG
>JAKLPS010000022.1 GCA_022013695.1 Weeksellaceae bacterium
AAAAGATTATTCCGACTTAGAATTATCACATAAAGATCTAAGTTTTTACGAGTTAACTCAGTTATTAAAAGAAGACTCACCAAACGTTCTACCTTATTTAAAAACAGCAGTTAAAAAATTAAAGAAAACAGAAAATGTAGATGATAATGTATATTACGAGTTTTCATCCCTGCAAGTTGAAATAGAAAGTGCAGTTCCTTTAATAAACCAACGAGGGACTATGGTACCGGATACATTTACAATTGGTTTTTTGAAGCACATAATTATGAGAATTAATCATTTTTCTTCTGATGAAAGGTTCAAAGCAGTTTTTAATAAGACAGGAAATACAATTGAGAATTTTCTAATTTCGGAAACCGAACAAGTTTTAATCTTGTCATTGAAAGTAGCTAATGATATTTTAGCTCTGTTTGTTTATATGATTAGTAAGAGTATTTTTAATTATAAAACAAATATTGTAAATCGAGATAAAGATAATATTCTTTTGGTATTAGAAGAAGCTCATCGATATATATCTACTGATACTTCAGATCAAATGAATAATTATTATATTGAAAAATTAGCCCGTGAAGGACGTAAATTTGGAGTTAATTTATTGGTATCCACACAAAGGCCAAGTGAAGTTTCACATACTGTAATTTCTCAATGCAATTCTTTAATTGTTCATAAAATTACGAATAGTCGAGATCTAGACTTTATTCGGAACACAATTGAGTATGACGATAAGTCTCAAATTGATTTACTGACAAGCTTAAAACAACAACAAGCCTTAGTTTTAGGGGAAGCATTTGCTTTCTCATCGCTAATTAAAATCAGTGAAGCTAACCCTTTACCTCATAGTGAAACACCTAAAATTTTTAAGAGCGTATAAATTAACATTACGTCAAAAGTGGGCTAGGCGAAAGTCGGATCATATAATAATAAATTCAGTAACTAGAATAATATTTTCATTAGTACAGATTCTGGATAATACACTGCTGAAAATATTATTTGTGATAATTGAAAATTAATTACAATTACTGTTTCCCGTAGAAACATATAATCTCTAATTTGTAAATTTGAATATTGAAAGTATATTTAGGAAGTGCAATTGTATTTTTTAAATTAATTTCTTTTTTGATTTTTCAACAAATCTTTAATATTAAAAGGTTACAAATGTTCATATTATTACATAATAGGACTTGTTAAATCAAGCAAGGTATGTGGCAAATGAAAATTTTAATCTAAATAATATGTGACTTGATGATTTTTTTAAAATGAACATAAAAAAAATTATTATAGTATAAAAACATTAATTATGAGAGAACGCATTTGGGCTGAAATGGTAGATTCTAAGTATAAAATATACTATTTAGGATTTTACCTCTCAAAGCAAAGAACTAATAATAAATACTTCAATATTTTTATACTAGTGTTTTCCACTACAGGAGTTTTAGGGTGGCCGATTCTTAAAGAATTGCCATTCATCTCAAGTATCATTGTAATGGGAATGTCTATCATTAAATTGATAGGAACGGAATTTATACCAAATGATAATACATTCAAAAAAATAGAAAAAGCAATAGATTTGTATTGTGATCACTTCAACAAAATCGAAAATCTTTGGTATGAATTTGAACGGGAGTCTGTCAATGAGACGAAGGCACAAAAAAAGTTTTATTCGATTATGAATGAGGAAAAGGAGATGAATAGGATAGTTAATGAAATAATTAAAGATGGAAATAATAAAATCCAGAATAAAGCTGAAATACATTCAACCAACTATTTTAATAACATTTTTAACCAAACTAGCAATGAGTAAGCAACAAAGACCACCTGCGCCACGACCGCAGCCATCACCAAGCCCGAACCCGGACAGAAGGGAAAAGGGAAGTAATAATATACCACCTCATAGAAGCCCACCTCCGCCTCCACCTAAAACAAAATAACATTTGTAATAAAAAAGGTTTAATTATATGAACTTCAGCAAAAATTTGAATAGCACCTAATTTAGCACCTAAAAATTAAAACCCCTATAAACAGAACGTTTATAGGGGTTTTTGCAGAGAGGAAGGGATTCGAACCCTCGATGCAGTTGCCCGCATACTACCTTTCCAGGGTAGCTCCTTCAACCACTCGGACACCTCTCTATTTGAGCTTGCAAATATAATGAAATATCTGAATCACCCAAAGCTAAATCACATTTGACGGATTATTTATATCGGCAGAAAACAGTTTAAAAATCTTCTGTGATTTCTCCACAAATACTTTTGCTGAAGAGTTCGGAGAAACTCTTGTTGTATTTTGGATTTTTGAGCAGATGCATCGCTTTGGTAATGGCCGATTCTGCCGTCATATCTTTCCCGCTGATGGCGCCAATGCTCTTAAAAATATTACTGTTGCTATACTTACCGAAACTTACACCTCCGGAAATACACTGGCTGATGACGACGATTTCGATGCTGCGCTGTCTGAGTTCTTTCAAAACATTCTGCGTGGTCTCGTTGTTGAAAATCGTCCCGGACCCGAAAACCTGCAAAATTATGGCTTCAGCAGTTTTAATCTCCAATAAAAACTCGAAATTCATGCCGGGGAAAATCCTCCAAAACAAGACATTCTCGTTGAGATAATCATCCAGTTCCACTTCGCCGTTCGGCCTCCACAAGACATTTTTGTCCACGTTCAGATGCACGCCCGATTGTCCTATAATGGGATAATTCGGACTTTGGTAAGCATCAAAAAACTCGGCAGAATATTTCAGACTGCGGTTTCCTCTCAAAAGTTTGTACTCAAAATAGACGGCAACTTCTTGGATGACGGCTTGGTCATTTTCATACAAACTGGCGTAATAAAGGCTCGTCAGCAGATTTTCTTTGGCATCCGTCCGGAGATCTCCAATTGGCAATTGTGAACCTGTCAAAATCACCGGCTTTCCCAGATTCCTTAGCATAAAACTGATTGCAGATGCCGTGTAAGACATCGTATCAGTCCCGTGAAGAATCAGGAAACCATCGTAATTTTTGTAATTTTTGTAAATCCAAGTGGCAATCATCCGCCATTGCGCCGGCCCCATATCCGAGGAATCTACCGGTTTTTTGAACGGATGGACAGACACCTCGCACTCCAGAAGATTCATCTCCGGAATTCGTTTGAAAATGGTGGCAAAATCAAATGGAACAAGGCTTCCTGTGTCATAATCTTTTTCCATCCCGATGGTGCCGCCGGTGTAGATAAGAAGTACTTTTCTTTTCATATTCGCAAAAGTAAAATTTTAATATGACTTCCTAAAATAAATAAGTCTGCCTCAAAAGACAGACTTGCATCAATTTATATCAAAATCGTACCAACATTATGCGCAGTAAATTTTTTTATTTTACCAACAGAATGCTCGCAATTTGATTGGCTAGTTCTGTTCCGATTCTGTCTTGTGCCTCTTCTGTAGCAGCACCGGTGTGCGGTGTCAACGAAATTTTTGGATGGCTGAGGATTTTCTCGGAAGGCGTTGGTTCGTTATCAAAAACATCTAATCCTGCGAACGACAATTTGCCACTGTCGAGCGCTTCGATCAAGGCATCTTCGTCTATCACGCCACCTCTGGCGCAGTTTACGATGCCGGCACCGCTTTTCATTTTCTCCAACTCCACTTTTCCGATGAGAGGTCCATCCTGGGCTGGCACGTGGAGCGTAACAAAATCGGAATGCTGGATCAGCTCGTCCAAAGGTTCGGTTTCTATTTCGACGTTGATGTATTGCTGGTTGTAGAAATCGACGCGCACGCTGGCTTTCCCGATTCTGGTATCCGAGGCGATGACTTTCATTCCCAGTCCCAGCGCAATCCTGGCCACCTCCTGCCCTATCCTCCCGATCCCGATGATCCCGATGGTTTTGCCTCGCAGTTCGGTGCCTGCTTCATACTTTTTCTTAAGCGTCGCAAACTCGGTGTGTCCTTTTACAGGCATTTGTCTGTTGGAGTCCTGAAGAAATCTGCAACCGGAGAAAAGGTGCGCAAAAACCAATTCTGCAACCGATTCCGACGAGGCGGCCGGCGTATTGATCACGTGTTTTCCCTTTTCTCGGGCGTATGCCACCTCGATGTTGTCCATCCCCACACCACCTCTTCCGATGATTTGCAAACTGGGGCATTTATCCACCATTTCTTTGGTCACTTTCGTCGCACTTCTTACCAGCAAAACCGTTATTTCGTTTTCATTGATGTAAGTGATCAGATTTTCCTGAGCCACTTTGTCGGTGATGACTTCGAAGCCGTTTTCTTTCAGCGCATCTATTCCGGACTGTGTCAAGCCGTCATTTGCAAGTACTTTCATTTTTGTAAAATAATATTTTTTAAAGAGGATATTTCTGTTCGTTAATTATTTAGGAGCTTAATCCTGCTATCCGCTCTATCTTTTTATTATTTTTCGCCCTCTAACTCCCTGCGGGGAGAACCAAAAATAATAAAAAGGATGCCGCTGCTATCAGGGCTAGGATTTTGGTGATCCAATGAAAAATTCCCGAAGACATAAGGTTGGGAATTTTTGATTTGAATGATATTATTAATCGCGGAAAACTTCTATCGTCACTTGTTTCTCGACCATATCTGTGAATTTTCCTTTGTATCGTGTTGCTTTTACAAGGTGATTATCGATCCAGTGATAGTTGCCGCCTCGCGGTTTCCCAAGCAGCACGCTGTGATATTTGAAACCGTGCTTTTTGAGCCAAGTTTCTGTGATTTCTCTTAGGTCTTCGGTTCGGGAACTGAAAAAACAGATTTGGTGACCCTCGTCATACCATTTGTTGATGGTTTCCAATGCGTCCGGAAAAGGCTCGCAAGTCACCATTCTTTCGGGCTCTTCATTAGGAACATCTTCTGTAATGGTACCATCGATATCGATCAGATAATTCTTAATACCGCCTTTCAGCATTGGGCTGAGATGTTCTTTGTATTCTAATTCCATATTTGGTCAATTGAAGTTGCAAAATTAGCTTTTTCTTGGCACAATTACAAGTCCTGATCCAATGCTTAATAGAATCTTAATTTTTATAGAAAATTGCGAAAAGACCCGAAAAAAATAAACTTCAACAAATTTCCAAAAATATAGATTTTCATTCAGTCATTGTCATCATAATGCAAAAGATGTTTTTTATATTTGACGAAGAATAAAAAAACTATGGAAAAGAAACTCAAGCTTTGGGACGCGGTGATGATCGTGATGGGATCGATGATCGGGAGCGGAATTTTTATCGTGAGTGCCGATATTATGCGAAATCTCGGATCCGGATATTGGCTCATCGTGGTCTGGCTGATCACCGCCGTGATGACCGTCGCAGCCGCAATCAGCTACGGCGAACTCTCGGCAATGTTCCCAAAAGCGGGCGGACAATATACTTACATCACGGAGATTTTCGGGAAAATGATGGGATTTCTCTACGGTTGGGGAATGTTTACCGTGATCCAAACCGGGACGATCGCGGCTGTGGCCGTCGCTTTCGGTAAGTTTACGGCCTATCTCATTCCTTCGCTAAATGACGCCGCGCCAATCTTCCAAAGTGGCGAATTTAAAATTACCTGGATTCAGATTTTGGCAATCGTCGTGATTCTTTTCCTCACTTTTGTGAATACGAAAGGCGTACAGTTCGGGAAAATCTTACAGAATATTTTTACTTCCTCAAAGATCATTGCGCTCCTTGGATTGATTATTTTAGGTTTCATTTTGATCGACAAATCCAATTGGAGCTCTAATATGAGTTTCGGTTGGGATGCTTTTCAGAATCTGAAACAAACGGAATGGACAAGGATTTCCGGCGCAACGCTTCTTGGGGGCATCGCCGCCGCGATGGTGGGTTCCGTTTTCAGTTCTGTCGCCTGGGAGAATGTGACTTTCATTTCCGGCGAGATCGAGAATCCTAAAAAGAATGTCGTGAAAGCTATGATTCTAGGAACTTCGGCGGTAATGCTGCTTTATCTTTTGGTCAATTTTGTTTACCTGAATGCGCTTGACAGAGATTCTATCGCTTTCGCAGCGAATGACAGAGTTGCGGTTGCGGCGGCTGAAAAAATGTTTGGAAATGCAGGCACGATCATCATTGCCGTTTTGGTAATGATCTCTACTTTTGGCTGCGTAAACGGCATTGTTCTGGCAGGCGCAAGGGTTTTCCAGACGATGGCAAAAGACGGTTTATTCCTGAAACCTGCCATTGAAAATAACAAAAATGGTGTTCCTGAAAATTCACTTTGGATGCAGGGATTCTGGGCAAGTTTGCTTTGCCTGAGCGGACAATACGGCGATCTTCTCGATATGATTTCTTTTGTAATCGTTCTTTTCTATATGATTACAGTATTTGGTGTCATCTATCTTAGAATCAAAAAACCTGAAATGGAAAGAGGTTACCAAACGTTCCTTTATCCTTTCACTCCGATTTTATACTTGGTGATTGGAACCGTTTTTTGTGTTCTTTTATTCATCTATAAACCTCAATATACCTGGCCGGGATTAGGATTGATATTGATTGGATTGCCGGTTTATTTTTTTATTAATAAGAAAAAAGTATAATTTTCAATTCGTATGAGAAGGATATACAAAATCATCTTAATAATATTCTCAGTTTTTGTAATCGCATTATTTATACATCCAACAAAAGTAGTCTACGAACCTCGAGTAATTGGAAAAATTTTTGATGAAAACAATGAACCAATTCCAAATGCTACAGTCAGCAGCATCCAAGAAAACGAGACAATAAATAAAGAACACGGTTATCATGAATATGAAGACTATATTTCTCAAACAGTAAAAACTGACATCAATGGTAATTTTGAGTTATCAGAAAAATCAAGAATTGACTGGTTTCACACACCTTTAGATTTACCTATAGTTTGGTGTCATTCGGATTTACAAATTAGACAAAACGGCTTCAAAACTTACAGGACAAAATTTGGAGAATATGAGAAATATAATTATAAATGTAGAGCTTGTAAGAATATTGAATTTCGTCCGATTGTAATTTTAAAAAAGAAATAATCAAATCTTCATAGATGAAGCTCAAATCTATCTTCTCAAATCTAATCTCAAAGTATTCTGACAAAGAAAAACTGAAAATTGATTATTGGCAAGAAATTGAGAAATCATATTCCCAGAAAAGCAGAAAATATCATAATCTCACTCATCTTGAAAATATGATTTGGGAATTGGAAAATGTGAAAGAAGAAATCTTAGATTATGACGCTTTGATATTTTCAGTCTTCTATCACGATATTATTTATAAAGCGACTTCGAAAGAAAACGAGGAAAAAAGTGCAGAAAAAGCAAAAATAAGTCTGGAAAAACTGGATATTTCTGATGACAGAATAAGCAATATCTACAATCAAATTCTTGCTACAAAATCCCACAAAACAAATGATGATTCTGACACCAATTTTCTACTGGATGCCGATTTAGCCATTCTTGGGAAAGATTGGAAAGTTTATGAAAATTATGTTCAACAAATCAGAGAGGAATATTCAATCTATCCAGATTTTCTTTATAAACCTGGTAGAAAAAAGGTTCTAACTTATTTTCTTGAATTCGAAGAGATTTTCAAAACGGATTATTTTAAAGAGAAATATGAGAGGATTGCGCGAGAAAATATTCAAAGGGAAGTTTCGATGTTATGATTGTTTTTATCCTTCCAACAAAAACTCCTTATAATTCCCCAAAAACTTCACATCTGCACCAATTGCCTTCAGTTCATCAACAGAATTAATGTAAAGCACATCATCCCAACCACCAACAACGGTCACGAAGAAGAAATAATTTCCCAATTTGGTTTTCAGCGTTCGGGATTCTATTTTGCTAAGGTTCATATTTCGCCACGCAAAAACCGATAAAACCTGATGCAATCCTCCGGCGTGATCTTGTGGTAAAGTGATGAGCATTGCTGTTTTCTTACCGATACTTTCCAGATGATTCTCGTAAGAATTTTCGGTTTTGGAAATGATGATGAATCTGGTGTGATTCTCCTCCACATCGTGAATGTTTTCATTAAGGATCTTCAAACCGTATAATTCGGCAGCAAATTTATTCGCAACAGCCGCAATTTTCCGCTCCGGATTTTCGGAAACACGTTTTGCAGCCGCAGCTGTGGAAGCGAATTCCTGTTTCGGAACGTCGGGATAATTTTTATTAAGAGAATGAAAACTCTGAGCTAAAGCCTGCGGATGAGAATAGATTTTCTCGATAGAATCTTCATTTTCCTGACCTGGATGAATCATCAGATGATGCGCGATTGGCATTATGGCTTCCGCTTCAATCTTAATTTCCGGCGTTTGATACAGATAATCCAAGGTCATAGAAACCGTCCCTTCTATCGAGTTTTCCAACGGAACAACCGCCTTGTCCACCTCATCGTTCTGAACTGACAAAAAGCAATCCAAAATATTGACCTTAGGAAATAGTTCTTCATTTGGGAACAATTGCGTTGCAGCACGCTGCGTAAAAGAAGCTTCGGGACCGAGGAATGCTATTTTCATTTACAAAATTTAAACAATCAAAAATAGATTATAATAATGATTTGCCCAAGATGACAAGACTTTGTTTTTCGCCATCGAGTTCGGCAATATTTTTGAGATTGCCCCAAAGTTCAAAGCCAAATTTTTCAAACAAATTAAGACTTGGGAGATTGTGGGCGAAGATAAACGCCAGCAGATTTTCAATTCCCAAATCGGGACATTTTTCTAGAGCTGATTTTAGGACTTCCTGACCAAAACCTTTTCCACGAAATTTTTCATCGATGTAAATGCTGATCTCAGCGGTTTTCTGATAAGCCGGCCGGCCGTAGAAATCCTGAAAACTAACCCAGCCCATCGGTTTTTTTTGACCCTCTTCCACCATCCAGAGCGGTCTCGTCGCAGTGTTGTGCCGGTGAAACCACTCGACTTTACTTTGGACCGAAATAGGCTCCAGATCCGCCGTAACCAGCCTCGACGCAACCGTAGAATTGTAGATTTCTACGATTTTTGGAAGGTCATCTAAAGTAGCATCCCGAAAAATCATTTTTTTATTATTAAAATGTTGATTTGTAAATTGTTAAACTGCTTAATCAACCCTTTTTGAACAATTTTACAAATGCACTATTTTACAATTTAGCCAATGGAATTAAAAGCCTGTTCCAGATCTGCAATGAGATCTTCTGCATCTTCGATCCCGACGCTTAATCTTACCAAATCATCGGTGATTCCCAACGCTGCTCTTTTCTCTTCCGGGATGGATGCGTGCGTCATCAAAGCCGGAAGGTTTGCCAAAGATTCTACGCCGCCAAGTGATTCTGCGAGCGTGAAAATTTTGATATTTTCCAAAAATTTTATGGCGTCTTCTTTCTTCCCCGATTTGAAAGTGAAAGAAACCATTCCGCCAAAATCCGCCATTTGTAGCGTGGCCAAATCGTATTGCGGATGAGACGACAGTCCCGGATAATACACTTTCTCGACTAAAGAATGGTTCTCCAAATATTTTGCAATCTCGAAACCGTTGTCCGAATGTCTCTGCATTCTGAGGGACAAAGTTTTGATGCCTCTCAAAACCAAATAAGAATCGTGAGGTCCCAAAATACCACCGCTCGCAAACTGGATGAAATGCAGTTTCTCTCCCAATTCTGCGTCTTTGGCAATCAGTGCTCCGGCGATAACGTCGGAATGACCGCCCAGATATTTTGTAGCGGAATGCATCACAATATCAGCGCCAAGATCCAAAGGTTTTTGAATGTAAGGTGTTGCAAATGTGTTATCTACAGCCACCAGAATATCTTTTCCTTTTACGGTTTCAGCGACCATTTTGATGTCCACGAGTTTCATCAAAGGATTGGTCGGCGTTTCCAGCCAGATTAGTTTTGTTTTATCGCTAATGACATTTTCCAACTGTTCCACATTATCAAAACCGATGAACGTAAATTTCAGTTGGTATTTCTCGAATAATCGGGTGAACATTCGGTAAGAACCGCCGTAAAGATCGTCTACTGCGATGACTTCGTCGCCGGGATTTAGCAATTTCAAAACACAATCGATCGCCGCCAAACCGGAACCGAAAGCCAAACCTCTCGCGCCGTTTTCGATGCTTGCCAAACTGTCTTCCAAAGCCTGTCTTGTGGGATTTGCGCCCCTTGAATATTCGTAACCGGAAATCAATTGTCCGGGGCTTTTCTGTGCAAATGTTGAGGTTAAAAATATGGGAACATTGACTGCGCCGGTTGCCGGCTCGTGCTGTTGTCCGCCGTGAATAACTTTTGTATTGAATTTCATAATATTAATTTATTAATGGACCAGTTTATCAGTCTATCAATGATTGTTACATTGTTAGACTTTAAATTACTACCTTGATTTTCTACATTTTTATTGCCGATTTCACTGCGAAATCCTCAGCCACTTCTTCCAGCCACTGAGAAACATCTTCTTCGCCGGTTGCGCGCAGATAAGTCTGCCCGAGAGAGATGATAATCTGATGATAAAAGCGCTTCATATGATCTACGGGCATATCTTTGGTCCAAAGATCGATTCTCAAAGCTTCGGAGGTTTTCTCGTCCCAGACGGAGATCATCACGGCTTTGGTTTCCTGATTTTCCACGCCGCCATCTTCGGCATTCCAAGTCATTTTTTCGGGAACGTGATTGTCGTCCAACTCTATATCTACTGTGATTTTTGTTTTACGCATTTGCTTATATTCAGATTAAATGATTAAAAAATTGAAAAATATGGATTGAATAAAAATAATTAATAATTTATCATTGCCATTAATGATTACTTCGGTCTGTAACCCGATCCGTTGAAAATTTCTGTGGCATTTTTCTTCAAAAAAACCTGCAATTTTTCTTCAGGATGGGCTTTCAAATAATGCTTGCAAATCTGCCAGCCTGTCCAGATTGCAATCTGCGGCGAACTTTCCCGATCCACTTCTGTATAAAATTTGGAGAAAGGCCCCGGCGTGATGAATCGCTCGGCAAGATCGGGATCTGAACTGAAAAGCAAATCATTCTCCACGAAATAATTCCAAATATTGGCTTCATTCGCAACCGCCCAATCGTATTGCGCTTTGGAATAATTGATTTTCAAATGATCTGCAACATTTGGCAAAAACGCATCTTGCAAAATTTGAATTTTGCCCTGATAAACCATTTGGTCGAGAAACTTCTGCTGATCCGGCCGAAGAGGAACCAATCTCGCTGCATAAAAAGCGGAAATTTTCGGAACCATATTTTCCGGGTTCATCGATTTTTGGAAATAAAGATCGAGACTTTTATAATTATGATTCCCCTCGCCCAGAAATCCTGTGATATCCACAAAAAGCATATTGCGGTCTTCCCTCAAAAAAATAGGATCGACAACGCTGGGCGGATCTACCACAGATGAATAGAGATAGACGTGAGGCGGCTGAAATTTCGGAAAATAATTTTTGATATGCGAGAAAAGATCGGTCAAATCTTTTTGCAGCTTCCGCTGATGGATCTTAGAAATCGCTTCTTTGTAAATGCGGATTTCCATCGTGTCTTTTCGCCGATCGCCGTAATCTTCGTCAGAAACCGAGCCCTGAAACCACGGATATTTTTTTTTGAAATCTTCCAAATTGACCGAAGAATTGTAGAACTCGCCGGACAAATCGGTGATCTGCACTTTCCTGACAGGATTCTTGATCTCGACGTCCCATTGATTTTTATTTTCCTTTTTGCAAGCGAATAAACTAAAAACAATTATAGCCGAAAAAGAGATAGATCGGAAAAACTTCATTATTTTTACATTAAGATTTTCGAAAAGCAAAAATACTGCTTTAAATTTTGAATCAAGGATTTTAAAATAAAAATTATGCAGACACAGAAAGTTATAAATCACATCGTCAACTGGCTAAAGGATTATGCAAGCAACGCAAAAGTAAACGGCTTCATAATAGGCGTTTCCGGAGGGATAGATTCTGCCGTGGTTTCTACTTTGGCTGCAAAAACAGGGCTTAAAACCTTGGTTTTGGAGATGCCCATCCGCCAAAAAGCGGATCAGGTGGACAGAGCGCAGGATCACATCGATTTTTTGAAAGCTAATTTCCCGAATGTCGAAGGTTTCACTGTGGATCTCACACCCGTTTTCGAAAGTTTTGAAAAAGTGGTGGATGATTATAAGGAAGGCGCCTGGAGCAAAAATCTGGCGCTTGCCAATACCAGATCGCGTTTCCGAATGGTAACGCTTTATTATTATGGACAGCTCAATGGACTTTTGGTTACAGGAACCGGAAATAAAGTGGAAGATTTCGGAATAGGCTTCTACACCAAATACGGCGATGGCGGCGTAGACATCTCGCCTATTGCCGATCTGTACAAGACTCAGATTTACGAAATTGCCAAAGAACTTAACATCTTGGAAAGCATTCAAAAAGCTGCTCCTACAGATGGGCTTTGGGATGCCGACAAAACGGATGAAGACCAAATCGGTGCCAGCTATCCCGAACTCGAATGGGCAATGGAACAGCAAAAAAAAGGGAAAACCCCGGCAGATTTCGACGGAAGACCAAAAGAGGTGCTGGAAATCTATCTGAAATTCCACAATGCCACGCAGCACAAGATGAATCCGATCCCAATATGTGAAATTCCCGAAGATTTGAAATAAGCCTCACAAAACAAAACACAAGATTTAAGACATCAAAAAACCATCTATGAAAACTAAAATTCTACTTTCTGCTTTTAGTCTTTTCGCTTTCGCTTCTGCCTTTCATTCTCAGGAAACCAAAACGGACGAAGCAACGGCTGCTGCTCCTGCGGCAGTTATCGACCGGCTCAATATTCCCGGACCGCTAACCTTCAATAATAATGAATACCTCCTGACCTGGAGCAAGCAAAACTCTCCCACTTGGGCGCAGCAGCAATATATAATGAGAGATGATGATTTCAATAATTACAAGGAGCTCATCAATATTTCGTATTTCGACAAAGAAATCCCGTTGGAGACAGCCGTAAAACAAAAAGTGGAATATGTAGAAAAGAGAAAAGAGGCGACTAAGGACAAATATTCGTTCGTAAATGTGACGGAAAGCCCCGACGGCAAAGAAATCGTGGTAGATTATCTCGTGACTGTGGTTTCAAAAGATGCCGAACCTTACGCAGAGTACAATATGGATCGTTTCAAAAGTTACGACGCCGGCGGCAAAAAATCTTTTGTCATCTTTTCTTTCTCCAAAAGAATTGCAGGCGATTTGAAATATGCTACAAAAGCCTTGTCTAAACAGCGAAGCCAACTGATGGAAGCCATCATCACCACGCCGGTTCCGCCCGTCACTTATAAGCCAACGGCGGTTGAACCAAAGAAATAGTCTTAGCAAATTTCAGATGATAACTGTTGGATAATGATGAACGACGAATTTTACATCCGGCGATGTATCGAATTGGCGCAGAAGGCTTTAGGCAACACATACCCGAATCCTTTGGTCGGGTCCGTAATTGTGCATCGTGACAGAATCATCGGCGAAGGATTTCATAAAAAAGCAGGCGAACCTCACGCAGAAATCAACGCTATTAGTTCGATAAAAAAGGAAGATCAACATCTAATTTCTGATTCTACCATTTACGTCTCATTGGAACCTTGCGCCCATTTTGGGAAAACGCCGCCTTGCGCTTTGAAAATCGTGGAACTTGGTTTCAAAAAAGTCGTGATTGGCGCAATGGACAGCCACGAGAAAGTAAACGGCAAGGGCAAAAAAATAATTGAAGACGCGGGAATTGAAGTGGTTTCGGGAATTTTAGAAGATGAGTGCAAAGACCTCAACAAAAGATTTTTCTGCTATCACGACAAGAAAAGACCTTTCCTTCTTCTGAAATGGGCAGAATCGGCGGATGGTTTTCTGGACAGGGATTTCCAACCGACGCCAATCAGCAACTCACTTTCCAGACAATTTGTACATCAAATGAGAAGTGAGGAACACGCCATTTTGGTAGGGAAAAATACTGCGTTGCACGACAATCCAAGTTTGACGGTGAGGGAAGTCCGAGGGAGAAATCCCATTAGAATTTTAATAGATTTTAAGCTGGAAGTTCCGGAGAGTTTTCATATTTATAATGAAGAATCGGAAACAATTGTCTTCAACTCCATCAAAAATAGCGAAGAAAATCATCTTATGTTTTTTAAAATAGAAAGAAAAAATTCATTAGATCAAATTTTAAAAAAATTGTACGAATTGCAGATTCAATCGGTCATTGTGGAAGGTGGAAGCTTTAGTTTGCAGCAATTCATCGATGAAAACATCTGGGATGAAGCAGTCATTTTTCAAAATCCACACCTGAATCTTGAAAATGGAACAAAAGCGCCCCATTTCAATTTTAAACCGGAAAAAACTGAAAATCTTAGAGATGGTAAGATTTTGTTTTTCCACAATCAAAGTCTGGATTAATCTCAGAATTTTTAAAATCGACGCTCAAAAAAAAATTCGTAAATTCGCATCCTTAATTTGATTAAATCCATGAAAAATCTGAGCGCCTCCACCAAAGGTTTGATTTTCTCTGTCTTGGCAATGATTCTCGCCTTTGCGATTTACTTTTTGTTTTTGGCTAAGCGAAATTACTATTTGGTGGACAATCCGACGCCGGAAACCTTCTATTTCACGATCAATAATGATGCGGAGAACGTACTTTCTGCGGGTCAGTATCTGAAAGTTGATCTTAAAAAAGGAAAAAATAGCATCAAGGTCTTTGATCGTAGCAAAAAAATGATTTATGATTCTACGTTCTACGTGCAAAAACCACGAGGCTTGCTGAACATCACCGGACAGGATTATTTTGTCAATACCCAATATTACGGATATGGCTTGAACAAAGATTCGCTAATCGCTGCAAAACCTGGCATCGAGATCGATAAGAAACATTATCTCGGCGATGTGCAGAAAATTAATAAACTCTACACCGAGGATTTCTACTACAACTTGGATGAGGAATATGACCGCGTCATCAAAAACGTTGCAAAAGTAGAAAGCAGACCGAAGATCTTCCGAAAACAGGATTTTATCAATTATTACAACAGCTACTATAAATTTCAGTAGATGGAGCTATCAAAGAATTAGATGATCAAAAAAGCAAAATTATTTATCAATTATTAGCAATAAAAATGGATCACAACACCATCACGCCATACAACTCGGAATATAGCAAGAAAAGCCAGGTCGAAGATATGTTTGACAATATTGCGCCGAAATATGACCTTTTGAACCACATGCTTTCTATGAAAATAGACGTGCTTTGGCGAAATAAACTAGTGGAAATACTGAGAAAAGACCAGCCAAAATTGGTATTGGATGTTGCTACTGGAACGGGCGATCTGGCGATTGCCGTGCAAAAAGGAACCGATGCGGATGTCGTAGGCTTGGACCTTTCCCAGCAGATGCTGAACGTGGGAATCGAGAAAATCCGAAAACAGAAGCTAGACGGCAGAATCTCTATGCAAAAAGGCGATGCGGAACAACTTCCTTTTGAAGACAATAAATTCGATGGCGTTACCGTTGCATTTGGAGTGCGCAATTTTGAAAATTTAGATAAAGGATTGACCGAATTGCGCAGAGTTGTGAAGGAAGGCAAAAGTATTTATATCTTAGAGTTCTCTAAAGTTGAAGGATTTTTGGGACCGTTTTATATGTTTTATTTTAAGAATATTTTGCCGGCCATCGGGCGCTTGGTTTCCAAAGACAACAGGGCTTACACCTACCTTCCGGATTCTGTAAACGCATTTCCGTTTGGCGAAAAAATGAAAACGATTCTTCTGGACACCGGTTTCAGGGCAGTAGAATATAAAAAACTAAGTTTAGGAATAGCCACCATTTATAAAGCTACAAAATAGAATGAAGCAGCGACTTATCAAAATTTTATCATTTGCAGTACTTCTGAGCAGCCACTTGGAAGGCCAGACTTTCAATAATCTTTTCAGAACCAAAGATCGGCAGGACAACTTGGAAGACTTTGACCTGAAAAAATTCAGTTACGGATTCTATCTCGCTGCCAACAATTTTGATTATAAAATGAATCTCAGCCCAGTTTTTGGGATGGATGGCGATAGAAATCTGGTGGAATCCAAAGCCACCTACAGTTTCGGAGCCGGATTGATCGGCAAAATGAGGCTGAATGAATACTTGGATCTTCGGCTGGAGCCCGGTTTGCACTTCGTACAGCGCGATTTGACCTTCAATACCTACGACCACGTGAATCAATATGCCGGAGGAACCAACTACAACCTGCCCTTTACGCCGCTGCCAGAATTTACGGATGTAGATTCCAAAAAAATTGTAAAATCTACTTATATAGACATCCCGCTGCTCCTCGAGATCCACGGCGACCGCTGGTACAACTCGCGGCCTTATGCGGCGGCGGGCATCAATTATCTGATTAATTTGCAATCCAACGAAACTGCTACAGACGACAATCAACAGAATATTTTCCGCACCACGACGCACAATTTCGGGTGGAGTGCCGAGATCGGGATTCAGTTCTATTTCAGCAGGTTCAAACTGACGCCGGCTGTTCGCGGCACATTCTTTACCAATAATGAGCTGGTGCAGGATAACGAAACTACGCCGCCGTACTGGACCCCAGCCATTTCCACTATGCAAACTAGAGCCTTGATGCTGGTCCTTAAATTTGAATAGCATATAAATTGAGCTATTTGGGAGGCTATTTGTTATTATATAGATTCACATTGTATATCTTTCAAAGATTTAGAGCGATGAAATTATTAAAAAAAATCGGCTCCTAAATCACTATAAATCAAACAGAAAGGAAGTCTTGCTCACAAAAGAGAAATATCGTGTTAAATCATCATTAATTTTTCTTATTTTTGTAAAAGTTAGAATTTAATTCTGGTAATGCTAAGCGAATTAGAAAACAACTTTTCTGTTTTGGAAAAAAAGATTCTCCATCTATATAAGAAGTTTAAGAATCTTTCGGAAAACCACGCAGAAACGGCCGCGGAGCTAAGAAAATTGCGAGAAGAGTATGCCGAGGAAAAACGCAGAAACCAGAGGTTAGGAGAAGAAAACAAAGAATTAAAACTTTATTCCGCAGTATCCGGAAACGCAGAACACAACCGACTGATGAAAAATCATATCAACAGATTGGTAAAAGAAATAGATATGTGCGTTTCCGAATTACAAAACACCGGCTTATAACGATGGATTTCAGAAGAATAACAATCAATATTGCCGGAAGAAATTATCCGCTCAATGTGCCCGCAGCCGAGGAAGAAACGTTGCGAAAAGTGGGCAAGCAGATAGAAAGTTTGATAAAAGACTTCGAAGCCAGTTTCGATGTGCGAGACAAGCAAGATGCGCTTGCCATGTGCGTGTTGAAACTTGGGACCAATGCAGAAGTTTATTCTTTAAATAATGAGAAAAATCTTAAAAATACAAACGAGCGCGTGATGAAGATCAATGCACTCCTTGAACAATTGGAAAAATAAAATTTTTCTGACGACAAGCTTCCTACAACAGTTCTAACACAAAGAAGTAAACTCAACAATTAAAAATTACCGGACGAAAGTTCATTCGATGGCGTGCTGCCTTGCGCAGATTACAGAGCGTGAAAATCAGTTCAAATCGTGTTTTTATGGAGTTTACTCTATAACTGAACTGTTGTAGGTTTTTTTATGTACGATATACAAAGTAAAATGTAAAAAGTATTGAGTTATAAATCAAAAGGATAAATAGAAAGCAAAGGCATGAAAAGTCTTTATACATAGTACTTTTACAATGTACTTTAAAAATAAAATAAACTCAACATATATATAAATTTATGGACACAATTACCATTATCATTGGTGTCGTCGCACTTATCATCGGAGCGGTAGCCGGACTTTTCATCGGAAAGAGTTCTCTAAATTCAAAAGCGCAATACGTTGTAGAAGATGCGAAGAAGACAGCCGAAAACATTATAGAAAAAGCCAATGTGCAATCCGAAGCTGTAAAAAAAGAAAAACACTTACAGGCCAAAGAGAAATTTCTGGAGCTGAAATCCCAACACGACGCCGACATCCAGTCTAGAGAAAGAAAAATGCAGGAAGCGGAAAAGCGAACCAAAGACAAGGAAAACAAACTCAATGACGAGCTTAGCAAAACTGGAAAACTTGAAAAAGATCTCGAACGGCAGTTGGCGGAATATGACAAAAAACTAGAAGTGGTGCAGAAAAAGCAACACGATCTGGAAGCTGCAACCAACCAAAAAGTAGAAATGTTGGAAAAAATAGCCAACTATTCTGCCGAAGAAGCGAAAAACGAATTGGTAGAATCTTTGAAAGCTGAAGCTAAAAGCAAAGCGTCAGCGCACGTTCAAAGTATTATGGAAGAGGCGCAGCTAAATGCAAAAAGTGAAGCCAGAAAAATCGTTATCCAGACCATCCAAAGAATTGGAACTGAGCAAGCGGTAGAAAACTCAGTATCTGTTTTTAATATCGAGTCAGACGAAATCAAGGGCAGAATCATTGGGCGAGAAGGTAGAAATATCCGCGCCTTAGAAGCGGCCACTGGCGTAGAAATCATTGTAGATGATACCCCGGAAGCTATTCTTCTGTCTTGTTTTGATCCTGTGCGCCGAGAGATCGCAAGATTGTCCCTCCACAGATTGGTTACAGACGGCAGAATCCACCCAGCGAGAATCGAGGAAGTGGTAGAAAAAACAAGAAAACAGATTGAGGAAGAAATCATCGAAGTTGGTAAAAGAACCATCATCGATCTTGGAATCCACGGGCTGCATCCAGAACTGGTGAAAGTAATCGGTCGGATGAAGTTCCGTTCTTCGTATGGCCAAAACCTTCTTCAACACTCCCGAGAAGTGGCAAACATCGCTGCAACGATGGCCGCAGAACTGGGACTGAATGTAAAATTAGCAAAAAGAGCCGGTTTATTACACGATATCGGGAAAGTTCCTGAGCAGGAATCCGAATTGCCGCACGCCCTTCTTGGAATGCAGTGGGCAGAAAAATATGGCGAGAATGCCGAAGTGATCAACGCCATTGGTGCTCACCACGACGAAATCGAAATGACTTCTCTCCTATCACCAATCATCCAGGTTGCCGATGCAATTTCCGGCGCAAGACCGGGCGCCAGAAGACAGGTTTTGGAATCTTATATCCAAAGGCTGAAAGATCTTGAAGCAGCTGCTTTGAGTTTTGACGGCGTTTCCAGCGCTTATGCGATCCAAGCGGGAAGAGAACTTCGTGTGATGGTAGAAAGCGGAAAAGTGAACGATGAAAATGCTCATCAGCTTTCGTATGACATCTCTGAAAAAATCCAGAATGAGTTGACTTATCCGGGACAAGTAAGGGTAACAGTAATTAGAGAAACTAGATCTGTGAATATTGCGAGATAATTCAGATTTTAAAATAAATGAGAAAGGCTTCCAGATTTGGAAGCCTTTTGTTTATTGATGAAAATACTAATTTCGAAAAGCTATTCCACTCCCACTTAATCATCCCCCCTTCCATCCGCAATGGCGTGAACCGTTTTATTTTCATCCACCAATATCATTTCTGTTCTTCCAATTTGGGGGATTCTTTCGATTTTATAATTCATTGTTTCCAGAGATTTGATGGTTGTTTCCGGAAAGTTGTTTTCGGTTAGTACCACTTCAGGCAACCATTGGTGATGGAACTTCGGAGTGTTGACAGAGAAGTTGGCATTCTGTTTAAAATCTATCACATTTACGATTGCCTGGAAAACTGAGGTTGGGATTGTAGTTCCGCCTGGAGTTCCAACCACAATCTTTACTTTGTTGTCTTTCAAAACCAAAGTTGGCGTCATAGATGAGAGCATCCTTTTTCCGGGTTCAATTTTGTTTGCTTCACCACCGACTGCGCCGAACATATTTGGAACACCTGGTTTTATGGAGAAATCATCCATTTCGTTATTAAGGAAGAAACCGGCTCCGGAAACTACAGTTTTGCTTCCGTACAATCCGTTCAGCGTTGTAGTTACAGAAACTGCATTCCCGAATTTGTCCAGGATGGAAACCTGAGTTGTTTCAGTACTCTCTTTTTGATTTGGATCGATGATATTCCCAACAATTTTTCAGTACATTACCACAAAAAATTAAAATCGTTTTTATTTGGTTCAAAAAATGAATTCTGGAAAGACAAACTTACAAAATTGTTTTCAGCGCGCTCGCATACTCAGAAGATAATTTGCCTTAAGCCTTTTACAATGATCGAAAACAAAAAGCCCACTCCAATGAGCGGGCTTTATTAATTATCTACTTCTAAAGTATTATTTTTTAATCGCTTTGAGCGATTTTAAGCTCCCGTCTTTCATTTGAAGATTGATCATGTACAATCCTTGTCTCAAATTAGATAAGTTCAACTGGTTTACTGCCGCAGTCCTGCTCAATTGTCTTCCAGACATATCACTTACTGAGATGGATTTAACTCCTTTTATGTCAGAGATATTAAGAACATCCGTGAATGGATTAGGATATAGCGATATGCCTGCGCGGCTAGCACCAGAAACGGCCAAACTTACACTACTAAATTCATCAGCTCCCATATCCGGCGTTGCAGTTCTTGCTTCTCCATCAATATCCGTTGTGACATCCGCTAAAGGCGTTCCGAAGTTATCTAATTCTGTATTAACGGCCGTAAGGTGCAAATCCGTAGATGAAGCAAATGTTGGCATTACATTTAAAGAATTTTCATTTCCGCCAAAACCTGTTTGCAAATCATTTAAAGTAGTATTATCGGCTGCAGCAATATATCCCAATGCCGTACCTGAAGCATAATAATCGTTATAATCAAGATTGTTGAACACGGTCTTAGGTGCTCCTGAGTAAATCGCATATCGCGCTCCTGAAGTCTTATTATTAGCGAAAATATTATTTCTTGCATCTATTGCACCTGCGGCGGTAACCAACGAGTGGACATATAAGGCTGCCGACGTTCCAACTTCACCAGGATTTGAAGTGCTGAGGTTGACCGTATTATTATAAATTTTATATCCGCTGCCAGCATTATATACTGAAATACCCATCGGCTGAGCAGTCACTCCAGTTCCACTAATATCGGAAATAAAATTGTTATATACTAACACATTTGCACCAGGTGCTGTAGATGATAAACATATACCAGCTCCTGCATTTGCAGAAATAGTATTTTGTAAACCTGCTATTTTATTGGAATATACGCTCACGTTAGAAGTAGCTCCTGCAATAGTGACTCCTGCATAATAAGAGTTAGCACTCGGAGTACTAAAGTTGGATATTGTGTTATCATGTACTTTCGAAGAAGTCGATGTGCCGGTATTCACATAAACTCCCAGAGGAATCGTATACGTGCTAGTAGAGGAGTTGGAAAATCCTGTAATAGTATTCCCATATACGTCTGCATTGTTGGTTGCATTTGCTAAATAAACGCCAATGAGATAATTAACCTTAGAACTTGTTCCAATATCGCTATTACTTACGGTGATTGTATTATTACTTACGGTTGAACCGCCACTAACACCCTCCAAATAAGCCCCATAATTTCTAATCCCAGTAGTGAAAGTGTTACCAGTGATCACAAGGCCGGCGTTGTTACCAGCTGGTTTTCCCACCACATAGATCCCTGCCATACCAGTTTGTACTTCATTATTTTGAAATGTAATATTGCTGAAAAATCCTCCCGCAACGCCAGTTCCATTTGCCAAAACAACAGGATAACCCGCCGAATTAGTACCATTCACAAAAGTTGTGTTCTTAATGGTTACATTGGTAAGCGTTTTGGCAGCGGCATTAGCACCCATTAGTAGTACATACGGTGTTGAAGTGGATGTGTTTTTAACCGTAAGATCCTTCGTAGTACCGCCAACAGTAGCAGAACCATCTATGGTTACATTTGATCCCAGTATTTTTATTATGGAACCTGTATTTATTGCACCAGTTACGGTTACGGGGACTGAGGGCTTAATGACAACCGAAGTGTAAGTAGTACTGATGTTTAAGAGTGCTGTGGAAGGTTCATTAGTGTTTGCTGTGATCGTTACCTTTATGTCACCTTGGTGTATTCCCGAATTAATGGCGTCAAAAGCCGCAAATAATGATAGGTAATTTGCACTGGCTGTTCCTGCGGTGGCAGTTACGTCCACCTGAGCGTGCACAAATATCGCAAAAGCTATAAAACTTGCAAGTAAAAATTTCTTCATAATGGTCTATCTATTAATTATTTAAAAACATTTAAACAAATGTAATCATTATTTTATCAAAAATTCATCTAAGTGTAATGTTTTTCTTTACTACAAGAAATTTGAAAATTATAAGTCTGATTAATACTACAATCAAAATCACCAAAACTTCTGAACAATTGCAACAAAAAAACCGACCTATTTAATAGGAGGCCGGCTTGATTATAACCAATTTTTTAGATTATTTTTTGATCGCTTTGAAAGTTTTTACGCTTCCATCTTCCATTTTAAGATTAACAATATAGACGCCTTGTTTCAAGTTGGTAACATTGAGTTCTGTGGATGGCGCAAGGGTTTTCACTTCTCTTCCGGACATATCGTGAATAGAAACGGATTTAACGCCTTTTATATCGGAGATATTAAGAACATCCGTGAATGGGTTTGGATACAAAGAAAGAGCGGTTTTAGGAGTCAAATTGTCATTTACCGCTAAAAGATCAACGACATTGGTGGCTTTTAATCTGATGTTGTCGAATAAGATAGCCGCAGCTACTGTATTAACAGTTACAGTAGTATTGGGCACCGCTTGGACTTGAATATTTGCTAAATTTGGCGTAGCACCAGCTCCTGCACCTTGATAGAATTGATCAATCACAACCTCTTTTGTTGCCTCATTGATAATTTTATAGGAAATCTCTCCAGAAACACTGTCCCAAGCAATCCCCACTTTGTACCAAGTGTTGGCCGCTATGGCCGTATTAAACGTGTAAGCCCAATTTCCAACCGCTTGGCCAGTTTGCCCATTTATGTTGACAGGGTCAGAGTATGCAATTAAAGAATGTTGTTTTGTGGCCATATTAAGGGCAAAACCTACGACGCATTTGTTGGCTGCCGAAGCATCCCACAGATAAATCCTAGCAGTATTCTGCGAAGTTGACGGTGCTCCACTAAAAACATCAAATTCATACTGAAGGATGTCATTTCCAGGAGTTCTAGTGCCCCAAACAGAAACCAACTTGTTGTTTTGGTTGATCTGTTTTGTGCCGACAGCACTATTTGATCCCAGAATAGAAAGAACCTTCCCGTGTGTCACATTGTCGTTCTGAACTTGGAAATTACTCGCTGCTGAATTAGGAGCAGTTGTCGCCGCGCTGATATACCAACCTCCTTGTCCTGGCGTAACACCAGTAATATCCGTTCCTAAGTTTCCAAGTGTTGCTGCTTCAAAATCATCACTGTAAACTGATTGCCCGAAGAATAATCCGGGCGCTGCTGCCAAAAGGCAAGAGAATAGAATTTTTTTCATATTATTATAAATTTTTAAAAATTAATACGAATATAAAATAAATTTTCTGTAAAAAAAAGAACATTAACAGTTAATGTAGCGAGAGAAAAAATAAAAGTGATATAAATAAAAAATCCCACAATCTCAGTTGTAGGATTAAGCGATCCGGACGGGACTTGTTATTTTTTCAAAAAAGCCCTATCCATAAGCTTTATATTGTTCTCTTGTTTAATAGGTCACCGAATAGGTCACTTTTATAAAACAATGTAGAGAGCGTCGTTTTTACTGGTGCAAATATAGGTCATTTTTAATAATTTCCAAATAATGGGTACATTTTTTTCGTATATGTTATGCAATCACCAGATAATCAACTATTTTAATTAGTTCCCCATCTGCTGCACATTAGACGAGGTAGAAATAATCCTTTATTTTCTAGCATTCAAAACATTGTTCGCTGAAATAATGATGACCACCATCTTGTTTATTCTGCCTTTACAATTTTCTAAAATAGCAAGTCCATTGCGGTCAGTGGAGCATAATATCCAAGAGTACGCAATCATAATGGAACGTTTCTATCGTCTCTATTTCTTCACTGAAAGTGAGTGCAAATTCACAGATTAATTTCTCCAAAAGATATTCTGCAATACTTTTTTGCTAATTCTGTCTCGTCTTCAATAATAAAGATTTTCATTTTGCTACTTTAGGGGTTCAATTTTGAAGAAATTTTGAATTTTACAATACCATTAATTCATTATAAAATTATTATAGAAAAAAGACAACCGATCCAGATATTAATTATACAAGCATACGTTATCTCCTTTTATATTTTGCTCCATAAAGGAAAAGAGGTTGCGTCCCTGCATAAAATATTGCTTATAAAAATAATACAGATATGCGTACATATCTGTATTATATTATAAAGATTCAAGATCAATCTTAATAACTATTTCAACACCACGAGCAGGTTGTTGAATTTATTTTAGTAATTAAGAGATAAGCCTACGCCCCATCCCATATCACTATCATAATGTGTACGAATGCCAACATTTTTATTGATAATATATTTTAGTTCTGTCATATATTCCATATCGGTGTTGACCATAAAAGCTGCTCTCAATCTTTTTGTAATCGGAATATCTTCACGCATTAAAGAAAGACGTACAATTCCATCGTGATAGACTTCTGCCTGAAAGTTCACTAACATTGGCAAAGTGTACATAAAACCTAAACTAATGGCTCTACGTGTATCTTTTTCATTTTTCTGTCCAAATAAATTGGTTTCGTGTTCATCCATACCCATTTTACGGTAGCGCCAGTCGAAACCGATGAATGGCATAAACCATTGCATTTTACCAATATATCTTCCTAAATGAGTTTCTATCTCATAGCCGTGCATATCATTATAACCTAAACGCCATTCTGTACCTAAGCTCCATCTTGAGTTCTGAAGCATTGCATCACCATCATTCCCATTGCTCGCAAAATCATTTTGTGCCATAAAATGAGGCATATTGCTTTCTCTTTGCAACATATTATATGCTTGTTTCTTGTCAGGCAAATTTGGATTTTGATAATCGTCAACCGCAAATACCCTGTTCATTCCTGACATCATATGATAAAGGATGTGACAGTGGAAAAACCAATCTCCTTCTTCGTTTGCTAAAAACTCAATAGTGTCAGTTTCCATTGGCATTATATCTAAAACATTTTTAAGGGGAGATTTTTCACCTTTGCCATTAATAACTCTAAAATCAAAGCCGTGCAAGTGCATCGGGTGTCGCATCATTGAGTTATTATGAATGGTAATTCGTAGAATTTCTCCTTTTTTTACAGGTATTTTATCAACTTCTGAAAGTATTTTATTATCCATACTCCACACATAACGGTTCATATTTCCTGTAAGGGTAAATTTCAATTCTTTTACTGGAGCATCTTTAGGAAGTTCCGTATTGGAAGGAGATTGTAACATTGCATAATTTAGCGTTTTGATTTCTCCCAAAGCATTTGCATTGTAACGATTGGGATCATTATCCATATTCATATTGTGCTGACTATGGTCTTCTTTTGGTTTAGCATCTCCAGTAATCTCAGGATACATTACCACATTCATATCCATTTGGTTCAGGCTCATTTTCATTCCCATATCGTCCAAATCCCCATTCATTTTCATCATATCGTTCATCATTTTCATTCCCTCAAAATATTTCAATCTTGGGAGCGGCGATATTAACTGCTTGATACCATTGCCTACAAAATAGCTAGCCGATTGTGTTCGGTCTTCGGTTGTGGCTAAAAATTCATAAGCAACACCATCTTCAGGAATTGTGACAACAATATCGTACGTTTCGGACACTGCAATAATTAATCTATCGACCTCTACTGGTTCTACATCATTACCATCATTGGCTACTACAGTAATTTTACCTCCGGCGTACCGCAACCAAAAGTAAGAAGATGCCCCCCCATTTGATATTCGCAACCGCACTTTATCGCCTGCTTTCAGTGTTTTGCCATCAACTGTTTTTAAGTCGGTAGCATTATTTCCGTTGATTAATATTTTATCGTAATACACATCGCTAACATCCATTGCCAACATACGTTTCCATTCGTTAGTTACTTTTGTTTTGAAATGACCTTCTCTGATAGCTTCTGCGTAAGATTGTGTAGCATTTTTTTTGATAGCCGCCCAATCATTGGCGTTATGTAACATCCGATTAATGTTATTGGGATTGAGGTTTGTCCACTCGCTTAAAATGATGGGTACAGTAGGCAAATCATCTATTCCTTCTCTAAAAGTTTTATCATCCTCACGCTTTTTCATTACAAAACTACCATACATACCAATCTGCTCCTGCAAACCAGAATGTGAGTGATACCAGTGCGTGCCATGTTGGATAATCGGAAAACGATAGGTATAAGTATCGCCCGCCTTAATTGGTTTTTGTGTAAGCCAAGGCACACCATCCTCTTTATTGGGTAAAAAAACACCATGCCAATGCAGTGATGTACTTTCTTTTAATTGATTATGTACGACAATTTCGGCTGTATCGCCTTCTGTAAAAGTGAGTGCAGGCATAGGTATTTGACCATTTACGGCAATAGCTCTCTTTTCTTTACCTGCGTAGTTTACTAGTGTATCTGTTACATATAATTCGTATCGAACTGTTTTTGGAGGTTTTGTGTTTACAATTCTTTTTACGGGTTGAGGCTTTTCTTTTGGCATAGACATATTGTTCATTTTGTCCACCTTTTTCGGCTGCTCTTTTGGGGGCATCTGCATTTCATCATTTTTTTTGTTTGATGACTGCTTTACCGTTTTAGCCTTTTCTTTTATCAATTTCATACCACACTTTGGGCAGTTGCCTGGTTTTGTGGCGTGGATTTCGGGATGCATCGAGCAAGTATAAGTTGCCTGTTGAACCTGTTCTTTTTTACTCATATCCATACCTTTCATATCCTGTGATTGTGCAAAGGTGTACGTTGCAACGATGAATATTATTAATGTTATCTTTTTCATTTTATTTTTTTACTTTTAAAAAACTTGCATTGATTGCAACTACGACTGTGCTAACCGTCATTAAAACCGCACCTGCGGCTGGGCTTAACAATATGCCTTGCTTGTACAAAACACCTGCTGCCAAAGGCAATGCGATTACATTGTAACCCGTAGCCCAAATTAAATTCTGTATCATTTTACGATAGGTGGCTTTGCCAAATAAAATAAGATTTACAACATCCTTAGGGTTACTGTTCACTAAAACAATACCTGCGGTTTCGGCTGCAATATCACTACCGCTGCCAACTGCTATACCAACATCTGCAATTGCCAGTGCTGGTGAATCGTTTACGCCATCACCTGTCATAGCTACGAATTCGCCATTGCTTTGCAGGTCTTTTATCTTTTCTAATTTTTGATGTGGTAATACTTCGGCAATAAAACTATCCATACCCAAAATATCGCTTACACTTTTTGCTACTTTGTTATTATCACCGGTAAGTAAAATAGATTTGATATTATTTTCTTTCAAGGTCTTTATTGCTTCGGCAGCTTCAGGACGAATTTCATCTGACAAAGCAATATAACCTGCTAACTCATTATTTACGATTACGAACACAACCGTTTCTGTATCGTTGGCATTAAAGCCTTCGGGAATTGCTAAATTATTTTCTTTTAAATATCCCGGACTGACTATCAATATTTTTTCGCCTTCAACCGTTGCTTCAACTCCTTTGCCTGTTATGGCATTAAAGTTTTCCGTTTCAGGAATGGTGATCGATAGTTCTTTTGCTTTTTGCAAAATGCCTGTTGCAATAGGATGTTCTGATTTTTGTTCTAATGCAGACGCAAGGCGAATGATTTCATTTTCATTGAACTCTTTTTGCAGCGATACAATTTTTGACACTTCAAATCTTCCTACAGTTAATGTTCCTGTCTTGTCAAAAACGATAGTGGTTATTTTTCTTGAATTTTCAAACGCTGTACGATTTTTAATAAGTAAACCATTCTTAGCTGATAATGCTGTTGATTTTGCAACAACCAATGGTACTGCCAAACCCAAAGCATGAGGGCAGCAAATAACAATTACGGTTACCATCCTTTCCATTGCAAAAGCCAATGATTGCCCTGTAAGATACCAATATAAAAATGTGGCAATGCCCGTAACCAATGCTATAATGGTAAGCCATCTTGCTGCTTTGTCTGCTAATAGTTGCGTTTGTGATTTTGATTTTTGTGCATCGTCCACCAATTTAATAACCTGTGATAAGTAAGAGTCTTTTGTGGCATGGGAAACGGTAACTTTTATAGAACCGTTGCCATTGATTGCACCTGCAATTACTTTATCGCCTTTTACTTTTTGTACTGGTTTGCTTTCACCTGTAAGCATACTTTCGTTCAGATAGCTTTCGCCTTCTAATATTATTCCATCGGCTGCCACTTTTTCGCCTGGTTTTACTAAAATAATGTCGTTCTCTTTTAGTGTATCGGTTTTTACATCATGCACCATGTTAGGCATTACCATGTGTGCATCGGCTGGCATTAACTGCACCAATAATTCTAATTCTTTTGATGCACCTGCAACAGATTTCATTTCTATCCAATGCCCCAAAAGCATGATTAGTATAAGGGTTGCCAATTCCCAAAAGAAATCCATGCCCTGTAACCCAAACACAATTGCAACGCTGTAGATGTAAGCAACTGTTATGGCGAAGCCGATTAAAAACATCATGCCGGGGTTCTTTGCTTTTACTTCGTCAACCAATCCTTTTAAAAATGGAAAGCCTCCATAAAAAAACACAACGGTTGACAATGCAAAGAGTATGTATTGCGAACCTGCAAACTGCCAATCAACTTTCATAAAATGTTGTATCATGGTTGACAGCATCATGATTGGAATGGTTAGGACAAGCACTACATAAAACCGCTTTTTAAAATCGGCAATCATCATGGCATGGTGGTTATGTCCTGCCATGCCCATTGCTGGGTTTGCTCCATGCTGCATATTGCTCATTTTATGCCCTGCATGGGTTTCTTTATTTTCTGTATGTTGATGTTCCATATAAATAATTTCATTTGCAACAATCCTTTTTATGAATAAAGATTGCTTTAAAAATGCTGATTAATATTTGTTTAATTTTTCGCATTGTATTTAATTTTCTGTTGAAAGGCTGTCTGCTGTTTTGTTCATCCAATCCACGATCAATTTTTTTTGCTCCATTGAAAGCTGTGCATTTCTGTGCATTATTTTATAAGAAGCTAAAGGCATTTGTTCGTCTTTAATTTGGTTTGCTATTCCTTTCAATTTACTTATTTGCCTTCGACTACTAATACTGCCAAACTCACTAAAGTTTAATTTTTCTTTGCCATTATCAATATGCTTCTTCATCAGCCACGCAATTGGTTGAATGTTGGAATACCAAACATTATTGGTATTGTTGCTATGACAATCGTAACAGGCATTTTTTAAGATGTTTTGCACATTTGGCGGAACTGTATAAACTTTCGAAAAATCGGTTGTGTAAACCTGCCCTTTATCTACATTAAGGGCAGGTTGATAAAATTGTATTGCAATAAAAATAAACAGCACTATTGCTAACATTATCTTTAATACTCTCTTCATTTAGAACGCTTTCTTTACAGAGCCACAAGTAAGCATCTTGCTACCGTAATAAGGATTTTTTATTGTCTTAGCTTCGCTAATCCAAACAGCACCTTTACCATCATTATACATTGGGCAGAAGTCCTGATAAACTTTTTGAGTGGTGCCAAACAATACGATAAGGTCTGAAACATCTTTACTCAACATTGCTAAATGCTCTCTTTGGTGGTCTATCTTTCCCGCGTTGTCACCAATATGCTCAGCATTTTCTTTTGCACTCTCCGCAATGTCCATAAACTCTTTATGCTTGTTTGCGGCTATTGATTTCATATCTACATTGTTTATAGTTGTAAATAATTGCTTCCCTGCGTTAGCAGCTACTTTGTCATTATCTGCAACGAGTGCATTTTTTAAAACCAGATAATCTTTTACAATTGGTTCAATAGAGAAGATTTGTGTCTGCTCTTTTGAAGCAGACTTTTCCACCTTTTGAGATAGTGTATCTCTTGGAGTAACGGCAGGCGTTGTATCATTTTGTGTTGCTGTTGACAAATCTTGGATTCTAGTTATGGCTGTGCTATCATCAGCCTGCTGGTCGCCATTTTTATTGGAAGATTGCTTGCAGGAAATTGTTGCCGCTGCAACTGTTACTAATGTAATGATTGAGAAAATTATATTTTTCATTTTAATGCTATTTAATGTTATTAAAGAAATTTTGTTGTTTACTTGTTTTCAAATTCTTTCAGCTTTCGCTTCATGAATTCGATTTCTTTTGCTTGGGTTTCCAATATGTTCTTTTGGAGCTCAATTAATTCGGGGTCGGTAAGCTTAGCTTTTTCAGACATTAATACTGCGGCTGCGTGATGCGGTATCATTCCTTTTACAAATTCCTTATCGCCCACATTTAATTGCTCTCTAATGCCAAACCATGAAAAGATACCAATCGCAAGAGAAACCACAATGACTGCCCAATTGATCTTTTTGTTTTGATACATTCCTTTCATCATCCATAATTCAATAATCAGCATTGCTGAAACCATCAGCAGCGTCATATATAAATTGTTGATGTTCGGGATAAGGTTCTGTAAGCCATCAATCATAGCATACATAATAAAATACATAGCTATAAACATTGCAACAGCCATTAAAGCAAAACGTTTGTACATTGCTAAAGAGTGGGCAGAATTATTTTTTTCGCTCTTTTGGGTATGTTGCATACCGTGTTGATTTTTCATACTTTCCATAACAATTGTTTTTTATTTGTTATTTAACAGTTTCCTGTACACTGCCACAAGTGAGCATTTGAGAACCGTAATATGGATTTTTAATAGCTTCTTCTTTGCTTAGCCAATTTGCTCCTTTACCATTATCGTACATTGGGCAATGTTGATAATAAACAGGTGTTTCTTGTTTTGAAACCTTGGCTAATTCGTACATATTAATAGCCAGTAAAGCGAAAAATTCTCTTTGTTTGGTAACATCTTTTGCTGCAGCAATTTTTTCTGCATTAGTAGTTAAATCTTTCATTACTTTCATCCAGACGGTATGTTCTTCATTGGAAAGTTTTGTCATTTCTATAGCTTTTATTGCCTTTATTAATTCAGCAGCTTTTGCAGAAGAAGTGCCTGCATCAGTTTTTACCAAGGCATCTTTCACTGAAAAATAGTTATCGAAAATAGCTTTCAGTTGTGGTTCATTTTGGGTAGTTGCCATATCTGTGGCTGGCATTTCTTTGGTATTGTGGTTAGCGTGATCAGCTTTCATATCCATACCTGCATCTTTAGATGTGGCAATTGGCTTTAGTTCCCTGTCATACTGGCAACAACCTGATAACTTTGCATAAACATCATCAGGTGCTAAAAATTTCTCATTGTCGTACCCTGCTAAAGCAATACGTTTGAGAATCTCATCCTGATTTGTTTTTTTACTATCGTAGTCGATTGTAGCCATCTTGGTATCTTTATTCCAATTTACTGTGGCTACATTTTTTACATTTCCTGCTTTCTCGATTGTGGTTTTACACATTTCACAGTTGCCATATATTTTCACTGTTTCTGTTTTTGCATTTTTAATTTGGGCAAAACTGTTTACGGCTGATAGTAATACGGTGATTACCATCAATATTTTTGATATTGACTTCATTTTGAATTTTTTAAATTATTAAGGGATATAGAGTTTTACGAAAACTAATATTAGCTTTCGACAAGACATAACTGTGGCATACAAGCCATCTTTTTAACCTATTTTAGGCGGTTGCCAAAAGGAATGGAAGCCCGAAGAATAATAGGCTTGTTTGAAACCGAATTTTTGCGTTTTAATTTCTGCAAACTGGTTTTCTATTTTTATATCTATTAGTACAGGTAAACTTAATGAAGATGAAGAAGTGCTACATTTGCAAGAACTGTGTTTACAATTACCGTTGCAGTCGTGACCATCTTTGCATTTTTTACAGGACTTGTCCTTGCAACTGATTTGATGTTCTGCTTTTGAAGATTGATCTTTAGAGCAACTTTTTTGTTCTGTATTAGCTGTTTTTTTTGCACAGGCATAACTTATGCTTGGAATTAGAAAAAAGCCCAAACATAGTAAGATAATAAAGCTGATATGTTTACTAAAAATTTTCAACACTACAAAATTATGAATAATTATTTAAATTGCTATATTTTATTCTATTTAAGTCGTAATCTAACAGCGGAGGCGGAATATTTAATTTAGGTGATCCTTTTCAGCCCATCTAACAATTTACTATGTCTTTTTAATTATAATCTGCTTGGACTCGTAACTTGATATACACTATGTCTTACAAAATACTTTAGAAATATTATAAGATCTCATTTACCTTTTTCTGATTACAGTTGATAGATCTTTCAAATTTGCATCTTCAATTTCGTTTATTGTTACACCGAAAGAATTTTTAGTTTTAAAATCATTAGTAGAATTAGCCTTTATTAAAACACTAAAAAGAGTTCTATTCTCATCTTCTCTTTCCCTCACGTAATCCCTTTTTTCATTCGCTTTAAGCATTTGAGCCTTTTCTATTTTATACAACGTCACTAAATTCTCCTTCATTTCCGGAAGTTCTGCCAGCTTTTTATCCAATTCTGCAATTTTATCTTCAGTACTTTTGGTTTGATGTTCAATTTGAGAAACATCGATTCCTTTCTGAGCTAGATTTTCAATAACTTCCTGTACTTGAGTTTTATGAAGGTCAATTGTTTTTTGATATGATGGTAATTGGGTTGCCCAATATTCAGAATTGCCATCGCCATTTTTTGAATAGCCTTCAATTCTATTATATGAATGCTCAGCTTTGGTTACTAACTCCTGAACTTTCAAAACATCTTCGTATTTTCTCAAGACAAAAGCACTATCTGCGAGATGCTTATTTTTCTCACTTTCAATCCTTTTTTTCATTAATTCGATTTCAATGTCGGCTCTGGTTTCGGGATTGGTAATGATGGACGTTTTAAGTTCTTGTGTACTGATGTCCGAAATATCCAAAACATCGGCTCCTTTTTTCATCGCCTCCAAATATCTTGCTTGCTTCGATTGCAGTTTTTGAAGCATAAAAACATCAATACTATCATTGGTCAACATAAAATTGATTCTCACATTCTCGTTTTTATTTCCTTGCCTCCACGCTCGTCCTTCGACCTGTCGCAAAGACGTGAAATTGTACGGTAACGTTAGCATATAAATATCTGTCGTGTTTTCCTGAAGGTTCATTCCTTCCTGAATGGCCTCACTTCCGATAACCACTTTAATTTTTCCTTCATTAAAATCATTTTGAATAGCAATTCTTTGATTTTTATTGTTAGCTCCGGTAATAATGCCGATTTCTTCGGGTTTGTAACCAATTTCTGTAATGAGATATTCTTTTAATTTCGAAAATTGAGCAACCGCCAATTCAGAATAAATAATTTGTCCCGATTCCGGAATGTCTTTTTTGTTTTGCCTAATTAAATCCATCGTCTGTTTCAGCTTCGGAGAATTTTCTATAAATTCCTTTACAGAAGGCTCTTCATCATCATAATATGTTGATAAATATGGCGAAATTGCAATCAGTCGGGCATTGAGAATATGAGTAAGAATTGCCCCCTTTTCAGTTTCGCTGAAATTTTCATTGAGCAAGTCATATTGTTCTTTTGTCAGATCATTCTGCTCAATTTTATACTCTTTGTTGATTTTGTTGGGACGAATCAATTCAGGATTGTCTTCTTCTCCTTTTATATCAATGAATTCCGAAAGTAATTGTTGAAACAGCGAATTGTTTTTAAATCTCCGTACATTGGCTTTAAACTTCACATCACCTTTTGCATCAATTTCCATATCATTATCCGCTTCCATAAAGGTCTCGAAGAATGTATTCACATTGAAATATCCCGATTCTTCTAATCTTTTATTTGCTATTAAAGAAAGAATGGAATAATATTCCAAAGGCTTGTTGGTAAAAGGCGTTGCGGAAAGCAAGGTTACATTTCTTCCGTCATTTTTGTCTTGAATGTATTGCGCAGCCATCCAGGTATTAATTCCCAATTTGGAGGTCTGTTGGTTTTGACTTCTAAAATCGGAAGCAAATCTTCGGTCTTCAATTTTTACTTTTCCTACAATGTGATTGGCGTTGTGAACTTCGTCGTAAGTCAAATGGTCGAATCCAAAATCTTCCCAATCATATATTTTTCCACGCTTCATTTTTCCCTCAATCTCCTTTTCTTTCTGCAAATCAATTTGAATATCTCTCTCGGTATTGGTAACACCTTTCATTTCGCTTGTAGAGATGTAGCTGAATTTTGACGAAAGTTCTTGGGTTATTTCTGATGAAAACCCGATATTATTGAAGCCCTCATAAGTAACGATGGTAATTTCTCCGTCTTTATTATCAAATTTTGAGAGATCATAATCTTTCCCCAAATTCCCTAAAACATTGACTTTCGCATTGGGAATCGTTTCAAAAATCGTTTCCACCCATTGTTTCAAAATACTGTCATTCGGAACTACGATGATTGGTCTTTTAGCATTTCCCCTTTCCATTGCTTCGTGCATAGAAAGGGTTCCAGATAATGTTTTGCCAAAACCCACTTCGTGCGCTAAGAGCCCTACTCCTTTTGTGGTCTGTCTTCCGATCCCTGCCTTCTGGACTTCGGTCAAACGCAATTCCTGACCTTTGAAATGCAGATAGATTCTGGAAAATAATGGGAATTTAGAATAATCCGGAACGTAGATGTTATTGTAATTTCTGTTGAATTCTTTTACAAAACGATTTCTTATATCATCCGAAAGTTCCTCCCGGACAAATTTGTAAAACAAATCTTTCGCCGCAGCTTTTCGTCTTTCTCTAACTAACGCATTTCTCTCCTTATCGCTTCCTGTAACTGTTTCGTTATCTACAAAGCTTCGCACTTCCCAAGCTGAAGAACCTGCAAAGGCTTCACTTGACAAGGTGCCTACAAAATCTTTAAATTTTTCCGCAAGATTGTAATCTACAATGACCGATTCGGTACGTTTTGTAATATGATTGTATTGATCTTTTTCTGTTTGACCTAACTCAAATTTGTGTACGAACTCGTGATTCGGACTGATATAAATCTCATCTAACGATTTCGCTTTTGGTAGAACATTTTCTAATAATGCTTTTTGTTTTTCGTATTGGTTTTCTGTTCCTCCAACTGCATTTTTATCAGAAAAATCCCGCTCCAACTGTTCAAGTTTTGCGTAAATAGTTCCTTCGGTGTAATAAAAATCGTGAACCCACTTTCCATCAATGTAGTTCGCAAATTGATAATGCTTTCCACGATTATTTAATGTGCCGTCATAAGACGTATCTCTGAATGCTTCAATCTGTTCTTTGGTAATTTCAGAACTGTTTTGTAATGAAGTATTGACAATTTTATCCTGTTTGGAGAATTGATATTTTAAAACACCTTTTTTGAGTTCAGGTTTTGACTGAATTTTATACTCATTCTGATTTTTTGTATTGTGAATAGAAATTATCCTATCACTTTTTTCAATCAATTCTTTTAATTTTTCATCAGAAAACGATGTCGGCTTTGTGATTAGATCTTCGCGCAGTTTTTCATACTTGCTAATTTCGGTCGAAATTGTGGGAGATTTAAACTTAATGTCATTGAGTTTGGAAAGTACTTGGTCAATTTTTTCTTGAGCTTCTGTTAAATTGAGTTCATTTTTATTTTTGTTTTTGTTTTCAATCCTCGCAGGATCTTCAATTTCTGCAATCCCTTTTTTAGATTCAGGAACTTTATTTTCAACTTTAGCTTCTTCCTCTAAAAACAAATCTTCAAACAGATTTCCGATCCGCTGGGTTTCTTTCCTGTTTTTAAAATGTTCAATCTTAAATAAAGCTTCATCTAAATTACCGTGAATATATTTTTCTAATCGACCAAAACGGTTAGTTTTCTCTTGGGTTTCTCCCAAAATTCTTGTTGGATTATTTTCAAAATAATTGGAAATATCCTTTGAAATATTTTTATTATTTTTTCTTAGAATGATAATATCGGTTCCGATCTGTGTTCCTGCAAAAGCTCCGTTGGGCAAACGAAAACCTTCCAAAATATTGGCGTTTTGCAATTTTTTTTGCCTGCTCAGCCAAGATGATGGCAGTACCATCGCTAAAACGCCGTCTGATTTTAAAGAATCCAAAGACCGCTTAACGAAGTAATCTTCGTATTTAGGAATTTTGTGTTCTTCTCCCAATCCTTTGTAAAGTCCCCGATGTTCACCATAGGGAGGATTACCAATGACCAAATCATATCTTTCTGAAAAATCTTTTGAGTCTTTTTTATTACCTCTGTCATCAATAAATTCAGTTTCAAACGAACGAAGATTGATGTCAGCGTCGGGATGCAGAATCTTTGCAATTTTTGCGGTGATGTCGTTGATTTCAAATCCTGTAATTTTAGAATTTACAGATAATTCGTGAGTAGCATAAATGAAATTTCCTGTTCCGACACTGGGTTCTAAAACCGAAATTTCTTTTTGAGTTTTGAAATGGTCTTTTATTAAATTACGAACCGAATCTACAATTTTATCCTGCGTATAATATTCATCTAAAATCCCTCGTCCTTCTTTTGCGGTTCCTCCACTTTGGAATTGGTTGCAGATTTCTTTTAAATCATCAGTGATGTTAAGATTTTCCTTTAAAAAGATTTTGTGGTCGTCAGAAATAAAACAAGCTGCGGAAACCACTTCTGCAACTTGTTCATTATTCAGTTTTTGCCCTTTATATTTTGAAATAAGAGCATCTAACTCTACATTATTTGTTGAATTCTCACTTACCTCGGAAAGTCCTCCATCGGTTCTTCTTCTATCGGATACAGTTCTCCCGGGTACGATTCCGCCCACGGAACGTCCTTGAGTCTCTCCAACATTATTCTGTTGTGAGTCGTCATAGGATCCTCTTCCTCTGTCCCGGTTTCCCAAATTGCTCCGCTCTGTGCCTGCAAGTCCATTTCCAGCATTGTTGCTGCCCACTGCTTGTCCGCTTCCGTAACTTCCGTTTTGCTCGGATTGGATTTTAGGGCTAAGTTCTCCAGTGTTGTGTTCAGGTGTTCCGTTTCCCACTTGCTGAGAATCGGATATTCTTCCGGATTCAATTGCATTGCTTTCATTTTCAGAAATTTTTGGTTCAACTAAATTAGTATTTTTATCTTGAAGATTAAGTTTACTCTCTAAATATTCGGTCAGGTCTTGATTCCCATTTTCAGAAATTTCATACAACGGACGAACGTCTTTGATATTTTTGCCATTAAATTCTGTAAGAATTTTCCTAGTTATTGCATTTCCTGTTCTGTCCCCGCTCAGACATAGAAACATTTTGCCATCATAATTCTGGTATCTATTGAGGAACTTTTTGCTATTTGAACCTGAATTAAGGGTTATCAGTGTTCTATTATTGACTTTCTTGTTCAATTGAAGAAGCTCCAAGAATGAAAGCATATCCTTACTGTTTGTGAAAACAATAAGTTCCTTTTTATTTCCTTCAACTACAGAAATGTCATCATTTATCTCATTAAAAAAATCTTCATCTTTCACCTTTTTCTGTTTTTTATGAAGTGGTTAAATTCAAAAATTTCTTTGGCTTGGTTGTCCCAACTCTTTCTCGATATTAATTGGAGTGTTACAAATATGTCCGTCTTTTTATTGTAAGAATCAATCCTTTCAAGCCTTCCGTTGTAGTCTTTTTCCGCATGTTTGTAAATAGAGTACGGTAAAATCGTATCCGTTGGATAAATATAAAACCGGGTGTACATCCAAGGTGAGTTGATCTCAAATCGTTTGTATTTTTTCTTAAACAAAACCGTATCACTCAGATTTTTTCTGTTTCTGTAATTGGGGATTTTTTCCTGAGAAAACAATGTCCCTCCTTTTTTCTTTTCAACCGTAAGGGGCTTTTGTTTCTTTATGATGTCTGACAGGATAATTTTGCCGGGATTTTCATTTTCAATGGTATAGCACAATGAATCTTTAATGAAATAAATTTGTTGGGTTATTTCGGGAGCATCAACATCCGGAATCCTTTCTATAATAGAGTCTCCGGAATAATTAAGGCTTGACAAATGAAAACTCTGGATTTTGTCCAGGTTTTTGGAAGCATCGAAATAGACATTCGAAACAACATCAATTCCGCCTTTGTCCGATTTAATTTTTTTGTGACAAGAATTGATCACAAAAAGAAAAAACAGGATGGGTAATACTAAAAGCTTTTTCATAGAAATAGGGTTTAAAAAAGCGGCAGCCTAATTAATTTGACTTACCGCTAGGAAATAAATGATTGGTTGTACGTCTTATCTATCGTTTAATACTTTGTTCTTTCACGTTATTTTTTTCGTGCTTGTTGTCTTGTTCCAAACCTTCTAAAGGCTTGTTGGTATTGATTCTGTTCATATCGGAATCATACAGATTCAGATTTTTGTATTGCGGATTCAGTACCGCTTTGCCTTCTACCACTTTATCGTCCAATTCAAATTTTACCTTGACGATATTTCCTTTTTCCAAAGATTTTATGGTACTTTCCTTCCATTCTGGCTTATCGAATATCAGTTTGGATTTTTCTACGATCTGAGCCGTATCAACACCATAATTTTTGTAAAAATTCTGGAAATTATAATTTCCTTTTTCAGTTTTGGGCTCGTTAAAATTCAGTTTGGCAAATGCTGGTTCTATTTTTTCTGTTTTCGGATTGTGAAATTCTATTTTAACTGTGCGTCCTTCTAAAAGGTTTATAGCTTCTTTAGCTGTAAATGTATTTACCCTGTTAACCGAAAAATTATGGGATAAAATATCTCCATTTTCTTTCGTGAGTTTAGCATTGTAAAAATTCATAAAAACGCTCCCATTTTCGATTTTATTAAATTTTAATGTAAATTCAACTTCATTTCCGGGCATCGTTTTGTCGGAACTGGTCTTAATTTCGAACTCTTTTTCGGGAGCATTAATCCCATTCTCCAAATCTTTGTGCAGTTGTTCTCCTTCTCCGAAACCAAGATATTTTAACTGAAATTTCGGATACTGAGATGGTTCATATTCGTTTTTTGTTTCCATAATGTTTGGGTTTTGATTGTTAAATTTTATATCATTCATTGTTAATATTCTGTGTCTTGAAAAAACATTTTCATCCAGATAATTTTTTAGAATTTCACCGTTATCCAATAATTCGTAGGATTCCCCATATAGCTGTTTTTCCAATAGGCCGAAAGCCAATTCGTATTTGTCATTTTTTGACAACGTATGACCATCAATAACATTTGGGATTGTGTCCATTTGTGCCTTTGTAAGAGAATAATCTCCATCTGTTGTTCCGAATTCCATTTTTTCTGAATAAGCTTTTCTTTGGTTCGCTGTGATCTGCAAGTTCTCCAGTATGAATTCGTTTTCTTTCATAAAGATCCTGTAATTGAGAATATCATTTTTTTCCTCTTCGGAAAGTTTCGGATAAAGATTATTTTGCACCGCTTTTGCTTTTAAGTCGTTTTCGACATAGCTTTTGAATTCGTTCAAACTTTTTGGAGCATCATAAAAATCTCTCATACCTGTCCATTCTTTGCTGCCATACGGTAATCTATATTCCTGCGTTTGCAGATCATAGCTGTAATACCTATGACCGCTTGGACTCTTCAGCGAGCCACTTCCATCATCGTAATCGTTCCAGGTCCAGCCGTCCGGAAGGTCAGATGCAGGGGTTAAATTTTCTTCAAAGTCTTCTTCTGAAAATAGGTCATCAAATCCAAGACTATTTTCTTCCCAGTCAAAGCTTAATGTGCTTTCTATTTGATCTTTAGTCTTTTCAATAGAGGTATTTATTTCGATGGTTGATCTATCTGTTTCCATTTCATATTTTCGGAAATGATCGGCTTGCCGTTCATCAATTTCTGAAGTTGTCATTCCTAAACTTAAGTCTGTCCTTAACTCCAATTCATTTGCCCAAGAATCTGAAAGATATATTTGCTTTGCCGCTTCATTACCAATAGGCACTTCTGTAAAAGCATGGTTATCTTGTATGATTAAGATTCTACCATCGATTTTCTGTTTATCCATAAAGCGTACTACTTCAGCTAAACTTTTAAAATTAATTTTCACGGAAGTATCAGTATCCGCATTGAAGATTGTATTTACAGTGTAGGCAGAACCTTGAACTATTTGATTTGCCGTGGATTTATAAATCTGCATAAACTTTTTCTCCCGATCAGAAAACTTCCTTTCTCCATCCCTGAAAAATTGTTCAGGCGGAGTAGTTTTCATTTCACGAACAAAATCTTTATAAGCCGTTGTTCTCGGAATTACAAGCTTCTCAAACCAAGATAATTTATCTTCCATTTTTTAGTTTTAAATTTACCTTCTAAATCTTCGTGACTTTCTACTTCCTCTTCTTGTTCTTTGTTTTCCTCTCTCATTCTATTGGCGTCTTGATAGACATCGGGGTCATTTACATTTAGCCGAATGTCAGATTTATTCTGCTCCTGTGATTGATGCTGCTTTTTAGAAATTCCATCAACTGTTCCTATCTCTTTGGAAACGATATTCAGATCCTTAGCGATTTCTTTTGCCATTTCTGGGAACTGGTCAATTTTATCCTGTAGAAAAGATTTCAGTTTCATAAGTTCATTTTTGTAGAGGTTGGTTTCTGCTACATCTCTTTTATCTGCAATAATTGCAGTTAATTCTCTTGTGTTTTTAATGAGATCAAACTCAACCACCTTATTGGTTTCTTTGTCGAAAATGAAAGCCTTTTTTTCATAAATCAATTCTTTTTCTGATTTTGAAAGGTCTTGAATATTGGAATATTCAATATTGGCTTTACTGTTTTTGAGAATCTCATCAATACTTTTATCTCGTTCTAAAAAGATGACCTTCAGTTTGGTATTATTATCCGTAAGCTGAAAGGTCGCCCTATTCTTGTCGTTGTCTGCAACGATGGTATATCCCTTCAAAAATTTCTGAATATCATCCGCATTTAGCTTTGTAGAGAATGATAAATCTTCATTGATTATTCCGTATTTTTTTAGTTCTTCTGTGGGTAAGGTTGTGTTATTCATTGTATGTTGCTATTAAATTGTTAACTTTTATGAGGTCGTTTAAAAAATGAGAAGGATTGATATTTTGCCCAAATTCCTTTACCGAAAAATGTAAATGAGGTCCTGTGGAATTTCCGGAATTGCCACTTTTCCCAATGATAAAACCAGCTTTTACTTTTTCGCCTATCCGATAATAGATCTCTGATAAGTGCATATAGGTTGTTTCAAAACGGTTGAAATGTTTTACTTTGATGAAATTTCCACCGCCTTTAGAATCCCAACCGGTTGCCGTAACAATTCCATCTATTACGGAATAGACATTTTCATAGTTGGCTTTAAGGTCGATCCCGTTGTGCATTTTTTTGCTTCCGAAAATGGGATGCGTTCTGGTTCCGTACGATGATGTTACTGTCAATTTATTTTTAAGTGGCATTACAATTTTTGAAAAATATTCTGTTGGTTCATCTACAAAATCATAGGTCGTAACTGCAGCCTGCTTCTTTGATGTTTCTCTATGATCTTCAAGCTGATTTTGTGTGAGCTGCGTTAAAGAAGTTTTGAGTTTTTCAATGTCATTTATCCCTTCATCCTTTACACTTCCATATTCTTTAATGAGTATTTTCAGGGAATCAATTTGATTTTTCAGATCTGATTTTGTGATGATGTTTAAAACCTCTTTCCACGTTTTTTTATTCTTTTTCTGGTTTACCGGTTCGTCAATGTTAGTTTTATCTGATACTTTTGGATTTTCAGATTTTTTCGGTAATGTTGGTATAATCGTATTGAATTGCGCAGATGATAAGCTACTGTAAAACAGCACCACCAAAGTCAATGTATATTTTAGTTTTTTCATTTTATGCAGCTTTTATATTTTCATTCACAATCAATTCCACTTCTTTATTGATTTTTCTAAAGTTGGTCATCAGCACTTCTTCTTTGCGGTTATTTCCTTTTTTATCTACAAAAGAGTAATACGATGGTATTTTCACATAGTTGCTTTCTTCCTCTTGAATAGCTTTCAAATCCAAATTTATCTTACCGTTGACTGCGGACGTTTTATATTCTTCACCATCGTTTTCTTCTCCCTGTGCAATCATTCCAACCATTTCTCCTGTTTTCAGAGCCGCAATTTTTCCTGCAGGAATCATATGATCCATTTTTTCATTGATACTTGTGGTCGTCCCTTGTTGTGAAATGGATTGTGAATATAATTTCTGTTTAATTTTCCCAAATAGTTTTTCCAACCAATCGAGTGTGTTTTTGTCTCTGGCGGATCCGGAAAGAATATTTCCAACAATAGCAGAAATCGTATCAGCAACTTCTTTTTTGTAGAACTGTCTGAGCTGCGGAATTTCCTGAAGTCCAAGCATTACAGCAACTCTGTTGCTTCTTGCAGTGGCTACGATGTTATCAATTTTATGAATATAAATCGTCGGAAATTCGTCTGCGATAATTCCTCCCGGTAAATTGTGTTTGGAATTGATCAATCTTAAAGTCCTGTTTAATACCGAAGAATACAATGCAGAATTAATATCCTGTGTTCCCGGGTCTGAAGCCAGAATAATAATGGAAGGATTATCTCTGTCGGTTATCTTCAATTCCACTTCATCTCCGGAAAACACCCAAAAGCTTTCTTTAGTAGCCAATCTTGAAAGGAAAATTTTGAGTGTTCCGACCTGTCCTTCCAATTGGTCAAAAGCTTTGTTGTCATAAGCCGTCTTGAAGGGTGAAAGCAGAGAGAAAATTTCTTCATTGGTAAAAAGTGTATCGAAAATTTCTTTGTAGCTTCTATTCATAAAAGAAAGAATATGAGGCAGATCAGAATATTTTCCGTTTTCGAATGTTGCAAAAAAATAAATGCAGGATGAAAGAAAATTGATGGCAGATTGCGTAAAAAATGCTTCAGAACCACCTCCTGAACTCGAACCTCCTTTTTGTAAAGAGGACACCATTGATTCTGCCATTTCCTGCGCTTCTGCCAAAGTTTGAATGTACTTTTTATGAAACGGATTAACTCGTTTTGATTTTTCAACCTCATTCAGATTAATGACGTGGAAATTGTAATCGTAATCCGATTCTTTGCTTTTTTTCAACAAATAATGGTAGTACGCAATCTGTGCTAGATCGGGAAACTTAAAATCGTAGATGCAGAGACAAAAACCTTTTGCGATCATCTGTCTTATGGCAGGATTGATGACTCCGAAAGATTTTCCGCTGCCTGGTGTTCCGATGACCATTGTTCCTCTAAAAGGATTGATGTTCATCCAGCCTTTATTGCTTTTGTTTTTGTAACGGAACAAGTATGGGATGTTAATTGTGACGTCCGATGTTACCAATTCCTGATTTTGGTCGAAAGATTCTTCTTCAACATTCCATCGGTCTTTTCCCATTTTTTGCTGCATCAGTTTTGAAATACTGTCTGCACCCATTTGAAGAATAACTGCCCCTAAAAAAGAAAGAACAGCATAAATTACCTGATAGAGATTGAAGCCAGGAAATACTTTTGGAAGCTTCCCATTGCCTGCCTCATTTTGCCAAACCAATGAAGAGAAAATAATCAGCAATCCCAAAATCATAGGAACGACAATTTCCTTAGCAACATTAAGGTCTTTCTTTTTCTTGGCTTTTGTTCCGACAGCTACCAATCCAATAAGAATCAATGTCGCAAATTTGGCATTGATAGGTGGGTAGATAAAGCTCAGCTTTGAAAAATTTTTCAGCAAGTTGGACACTACCGGAACATCAGCATTAAGGTAAAAAAGCGAAGCACAATCGAGTGCAACCACAGCGTACACTGCTTTTTGTAGAAAGCCATAGATCTTTATTTGATGTTGTTGCTCTTGCATTAAGAATAATTTTCGAAATATTGATTCAGTAATTTGTGTTCTTCCAGTAAATTTTCGTGTAGCTCCTGTTGCCGTTCCTGCAAATTTTTATGATGTTCCTGTATTTTAACAAGTTTGGCATTCAACAGATTCAATTTATTAATGAAGTCATTTCCTCTTTTTTCGACGTTCTTAATAATGTATGAGCAGCTTGCCTCTTCAATATTTTTCAACACATTATCTTTAAACTCACTGAAATGCTTTTCCAATTTATAGATTTCAAGTTCCCTTTCTAGTTTTCTATTTTTTTGTTTTTCAAAAATTATATCTAAAACCACTAGCACAAGCATTGTAAGTAATAATGCGATATAAATATTTTTCACATTGTCAATTAAGTATTCCATAATAAAAAAATTAAAAGGTATCGGCTTTTAGAATTTCAGAATAGTTGACCTTCATTTCGATGGTTCTTCCGGAGAGTTGCTCTTCAATGAGGCGAATCATCATCACTTTACTGTTGGGGTAGGTGAATTTTTTGAAAACATAAATATTTCTGAAATTTTTTCTGAAGTGTTTTTGGGGATTGAGTTGTAAAATGGGCGTCAGATCTACACTTTGGTTGTTTGTTGCTTTATGGATTTTTTTGTCTTCTAATGAGAATTTTAAATCTTCAATATCATAGCTCAGATTAGAATTATTCTTGATGGTCATATCTAAAAAGATGTAATCACTTATCACATAGACATTGTTGAGTTGAAAGCTGAGTTTTAGATTTTTCTCTTCTCTGATTGGATTTTTCTCAGATTTTTTTTGAATAATATCCATCGCAAATTTTCTCAGTTCAAGATTAGAGAACACCATTTTATCAAATTCTACAGGCTGCATCGCTTCGGGCTGTATATGAATATTGGTAATCGTATTGAGGTTATCCTGATTTCGATAAACAACTTTGTATTGTGCAATGAAAGATTGTGCGACAACGGTAATGATCCCAATAGTATTTCCATTAAAAAAAACGGAAGGTATATTGATTTTTCCTTTCTCGTCAGAATCAGGATGATCTGTGATCTTTATCCTGGCAATGTTTGTAGCAGGCAAATCTCCAGTCAGTTTTTCTGTTGACAAATCCACGTACTGAATGGGTTCCGGCGAAATGATATGCAGGTTGATACCTTCGGTAATTTCAATCTCAGGTAAATCGGAAACAATCTGTTCTTTGGTTGCAGTTTGAGCCGTGAAAAATTGAGCTATGAATATTAAAAGGGTGTATAATAAAGTTCTCATTGTTTTATTTTTTTTGTTGGTTTTGTGAATCTTTCAATTGTTTTTCGTCGATCAAAAAGACATATGAGTTGTATTTCAGTTTTGCTTTATTTTCTTTGATCAGATTGGCGATAGATTTGGAGGTTGATGTGAACAGGCTGCTTCCGATGCTTGAGAAAAATCCTTTTCCGCCCATATCCATCTGTGTTCCTTGAACTGAGTTGCTACCCATTTCCCTCATCATATCTCTAAAAACACTTTGTGGAACGTACAATCCTTTCATCCCATCTACATCGTAAATTGATAAATTAACAGGATAGATTTCTCCTTTTGTGAATACAGAAACAATATTAAGATTGACCCGTTGCATCGAAAATCCTGAGATTTGTCCGTATAAAATAGAACCTTTGCTTATTTTTTTGTTCCCAACAAAGATGTCTTCCAATAATCGGAACCTAATCCTGCTTCCAAGAAAGCCTTTGTTGTTTTCGTCAATGACTGCTTTGATAAAGCTGTTATCTTTTTCTTTATAGAAAGCATTGAATTCACTGTTGATTCCGGATTTGCTCACATTGAAAGTTGAATTAAGAAAATCTTCCATTTTCTCTTTATTGGACTTCAGTCTCTGTTCTGCGGCGAGTTTACTTTGATACTCAGGGTCACGGGATTTTTCTAAAGAATCCATCACCAGCATTTGTTCTTTCATATATTTGACAGGGTCTGGTTGGACACTTTGTGTCTTTTCTTTAGGTGTATCACCGTATTTATCATCTTGGTTTCTGTAGGATTTGTCATTCAGCATTTTGATGATTTCAGATGATCTATTGTAATCTTTATCGTCCCTTTGTGATTGATTTGGTTTGTAATAGGAGGACTGATTTCCTTTTGCCTGGTATCCGTTTTGTCTGCTATTGACTGCTTTTAGTGAATCTATTTTTCTTTTTTGCGCTAATGACAATTGGTCATCATAGTTTAATAAACTATCCTCTTCTTTATCCAAACCACCAAGCATCGTTCTGTTATCCTCTTTTTTGAAAAAAGCATCATACGCATCATTTTTGGTCATAATGGAATCCTGCGTTTCGCCCAATGAAAGCGACAATTCTTTTGGTTTATCTTTTTCAGACGTATCTTCTTTGACAAACTGCGCTCCTACATAGGCAAAAAGAAAAAGAAACGGTAAAGCCAGAAGTGGCAAAACATATTTTTTTTCTTTAAAATTTATTTTTTTAATGTCCATATTTTAATTTTTGGTATTGGTTAAACAGGTAGTCAATTCGTAAGCTGTCTTCTTTTTTCAGAGTGTTTTGGTCTCTTTTTACTTTTAAAGCTTTCAGTTCGTTCACAATTTTTTCCATCTCTTTATCATTATTTAAGGATGGATTTTGACTCATCTTACTCTTAGAATAGAGGACCGGAGGTCTTATTTTAAATGCTGTTTCGGAAGGGAAAAAGACACCTTGAATGAGAGACCCTATAAATGAAACCGACAGTAGAATCATTGAATACGTGAAGAATTTCTTCGGATTTTGAACTACCCACTGCAGCCATTTCTGACCTTTTTTTTTAAATGTAGTTTCCATTTTTAGTAAGAGTTTTTATTTTGATTGGATAGTTCTTCGTTATTGATGATTCGCCAGTTTTTAAGGATCACACCGTGAGGATTATTGGGACTTCTGATGATGTCTTCAAAGAAACCTTCGGTGATGAGCTTTCTGGTAATGACAGAAGATTTTCTTGTGATCATTTGTTTCCCGAAAAAATGAAATTTCTTCTGTTCCATATTGAGTGCAATTGAATCGGTATGGATGCTTACCATTGAACTGGAGGCGATGATCTGATTGTAAAATCCTTTTTCCTTTAAGTTGGTATATTCTTTTTTTCCGCTGTCATCAATGAGATACAATGACTTTTGAATATTATCCTTGATATAGGTATCATCGGGAGCAAGTGTGAAAAACAACCTGTGGAATAATTCTATTTGAGCTTTGTATTCTACAGGTCGGTTCAATAATACATCGGTTTGCTTGGCAAGTACCGGAACGCCATTGTCTAAAATGTAAATTGATTTTCTGGAATCCTCGATCATTCTGTATGCAAAAAAAAATCCCGCAATAACAATGAAAACAGCAAAAGCAATGGCAGATAATGAAACGACCTTGTTGATCTTGATTCTTTGTTCTATATTTTTGATAAGCATTTTGTTTTGGTATTTTTTAAAGGTTATTTTCCGTTTTTCATCGCTTTCTGAACTCTTCCCGAAGCGGAACCTGCTGCGCTTGCTGCTACTGAAGCACCTCCTGTTTTGGCAGCCAATATTGCTGTTTTAGCACTACTCGCCATTTTTCCTGCGGCACTTTTCATTTTCGTCATTGCTCCGGCTCCTCCTGCTGAAACAATACTGTCGGCAATAGTTGGAGTCATTAAAACCCCGATGCCTGTTACAACATAGGCAACACAGGTAAAGAGCTGATTGTAGATCATTCCCGAATTACTCACATAGACCATTACAGCGTCTAAGTTGGTAATCGTTCCGTTGGATAAAAGTGTATCATACCTTTCAATCTCCATTGTATAGCCTGAAGCAATTAATTGCTGACCAATATTGATGATGGTGTAGGCAACAAAAGTGTAAAGGTTAATATTGATGAACTTGGACACCCAGCTATATAAAGAGCTTTCAAATCCAGGTACAAGAGCCATCCCAACGGCTATCGGGCCTAAAATAATCAGGATGTAAGCCCATATTTTTTGAATGAAGAAAATGAGATAAACACAAATCCTCAGAACGGAAAGACAAACAAACTCAATGAGTTCTGCCACTAATTTCTGCATTTGGAATTCCATTCTTATCGACCATTCCTTGATGGGCTGAATGAGTTTATCCAATCCCTCACTGATGTCAAACCAGGAATCATCTGCATCTTCGGTAGTGTTTTCAATAACTTCCTGCTTCGCATCTTCTTCCGCTTTCAGTTTTATGACAGCATCGAGCAATTGCTGCTGCTTCTTAAATCTCTCGACCCTTAAGTCGTTAACTTCTGATTCTATCTCGCTGAAAATTGAAATTCCGGGTTCGGCAATGGCCTCAAATGGTGCTTGAATCATACTGACAAATCCACTCCAATAAACAAGCGTAAATCCTATAAGAATTGGTTTCAGCATTGGGGTAATTTCCCACTCCCTGTCTCCGGCGGCCATTTGCCAACCCATATACCCGAGGTACATAAGAGCGCCTAAACCGCCTATTGCTTTTCCTACCAAAGCAGAACCGGCAGCACTATCTTGTACGCTATTATCCAGCTTTGTAAAAACTTCCATAAACCATTTCTCAAAAGCACCGTCACCTTTTAAAAATTGGAGTAGATTGCTGTAATCACTGTCAGTTTGGGCAAACCCCATCACCGGCAATACTATTGCCAAAAGGCAAAAAATTAATGTTATTGTTTTATTCATTTTTAAAATCGGTGTTTATAGTGGTTCATTATATTTTGAACAATCTGCCCGTCTGATGCCGGTGTCCACGCAGGTGGCAAAGCATAATTTGAATGGTTTTTCAGAATATTTTTGTAATCTGTAAGAAGTGTTGTCTTATTATTATACTTCCTTAATTCCCTTACAAATTTTCTCCATCTGATAAGAGTTTCGTGATACATAATGAATCGTTTTCCCCTTGGCATATCCATACTTCTGGACATTGAATATTTTTCTTTGATGAGATCAAGTTCTTCCTGAAGCCGTGTTATAGTACCTGTATTACTGAGTGTTTCAAAAGTTTGCTGGTCTTTCAGCCGCCATTCGATAAAGTTTTGAGGGGTATCAGGAAATTCAGTAATAGGTTTTAACATTCGTTTGTAATACAAAAGCCAAAGAGGATCGGCATCGACAGTAGCGGAAGTCCAATGGGCAAAATCCTGAACGCTTCTTTTATAAATGGTATCCGAAGCAGCTTTTATCTTTTTTGCTTCTTCCTCCTGATACTTCAATTGAGCAAATCTTTGATTTTGCACCCCTGTCGCTTTTAATGGTCGAATGTCTTCCCCATCTTTATAATCCCTATTGATTTTTGGAGACCACATTCCCCAAACCGTCGCGTAGGCAAAATTGGTCTGAATACCTAAAAAGTATTTTGGATAAGGACGCCAGTCTCCCCAATCTTGAAAGACCATTCTTTTATGCTGGGCAACAATGGAAGGGTCATTCAATCTTTTTACACTCAACTGTCCAAACACAGTGGCTGCGATTAGGAGAAACTGAAGTAGACTGATTTTTTTTAGTAGATTTTCCATAATATTTAATTAAAGATGTAATGGTATTTAGTGATGATGTCGCCAACAATGGCTCTGTCTATATTGATGTAATTACGAAGCACCGGAACCTGATACAGGTAAGGGATTTTCCTGGCATTCTCTAATCGCAGATTGATGTATATAATGTTTCCGTTGATATTTCTTACTCGTGTAAATATCTTTTCAATCAGCATTTCTCTATCCATCGCATCCATCAGAAAATCTTTATCTTCATTGAGAATATCTTGGGTAACTTCCTGCTGAAGTTTGATCGTTTGCTTGCCTATCTCAACATAATATTTTGAAATGAGTACCGAATATTCAGGATGCTGTGCGGATAGATCCAGCATTTTATTGGAGTTCGTTACTATTTTACCCAAATACTGATAGAGATAAATGAGTTTTTTGCTCTGGGTCAAGGCTGAATTCACATTTTTGAGCTGTTGATAGATGTATTCCTGAATGGCGATGATCTGCGTGATTTTATTGTTGATATCATCATACAGTTCTTTTTGCTTTTCATACGAATCCAAAAAAGTCTGTTCACTTCCCAATCGAACGCCGTGATTTACGGTGATCTGTGATAAAAGTTTGTCATTGATAACTATCTGCTGGCTTTTTACGGATGCAACAGTGAAGAATAAAAGTCCAAGAAGAATTGCTTTTTTGCTCATATCATTATTATTTTATCATTAAGAAATTTGTGAAATACTTTGGCTCTGCCGAATCTTCGATTTCATTTCTAAAAAGACTTGATGTTATTCATTATGCTTTCAACTACTTGTTTATCCCTATTGACATAATATTGAAAGGCTCTTTTGTTACGTTTTACTTTGGCTTTAATATCCCGTATTTTCAAAAGCATATGCGTAGAATTTCTGCTCAATATTTTTACTTCGCCTAAAGCATAATCCAATAATACTTTGCGTTCCGATTTCTCCATTTGATTGATAGCTCCATAAGACAAAATGATCCCGGTAACCAGCCGTGTTACCATTTGCAGATCATCCACAAACTGAACCTGAGAAGGCAAAAGGGCTATAATGGAATAAGGAGCATCGTTTATTTCATTGATAATAGCAGTCTGATTGTTTGTTATTTTTGTTATTTCCCTGCTCATTGCTATTCCTGTCGGTATTGCCTGGATGGCAAATGAAACTATCCTCAATCGATCCTGAATTTTGGTAATCTTGTCTTTGAAGTTGTTCCATTGGGTTCTATTGGCGGTTTCCACAGTCGCATTCAGCGTTTGCTTTTCCCGCATCTCTTTTTGCCTGTCGTGTTCTTTCATTGTGGCATTGATCTCCAAATCCATCATCGGAAATGATACATTTTCCTGTTGCCAAGCTGGTGTGGAACCGCCACCGGAAGAAGTTAAAACGACGTATATTGCAGAAAAAAGCAAACTTAAAAACAACTTATTTTTGCCTTCATAAAGTCGGCGAATCTCGTTCCTCGATTTCATCTTTTTGGTTTTAAAAATTCCTTTTATACCGATCCATAATATCCTCAACAATCGCTTTGTCTGTATTGATGTAGCCTGCAAATGGATTGATGGAATTCCAGAATCCCAATCGGTTTGCTTTCTCCAATCTTAATTTGATGGCCAAAAGCCACAACTTCAGATTTTTGACATTACCGGAAATATTATGAAGGATTTTGTAGCGGTCTCCTGCAGTAGCCAGATTCAACTCTCCGGATGCGAGAATATCAGATACATCGGTCACGATCTTTAGACTTTGCTCGTAGGTTTTTTGGGAAGCTTTCACCCCAAAAATTGCGTATTGCGGATGTGCTGATGCTAATTGTCCTACTTGTGCTGAGTAATTGTAACACTTATTGAGTTCCGAGTAGATCTCCTGCACCTGAATACCATTTTGCAGTGTCCCGGAAACTTCTTTTAAGCCCTTCAGAATTTTATTCTGAATATCGTTAGCTGCAACCATCTGGGTTCCGACCCATGTCTGGGCATCTTTTAGTTTTGAAGTTTCTTCGATGACCTCATTCTGTTTGGCTTTTAGATTTTCAGAATATAGAATCATTGCTGCCGTTACCGTAGGATCGATGTAGGTGTTTTGAGCACACAATAAACTTCCAAATCCTAAAAATAGAATGCTAAACTTTTTCATATTGTTTTTTATTTATTAATTCTGAAAAACTGATATTTCGGTCTTCTAATTCCTGTGAGATGGTCTTGAAGACATTCTTCCCTTTATGTTCTTTTTTCATCATTCCGTAAAAGGAATTGATTTTTTGATCCAGTGGATTTTGATATAAATTCACGAGCGATACAAGATTTTCGAGACTGTCTCCGAAGATTTTCAAATCACCAACTATTCTGCGCAATGCTTCATCATAATTGCCATATTTCTGAACATAGTATTCAACGGCTGACTTTTCCGGTTTTTCTGTGGTATAAGTCAAATATTGTTCAAGCGAAACTTCATTTCCGTACACTTCTCCTTTTGAACCTCGTTTCAGATAAAACTCCTTGAACCGACTTCGCCCGAATTTATTATTCAGATTGTTGATGGTAAAAATCTTGTTTTGCTCTACTTTATTGAGTGAAAGCAATGAAGCGATCTTGTCAAAGTTGTCTTTGAACTTCGTCTGGTCAAGCAATATAAAAGTGTCCGAGTTATTTATTATACTGTCTTTTACGACTGCATTCCCGATAATATCATCCAGTTCCTGAGTAACAACTACCGCTTCTCCCCAAAATTTCCGTACTGTTTTATATAAATAAAGAATATAACCTCCCATTAATTTACTCGCAATGGCTTTCCACGCTTCTTCTATGATGAGAGCTTTTCTGCGGTCTTTTCTAAGGCGCATTTTCTGAATAAAAGTGTCCATTATAATCAACGTCACTATTGGAAACAGCTTCGGATTGTCCTTTACGTTATCGATCTCAAAAACAATGAAAGATTCGTCAAACAGTTTATTATCTGCACTTTCGTTTAAAGTCGTTCCGTACCTTCCGCCTTTGTAAAAATCTTTCAGCACAAATAAAAAGGTGCGCAGATTGAATTCCTTCTCTATAATGTTGTGTTTTTTATTACTCAGGTAAATAGGAAGAAATTGATCGCAATAATCATAAAACCCATTGAACGAAAGTTCTGTTACAACCAGCTTTTCTTCCAGTTCTTTTATTTTTCTGATAATGACTTTTCTAAAGGATTCATTCAATTCTTCTGCTGATCTGGATTGCCTGATGATGTCATTAGATTTCATTAAAGTCAGCTGCGTCTCATTGTATATTTTCCTTCTTTCTTCATCGTTCAGCGTGTCGTACGCTTCATAGACTTGATAGAAATTGTCACTTTCATAATCCGGATTATTGATGTTTTTATCAGGATGATAAAATTTTAATAATTTTCTTCCGGCTTCCTTGATTTCATTAGAACTGGCATCGAATGTAATCCCCAGAATGTCATAATAGTTTTGATGTCCTTTGGCTTCATTCTCATATTCTGTGAATAGATCTTCTTCTTGAATGTTATATTTATTGAGATATAAAATAAGTTCTTCCGAAGTTTTATTTTGATACCACTCTTGTCCTGAGTTAAAATACTGATGATAATACGACATCAACACATTGTCTAATATGGACTTTTGTGCTGATGACATTGAAGAGTCAGGACCTTGCCAAATCAGGAAGATCAGGTTGGTTAAAAATTCGATTTTTTCGATATTGAACTCTTTCTTATCCATCAGAAAAGGATTCATTGTGATCGGTTTTTCTTCGGTGTACTGAATGTATCTTCCTCCTTTGTATTTACAAGTTCCTGAATAAGAATCTCCTGTATCAACAATGACTACATCATAATTGTAGGTCAGATACTGCTCGATGATATTATTCATTAAAAAACTCTTGCCTGACCCACTGGGTCCTAAAACAAACTTATTCCTGTTGTTTATTCTTCCTGTTTTCATCGGTAAATCCGAAGGATCTACTTTTAGCGGAACACCCTGTCTGTCTGTAAATCTCAGGTAGAAATTGGATTCTTCATTGACCGGGTAACTTTCTTAAAAAAAAAAACACAAGGCCGCTTCGCTTGTCGTCATAAATAGATCGTATTCCCTAAGTTCTGTTCCATTGCCCGGAATGGCTGATCGCCAGAGTTCTAACTGGTTGTAGGCATTTTTAGAAACAATAATTCCTTTCGTGAAAAGCTTGTTTTCAATCATCGACTGGATATTTTCCATTTTCTCCAATGTGTGTGCTGAAAAAAGGATGGAAAAATGAGCATTGACGACGAGCTGTCCATCGGTTGCAATGTTATGAAGCAGGGTCTGAATTTCATCTGCTATAATCGCGTTGGACGGAGAATTGTTCGCCGCGCCTTCGTGTTTTTTCTTTTTTTTATCAAGCTCCCTTTGCTGTTGTGCCTGAAGGGGAATGGTAATGATCTGATTGTAGACAATGGTCTCGTAGTCTTCCAGTTCATTGATGAAACTAAAATTGTCAACCGCCGTCTCAGCTGCAGCTCCGTTACCTCCTAAAACTGAGTAAGGCTCAATTTCTGAAGGCAGATCAATGTTTTCTACGTCAACATAGGCAATGTTTTTCACAAACCTATTTCCGATCTGCAAAAATTCGTTGGTGCTTTTTATATTATCAAAAGTTGGAGTTTCTGTAAACTGCATCGACAGAACTCCCGAAATGTAGTAATCAAAATCTTTCTCAAATAAAAACTCAGGTTCACAATTATTCTGTTTCAAAAGCATCAATACTTTCTGGCACTTATCCCGTAGTTCCTTATAACTTTTATCCGAAAAATGATAATGCTTAGTTTTCTTTTTCAGTTTGTCATCGATAATATCCGTGAAGAATAGCACGGTTTCGATGGTTTTAAAAAGCCTGCCCTCAAAATGTTCTGAATATTTTTGCTGTAGAAACTGATTGGACTGTTCTGCGGTGTATCTTTTTTTAGAAAAAATGTCGAGCTTCTGGACAATTCTTCCTTCACCAATAATCGAGACTACCTGATTTAAGACCGTATGAAAATGGAGGTACGTATCCGGATCTGCTGAATACTGCTCTACAATATTTTTTATCCTAATACCAATAATAGGATTTCCATACTGTCCGAAAAGAACATCGAAATCCCAATTGAAATCTTTTGCATAATCATACCCGATAAAAGGGATGTTAAATGCTTGTTTTTCCTTTTTCATATTGAACTTATTTATTTTTTATTCGTCATATGGAACCTTTCGGTTTCATCATTCTTTAAAAGTCTTTTGTTGGTTAATTTTTTTGGAAAGATCAAGATCTGATCGAAATTTTTGGTCTTGTCATATAGCCCATATTTGTCCTGTCTTTTGAAGATCAGATAAACACCTCCTGCGGTTATTGCGAGTCCGAATAAAGAACCTAGTAATCCAAACTTCGATAATACCAGCGCCAAAATGACTCCTGTGCCAATGACACCCACTGCGTAAAAAATGTATTTCCCTTTCAGTCCGAAAAACACAAGGGGTTTTTTGAGCCCCTTGTATAAATAAAATCCCATCTTAGGCAAAGAATGCTGTTACGAATTCCGGAACTACCAGCAGGAAGATCATTGCTCCGCCATAACCAAGGATCTCTTTGTTGACATCCTGGTCGCCATTCGTCCATTTGTTATACACTCTCAAACCTCCAATGAAACCGACCAATCCGCCCACTGCTTTTAAAATAAGTTTGATAGGATCCCAATAATCCTTAATGTCGTTGGCGGCGTTCGAGATCGCTGTTGCACCGCCTTGTGCGAAAGCAGGTGTTAGTGCCATCACTACAAAAGCGAGGGTTAGAATTTTTTTCATCATTTGGTGTTTTTTGAATTTTTGATTCATAATAAGTGTGCTTTTAGAAGGTTAATTAATTGGTTTATTTTTGGTTTTTGGGCATAGAATACCCTGCATCGTATTTTTAACACGTTGTTTGTTAGCGAGTTATATTATTTGGAGTAAAGACTACATCGTGGAATGGTAAACTTTGTGTCCGTCATAGTTGGCAACCATTTGAACCAAGGTTTCAGAAAGATTGAGCATCTTCTTCCATTCTTTTATTCTGGAATTTTCTGTGGCTTTGTCTTTAATAATTGGGCTTTGGGGAATCACATCGTAAGGTTTTTGGATTTCCTGTTCTTTTGATACTTTTTCTTTTTGGTTAGGATACGTTTCACTTGATTCAGAATTTTCAGAATTTTGTAGGTTTTCCTTTTCGGTGGAATCCTTTTTTGGTGCATTATCCAATTCATCTAAATCTTGTTCAGATTCAAATCGTTCCCTCAAATACTCCAGATCTTGTCTTTCTTCCGTTTCTTCGCTTGGAATAGGAGTTAATTCTTTTCTGTTGAATGATTTTGGAGTTGTGATATTTTCAACATCTTCAATCCCAATAGTTGCAGTAAGGGCTTCGTACTGCTCGGAGATGGCGGACAAAGAAAATTCCTCAGTCTCTTCTTTGTAAATTGCTTTTTCTTTTTTGAGGAAGAGATCGTACAAGATGTTACCTGCATAATACATCAGGTAAACCGCCAGTATGCTAAGTGAAATTTTAATCATTTTTTATGTTTTATTTAGTGGATATTTTTCGGTGTCTAATCTTTGGCTTTTTCCTTCTTTTTCAGAATTTCTATTTTGATCTTTGAGTTTTCATTGATATGCTTTAAAAGTTCATCGAGTGTATTTTCTACGGCATATTTTTGCTTGCCAGCCAGGTTTCTGGTATTAATAGTTTGCAGGATGTTTCTCTTGAATACTGGACTTGGCAGCAGCATTCCATATTTTGCCAGCTCAATGTCCATTGCTTCCTGATTTAGGTATTTGTATCCTTTATCATATTTGGAACGGATAAATATTCTTTCGGCCTCGCTTTCCAATAATCCCAGCATATTGATAAAAACCAACGTTGATTTTACAGATACATCGGAATATTCAAATGGGATCACGATAAAATCGCTGTATATCAATAAGTCGCTGTATTTAGCATCAAGTGTTCCTGCCAGATCAAAGAGATTGATCTCCTCGCTTTCTTTCAGATCAATAAGAGTATCAAAGTCCGAAAAAGACTGCCCATCATCTTCACCAATAATCTCAACATCGTACAATTTTGGAATTTCCAACACTTCATCTTCTTTCCATTTGTAGTAAAAGGATTTCTGATAATCAAAATCAAACACATTGATTTTTCTTTCGGAATTAGTGGAAATATAATTGGCTAAAGCAATCGCCAATGTTGTTTTTCCGGTTCCTCCTTTTTGGGTGGCAAAAGTGATGATCATTGGTTGGTTGATGGTTTTTGTTTGATAATTATTAGCTGTAAGTTTTTATCGGAAGCCGGAACTTAGGCCTTAACGCCTCTTCTTCCTTCGTTTCTTGAGTTCGTTTTCAGCAGGGTCTTTTGCCGTTCCTGAACTTTTCATCCATTCAAATAGCATTTCGTTGACGGCTTTGTTTAATTCTGTTTTTTTATTATTTTCAGTCCGGTTTTCTGTCTGCACTTCATTTATGCCTATGGGATTTAGAAATTTTTGATATTCCTTTTCTCCGATTAATGGTTGAAGTTCACCCACGTAATGGAATCTGGTATGAACAGCATACAGCTTTCCGTCTTCAGCAGTCGTTATAGAAATATCTTTTTTTTCATCATTTGTGTTTTTGTTATTTCTAATAAAATCCTTTACTTCAAACTGGACTTTTCGGTAGGTTTCCAAATCTTTCTTCCCTCGGTTTTCAAAAAGCATAAAGTCCTTAATCTCTGCTTCCGGATATTGCTTTTTCAAAAACTCCAGCAGTATTTCTCTTGATTCCTGATTTGGAATGTTATAATCTTTTAAGATTTCGAAAAGCTTTTTATCCAAAGTTTCGGAAGTGAATTCAAATAATTCATTCATTTTCAAAATCTCACTCCCTTTGTAGACGATTCCTGTTTTATGGTCTATCAACGTGTAACCAAAAGGTTTTAAACCTTCTTTTTGATGAAATACAATGTCGATTCCGAAAACATCTTTCAACTTTTTCTGAAGCTCACTTTCAAATTCAATTTTTGATTTTGAAAGATTTTCTCTGTCAGCTATCTTTTCTTGTGGTAACATTGATTGACTTCGCCTATTGTCTTCCACTTTGAAAACTTTGTTGGAATACAGTTCCTTATATTTATTCAGAATGGCTTTAATCTGTCTGGCTCTGCTGTCACTTTTACTATTGTCGAAAACAATTTGATTCCCTGAAAGTGTTCGCTGTATGACTCCGTTTTTTAAAATGCTATAAAAATTTTCATCATTTGTGTTTCTGTTTATTTTATAACCATTTCTATGGAGCAAAGTTTCCAACTGACTGAACGAACTTATTTTGTAATTTAGAAGTTTGTCCAATTCTGCTTCTGGACTCTGGCCGTACAATTTTCCCATTGTATTACTTAATGCCTTTTGAGCATTAAGCCTCTCGTAACTGTCATCGATCTTCTTTCCGGATTGCTTATCAACCCTTGTGGAAACAATGTGGACGTGATTATTATCTGTGTCCTTATGAAATACAACAATGAAAGGTTGTGTCCCGTATCCCATTTCATTCATAAAACCTTCTGCAACATTTTTCAGTTCTTCTTTGCTGTGCTCCTGAAACTTGGTTGAAATGACTGAGTGAAATTGGGGTTTCTTTACTTTTTCGTTTTTTGAAATTGATTTTAAATAATCCCGAACCTCCTTCTGACTACTGGCTTCATTGATGAACGAAGGAAAATTTTTCATCAGCATCAATTCCCCAGTTCCTTTATTCACTTTTTTATCGTTGTAATTGACTCCCGAAAAGCTGGAACTCGCCGGTTTCATTATTTTAACGATCATTGTCCGAGCATAGAATATATTTTAATAAAAATGTCATTCTGCTTTATCTTCAAATCAGCTATTTCAGATAACTTGTTAGAAAAATCTTGCAGGTCTGCTGCGCTGATAAATTTTTTAGCATTTGCAATTTTTGCGATCTGATTGATGTTGGTTTCTATTTTCACGAATAGATTATCTTGTTTTTCAATGAACGCTAATACTATTCTCCTCTCATCATCCAAAATCCTGTTTTCTACAGAATTGATAATTAGACTTGTCATAGAGATTTTCTTTTCTGAACATATCTTCCTCCAGTATTTCTTTTTTTGATTGTTGATCCTGATAACTATAATCCCGTCTTTTTCATCGGTTTCCATCTTTTTTCAAATTTAAAATCCCGCTTTGCTTTATTTTTGTAATGAAAAATTTTGACTGTTTTTAAATTGGTACAAAAATCACTGTTGCAAGTGCAACAATACCAACAACGATAGAGCCTGCAATTTTTACTTTTTTCACTTCTCTGATCTGTTTTTTATCAATTGTGATAGAATCTCCTTTTTTAGAAATACCGTAAACATTTTTACCATCTATCGAAGTAATCTTTATTTTATGCATTTTAGCTTTAAAATCCTGAATCTCATATTTATGATTTAGCTCTAAAGAATTGTAGTTTAAAGGCTTACCTTGATTCGATATGATAGATTTGCAAGATGTAAGTGAAATTCCAATCAACAGAAATAAAAATTTGTAATAGTTTTTCATTGTTTTTATTTTTAGATTTTAAAACGATTAACCTATACATCGTGAGGTGAAAAAAAACTGCAAACTATTGTTCTATGGTAATTCCCAATTTGGTACACCATTCACGCTCTTTAAAATATAAGTTCCGGTAGCTGGTGGCGGTGGAATTGTTTCTGATGCAAAGCCAAATGTACCATCCGCTTTGGCAACTACTTTTTTTGTATAGGTTGCATCTCCGTCTGCATTGGGCATTTGGGAAGGTGTAACGCTTAGCTTGCCATTGATATTTAACCATCTCTCAGAAAAATCCCCCGAAATCAAAGCAAATTTGTAATCCGTATAATTGTTCGTGATACTATCCCAAAAGCTGGTTGAACTTGTTGTAACGGGGGTTGAATGTATAGCTAGTTTATTACTTACGCTTCTGTTTCCTGTGGCCGGGCTACCAGCGCCAATGCCAATGAATATATTATTAGACCCTGTTCGGTTTCCTGTCCCGGACAGATAGCCAATAGAGATGTTATCATTTCCAGAAGTGATGTAGGACATAGCTCCCGGACCAATTCCAATATTTCTGTTTCCTGAAATCACTCCATTTAAGATTCCATTCAATGCCGAAACTCCTGCTCCATAATTAAGTTTACCTGTAATTTCGCCTTGAGACATTGCATAAGAGCTGGCTGAATTTCCTTTTCCTGAAGTTATATTAGAATCTGTCGCAAAAATAGAATTGTAGTCACCCGTGATTGGACTTCTGGAAATGCCCAGTATGTAATTTTCTTTTTCATCAAAATTTAGATGCAAATTGTTCCTGACAATAAGTTCAACCGTCGAAGTGTTGCCCTTGAGTGCAACTGTATTTAGTGGGTCTTCTTGTATAAATGACTTCCATAGATCACCGTCAAAATAATACAACCCGGACTTTGTGATATGAATGACCTGACCGGATAAGTTTGTGGCCGCAGAGGTTACAAAAACGACAGCTCCTTTTTTTGCGGACGAATACGTTTTTGCTGCGAGTTGGTTTCCTGTAATCCTTGGAGGAATAATCCCGTCATAATGATTGGTATCATTTGGTTTCCCTACAACTTCTAAAGTAGCCTCGGGCGTCTGGGTGTTGATGCCAATCTGTCCCTGAATTGATATTGCTATGAAAGGCAGAAAAAAATAAATTAATGTTTTCATTTTATTTTTTATTAAAATTCATTTGGTCTTAAGAATCGTATTAACTGTGTATAATTTGTATTAATTGCTATAATTTTAGCATCCTATTGTAGATAGGGTCTGATCCAATTTGAGTAGCCCTGAACTTCCCCATAAGTATAATATGATGTTGATATTGCGCCTAAAGAAGCTTGAGGAATTTTTATGGTAAAATTTTCAAGCAAGGCAGGAATAAGCATTGTTGAATTCTCAGGATGTAAAAAAACAATCTGGTTAGGAATATACCCTATGTCACTAAAGATATCCGGAATATTTATAAGTGCGTATGAAGTAATTGGTTCTGAATCAGTCGACCTGAATATTTGAAATTTTACATTGACGATACCATTAACTTTTCTGAATGATACGGATCCTTTTAGTCCTCCATAATTTTTGGTCCCAATGGTATAGTATTTAGAAGCGGTTAAATAATTATTTGTATTTCCATTATAATTAACCGGAGCGGACCATGTAGAAGTTGCACTAAGAGACGCAGTGCTGGTATGGTCAAATGTTAATAGAATTCTATATTCAGTGGGTTGCTTTTCTTTTGAAAATGTTTGCCACAAATTGCCATCAAAATAATATAATCCGGGTTCAGTTATTTGAATGACTTGTCCTGATAAATTGGTAGCCGGAGATGTAACAAAGACGACAGTTCCTTTTTTTGAAGATGAATATGTCTTTGCAGCGAGTTGGTTTCCTGTAATTCGTGGAGGAATAATTCCGTCATAATGATTGACATCATTTGGTTTTCCTACCACTTCTAAAGTCGCCTCTGGAGTTTCGGTATTGATGCCGACCTGACCTTGGATTGATACTACTATTAATGCCAGTAGAAGATGACTCAATTTTTTCATTAGTATTTTGATTAAAAATTCTGTGACAAAATTGGGCGTTAAAACCTTCTAAAACAATAGTATTCAAGGGGTTTGGGCTAAATAAGAATAATCTGGATTAGTCTGGAAACTTCCGAAGATTAAAAAAGAATAATCTGGATTAATTTGGATTCTTCAAAATATTAATCGTAATATTGCAATATTAAATATTGATAATGGGAGCAACTAAGACCGAACATTTTACAGATAAGCAAAATCAAATTGCAATAATTGCAAAAGCATTGGGGCATCCTGCGCGAATAGCGATTATTGAGTATTTGATGAAAGTTAATGAGTGTATTTGTGGTGACATCGTGAATGAATTACCGTTAGCTCAACCCACCGTCTCTCAGCATTTGAAAGAACTGAAAAATGCAGGGATTATAAAAGGTAACATTTCCGGAAACGCTATCTGCTATTGTATAGACGAAAAGACTATCGAAATTCTAAACACTTATTTTTCCGCAATAGTACAAACTGTTACCAAAGTAAAATGCTGTTAAGCATTTTTTTACTCGTATTTATCGCAATATTGCATTTAGACTATAAAGAATTTATTATGAAATTATCAGAAGTAAAACAAATTTTGCCAACATTGGAAAATGTTGAATTTCAATTAGAAAATGGAACTTATGTTCCAGAACATTTTCACGTTACAGAGGTGGGAATGATTACCAAAAACTTTATTGATTGTGGCGGTGTCATCCGTTCAGAGAAGGTTGTGAACTTTCAGCTTTGGAATGCAGATGATTTTGAACATCGTTTGAAGCCTAACAAATTGCTCAACATTATCAAACTTTCTGAAGATAAATTAGGAATCGAAGATTTTGATATTGAAGTTGAATATCAAAGTGAGACAATCGGTAAATATGATTTAGAATTTAACGGGAAAACATTTATTCTAAAAAATAAGACTACAGCTTGTTTAGCTCAGGACGCTTGTGGAATTCCTACGGAAAAAGAAAAGAAAAACTTATCCGAACTTAATGTAAATCAAAACAATTCTTGCACACCAGGTGGCGGATGTTGCTAATTAAATTGCTATGGAAATAAAGCCGATTACCAAAGATAATTTTTCAGAGTTGTTAGAAATCTATGGTCAGGGATTAGCTACTAATATTGCCACTTTTCAAAATGACTTGCCAATATGGCAAGAGTGGGATAAAGGACACCTTAATTTCTGCAGAATCAGTATATATGAAAATAACGAAATGCTTGGTTGGACTGCATTATCTCCTGTCTCCAGCAGATGTGTTTATTCAGGCGTAGCAGAAGTCAGTGTTTATGTAGCAACAGATGCAAGAGGAAAAGGTGTTGGTAAAATATTGCTGAATGAATTGATTGAGCAGAGTGAGTCAAATGAAATATGGACATTACAATCCGGGATATTTTCAGAAAACCAAGGCAGTATAAAACTACACGAGAGATGTGGTTTTAGAATCGTTGGCTACAGGGAAAAAATTGGAAAGAAGAATGGGGTTTGGAAGGACAATATATTGATGGAGTACAGAAGTAAGATTGTCGGAATAGATTAAAAATAAAAATTATAAAATCAATAAAAAATGAAAATTGCATTATTCAGCGACATTCACGCTAATCTCCCTGCATTAGAAGCATTCTTTGCAGATGTTGAAAAAAGAAATCCCGACAGCATTTATTGTTTGGGAGATTTAGTTGGTTACAATATTTGGCCAAACGAAGTGGTCAATGAAATCCGTAAAAGAAAAATACCAACTATTGCTGGCAACTACGATTTTGGCATTGGGAGAATGAGTAATGAATGCGGTTGCGCCTACAAAACAGACGCTGAGAAGGACAACGGAAACATTTCCATTTCTTTTACTAATTCGTTGATGAAAGATGACGAACGTGCTTACCTGCGTACCCTTCCAGCACATATAAAAGTAGAATTTCAATTGAATGAAGACAAGCTAAACCTGCTTTTGGTACACGGGAGTCCCAGAAAAATAAATGAATATCTTTTCGAAGACCGTGAAGAAAAAAGTATGCTCCGTATTATGGAACAGGCTGACGCTGACATTATGTGTTTCGGACATACCCACAAGCCTTATCACAGAGTTTTAAATTCGGGTATTGATGGACAGGATCATTTTCGTCACGCCGTAAATATCGGTTCGGTTGGGAAGCCGAAAGACAATGATATCAGAGGTGGTTATGTGATGTTGACAGTTGATGAAAACAGTTCTGTCTTGAACAAAGAAAGCATCAGTGTAGAATTTATCCGTTTTGACTATGACTTTGAAAAGGCAGCAAAGGCAGTGGAAGACAGCCCTCTTCCAAACGAGTATGCAGAAAATCTAAGACGTGGCTATTAATCTTCAAAAATCTAAAAAATGGAACTTTTAAAAGATTTATATTATTCTAAAGAACATACTTGGGTTCGTATTGAGAACAAAATTGCAACTGTCGGTATTACACCATTTGCTCAAAAGGAATTGGGAGAAATCGTATATGTTGACTTACCGAATGTTAATCATAACTTCAAACAAGACGAAGTATTTGGTTCTGTAGAAGCCATTAAAACTGTCAGCGACCTATTTATGCCTCTTTCAGGGAAAATAATTGAAACCAATGAGCAACTTTTAAAAGAGCCAACGCTTGTAAATTCTAATCCATTTGATAATGGCTGGATGGTGAAAATTGAAATTGAAGACCTAAGAGAAACTGAAAATTTATTAACAGCGGAACAATACGCTCAACTACATAATTAGAAGATGCAACCAAAATTAAAATTCCTCGACCGCTTTCTTACCCTATGGATTTTTTTAGCAATGCTTTTGGGCGTTGGGTTAGGATATTTCTTTCCTAATATTTCTACTGTCACAAATTCTTTGTCTGTCGGAACAACTAATATTCCCCTAGCAATAGGCTTAATTTTAATGATGTATCCGCCTTTGGCAAAAGTGGATTATACTCTATTACCAATGGCTTTTAAAGACAAAAAAGTAATGTCGGTATCATTACTACTCAATTGGATTATCAGCCCTATTTTAATGTTTGTATTAGCTATCATTTTTCTAAGAGATGAGCCAGACTATATGATTGGTCTAATTTTGATCGGTCTTGCAAGATGTATTGCAATGGTAATTGTCTGGAACGATTTAGCAAAAGGTAATCGGGAGTACGCCGCTCTGCTAATCGCATTAAACAGTATTTTCCAATTGGTATTTTATAGTTTTTATGTTTGGCTTTTCATAAATGTACTACCACAAAAACTAGGATTAGGAAATTTTAACGTTGCTGTACCAATGAAAGATGTTGCCGAGAGTGTATTCATTTATTTAGGAATCCCATTTATTGCAGGATTTGTGAGCCGTTACTTCTTGATTAAATTAAAAGGAAAAGAGTGGTTCAATAGAAAATTCATTCCAGCTATTTCACCTATTACTTTGTATGCTTTGCTGTTTACCATAGTATTGATGTTCAGTTTGAAGGGAGACAAAATTTTAGAGTTACCAATGGACGTTGTTAAAGTTGCCATTCCATTAGTAATATACTTTGTTCTTACATTCTTCATCAGCTTTTTCATTAGTAAGGCATTGAAAGTACCTTACGACAAAAATGCATCGATTGCATTTACAGCCACTGGAAATAATTTCGAATTAGCTATTGCCGTAGCTATAGCAGTTTTTGGAATCCATTCTTCACAAGCATTTGTTGGGGTCATTGGCCCTCTTGTGGAAGTGCCTGTTTTGATTTTATTGGTCAGGGTTAGTTTATGGTTAAAAAGAAAATACTATTCTTAAACAAAATATTACCTGAAACTCTAAAAAACAAGTTCCGCAGTTTTTTCCCCTTTTTGCAAAAAAGGCAAGATCGTCTTTGGATATCAAACTTAAAAAGTTTGTATATACAAAGACACATCTTGCTCAAAAAAGCCTCTTATTTTTCGGAGTTCTGAAAAATAATTTATAGTATTGATAATCAGTAAGTTTTATTCTTTTATTGTTTTTATTGGGAAAGTATAGAAGTGAAGCCTTTAAGTATGAAAGAAAAATACTAATTGCTTGTAAAGTGAGAATTTAGCTATAGTATTGTAAATCAAATTGTAATGATTTTCACCTGTACTTATTTTACGCAGGTGACCTGTATCTAATGTACGCAGGTATAGGATTGCACCTATATTGATATTACGCAGGTTTGATGATTGACATTATCCTATTTTATACAAATGACCTGCACCTGATTTACGCAGGTATAGGATTGCACCTGTATTGATATTACGTAGGTTTGAAGATTGATATTGTCCTATTTTATATAGATGACCTGTACCTAAGTTACGCACGTATGAACTCCAGCTGTAGGTATTTTACGCAGGTTTCATGATTGGCAAAATCTTTTTTATGCAGGTAACCTGTATCTGATTTACGCAGGTATGAACTCCAGCTGCATGTATTTTACGCAGGTTTCATGATTGGCAAAATCCCTTTTATGCAGGTAACCTGTATCTGATTTACGCAGGTATGAATTCCACCTGTATTCGTATTACGCACGTATGAAGTCTAGCTTTATATATTTTTTCGCATATTCGTTAAGTTGCATTGCCCTATAACGAACATGAATAATTTATTGCACAACGACTATAACCTACTCGGAAAGAAAGCCAATTGCCATAAAAGGCATAAAAAAAGAGATTAATTTCAGCAATGCGAAAAGATTGTATTTTGAGAAAGGTTTTAATTTACAATAACCCATAAATGGGTCAAATCAACATCACCATTTTCCCTATGAGCGGTAGATCCTAAATAGCTAAAATCTGCATTAGATTCTAATTCCGATAAAAATTCATCATTTTTCCAATTCTTGTCAGTTTGTGCCAATTCCTTAATCCACTGGTTTATTGTAGTCATCCAATGGTTAGAATTTTCCTTTTCTACAAAACCTAGCAAACCACATTCATTTATACCTTTGCCGTGTTTTTCAGTTTTATACCTCTCTATTCCCCCATTATTATTATCACCGATAACATATTCTTTTTCTCTTGATTTTTCAGGAGAAGGCAAGCGTTTACTTTCTACCGAAAAAAGAGATGAAGTTGAAACATTTTGTTCATTTGGATAAAAATAAAAATCTGAAAAACCTTTGCTTAAATTTGTAATATCCCGGTATTGTCCATTAATATTAAATGGATAATCGTATTTTCTTATTAGGATTTGAGCTTGCTCGATATATATTTGTGTAAAATCGTCTTCATTCAATTTTCTCTTTTGGTAGAAATCAGAAACTACATATGACTTGAAATGTGGTACAACAGACTTCATCAGTTTACTAATAAGTAAAATAATATTAGTATTTGGAATACTAATCTGAGGATTGGATTTATTATATAAATTTTCCTCTGCTATCATTCTTTTGTCAAATTTGAAAGGTCAGAGAAACATTTATCCGCATCACGATATGCTGTTGAAGAAAGCCAGTACCTGTATTGATTAGGTTTCACAAAAACAACAGTATCTTTTTGAGGATATAATTTTATTATTCTATTTACGGAGAGATGTGCAGAAATTTCGTTATTTGTAAGTCCTTCAATATTTAGTGCAGAAAAGTCTTTACTGAAATTCGGTTCTGTATTTTCGTTGTCGTACTTGAAGACAGTTGCAATTAATGAGTTTTCAAGTTGAATAACATCAGACAATCTGAATTTACGATTATTATCTTCATAGATTGTATTTAATGCTCGTGAAAATTCAGTTCCATAATTACCTATAATTTTTTTAATATTTTCATCTCCTCTAATTTTGCTTATAGCTTTTGAATTTTCACCGCGTCTAAGAAAATCCTGCGTATAGTTATTGACATCATTTATTGTATTGATATCAAATGAAGATAAAGGAAAATCAAAAAAAGGCAAAAACATTAAATCTTTTTTCAATAATGCCGTATTAAGATTAATAAGCACCTGTCCGCTACAAGAAAAAATCAAAAATCTGAATAATTCGTTTTTATTATCGAATGTTTCCTTTATTTGGTGTAGTACTTCTATTGATCCAGAAATGCCAATAATTTTATGTTGGAAAGAAAAATCATAGTTGTTTAGGTGAATTGGAATTTTTACCTGACCTGTATTTTCTTTGATTAAAATATTAGGAGCTTTAAATATTAATTCGTTTGGAATTTTCTCAAATTTTTGATTTCTTGGAATATCCTTTAATGACTCTATAATTATTTCATTTTCATTTATAGCTTCTGTTGGAAGAGTTTTTAACGAGTAAATAAATTCAGGATTCAAATTCCCATTTGAACCTATTTTAAAACCTTCTCCAAAAACACAATCGTTTTCCTTAAGAAATTCTTCGAAAGATTTACAATTATTTGCTTTCTCTACAAGATTTTTTATTCTTCCACCTCCGAGTAAGTTAATTTTCCAAATAAACTGATTATTAATAGCTGCTTGCCGGTTTACAAAATGTAAATCATAATCATCTATTTCGAAAACAATTCTTTCCTTGGTTGCCTTAGTCCTTCTAAATGTTAAGTGTAAAATATTTTTACTAAAATCTGGTTTTTCATTTTTGATAAATATAGCTGCCGAACCGACTCTTGCTCCATTATCCCACAGAGATTTACCTTCAGCTAAGGCAGTAAAATCTAAAATTTGAACTGCATTGTAGTTTGAAAACAAAACTTTCTTGTAATCATTGGAAGTACTATTATATAATAAGCCAGATGATTTAATGATCAAACAAACCAATCCTCTATCTTTTAAAAAACTAAATGATTCCGAAAGAAACTTTAAAGCAATTTGTCCTTGTGGAATTTTTGTTTTTTTATTATTGATTTCCCATACATTTGAATAGCTTGAAATTGCACCTGTTTTAAAAGGAGGATTACCAATTACCAAATTAAATTTTTTGTTTTCAATGGATTTGCATTCAAAAAAATCAGAATGAATTAAATTCTCTTCGGTTAAATCATCAAATCGTAATTCGTTGATGATTTTCACAGGATTTAATTCATTGCATAAAGCTAAACTTAAACTAAAAGAAGCTAATCTAACAGCTTGCTCTTCTTTATCTACTCCATAAATATTTTTTAATATCGATTTCAAAATAGCAATATTAGGAGTCTTCATATTATTTTGAAGTCTCCAAATCTGAACTAATCGTTTAAAGCCGACAACTAAGAAAATTCCTGAACCACAGGCGGGGTCTAAGATCGAGTAACTTTTTAAGTCAAAATCTTTATATCTTTTTAACGGAATACACTCATCAACTAACAATTTGGCTAAATGTGAAGGTGTGTAATAGAGGCCTTTTTCTTGTTTATCTTCTCCCAAAAATTCCTCATACAAACGACTAATCAGCTCGACGGGAATCAACTTAAACTCGAAATACCTCCAATCTGGAAAGTCTATTTCAAGTTGTTCGGAACCCAAAGTCGTTTTATCTGTTGCTAGCAGGTCAGCAACGATTGATAAATCTAATGCCTTAAGTTGTTTTTGTTCCTCATCTTCCCATTTAAATACATTTCCGTTAAAATCTGTATTTAAGTCTGAAAGGAGCTCAGCAAATTTACCCTTCTGTTCCAATACTTCATTAAAAGTGGATGCATTATCGTATTTCTGGAAGTATTTTTTTGATAATAATTTATTGCCTCTATTATCAATTCTCTCTTCCAAATACTTTATTAAAATAGCTTGAATAATAATCTTATTGACTATTTCAGAAGATGCATCTTCAAACTCTTTTGTTAGCCTATTTGCAACAAAACGAATATTATCTATCAACTTATCGTAAGCAGAGTTTTGAAACTTAAATTTATTTTTCAGCTCCTCTTGTTCCCAAAAAATACCACTTTTAATTTTTATAGCAAATTGCTCGTTGTATAGATTGTTAACTTTGCCAGCTAATTGTAAATCCTTTATTAAATACTCTGGTTTGTAATCTTTCGTTACGTGTTTGGTACAGTCAATAATTTTTATTTCGGTGTTGTAAAACACACAAGCCAAAGGAGCTTCTCCACTACTCCATATCCGTGTTTGGATATCAGCTATCTCATTTTCTTCTGCTTCCTCAAAATTTCTGTCTGTGAAATCAAACAAATAAACTTGGGGCTTATAACTTCCGGTAATCTGTCTACGCAGGTAAACTGCGGAAACCTTGAGCTCATTTGCTTTTTCAATATGAAATTGAATTTCTGGGTCAGATATTGAGCTTTGTTTATTTGTTAAATACAGACAATCGTCTTCCATAACAAAACCAAGTTTTGCTATATCTTCTAGAAATTCAGTATTTTTAACTTTAGTATTATCCACGTTAATCAACTAACAAAAGTACTAAAATCTTTGCTTTGTTTAATGTTTAATTTAGGTTTTATTACCTTCTTTTCTACTACATATCTTTATATTATTACACACATAAATTTTCAATATGAAAATCTGTAATAGTAGAGGGTAAGATTCGATCTTTTTAATTATTAACCCATTAAATTTGTTTGTAAATGTTTCCGATCTGATAGTTAAGAGTAAACGTTAGTAAATTCCCTTACTCAAAACTTTCAATCAGGATTAGTTCATTTTGAAGTGGTTTTCAAGAAATAATTACAGTAGAACACGGAAAAAAAAAAGAAAAACTATGCAAAAATACTTCAGACTACTTTATAGTTTTATGAATTGTGAACGAAAATTTTTATAATTAAGGAACATATGTAAGTGCTTGTTAATCTATAATGGATGACATCGACATAAGAGAACCTCCGATTAGTGCTAAAGTAGAAATTATAAACAAATCCACTTTTCCAAAATTTTGCTAAACTATAATTTGTGTACTATCTTAATTATCAAAAACCCTTAAGTACGTATATTAGTTATTAAACACATCACTATTTGCAATACTACACAAAAAATAAATATTTTGATGATTTGGGATAATATTGAGGCGACAGAAAATATTTATACATCTTCAATTAAAACCTACAACCTTTTTTCAAAAACAAACTAAAGCCAAAGTCCGGAATTGTTTTAGAAATGGGGTTGTTCCGCTTTCCGCAAAAATGCGTTTCCGACCGTAGGGAGGAATTGCATTTTTGCCGCCCAACTTTTGGTCAGGCGACTTTTTTATAGTTTTATGGGTTGAGAATGGAAATTTTTCAGATTAAGGAAAAATCCTCTGTTTTCAGTCAATCCGTTGCGAAATAAGTTCCACAATAGAGAACATCCCATCTGTGCCAATGCAGCATTAATAAACAAATCCTGCTTTTCCAATGCCTCAGCCAAACTGCAACTTGGTGTATCGTCTTCCGTTTCAGACTGCAAAAGCAGTTCTCCAAATTCTTCCGTCACATAAGGAAGATGCGACACTGTTTGATATTTTTCAGAATTAGGTTGTTTTATGTTCTCAACTGTAGATAGCAAAACCTGTCCAGAATATCGATTGTTTCCAAAATCCATCCAATATTTAGCCTGGTTTCTGTATAGTCTCCTACCCTCTTTCAATTCATTCAGAATATCAGCAATTTCAAATCGTGATATTACATTATCAACACACGACATATAAAATGCGGATTGCATATTCTCCTGAATCCTTCCTAAAGAATCTCTTTCAAACTTTCTGACCTCGGCTTTCCAATTCGTTCCAGACCATCGGTTTGCCCGATTTATCAGCGCAACTGCCTTTGGTAATCCTACTTCACATTCTGCAAAACGCTGTCTGCCTTGATTCGCTTCTGTCACTACATCATCATCCCACAACCGTACCTGTAATCCTGCGTGTCCCAATTCAATCAATGAATGGTTCACTTCCATTAAAGCGGTCAATACTTTTGAACCTGTTCCACCCGCCCCGATAAGATTTAATGTAATGGGATTGGTTGGATATATCAAACTATCATCTGTAAAATGGACTTTTGGTTTCTCAAATTGTATCATTAGAGTAGATTTTTTAAAGTTAGATTTGAATTGATTAGAATATCTGTCGGAAACGGCTCTTTTGAATCAATAAGGCTTTTCCAAAGGTTTACCAAGTTTCTTTTAATCGGATTATGGCTGTTTACCAAATGGCTGAAATAAGAATTGAAAAAATATTGTTCCCATTTCTTTGTAAATTCCTCCAATGATGCGGAACTTTTAATGTTTACATCAACCGTTCCCATACAGACACTTCCGCTTTCATAAACATTAAAGAAAGGAGCGTGTAAAAGTGTTGTATCTACATCGGGGCGTTGGTCTGTCTCCAATGCGAATATTTTCATTCCCTGCTTATTAGCACACCATACTAAAGGTGGCACATTCGCTAATCCGTTTGGAATCGAAAGTTTATCAGTAAATAATAAATGTCGTTCCTGTGCTTTTGTGTACCAGACCACTTTTCCATTTTCCGAAGTATCTATAAAAAGTATATTTTCAGAAATAATTCCACTTGGTCTTAGAAAATCTTTGTCTTTTTTATTTTGGATATTCAGCATTTTCGATAAACGCTGTGCTTCCCTCACGGTCAAAGGATGGGCGTTGATGGGATTACCGTTGCGGTCAATATCAAAATGTTCAACATAACCATCGGGATTATAATCTTCTGTCTCATAAAAGACCAGTGCTGATTTAGGATGGTAGAGTGTGCCAAAATTATTGGTAATGTCAGTTTCTTCGTTCTTAATTGTATTGGCTGTATTTCTCATAGTTTGTCTTTATAATTTGAATTATCCATTCTATGTGTGCATAAATTAGTTGAGTAATCGGCACAATTCGTTTAAGACTTTAAATAGCTGATTTTCGAAATCAAGGGTTTTATCCGATAAATCGCTTCCGTCAAAGGTTTTAAATATCATTGGCTCCTGTGTTTCAGCATATTCGTTGAACTCGTTGTTGACACAGCTCATAAGGTTATCGTAAATTACTCCGTCACTCTCGGCAAAAAAGGAAATGTATTTATCCATTGCGACAACGGTTTCCTCGTTGTAATAGTCATCTTCGTCCATATCTTCGGATTTGACCGCATTGTTATAGTGAGCATTTCTGAAAATGCTTTCATTAGGGTAATCACAATAAAGTTTAAAGGCATTTTCTGCCAATTGAAGACATTCTTTATCAAACCTGTTTTTCGGTCTAAACCGTTTCAAGCGTTGCTCAAAAAAAAGAAGATTCTTAGCATTGGAAATCTTTTGTCCCATCATATCTCCAATGATTTCTGCCCGTTGAAGTTCTTTTTTGCTGTTGTGACTATCCTCTATTTCTTCGTCCTGTTCAAGCCAATCGTTAAGCATTTCGTAATTACAATAGAGATATGAATCCTCGTGCCTGTAATATGGAATATCTGCAATTCTATATAGATAAGTGCATATTGACAGTAGTAAGCAGGCTGCCTTTCTGTGTACCTTATTGCGGAGCAATTGACAAAGTGGTACAACAGGGATATAAAACAAAGTTGCCCCTGTATTGCATCTTTCCTCTATTGCAAAACAGGTTTCACTCCCCTTTTCTATCAGCCTGATACTCTGCCAATTTTCAGTCTTGGTTTTCAACTGCTTTTCAATATCTCTCAAAGCAAGGCTGATATTGTATGGATAATTAAAATGCTTTGTCGGCATCGGTGTTATATCATAATGCTTTGCTAATTGAGAAAGGGACTTGTAAAAATCCCTTTCTGTTTTAGCAGACTTGCGTTTGCTCTGTTTTACGGTTATGTCATTCTCCTTTAATTTCGGCATAAAGCAGGTTTTCAGAAAAGCATCGGAAGTTGAGAGATTGGAACTGATTTCCGTTGGTCTTTCTGAACTTCCGAGCTGTCTTTCATTTGATGCATCCACTCTGCGTATTCCCTTAGTTGTAGGTGCAGTTGTTTTTGTTTTTTTTCTTCGGGTGGTTGAATTGTTCCCGATATTGTTTTTCGTTGCATTCATCTTATTTTTGTTTGTCAGTTTATGGTTGACGGTTGTAAGCTTTTAGATTGTAATTCTGTCAACTGTCAACCAAAAACCATCAACTATTTATTATCCTTTTGTTCCAATCACACTCTCAAATTGATATTCAACCGCATCATCCTTGATTTTCGGTGCTGAAATTTTTGAAGTGGTAAGAATCGGATATGTATTGGCGTAAAAGTTCATTACTGATTCTACACTCCATTTGGGTTCTGGGTCGGTCAAGCGGATTTCCTGTCCGTTATCTTTGAATATAAAAACTCTATCTAATAAGGTTGCAAGTAACATAATCTTTGATTTCTAGGTTAAATTTCGGTTGATTGAGGTTGATTTTCAGAGAAAAGACTTGGGGCAAAATGTCTTTCGTATTCATCCTGCTTTTTGCGGATTTTCTCAGCATATTCGGGAAATTCCGAACCTTTCGGAAGTGCAGACCAAGCTTCTTTATATTTGCCCTCTTTTTCGAGTTCTTCAGCTTTCTGTAAGGCTTCGCCGTACTTTTTATCTTTGGCTTCCTTTTCTTTTTTCTCTTTATCAGATTTCTCTTTTTCCATTGCCGATTTCTTCTTGGCTTCTTCGACCTGTTTCATAAAACTTTCCATATCTACCATTAAACCCGATGCGGTTTGTAATGGAGTGGAAATATTCTCAAAAAATCCATTGTCCAAATCTTCTGCTGTACCACGCAAATTAAGCGGCGGAATCGTTTTCCTTGCATCGTCTCCGCATTGCTCATTATTGAGCAGTACGGAAAGAACGAAACTATTTTCTGTGCCTTGTCGGAGTGTGATTTGTAAATCTCCCGTAAGATTGAGTTTGGCTATCTGTCTGAAAAAATTGGTTTGCATAATACTTTGATTTTAGATTTTGAATTATAAATTTTAGATTTAGACCTCGAATTATTTTGTCAATTCCCATAATGAAAATTCTTTCGTCCAAAATTCTTCCCCTGTATGTTTCCCAAAAGCATTATAGATGGCATTTCCATTCTTGAATACCTGCATTTGATAACAGTTCAGATTATTCTCGGGTTGCAGGAGTTTTTTTAATTCGTTAGTTTCCAATTCAATGAAAACGCTGTCTTTTTCCGAAAGCCATTCTTCTATTTCGGGATGTGTTTCCTCCGAAAATCTAAAAAATTCAACATTGGTATCAGCATAATTCAGCCATTTTAAATCATAATCATTTTCCAAAGGCTGTACGGATTCGAGCCTTTTCTTTTGGGCTTCTTGCCATTCTCCCGAAATGTGAATAATGGCAAAATCGCCATTATCCCATTCACTGTTGGTCATTGTTTTTATCAGTAAATATTCTGTTTGTTGAAGTGATGTTTTCATTTATGCAATTTTTTGTTTGTTATTATTTATTTTCCTTTTTAATAGGATTCTCATAATCTCATCTTTGTGCTCATAACTTGTACCCTCAAATTCATAACAATCTGTGTCTACATTGTAGATGCAGTCTTGAAAGTCACATTGATTGAGAAAATAATCCTGTAAGATTTCGTTTTCGTAGATGGTCTTGCCGTAAACCATACAGCCAGATTCTTCATAATCCAATACAAATCCGACATTGTAATGATTTGCAACAATCCATAATACTTCGATATTTGGACTCCATCTTGTCTCATAGTGGAAAGAACATTCATCTGTTTCACTTCGATAAATTTCACAGAAGTGACCGTTTTTGCTCTTGACAAAATCGGGCAGTTGCCCGATATTTCCCTTAGTTTCCTTTTCTATCATTTCTTGAAATACATTCGAGACTTTGTCCAAAACCTCTTGATTTCCTGTGAATGTTACTTTATTGTTGCACCAATTTGCCATAATATTTGTTATATTAATTGTTGTTTTCGTAAATGTATGTTCCGCTTGTTTTGAAAGGTTCTTTTCCCTCTGTAAGACGGATTTCTGATTTAAACTTTCTTGAAAGACTTTTTGCATACCATATTGCTGTCGTTCTCTCGCAATAGAATTGGGAAAAGATTTCCACCTTTTCCCAATCATTCTTATCACTTTTCGCTTTCATTTGAAAGTTATATTGTGCTTCCATATTTGAATGCTTTTAGAATGGTAAATCATCGTCCGTATCTTCCGCAAAAGCATTGGACTTCTGTGGCTGTGAAGCTGGTTGTTCTTCTGTGTCAGACTTTTTTCCACCGCCGTGTACTTTGATGTTTGAAGTATGGAAATTCAGTCCCGATTTTATTTCTCCATCTTTTCCAATCCACGCATTGGAACTTACCCTGCCTGTCAGCTCAACCAAAGTTCCTTTGGATAATATTTTAGCTACATTGGGACTTAGCCAATAAGAGCAATTGTAATAGGTGGTCTGCTCTCTTCGTTCGCCTTGCTTAGTCTTGTAGCTGTCATTGATTGCTACTGAAAAATTAACGACCTGCTTGTCGTTTTTTAAATGGTTGATTTCTGCGTTTTTTGTAATTCTGCCTACAATGTTCATAATGTTAATTTTTGATTGTTAATAATTATTTTCGAGTTTGTTAAAATTTTCGATTTGATTGATTTGGTTTCGAGGACACTCGTTTTCTTTCTTTTTCTGCTTATATCCAATTGGAAAAGCAGAATTATTTGTTGTTTTATTTTGTTGTTTTTTCCGTTGATGTCAAAGACCGTCTGCGATTTAATTGATTCGTATAACTGAGGTTCCGTCTTTTTCTTTGCCGATGATCATAGGAGAGTATCAGGCATATAAAACCACAATCCTCCAAAAATTTGGAGGATTGTGGCTCGAAATATTTTTGTCCGAAGGATTCAGGAGTGTCTGAAAAAATTATTGGAACTCGTGGAAAGAATTTTTATAGAAACCCAAAAATATTTTTTTAGGTGAATGATGCTGTCCTACATTTGCAATAGTAAAAAGCCAAACATCAGTTAGAATTGATTAAATAGACGGTTTTGATAGTAGGAAAAATGGAAAATTAAACATTAGGTAATCTGTTTTTTTAAGGTTTAACCAGTTTTAGCATTTTTAAAATTAAATTTCTATTTAAAATCATTTTCAGAATTTTTACATTTTACTTTGTTGCACAAAACCACTCATTCAAATCCTTAAAATCTTTGTACAACAAAGAACAATCTTCAACATTTTTATAGTTTTTCCGGATAATCTCTTTGGTTGTAATTCCATTATCATCATTATCCAGGAAAAGTGAGGTTTTAAAATATTCTCTAAGTTCTTTATCGACTTTGAAAAGCATTGCCGTAGAATTGAGAATCAAACAATCTGAAATTGAACTTTCTGCACTTTCCAAATTTTTATAAGTCATATAATCGAAAAACCCTTCAAAAACTACAATTTCATTGGAAGTATTCAAATCATTTTTTATCAAAGTGACATCTTTTTTGCCCAAACATATTTTAGAATATTTATTTCGGATTTCAATACCTCCTGAATTATTGAAAAATCCAATGCCGAAATATTTTTTTCCGTTCAGTTCGTAGTAAATCTCTTTAATCAAATTTCTTTGTTCAAAAACCTTTCTGGATTTTAAATATTGGATTAATGCCGGATGTTTGATTTCGCTTACCTTGAGAATCTGATAATTCTTGCTTTGGTCGATTTCTTCAATCTCAAGATTTTCTTGAATCGAAAAATCAAATTTTTCAAGATATTTCAAAGCATCGGAGACAGAACATCGATTCATTTGCTGAACGATTGAAATCACATCATAACTTATCCCGGTTCCAAAATCAAATGCTTTATTTTTCACGAAATCAACAGACAAACTTGGGATTTTTTCTTCCCTGTCGAGCGCAAAGTAAAATGCAGTTTTCCTATTCTCTTTAACAGGAAAAAGGCTGAACGATTCCAAAACTGTTCTTATATTCACTTTTTCTTTTACTTCTTCGCAATTCATTTTTTTCTTTTTTAAAGCAAATTTTTTATCCACATTTTCCTTTTTAATAAAAAAAAGACTTTTTAATTACTTTTAATATACTTTTAATGAGGTATTGTATCCTTTTATGGCAAAGGTTTTGAGCCACTTTTTGGGTGAGCGCAATTCCGAATTCCGGTGAGCGCAATTCCGAAAGTAGAGTGACCGCAATTCCGAAAAAACAACAGTTTTCGGGTGAGTGCAATTCCGAATTCAACTTTCTATTTTCATTCATTTTTAATACAATACTCGTAGTTATCCACTTTTTTTTATGTTTATCCATATTTTTTAATGGGTTTTGAATTTCGGAGTGAGCGGAATTCCGAAATCTCAATCAAAAATTTCGGGATTTTAAGATTTTCTTAACGTCAGTGACCGCAATTCCGAATTCCGAGTGAGCGCAATTCCGAATTCAAATAATTATCGGGTAACCATTTGGTAATAATTCTCCCATTTTTGTACGCCGATAAATTTGTATGATGTGTTCCTGAATTTCATTCAGAAATAATTTGCCTTGAAATTCAGTAGATTTAATTCCTCTCAATCGACCTGTTCGGATAAATTCTTTGAATGCTTTTTCTATCAAAACTCTGGTTTGTGGAACGTTTCTGTATTGATGGGAAAAATGGAGCATTTCATTATCGTGCAGACCATATCTTTTTCTGATGTAACTTAATCTTTGGGCTATTTTTTCCCTATGGTTCAGATACGCTTCGCTTGATTCCAATTGTTCTCTTGTGTTTTGAGATAAATTGTTGTTCAAAATGGTTTTGGTTAAATGAGGAATAATAAAGATTGAATCTCCTCTGTACTTGTAATTGAAGGAAAGCGTATTGAATGTGTTCAAACTGATTCTTGCAGGTTTTAAAAATTTGAAACAAAAATCCTTGGAAGTTTTATACTTCAATCCAAATTTCTTGTTCAATGTTGAGAGTTTTAAAAAGGCTCCGTTTTCAGGTAGCTTTGCAAGCCAGATAGCGAAAATAATATGCTTATTGTTCCTGATATTGTACACCAATTTGTACAAAACGTAATTGTATTCCGGGATGACCATTAATTTCTTAAGCCAATAACTGCTGATTAAAAACGTGGTGTAACCTCTCTGGTCATAACTAGGTATAGAAATTAGTCCACCAAAAGTTTTGATTTCCTTGCCTTTGGAATTAGTGGATTTGTACCAGCTCATTTTGAACTTCGTAAGAAATTCGTAAGCATCTACCACTTGCTTAGTAGAACCGCTTGGCGAAATTTTATTGTTCCTGATTTTTATGGAAGCGAAAATATTGTTCTCGGTTTCAAACTCTTCATCGAATAAGGAAAGTTGTTTCGGTCGGTCTTCCGGACGAAATTGCTCATTACTGATGGTAGAGACAATATTAAATATCACCCTAAGCGCATTGATGGGAATATCCGCAGCCTCGTGACCTTCGAAAATGAAATCGTCCACGAAATGGTTTCCCAAACGAATTCTCTCAGGATTTACTTGATTACTATTTTCAAATTTCTTGCGGATCAACCGTAAATCCTTTTGCGGTACAGCCATAATAATTCTTCAATTTGGTTTAAAATTTCAATCTTTATTTTCCTTCATTACATTCTAAATTGATTAAAATAGATTTGTAATTATATATCAACTTGATTTTCTCGCTTTCGAGCGTTTTAGTACCGTCCTCAATACTGTAATATTTGTAAATATTAATTCCTTCACCTTGAAAGACCCTTTTCTCGACTTTACCGAAATTGGGGATCTTCACTTTTTGAATTCCTTTGTACTCAGCAAGCATTCCGTTGATGGTTACTTTTTGACCGGGTTTTAAATCTGATAGTGTCATAATTCAATTTTTTAGTGTGTTCTTATCCTAGACATTTGCCTAGGTTTCAAAGGTTGCCGTTTTGGGATTTTGGACGTTTTATATCCGGAATGGATTGAAGTGAAAGTTGATGGCTTTCCGTTTGACTTTTCATAAAAGGTAACGTACTTTTCAATGAAGATTTCCAATTGGTAATGGGTCTATCAGAACTATTTTTCCAGCCATTCTTTTTCCAATTCTCATATTTCGATTGTATTTCAGAATCTAACTCAGGCTCGTAAATTTTTAATGTTTCCGCATACGTCATAAATTCTTCGAAAGACGGAATATTTTCATCGTTCCCTTTTTGAGTTGTTGGTTGTGGTTGTAAGGATTGTATCGATTGAGATAAATGGCTTTCAATTTCCTGATCATTGGTGTTTTCAGAAAAATTTTGAACGGGACGATCTGTCAGTAATGAAACTCCGGATTCTACTGTTTCTTGAATAGATTCCTCCTTTCCAATTTCTTCTTTACTCACCATTTCAGGGCTAGAAATTTGTGAAGGATAATCTCCTATTAACCTGTATTTACACGCAAGTCCGCTTTTTGCTTGGTACTGAATTAATCCTAAATTCCGGAGTCTTTCTTTAGTCGATTTTACCGTTTTTCGAGTGATTCCTAATTCTATGCTTATTACAACATCAGAAATTTGAAAATCATAAGAGTCATTGTCAGAACCAATTTTCAGCAGGTATAAGTACATTGAAATCCCCGTTGTTCCAATTGATCTTTTTTGGTTAAAATCCCAAAACCGCTGCATTAATTCAAGGTAATGCATCTTATTTTTGTGCGAAAAGCGCTAATGCCTTTTCTTTATCAATGATGATAATGTTTCCGTTTTGAATGATGGCATCATCCAACAGTCCTGAAGATTTTATTTCCGAGGCTTTCGAAATAGAACATCCCAGCATTTTTGCCAGACCTTTCAATCCAAATTCATATTTTTTTTCCGAATTAATTTTTTTGGAAACCTCCAAAAATTCTTCAACAGTGAGTCGCCATATCGGAGTTTTGGCATCTATATTCTTCATCTGTTCTTAATTTATAGATTTTTTCAATTCAGAGATCCAATTCCTCGCAGCAGCCTGCCAGCATTTCATTGGTTTCTCATTACTCAATTTCCAGTTTTTAGATTGATAAAAAGAGAAAAAACAATCTGCTTCAGCAGATGGGAGATCCCGCTCAGTAAAATATAACTCAACTTCATTGAACACCGGAACTAAAAAGCGAATCTCATCTTGTAGTAAGAAATTTTGATTTTGAGATATTTTTTTTTCACCTGCTTTTTCACTTTCAAAATCAACGATCTCGATCAAGCTTCCTTTGTATGAATTGTAACTTGGCGAGTACCGTATAAATCCTGCGCGACAAAGTTCTCTGATGCACTTATGGTAAGTTGCGATTGACCTGATCTTACTTAACTTCATCACATCTTCCCGGCTAATCCGAAAAGAATTCTGAAACCGGTTCAAACTCCAGAACTGGAAAAGTGAAACATACATACTGATATGAGAGGGATACAATCGATCATCTTCAATAACACGCTCAAAAAAAACGATGATATTTCTATTATTCTTCATAATTCCATATTAAAAATTAATGTTTAACATCCGAGAGTAATTTTTGGATGTCTTTATAATTGTAATACAGGGAGCCCCCTATCTTGCTGTACGATAATGTTCCGTTGATCCTCAGATTTTGTAAGGTTCCTGAAGATATGTTAAGAAGCTTCTTGACCTCAGAACTCCGAAGCCATAATTTTTGCTCTGTCGTCTTACCCTTGAGTAATATTTCAATGCCTTCCAATAGTTCAATTTTGAATTGCTGAAGGTCTTCTTTGGTGATAATAGATATTGCCATTTGTCAATTATTTTGTTCGACAAAATTTCAAAATCACGCTTAATATCTTTCGGTAGTTTCTCGGTACTACCGAAAGATTCTCTTGTACATCCTTTGAGTACAGAGTTTTAGATCAATGGTTACTGGTGATTAAACTGATTTTTTTTGAAATTGGAAAAAAAACCTCCAATGCATTGAGATAAGCAACACTTTTATTGGATTATCTTTCAATATTTATATAAATTTTTTATTTCTTCCCATTATGACTATAGTTTCCCGACATTTCTAAGAGTTATCTTGATCGAATTCAAATTAGCTTGAAATACTTTTAACTATCATCTAAGTAGAAATCTCGCTGATAATGGTGTATATAAAGCTGCTCTATGAATAAATCACATAGAATATCTTTCGGTAGCTTATCGATACTACCGAAAGATTTACAATTACAATTCCTATGAAATAGTATTTCATAGGCCAATTGTTGGAATTATAAACGATAAGGACTCTTAATTGACAGTACATCAAGATTAAGGCAGCTTAAGGTGTTATAAGTTTTAATAGGTGAAAATAGAAGATGGTCTCATTTGAAATTGGAGAATTATGTGTAGAAACTAATTGTTCTCCTATAGGTCTAAGTCATCCAAATACTGATTAAAATTATGCTGAAGCAATGACAAAAATTTTGTTCTATCCGTTTTTCTTAACCGTATTTCGCTGAATGTTTTATGATAATTCCCTAAACCAATATTTAGTGAATTTTCTGCCCAGCGGAAAATTTCCGCCAGATCTGAATAACCTCCATTAAAACACTTCATTTGATGAAGTGCATACAACAGCTCAATAAGGGCAACTTTCGGGGCTGTCCATTCCAGATTCTTAATATGGTCAATAGAGTTTTCTTTACTGTCTTTTGAATCAATTTTATTTGTTAAATATTGTTCTAAAAGATCATTTGCCATTATTTGAGACACAATATGGTCGTGGGAGGTGGAAAATTCCTCATCATAACTGTACAATTCCGGACTGAGCTTCAACTTAAAATCAAATTTGAACCGAACGAAATATTTTTTGTCCAGGTATGTCGATTTACGACGGTAATAACTGATAAATTCCCTTTGCTCATTATAGAAATATAAAAGATTGGATCTCTCGTTTTCATAATACGATCTTAACGCCTGCGAATCAGCGTAGGGTTTTGAGGCTTCTATGGCTAACACTTTGGAATAGTAGATATATACTGCTACGAACTGTGGTTTGGTATTTTTAAAGAAATATATTTCGTTACTCCAGTCCGGAAACTGATATTGGCGCAATAGGTCTTTCAATTGTCTTATAGCAGCATCTGTTTCCATCAGAATTTCTTCTGCGCGAATCACAATATCATTCTCACTTCTGTTGATCTGATCTACTGCCGTTGTAAGATCTTTCCAAAGCTGATCCACTTTTTTCTTAAAATTTTGTCCGTTCATACGTTTTTCAATTTATTTAACGTAAAAATCGGGCTAAAAAATAAAAAAAGTCAGGTCTTCTTTAATTCTTCCTGTCTCATTCTGATAAAATCTCTAGGCCTGATACTGTTGATCTCGAGAAAGTGTGCTGAGAAGATCTGCCTGTTCGCCATCCCGCATATTTTGGCGAGTGTTTCAATTTTATAACTAAGATATATAGTATCCTCTACAAGTAAATTGGTGATATATCTTATCCTTAAAGCTTTAAGGTATGTTGGAAATGTTACATCAAAGTGTACATTGAGTACATACGATAAATGGGTGCGGTTGCTTCCTATCATTTTGGCAACAATGTCAAGTGTTAAATTCTGCTGCAGAAATTGTTTTTCGTCTTCAAAAATCTTTAGATTTGTTTTGATGTCCTCGATAATTTCTGAACTGTATAAGTCTAAACTGTTTTCATCAGATGAAGCGGGTGGTATGACGTCGAAACTAACGGTTTCTTTTGAGGTATTTAATTTTTCCAGCACTTCCTGATACCTGGCATTCAATTCCTTTTCTCTTTTCCTGAACCTCCAAATTAAAAAAAACACGATTACCAGCCCTGCAACAATGGAAGAATATAAAATAACCTGATGATCTCTGATCACCTGATTCTTCTCTTCTAATAAATTCTCCTTATCATACTCGCTATAAATTTTTGACTGGAGCATCACAAAGTCAGCATTAATAATGGAATCAGCCTTTAACAACTGATCCCCGTAATACATCTTCCGTTCAGAATCCCCATTTTTTTTAGCATCATCGATCAGATACAGGTAACTTGCTCTGATCTCAGGGGTAATAAACCAAAATTTATTGACCAGCGAATCAACTTTATTAAAATAGTTTAACGATTCAGCTCTATTTCCCTTTGATCTATATAGTTTCCCTAAGTAAAAATAGACGCTCGTCAATGATGCGTAATCCTGATTGCTGCTCAGAATATCTTGAGACACTTTAAAATGCTTCAAAGCTTCATCTGCTTTTCCCTTTCTAAGTAACTGCACTCCCTTTCCTTTCTGGAAGTACCCAAACTCAATGACAAGCTCGCTGTTGTTATGAAGTCTTTCCAGCCCAATATTAATGAGGGAGTCTTCCTTATGATATAATTTTAGATTTTTATAACACGTGCTTAAGCGATAAATACTGTTAAAATAACCAGATTCATTATTGTACCTGATGTTCCGATCTAAACTCTCTTTGGCATTTTTTTCAAAAAAATCAGCTGCCTCTTCAAAATGTACAGCTGAATATTTATAGTATCCCAAATAGCTTTTGATCATTCCCAAATGATAGATGATCTTATTCTTAAGGTAACCATCTTTTGAATTTTTTGAATATTTGAACGCTATCAGATATTCTTCTAAAGCTTTTTTATATTGTCTTAGATTATAGTAATAAATAATTCCTTTTCCTGCATAGGCTCTCGCAATCTGATCCTGGTCGTTTGATTTTACAGCGGTGACAATGGCACTGTCAGCATAAGATAATTTCCTGCTGGTTTCTTTGCTGTAATAGATGGCTTCTTCGTAACCTCGGATTAGTTTTTTAAGGTTATGGTCATTTTTTGCTTTGTCAATGTACATTTTGACAAAAACCATTGCCCTTTCATCATTCTCAGAATAAGAATCGATCAATCGGGAAATCTCCTTGTAAGATTGTTGCTGTATCTCTTGACCTTGTGTCATAAACACAAACAAAGTGAATAATAGCGTTAAAACTCCATTATAATAATGCATTATGATAAGATATATACAAATTTAACAAAAAAATCCACAATCAAACGCTTGTTCAAACTTTACATCCAAAACAACTAACTGATTACCAATACGATATACATTAATTTTGTTGGTAGAATTGATCAATAGTTACATTTAATGTATCAATTGATGCAACAATAGTTTTTTTTAATTCCCTAACCCTCCTAATTTCGACATCAGAATTCTAATCAATATCAAAAACCGGCCGGGATAACTTTAAAACCATTGTTAAAAAAATGAAAAAGTATATCTCACTTTTAAGTCTAATAACTGCATTCTGTATGCAGTCTTGTGAAAGATCTGAGTCTGATTTAAATACAACAGAACAGAAACAACAAAATATGAAAGTTCAAAGCAATAAAGAATCTGCAAGGATTCAAAATGGCATTGCAGAAGAAAAAGGTTCTGACAATATGGATACAGGTGATGATGATGAACCGAAAAAAGATAAGCAGCACTGGAGGATGGCGCAGGACACGATCTGGTAAGGATAATTTCTGCTTAACTGATACAGTTAAAAAAAATGGAAAATCAGAAAGTAACCCTAAACAGCGGAAAGAAATGTACCGAAAGTGGAAAATGGGAGATTGAAGGAAGAATAAGCACTGTAGTTTACGTTTCAAAAGGCGAAGTAATGCCCGCCTACTGCGGGAAAAACGTAAAATGGATTTTAGTCAGAAAAGGATAAATAACAGAACTATGAAAACCATCAAAGTAAGATTTATAGAATTCGTGAGCTATTTTTTTATACTGCTGTTTTGTTATGCCGGGATCAGTAAAATAATGGAGTTTGAAAATTTTCAGATTCAGATTTCGGAATCACCTTTATTAAGTGCATACGCTGGATTCTTACCTTTTGGAATCATTATTCTGGAATTGATCATTGCTGGATTATTGTGTTATCGGAAGACCAGAAGTACAGGATTGATTGGAAGTTTTATTTTGATGCTCATTTTCACAGGATATATTTTTTTCATAATTCACACCACTGAAAATCTTCCTTGTTCCTGTGGAGGAATTTTAGAGAAAATGAACTGGACTCAGCATCTGTATTTTAACATTGGATGTGTCGTTCTTTCTGTTATCGCTTTAGGTTTAAATCTAAGATACAGCAGGCCTGCTGAATAAGTATGTTACCGTAATTACTTACGGACAATATGATTGGAATTTATTATTAAAGTTTAACCTTAGAATTAGACGGTCGAAAGCTGTCTAACAATCCGAAACTCTAAAATGAATTTATTAACAACAATTTGTTTGAGAATATGTAGAATAGGATATTTGGTACGACAAGATTCGTTAATCTATGGGTATAGCTAATTATTTTACCTACTCAATCGTACTTCTCAGGCAGATTCTAAAAGTTTTTATGGTAATCTTTTTTGATGTAGAAAAAGACCAATAAAATGAAATTCAACCAATTTTTGAAAATCAATGCGGTAGCTATTGCCGCTGTTATGTTTACAGGTACTGTGATGTCTTTTAAAATGACAGAAAAAAAGACAGATGTCCAACAATTCTATTACAATAGTACAGACACTTCAGCAGGTGCTTTCTCTCAAGAATCCAACTGGGCAGTAGGAGCGGGTTCATCTTGTCTTACAACAGGAAACAAGCCTTGTACAATCACAGTTCCAGAAGGGCAAGACTTGATTGATGTGATCGGAGGATTGACTAACCCTCAAGTACTTGCTATTCATCCAATGGAGAGAAGACAGTAATAGTCCCTTTAAATAATGATTAAAAGTAGGGTTGGCAAAATATTGCCAACCCTTTATTTTTATCTTGGATTCTGCGGCATTCCTGTAAGTGTGATAATTTCTTCGGGAATGGCTATTGCATAACGTAGATCATTAGGTGGCAAGATATAGGTTTGCCCGTTAACTGTTCTTGTAAGCGTAATATTCGCACCATCACGGTTGTACCTTTTCAGGTCAGACCATCTTAGTCCTCGAATCAAAAGCTCTTTCCTTCTTTCTTTCAAAATAATATTCAAAGCCTCTGTTTGTGAATTGGCAGTCATCGGGATATAATTTCCAGTTTTCCATCTTTTGACGAGCAGGTTATTGAGATACCCCATACCTTCCTGAATCTTGTTGAGCCTAACATTGCATTCAGCTGCCATCAGGTAAAGTTCATCTGTCGTCACACTAACAATCGGTCCATTGACATTATTATAATAACCTTTGAACAGAATCTCATTAGTCGTATTTTTCCTAAAAAACATAGTTCTGCGTAAGTCATTGCTGTCATACATTTGATAAATGTGGTCAGGGATCTTTGCGGGCATTAAATGAGATTCATATGTTATCGCTGTCCACAAAAGAACTTCCTTATTCATTTCCTCAATGGGATAATCAGAATTGGCATTCAGGGTATTAAAATCCATCAGGTCATTATTGATGTTTAGTGCTTGTTCTGTATTCTTAAGGGCATTGCTATAATCTCCCATAAAAAGATAGGTACGAGCCAATAGACCGTAAGCTGCTGCTCTCGATATGCGCATACCGGAAATCTGTTTCGGCAACAGCAATGGTATTGCGGTCTGCAAATCATTAATAATTTGATCATAGGTCTGCTTGACTGTTGAGCGTACCGATGGGATATTCATATCAGGGTCTAATCTTAACGGAAGCCCCAAATCTATTCCCGCAGTTTGAGTATTATAAGCGGGACACCAGATTTGTGCAGCATCCAGATATCTGAATGCACGAAGCGCCAACGCTTGACCTCTGATATTATCTGCCTGCTCGCCTGTGAAGTTTTTATCCTGCATATTGAATAAAACGGCATTACAGATATAAATACTTCTGTAGCAGGTAGACCAGTCATTTCCTGATGAAATGGGAGGAGCAACATTATCCGGCATCCATATATGAAGACGCTTGGTCGCCTCAAAGCTCAAACCATTGTAATCTGCATCGGTAAGATAGTAATCATCCGAACTCGTTTCTCCACTCGAAGCAAAATCCACATTAAGGAAACCGTAATTATTGAGAAGCATCTGGTTGTCCTCCAATCTATCGGGAGTCGCCAGCTTCAGGTCAGACTTTTCGTCTAAAAAATCACTACATCCAAACGAGGTTAGAATTAATGATAATGATATTACTAGTATTTTAATTTTTCTCATTTCTATCAATTTTAAAATTTAGCTTTTAATCCTAATGTAAAGGTCATAGGAGGTTTTAAGGTGTTGTTTCCCAAATTAAAATCAGGGTCGATCCCGCTTTTGCTCTCTTGCCAGAGTATTCCGAGATTACTGACATTGGCATATAGCTGTAAACTTTTAAGTGGCAAACCACGCCATTGTCTTTTACTGATCTCATATCCAAGATTAATGTACTGCAGACGGATATGGTCACCTTTTTCAATCAATGCAGCCGAACCTGCGTAGAATGCATCCCTATTGGAATTCGTCTGATAGAGGTTGGAAGGAACATTGGTAAAGGCTTCATCACCTGGTTTCTGCCATCTCTGCTCGTAATCGCTGTGACCATTCCATTCCCTGAATAAGCTCGTGTAATTAATGGAAGGTTTTCTGAAATAATAACCCAGCTTATAAGTAATTCCAACGTCAAGGCTTAATTGTTTGTAAGCAAAGGTATTCGTGAATGAACCATAAACAGTAGGTATTGCAGAGCCGAAATACTGAAGGTCTTTGACATCGGCTCCCATTATCTTGGCGTAATCCTTACTGACCTCTCCATTCAGATAGCCTCTCGGGTCGCCTGTCTGAGGGTCGAGTCCCGCCCATTGGTAGCCAAATATCGAATACACAGGCAAACCTTCAATTCCGGATATGGGAACAGAAGAAAGTACAAAGTTCCTTGCAATGGTACTGATCGGATAATATTTCGTCACTTTATCTTTGTAAGTACTGAAATTAAGCGTGGTGAGCCATCTGAAAGATCTATTGATATTGATGGTCTTGAGTTCCACATCAACACCTTTTCCTTCAATTCCTGCAACATTCCATACAAGACTACTCAATCCGATGGTATAATCCAGCGGAACCTGTCCGAAAAGGTTTTCTCCTTTTTTCTGGAAATACTCCACAGAACCTGAGATTCTGTTATTTTTGGTTGCAAAATCTAATCCTGCATTGATCATTCTGACCGTTTCCCAACGGAGCTGCGGATTGTAGTAATTGTCAAATCTCGCCATCTGCTCCTGTGTATATGTTGAAACACCGAGTAATGCCATAGTCGTTACGGCCACCATCGCAGGATTGATATTCCCATTGAAACCGTATGAACCCCTTAGCTTCAGATTCGGGAGCCAGCTTACAGAATAAAACTTCTCATTGGCTACATTCCACGAAATGCCAGTTGACCAGAAGGGATTCCATTGGTCATTGGTCTTCAACCCGAACAAGTTGCTGGCGTCACGTCGAGCACTTCCGGAGATGGTATATCGGTTATCAAATGTGTAAGCTGCATTGGCATAGACCGAAACAAAACGATTGGTGGATTCTCTCAAAGAATTTAGATTATCGATAAAGCCTGTACCGCCTGCAATGATTGGAAACCTCTTGCTAAGGTCTACAATTCCAAAGGAAAGGTTATTGGGGTCATAACCATAATAGCGGTTATTGTCAGACTGTGAATTCGAATCCCTTATTTCGCTTCCCAAAATGGCTGAAACCTGATGTTTGCCAAAGCCCCTATTGAAGTTGAGCTGTCCTCGGAAATTATTGATCAGTAATTGCGAGTTGGTCTTATCCATTATCGCTCCTTTGGGAACATTGTACGTAAGACTGCCATCAGAATTGATGACCGTGAACCTGTTAACATAATCCCTTACAAAGTAACTTTCTTCATCATACAGTGTATTGGAAAGTCCTGTGGTTCTTTGATACTGATATTTTATATCAACATCCAATCCTTTCAACAGCTTATAGTTCAATCCTGCGTTGAGAATTATCTCCGAACTTTTGCTTTCGCCTGTATTGTGTTGCCAATCGGTAAGCGGGTAATAATTCCAATCCAATAATTTTCCATTGCCTAATGCTGACTTATATCCCTGCTCATAAGATTTTGAAACGGCCAATGCATTTCCGAATGCGTCCGCCATTTCCATATAGGGAACAGAGTTGGTTTTCATAATAATGCTTCCATAAGCACTGCGTCCATTTTGGGTTGCGGAATGGGTAAAGAAGATTCCTGTGTTCAATGTCAGATTCTTCAACGGTTGCCAAGTATTCTGGAAGCGTAGGTTCACACGTTCATATTTTTCTCCGAGATTTCCCGTATTGTCATCATACCCCAAGGATGATGTCCAAGAAAACTGAGGAGCTCCGCCCGCCATACTCAAAGAATACTGTCTGTTTTCCAAAGGCTGGTACATATATTTTCGGTATTGGTCATGGGAATCAATGGTCTTCAGACGTGCTATTTCATTTCGTACATATTCGGATGAAAGCAATCCTTTCTTTTCCTTGCTCAGTAAGTCAACTACAGGAGATAATACTGGATGGCTGGTCGAATTAATATCGGTGTTGTAAAAATTCTTCTTGAACAGCTCCTGTTCCACATCAATAAAGTCTGCACTGGACATTGTTTTCAGATAATTGAAATCAGGCTTAGGGCTGGTCATTAAATAAGTGTTGAAATTGACCGTCACAGGTTGGTTGTACTTTGCCGTTTTGGTCGTGATGACAATCACACCGTTGGCTGCCCTTGCTCCCCAGATACTCGATGCTGCAGCATCTTTGAGAACGGTAATGTTTTCAACAATGTTGGGGTCAATATTGCTGATGTCACCATCATAAGGAAAGTTGTCTACCACAATCAAAGGTGTTTTAGGTCCTTGAATGGTACTTAGACCTCTAACCATAATTTGTGCTCCGCCTTGGGATGTCCCTTTATTGATGATAATACCGTTGGCTGTAGCGGCTAAACGGTCAAGAATATTGGTTGACACCTGTGTATTCAGGGCAGAATTACTCACCGATGAAAAAGAACCTGTGGAGCGTTCTTTAGGGATTTTCTGATAACCTGTCGTGAGTACTACCTCATCAATTTGGGCTATTTTTTCGGATAAATTAATTTTTAATGGTTCTTTCAAAGGAAGTTCCAAAACAATCACCTGTTCTTCATAACCTTTACCAAGGATAACAAGATTGATTTTTTTGTCATTGGTACTAAGACTGAAGTTTCCATATCTGTCTGTCGTGGTCACGGTCTTTGAATTCTGTATGGCGATGGTTACACCTATTACAGGTAAGCGGGTTGTTTCGTCGATAACACTTCCCGTAAACATCTGCTGTGCCATAAATGGCACACAATAGCATAGGACGGGAAGCACTAATAATTTCTTCATAGTCTGATATAGTTTTGCGTTAATGTAATTCAATAGTTTTTCGAACGATGGGAATGTTTAATTCCGCTGGTCTTTGATGACCAACATCAAAACCTGACGTTCTTCTGGTATCAGGTCAAGGTCGTATCTCTGAAGTTCCTTTCGTAATGTTTCAATGTCTTTGATTCCTGAAATTTCCAAATCTACATTGCCTGTATAAGCGGTTTCATCTATAAAAAGCTCCTTGATGGGAATTTCACCGTTCAACATATTGACCATATTTTTAAGAGGTACATTTTTAAGGATAGATGGGGTTTGTGGAAAGGTAGAACGCTTTTCACCTCCCTTGGTCGCCAGTTTGTCTTTCGTGGTTGTTCTTATTAACACTAAACATTTTACAGGTCTTTTCTCAAGGGTTACCGTATATCCGGAATAACGATTGAGATCTTCCAGCATATAATTGTAGAGAGAATCAGATTTCTGTTCGGGGATAATAAACTCATAGTTATAAAGGTTTGTTCTATCATTTGAACCGTCTGCTTTTTCTATCGGCATTAGTTGTTCAGGTTGATTGACCTCGATAACCATCCTTTTTTCCGTGAAAGATATTTTATCCTTTTGTTTGAAAAGTTCATATCCTATGGCATAATACATATCCCATAATGGCAGATTGGTAAACTGTCTGCCGTGAATTTTTCCAGATGTTGTTTTACGATAGGTTCCTCCTGCACCAATGTCAGGAATCCGTCCTTTGGCAAAGAATGAATAATTGAGGAGTTGAATATTTCTCTGACGGTCGTAATCTTCGGAAAGCATCAATGGTCTTGCCCTGTCGATTTGGATGATGGTCCGCAGTGATGATTTGTCTCCGTTTAGCACTTCATTGATGGTTTGTTCAGTGAGCTGTCCTGCATCGGTGGAATTGAAAAATTTCCCATCTTTGATCCATATGATGAACGGAACACCTGCGTGCGGAAACAGTTCGTGAAGCTTTTTGTCTTCGTAGGTTGACATCATACTCTTATACTTCTTTCCATTTGGAGAAGAGAAGAATTTATCCAAAGCGGATTTATCTTGACTGCTTACGGGAAGTATTTTTATCTTGTCCCTAAACTTTTGCTGTAAAGCTTCAACTTCAGGAAGACTCATCAGACAGGCGCTGCACCAAGTACTCCAGAAATCAATTAGGATTAATTTGTTTTTATCTTCTGAAAGCTTAATTGTTTTCTGAGGATGGTTGACCGTTTTTAAAGGTGTCGTCCAAAAGCTTTCGGGAACGGGATCTCCGATTTTCAGGGATTTGTTTTGGGCATACGACGTAATCGTAAACACGATTGTGAAAACAAGGGACGTAAGTCCCCTGCAAAAAATATTTTTCATATTTTTGAATAGGTTTTTAATGATTATTAATAACTGATTATGCTCTTTCCGTTTGGTCGCCAAACTGTTGCGGAAAGGGCTTTTCTTTTTTCTAAGGGTTACTGTAAATTATCTGTGTCTTGAAATACTTTTTTAATTGTTGTTTGAAATGATATGCTTGAGAGGAGGCTTCCTTTATGAAGGAAAACCTCCTGCCCAAACAATCATAAAAAAATTAATATGAATGAAAATCGTTTCCCGTGAAAGCTGTAAAGCCGCAATGAGTTGTACACCTCATTGTAAAATGTCATAAGTGAGAAATTTACTTTGCCACAAAAAACAGCTACCCTATTTTGAAGTACATTTTTATACTAAATTTCCTTTGTTCTGAAAAATAATTTGGAAAATTAAAAGAAAGCAAGTACTTTTAAAGTGTGAGTTCAAAGCGTAGTCTGGCTTCCTTTAATTATTAAAGGAATTTCAGAGTATGTCGGATATATTTGTGAGATTATTATTCCTCACCTGTTTTTACTGGGCTATATTGATATAGAGAGCTGTAGTTTTTCTACAATGCTCACTGGCTACTCTGGTGGGCAAATAAGCAGAATTGTTGAAAAGATCGTTCTCATAAATATAGTTTTATATATGGGGAACAATGTATAAATGTAAGAGAGCTATGCCAAAAAAGCAAGGAGCGGTCTCACACTTTCAATCCGAGGGTGTCCTACGACCCTAACAATAAAGTATTGTTTGCAAATGAAAGCTTGCGTGAGAACCGCTCGCATGCCGTATGCAAAAGTAGAAAACTTTTCGACATGGAGCGATTTCACGATACTCTCGTCTGCTAATAGGACTTTACGGAACGAGAAACATCGTTACATGGTTAAATTTTAACCAGTTATATTTTATAATCGCTTGAGCAAATATAGTAATAATTATTAAATGTGGCAATATAACCACAAAAAAAAATAAAAAAATGAGTGATAATTTCACAGCTACTTATAAAGCAATAGGTAAAGCTTTAAAGAAAAAAAGAAAAGGAAAAGGTTTAACACAACAACAGTTGGCCGATGGGGCAGAAATTGATCGTTCTAAAATCAGTGACATGGAAAATGGTAAGGAGGATTTTCAATTTTCTACACTATTAAAGCTGTGTAAGGCATTAGGTGTAAGTGTTGCTGAAATTTTCAAAAATTGAGTATCCTAATGGATAGTTTTTCGAAAGAATATTTCAGCAAGTTTAATAAAAATTCCCAATAATTGGGGACAAAAAAATTAACTATTTTTAATTGATATAGAACTTATAGCAAATTTATTTAATTGATGTTCCCTTACAATAGCGGAGCAGGTTGAAATTATTAAAATAGTTAAAATGCTGATTATTCAATAAAACTCTTATTAGTGCAATAAGTTAGTTCAATTTTGGGTCAATATTTTTATCCCGGGGATATATTGTAATCGTGCCTTCATCTTTCATTCTATTTAGTAAGATTTCATTATCTGATTGATTTAGCAACATATTCTTTTCCAAATCGTACACTACCACATCTTGACCAGAAAATAAATTAACTGACAGCTCCTCAATTAATTCTAGAAACAAAACATCGTGTTGTTTTGATATTTCTTCTGTATATTTTACATTTTCATCCAAAACAAATAAATCTGTTTGTCTACCATAATATTGGTCAGGCAAAAGATCTTCAATAATAAAACTCTTTGTATCTAAATCAAGTGTTCTAAAAGATTCTAATGTGTACATTTTTTCCATAATAAAGAAACCTAAAGGAAATATAAATATTGTGTTAAACAATTAACTTTTCTTTTCAAATATCCGAAATATTATTAATATAAATCGCTTCTTGGAATGGTACTATACTACAAGGTTTAGAGCTTTCCAGTTTCCACACCGTGAAAGTCCTACCAATAAATTATTAACTGTATAATACCATCTTCATAAATTGCGTTTTTAGGATTCCAGAAATTTTAAGATGAAGTTAAAAATAATATAAAAATCAAAAGAATAATAAACATATTTCATTTATTGCATAGCTTTGCAATGATTCTCAATCTATTTGAGTTTTCATGGTTATTAGTTTTTTAAATCCTCGAATTCTTTCGAGGATTTTTTGTTTAAAAAATGGTGTAATTATTTTTCACACTACCCTATTAGTAATTTTATTAAAATTATCTTTGAGAAACAAAAATTATTAAAATAAAGGCATCAGATTATTTATTTTTTTAATCTAATTCCATAGTAAAAACTAATGCTATATAAATACAGAGGAAATTCAGAATACACGGACAAAATTTTTACGGAACAGAAAGTTTGGTTATCCAATGCAAAAGGTTTAAATGATCCTTTTGAATGTACTATTCAAGAAATTGCGGAAGAATATATTAATGAGCAGGTAAAAGTAATGAAAGAGATGCATTTAATGGGTTTCATTCAAAGTATAAAACTTAGCCATGATCCGTCAAAAACTGTGGTATTAAAAAAAATAAAAAAAGCTCTTGATTTGGATGAAAAACATACCATTTTACAAAAAGCTTATCTAAAACATTCCAAAATAAAGATTACAAATCCCATTGATACCTTTAAAAATTTCGATAAACAACTACAGAATGTCGGAATATTTAGTCTATCTGAAGATCCTCTAAATGAACTAATGTGGGCTCATTATGGAGAGAACTCATATGGGATTGCTATAGGCTTCTCCGAAAGTGCAGACAAAGCTTTAGGTAACTGTGAAAAATGCTTAAAGGTAAATTATGCCGATGAACTGCCTAAATTTGATTCAAATGGATTCTTAGTAGAAACAAAAGTTTATTCAAATGGAAGGAATAGCCAAAAAATCGCTTTAAATGATCCAACTTTTATCAAAGCAATTACTACAAAATCTAAATCTTGGGAATATGAAAAGGAATGGAGATACATTGAAGAAAACGCAGGCACCTATCCTTTGCCGGGTAAAATTTCTGAAATTATCTTTGGACTGAGGATTGAAAATGAAATGATTTCAAAGTATCGTAAATTAGTAAAAACTTTACCTAATTCCAATGAAATTAAGTTCTTCAATGTAGAAAAAGTAAAAAATTCTAATAAACTGGGATTAAAGGAACTAACCAACTAAATATATAAATTAAATCTAATAAATATTTTCATATTCGAACAGATTTCTCCTAAAAAGGAAGATCAGCACTTGCTGAAACCTCAGAAATCAGCGTCTCCAATAGTTCTGAGAAAAATCGAATCATACTATCTGTAAAATCTTCAGTAAAAATTTTTGCTTCTGCTTGAGGAGAAGTATTGGTTAAAGGCCCCTCAAGTTTTGATATCAGGTATCTTCCGGAATTCAACCCTACATTAATTTTATAGCCATGGATATAGGAATTTCTCAAAAAATTTACAGTCTCCACATAAGTGCGTAGAAAAGAATCATGGTTTAATAAACACTGCACAAAAGGGTTTACATTGCGGTAATTTAATCGAAGAAGTGAATCCAGATAATTAAGATACATCCCTAAAGGCACACTTGGTGGTTTTCTATTCGTATGATGTAATACGACCTTTTTAGTTAGTTTTTCAATAAGGCGTACAATATTCTCAAAAATAGCAGCCGCTGTAAGAACATAAGTCTGAAACTGATTATCAATGACCTCTTTGTAAAAAACTGCAGTATTAAAAGAGATGCTGGAAGAAAAACCATTAGTATTATAATGAAATTGATAGTTAGCTTCAAATGGAAGTCTCGCAGCATTACCCGCAAGAGCTTCTTCATTTAGATCAGCAAAATAGTTATAATGAATAATCTGTAATTTTCTTATTCGCTGATTGATAGCAGATAGCAAATCCTCTACCTCGGGGAAAGTAATAATCTTATAATCATTACTGAATTCAGCATTTATTCTTGTTATGGTTGAATTATTCTGATGCTGAAGAACTTCCTGAAGTAATTCGGAGTTTTTTTCAGAAAAATCTACCAATTCAATCCTTTTGTTGATTGCCATATTAGAACCACTTTTCATTGCTTAAATCTAAATCTGTATCCCTATCAATATTATCTTGTATTGTTTTGATAGCCGAACTTAAAAGTTGATGTACTTTGTTAAATTCAGAGTAATTAGCAATTTTTTTTGTAAAAATTTCTAGCAGTACAATATCTTGTGTAAACGGCTGTCCCGGGGTTCCTATCTGTACCCCCCTATTGGTTAACGCATAATAGGCTCGCGAAGTAAACAAATCAAGATCACTATTTTCAGCGTTACCATCCTTTCCAAATTCATAAATCATCAGTACAAGGTCAATAAATTTCTCCTCATTGACGACGAATTCCTCCATAGCTATCAGTAGTTTATTTTGTACCGAAAAACTTGTTTTGTAAGCTATGGATTTTTTCTCAAAAACTTTCTGAAGCAACACAGGCATGTCTTCGGAAGCAACAAGGTAGCTAAATATAGTTCTTGCGAAATAAAGCATCCTTTGATCTTCCTGCTTTATAAACCAATCCAAAGCTTTACTAAATAACTCTTCATGAAGGTTTTCAATATTTTCAAACAAACCAGAGGAGTGATTCGGAACAAATTGGACACTTCCGTAAATTCCTTGATCACTTAACGTTTTTGTAAAATTGATAAACCTGTCATCAAAATATTTAATCAAGACATCAGTTCCCTCGGTTCTAAGAATCATATTCATCGTTATTTCAATGTCGTAAGAAATCGAAAACCGATAGGAATGATCTAACAATAATTCCTTTGCTATTGAACACATATCAAGGCGGTTCAAATACATAAAGGTATATTCTGCATTACTTTGATTACAGTGTTTAAAGAAATCAACGGCTATACCCCTTCCTAAAGAATACTCATGAACAACCAACGAGGGAATCAGCTCTGCAACAGCATAACCAATATTTTCATTTTTAGAATTAATAATTTTCTTTATCATTACAATCTCCTGCTCAGAAAATTTCTTATCTACATCTCCAGCCAAACTGGAAAAAATCCGTAAAAAAATGTTTTCGCTGGAAGTGACCCCAGAATTCAAAAGCTTGTCAATCATTGAAGAATATAAAACATCTTGAGAATCCTTATCTCTTATCGTTCGTAACAAATCAGGTGCAATCCTATCAAATAACAAATTGTCTTTTGATAATTGATTGTAAAATGCTGAGAGGAATTCTAGATCGTTTTGTATTATTTCCTGGGTAAACATAAATAGACTACCTAATTTATCACCCTTTATGTGATAAGCGTCTGCGAGAGCATCAGCGAGAGCTATAGGCGTACTTTCTGAAACAAGCTCTTTTACTTTGAGAGCTATATCACCTCTAACTTCTTCATATGATATTCTTTTATTGAAAAAACGCTCTCTTGAAAGTATGCTAATTAAACGCTCCATTAAGGACTTTGGAGATAACGCTTCTAGTAGTTGGCCTAACAATTGTGAATGTTGATCTTTTACATCCCATAATTTATAATACTTCAACTGTTCATTAACTATATTTCTCTCTGTTGTAGTAAATTCAGGTAGTTCTTCTAAAAGAAATAATAAAACCTTAATGACTTCTCCTTCTCCATCGTATGGCGGAGTCTTTCTATAATTGCTGAAAATCTCACGAGGTACGTCAAGAATATTTTTTAAAATACCAAGTCTGAGTTCTGACGAATTCATATATTTAAAAAAATAGAAGAGATAGTCTATACTACGCTCGCGAACAGACACAACTTTTTCGTTTTCCGGAACTTTGAAAGTTGACATATTTACCGATAACCTATCATACGAAAGTTCATTAACCATAAACTCAAGCTTTAGATATAGACTAAGAATCTGAATATTTAAGGAAATTTCATTCTCCGTAAAATCCGGCTTCGCACTCAACCTGTCAAGAAAGTGACTTTGTCGCTGCATTTTAAAACCATCATAGAAATCAACTTTTCCCAATTGATAAATTGACTTTAGTACAATCGATACGTCATATCTTTTCTGTATTTCAAACACAGCATCAAACACAAAATCAAAATTACTACTGTTTAAAAGCAGCAATGAAAGATGTTTTGATATTTCTGTAATTGCTATATTTGATATGGAATTTACTGAAATCTGCTCATTTGAAGATTCAATAAGCTCTTTTGAAAATAGATTTCCCGGAGTATCAATTTTCTTTATATATTTTAGAACCAGACTTTTTGTTACCTGCGGAAAATGTCCTCCAATTTTAAGTATTGTAGAACTTAAATCTAAAAATTGAAAACGATCGTGTATAAAATCAAGAGAATCTAAGTACACTTTTGAAAAAGCAAGAAGAATAGTTTCCACTTCACTATCATTTACTGAACTGCTTAAATTAATAAGTATGTTTTTTATCTTGTTGTCAAAATGTTTAATCCATTCCGAAAGAGTCTCTGCAACAATCTTTGAAAGAACAATATCACTGTAAAGATCCGGTTTAATACTAATTGCCAGGTTACCATCTACAACCCTTTTTTCTATTGAGCATTTATAGATAGTAATAATATCCTCATTTTTAAAACCAGTCACAGAGGCAATCTGATTAACCTCTTCTTCTTGTCGGATGTTGACAGGCTCTGTCAAAGCTAAAATATTGATTACATCTAAAATTTTAGCTTTGGGATAATCGTATTCTTTGGAGATTTCTGCTGATACTTCCCTGAAATAGTTAGAAACATAATTTTTTAAAAATGAACTGTTTTTAATCCCTGCTACATTTCCCCTATTGTTTAATGCATTCATCATCGCAACAATAATGATAGGCTTACCATATGAGAACTGAACCAAATCATCGACATATGCCCTTATTCTTGTACTTCCTAAATAATGAAGAATCAGTTCTTTTGACTCAGAACTTGTTAATGGACGAAGTTCATGAGTTACCATGGCATGCTGATAAATTTCCTTTATCAGATAATTGAGATCATCCTTCGCTCTGCTTGTAAGCATTAACTTAATTTTATTGTCACTCCTAAAAGCGATTGCAAATAAATCTGCTATTATATTCTTATCAAATGTATGAGCATCGTCAATCAAAATACAGTGATTCACATCAGAAGAAAGCGCATTTTTTAAGCTGTCATAATTGATATTATGTGAACTCAAAACCAATAAAACCCAATCTTCATCTTGTAAGTTTTCAAGATCATTAAAAAATTCAAAAACAGCCCTGGTTTTTCCAAGACCCGCCTCTCCTACCAAGCTGAACATAACTTTGTCTGATTTTATAAAATCAAAAAGGTTACCCTGTAAATCTTCATCCTTGATATAATGATTATTTAAACTTAAAGGCTCAAGAGGAGCACTTTTTGTCTGCTGAAAAAAATAGTCACGAAAATATAGAAGTTGCGAAGTGCTGAAACCCTCAGTAAGCCATAGACGAAGAAGTGGATGAGCTACAACTAAAGTACTAAGCTTGGCGCCTTCCCATATTTGAAAATTAACTGTTCCGTCTGTTAAGTCATTCCACAAATTTTGTATTTGCTTTATCCAGCTAGGAAGTAGTTCAACATTTGTTATCAAAACATAGTGTGTAACATCCAGTTTCAATTTTTCAATTTCTTTTTGAAGGTCAGACTTCAAACTAGAAAAAGCCACACTGGCGGGTGTAGATTTAAATTTGTATTGAAATCTCCAATTTTCTTTCTCGCGTATCATTTGTCCATCAATACCTCCATCTCTTCCTTTTGCACTATAAGGAATCGACTTATGTCCAAATTCAAAGTACAATAAAGAATTGCAAAATTGTGTGAAAACATCTGCATTAAAATGTGACCAATCAACTGTTCTCATTCAAATAGTATGATTATTAAATTTATCCTAAATATAGATAAATATCCGTACATATTGCTCCTCCAGAAAAGTATAAACTTATTTCTTAATAAACTTAGATTGAAAGTGACTGTACAGAAATTTTTAATTAATATATCTTGTAGATAATTTTATCTGAATTTTTTATTCCCTATTTTTACTAGGCGCTATAACCACTATAAAACCAGCCAAAATCTATAGATTATGTCAACAAAGAAGAATAGATTGGTAATAAAAGGAACCTTACTAACCCATCCGCTAGGCTTTAAGGTTGGTGAAGAAATATTTTCTTCTCAATTACTGTCTGTCATGAATTCTTGGTATAGTTTTACTTACAATAATTTCGGTGAACCTATCAGGGAACTATCAGTTTTGCAATTGAGGGAATATGGAAAAATTAAATTAGCATTAAACGGCTATACTAATGATCTGCATAATATTGCAATTAACTATTGCCTGTTCAGGGAAATTGTTGATGATAGAAATGCTGATATCCATAAAAGTGATCTCTACTTAACGCTACTTATTGAAAATATCTTTATCAATCTTAGGAGCATCTACGATTTTTTCTACCATTTTATTAAGATTTGTCTAAATGATGTACAACTCAAACAATATCCGGATAAAGATTCATTAAATAATGCTATTACCTATTCAAAAAAAATTAATAATTTCGAAAAATTACCTCCTGAAATAGTCAAATTTCTTGAGTACGTTACTTCTGATTTGGAAGATATTAAAACTATTCGCGACAACATTATTCATAAAGGAAAAGATATAATGCTGACAAGAGTAGCAGAAAGATTAGTGATGAGAATTCCAATAAAAGATCTTTACTCTAAAGATAATTTACTTCCAAACATCTTAGAAGCTGAGGATTTGAATTACGATGTCCTGAAGTACTTGGATAAAATTATCAAGATCACTTTTACCAATATGGAAATATTAGCTGAAGTGCTGTTTCATGAAGTTTATCAGTATGAAAATTTTAGATATGACCCATATGCAATTACTAACTACTGTATTGACGATTTTAATGACTTTTTAATTTTAGGTCGTAGAATCCAATAAATTATTATCATCAAAATGATGGAAACACTCTGACTTTACTTTTTATTCAAAAATACAGTATTCAGATTAGTTTAGTAAAAGGTCACAAAAATCGCAAAAACTCCCTAAACAGCTCTTTGGTAGTTTCTTTATTACCCATTTCAATGTAGATACTATTTTAATTCTGAATCAGCTTTTATATTAATAGAAAGAAATTCAGGAACTGCATCATTTAAGTTATCGTCTATAAAATCAATCCCAGATTCAGTCAACATCCCATCAGGATTCAAACTTTTTAACCACGCAAATTCTTTGATAAAAACCCTGGAAGGTATAAGATGAGAAGTTTTAAATTTAATAGAATAATTACTCCCATCTTTTTTTGTATCAAAAAAATGATCCGAAGACATTGGTTTATTTCCGTTAGTATCCTTTGTACTCAATATACAAGCTAAAAACCTTTCCTCATCTTCGGCTTTCAGAAAAACAATAGGATGCATATGATTTTCACGATCTTTAGCCCAAAAAATTTGTCCTTTTTCCATTAATTATATTTTTTTTCAATAAATACTTTTAAAAAAACTTCACGTTTTTAAATTGGTTTATAGGCAAACATTACCTCTCTCATAAATTGTTCAACATTTACAATACACTCATCTAAAAAACTGCGATTATATAATTTTATATTATAGAAAGTCGGCTCCGGATTTTGAGATTTTAGTTCAAATCTATTTTCTGCAAAAGCAGATAAATTCTTAAAATCACTATCCTTAGTTTGAATCATTGCATTTTCATGTACGATTTTATTACGTAAAATTCTTAGACTATTTATAAAGGGCCAGAGAGAAAATTTTGCGATTTCAATATTCATCGATTTAGACATATATCTTTTAATTTTAACTAAATCATTATGACCTTTCAGATCAGTAATTGAATACATGCTCTCAGTAGAAGAAGAATGGCTGGTACATATACCTTTTAAATCACTTTCAACATACGAAAACAGTTGAATTATTAATGATTGACGAAACCTCTGAACAAATTCTTCTTCTAATTCGTAAAGCTGGTCATAGGTCATGTGGAGAGGAGACCGGAAATGGTCATGATTTTCATTTGAATTTTTATACTGATTATATTTATCTGTTAGAACTTTTTTTTGTTCATTAAAATTATCTTCAATTAGCTTGAGGTAATTTTTAAAAGAGATCATACTTAGTTCTACATAAAATAAATCTCCACCATCGAAGGCGAATTTGGTGTATGATTCGTTATCCATCATAATAATTGGTTTTGTTCTTAAATTTACAATTTTTTATTGATAAGTCTCTTACAAAACCTTTTAACAGTCAGCATAGTCACAAAAAAACATTTAATTAATCTATATTTTATTAATTAATCGAAATGTCAGATTAATTCGTTCTTTCATTGGTATAGTAGATTTGGAAATCCGATGTTCCCAATGTTCCTGAAGATCACCTTTCATAATAAGCAACGAACCGTTCGGAAGAGGTAGACTATATTTGCTCTGATGATGGTCTTTTTTTCTGAAATCAAAGTTTCTGGTCTGACCGAGGCTGATAGATGCAATAACAGGTCTTTTTCCATATCTGCTTTCCTTATCTCTATGCCAAGCTACCGAATCATTTTGGTCACGATAAAGGTTTAATAGAACCCCATTGAACCTATAACCGAATTCTTGTTCAATTTTTTCTTTTAATGCCAGCAACTCCGCACTCCAGGGATTGGTACTTGAAGTATTACTATCAGCCGATTCATAAGATTTTTTGTCATCACCATACCAGGCGGTTAGTCGTGGGGTTATGACTGTCTTATCATACATTTTCTGGGTACGTTGTTCCCATGGAGCCGTTCTAAACAGATGGTCTTTTAATCGATCCGCCTCTTCCCTGCTCAAGAAATTTTCTTTGTATTCCAAAAGGTCTTTTGGAAACTCGTAAAATTCTTCAGTATCAAATAAACTCAACTGGCTCATTGCAATTTTCTTTTAAAATATTTTTCTTTATGCCGTCCAACTTCTATGGGATATTTTTTTCATCATTTGTGTTTTCAATTTCCTTTTTGGGAAGGTCTTTAATAAACAGACTATGTTTAAAAACCAGAAACCTTATTTTCCAAGTTTAGAATCGTTGTCTTCAAATCCCCAATCATCATTTTTAAATTGGCATAATCCGGCATTAAAGGTTTATAGTCTTTAGGTAAAATTCCCATTACATAACTCCATATTTCAACTATATCCCCTAATGCAATGTCATAAGGTTCATAAAATAAATTATCAGCTGCTACCGTAATTGATTTTTTATTTCTCTTTAAAAATGTCTTATAAGTGATACCTTCCCTAGTCACAAAAACATAATCCTTATCAAGTTTGAGGTCATCCAGTTTTTCAACATATTCTCCGATGATTATCGATTGATCGGCAAAAGGTGGCATTGAATCGCCGTCTGCCAGAAAGCCTCTGTATTTTCCATTTTTTAAAAATGGCAGAAGAATCCTCATAAGTTTTTCAATATAGCCAGGGTCATTGAAGCCTTTCAAATAACCCATTGAAGCTTTTTGTGGAACGATCTCAATGTAATTATTACCATCCTTATCCACAACAATAGGTAGGACTACCCGATTATTGGGCAAATTCAAAATATCATCAATTGGATATTTTCTAATGTCAACAGTAACTAAAAGATCAATGCTGATATTGTAGTATTTGGAGATTCTTATCAACACATCAATTGGCGGTTCTGCCTTTTCATACTCATAAGAAACATATCTCGATCTGGTAAGAATGAGTTCATCCGCCAGCTTCTGCTGCGTTAGATTTTTCTTACCTCTTAAAAACACGATGTTATCTGCAAAAATTGACATTGTCATAATTTATGACAACAAATATACGCATTTTGTTTAAAAACGTGACTAAGTTTGCAATATGGAAAGAGCAATTGCGCATATGGATATGGACACGTTCTTTGTCTCCTGTGAACGGCTAAAAAACTCAATATTAGAGAAACTGCCGGTCATCATTGGAGGTGGGGATCGTGGTGTGGTGGCATCATGCTCTTATGAGGCGAGATATTTTGGCGTTAGAAGTGCAATGCCGATAAAAATGGCAATGAGATTATGTCCTGAAGTTAAAGTGATCAAAGGTGATATGGAATACTATTCCAATATGTCTCATCTGGTGACAGAGGTCATTCAGGAAAGAGTACCTGTGTTGGAAAAAGCCAGTATTGACGAATTTTATCTGGATCTCTCCGGAATGGATAAATTCTTCGGGTGCTACCAATGGACAAACGAAATTGCGAATGCGGTTACAAAGAATACAGGTCTACCAATAAGTTGTGCATTATCTACAAACAAAACGGTTTCCAAAATTGGTACTGGAGAATCCAAACCTACTGGCAGGTTTGAGGTAAAGGAGGACAATATTCAAAACTTTCTGAATCCTCTATCGATTAAAAAAATTCCGATGATCGGACCTGAGACCTTTCAGCTCTTTTCGAGATTAGGTGTTAAGACCATAAAAACACTTTCTGAAATGCCTGTTGATGTACTGCAAGAGTTGGTCGGAAAGAATGGAACTGTACTTTGGAAAAAAGCCCATGGGATTGACGAAACACCCGTTGTCCCATATTCCGAAAGGAAATCAATTTCCACAGAGGATACGTTTTCTCAGGATACTATCGATATCCTAAAGATCAGAAGCATATTATCCGGGATGGTTGAAAAGCTTGCTTTCCAGCTGAGACAAGAAAAGTGGCTGACCTCAACAGTTTCGGTCAAGATCCGATATTCCAATTTCGACACCGAGATCAAGCAATGCAAGATTCCATACACCTCAGCTGACCATACGCTGCTCAGATATGTATTGGAACTATTTAAGAAGCTATACACCAGAAGGATGAGAATAAGGCTGATCGGCGTTAAGTTCACAGGACTGGTTCACGGCTGTCATCAGATGGATCTTTTCGAAGATACGGAAGAGCTCATTTCACTGTATGAAACGATGGATAAGATCAAGAACCGATTTGGGGTTTCCAGTGTCGGCCGAGCGTCAGGATTTTTAAAATAAAGCATTACTCATGTTTCTCAATTGCCATACTTATCACAGCCTGCGTTACGGGACCATCTCTGTTGAAGATCTGGTTCAGCTGGCTGTTGACCATCGATTAAAGGTTTTGGCTCTGACTGACATCAATACGGTTACCGGTATCTATCAGTTTTACAAACTCTGTCAGGAAAGAGGCATCAAACCGATTGTTGGGGTCGATGTGCGGGTTAAAAATGAGCAGTACTTCGTGTGTATTGCCAAAAATCCAAAAGGCATTGCGGAGGTCAACAGGCTTTTGACGGCATACAATTGTGATGGCATTGAAATTTCTAGAGCTAATCCCGATCTTGAAAATACATTTGTTATCTATCCTTTACAAAATATGCCCGAAAAACTGTTGGAACATGAATTTATAGGAATAAGACAGGATGAATTAAACCTATTGTTCAATCCTGAATTTAAGACTCTGATTCATAAAATGGTCATATTGCATCCGGTGACCTTTAAGACGGAGGAAGAATATGAACTGCATAAGGTTTTGAGGGCAATAGCAGGAAACACCCTGTTCACCAAATTGACAGAAGATGATCATTGTAAAAACAATGAGACCTTTATCGGTAAAAGACAACTGTTGGAGAAGTATTGTCAGTATCCTGAGATCATTGAAAATACCAAATATATTGTCAATGCTTGCAGCTTCGATTTTGACTTTAAAACACCAAAAAATAAAAAATATTATACCGATAGCAAAGAGAATGATTTTAAATTGCTGACACAATTAGCCTATGAAGGATTGGGAATGCGATATTCTGTTGACAATATACAAGCAAAGGCAAGAGTTGAGAAAGAGCTTGGCGTCATTGATCAATTAAATTTTTGTGGTTACTTTTTAATTACTTGGGATATTATCCAATACAGCAAACGAACAGGATTTATGCATGTGGGACGAGGAAGCGGTGCCAACTCCATTGTCAGCTATTGCATTGGAATTACTGACATTTGTCCTTTGGAACTTGATTTATATTTTGAAAGATTTTTGAATCTTAACCGGAAGACACCTCCTGATTTTGATATCGACTGGAGCTGGAAGAATCGGGATACCATACTAGAATATATTTTTAACAAATATGGAAAAGACCACGTCGCTTTTTGTGGAACTAATGTGGAGTTCAAGAGCAGATCAAGATTTAGGGAGCTTGGAAAAGTGTTTGGGCTTCCTAAAGATGAATTGGATCAACTCTCTAAAAAACCGAAAGATCAGCATGATCAGAATTCTATTGTCCATGAGGTATATAAATATGAAAGATTGCTTATAGGTTTTCCTAATCAAAGAAGCATGCATTCCTGTGGTATCCTTATTTCTGAGGAACCGATCACCAATTATTCTGCTTTGGAGTTTCCACCAAAGGAATTCCCAATCGTACAGTTCGATATGCATACGGCTGAAGAGATAGGCCTTGAAAAATTTGATATCCTCTCACAAAGAGGATTAGGAACAATTAAAGATACAGTCAAGTTGATTGAGGAAAAAAAAGGGATTATTGTCGACATTGAAGATACAAGGATTTCAAAGAATGAGACCAAGTGCAATGAATATCTAAGTATTGGCAAGACCATAGGCTGTTTTTACATAGAATCCCCCGCAATGCGTGGATTATTAAGGAGATTGAAATGTGAAAATTATAAGGTTCTGGTGGCTGCCTCATCTATCATTCGTCCAGGAGTGGCACAGAGCGGAATGATGCGCGAATATATCTTCCGACATAACCATCCGGATCAATTTGAATATTTCCATGAGGTCTTTGAAAAAGAATTGGGAGAAACCTACGGCATCATGGTTTATCAGGAAGATGTCATTAAAATAGCTTTGCACTTTGGCGGTGTTTCTGCAGAAAATGGTGATGTTTTAAGAAGGGCAATGAGCGGTAAAGGTCGCTCCTTATCTGCCTTACAGAAATTAAAAGATGACTTTTTTGAATCCTGTAAGAAAAAAGGACATCCTGAACAACTCTCGCAGGAAGTGTACAGGCAGATCGAATCCTTTGCCGGGTACTCATTTTGCAAAGCCCATTCCGCTTCCTATGCTGTGGAAAGTTATCAGAGTCTTTATCTAAAAGCCTACTACCCCATTGAATTTATGGTATCAGCAATCAATAATGGCGGTGGGTTTTATAGAACGGAAGTTTACGTGCACGAAGCTAAAATGGCAGGAGCGATCATTCATAATCCTTGTGTGAACCTAAGTGAATTTCAGACGACTGTTTATGATACTGATGTGTACTTGGGGTTTTTGCACATTGAAAAGCTTGAAGCTGCGGTCAAGCAATTTATTGCTGAAGAACGAAAAAACAATGGAGAGTACAAGTCGCTTGAGGATTTTGTTAAACGCATATTCATTGGTATTGAATCATTACAGACACTCATTTTTATTGGAGCCTTCAGGTTTACAGGAAAACAAAAACACGAATTGCTGATCGAAGCAAGATTCTTATTATCAAAAGGGCAGTATAAAACTAAGATCATTTCTTTATTTGATGAACCTCAAAAAGATTATAAATTACCAATTATTGAAAAGAATAAATTTGAAGACGCTTTTGATGAAATTGAAATCTTAGGCTTTTCTGTTTCCTTCTCTATATTTGATCTGCTTAAAACAAAATACAGAGGTCACGTTCTGGTAAAGGATCTTCTTAAATATCATAAGAAGCAGGTCAAGATGCTAGCCTACCTAATTTCAAGAAAACACGTTCCAATCAAAAAGAAAAATCATCCCGGAAAGAAAGATGATATGTATTTCGGGACTTGGATCGATGCCGAAGGACAGTATTTTGACACAGCCCATTTCCCTGATAGTCTCAGAAAGTTTCCATTTAAGGAAGGCGGTATCTACCTATTATTGGGAACTGTTGAGGTAGATTACCACTTTCCGACCCTTACCATCACAAAAATGGCAAAAATGCCACTGATTGCAGATCCCCGATATTCGATGGATAAGGAAAAATCACTGGAAATAGAAAGGAGTCTTCGGGAAGATGTGAGTGTTACTTTTAGAGAACCTTATCCACAGGAACACGAAATTGAATTGCCTCGTAAGAAAATGGGATATTATTTTTAAAACAAAAATTATTATTGGAATTTGATATTCAAATAAATGAATTATAAACTCATTTTAATTTGTATTATCTAAAGAAGAAATTTCTCGATATCTTCCAGAACTTTCACCTGAAAACTTATGTCTTAACAGATCATATATCTTTTCACAATCAGGACAAGCGTATCGAGGTCTACAAAGTACTTTGTGAAAAGTTAGATGATGCAAATTTTTTAGATTATGTAATGGTTGATCTGAATGCGCCTAATAAATATGGATTCTATCCTTATGCATCAAGCGTTGCTTTCAAAGATTTTCTAAAAATGAAATGATGAATTTTATATCTCTTTTAAAAGGTGAAAACCATTTAGATATGACTTTAGATTAATTATGGCTATAATTAAACCAGTATCAAAAGCTAAAAGAAAAAATTATATGAATGCTGAAAAAATATTCTGACATGGATCTCTATTGTCAGGAATTTTGATCTATTGCGGGTAAGAACTATTCCGTCGTGTTTGTAAAACCAAGATACTGAAATTTACTCCCTCTTGAAATATTTTAATAAAAGTTAGGCTTGCAAAAACTAAAAAGTTAGACTAGTCTAATATTTGTTATATTTGTAAAAAAAATATGAGTAAGAGATATATAACTATTATTATAATTTTCTATCTTCTTTTTCTGATTGTACAAGCCTGTGATAAACTTCAGCCTGCAGCGATAGATGAGAGTGAATTACTGGATGGTTCCATTGAGGGATTATCTTATGCTGAAAACCAACAATTTTTGAGAGGTGATATCGCCTTTAACGATGAAATTTTCACAGTGGGGAAAGGTCTTGGTCCTACCTTCGTGGCAACAAGTTGTGGAAGCTGTCATGCTGGTGATGGAAAGGGAACTCCCTTTACTACGCTTACACGTTTTGGACAGATTGACGAAACAGGAAATTTATTTTTGCATTTAGGTGGTCCTCAATTGCAAAATAGGGCGATACCGGGTCATACTCCGGAAGCAATTCCTCCCGGCGCAACATTTTCAAAATTTACACCGCCTGCCAATACAGGATTAGGTTTTATTGAATTAGTTTCTGATATGGATATTTTGGCAATGGCTGACCCTTTTGACACTAATAATGATGGCATCTCAGGAGTCCCCAATTATATTCAGCTTCCGGCATATCAAGCTCCATTCTCCTTTGCTGTACCAAAAGGAGGGAAGTATATAGGAAGATTTGGTAAAAAGGCATCCACATACAGTTTACTACAACAAACCGTTAATGCTTACAATCAAGACATGGGCATTACTTCAACTTTTAATCCACAAGATGTTTATTCGGGAATGAATAGTGATCCCGAAGTTTCTGATAAGACCATTGCCGATGTTGTATTTTACCTTCGTACATTGAAAACACCTATTCAACGAGATGCACAAAACATTACTATTAAACAAGGAAAGACTATATTCTCTCTGATAAGTTGTAATAAATGTCATGTCCCGGAACTGAAAACCTCATCCTCTTCAATTTCACCATTATCCAATAAAAAGTTTTATCCATACACAGACTTATTACTTCATGATATGGGTGCTTCTTTGGATGATAGCTATACAGAAGGCACGGCAAAAACTTATGAATGGCGTACCCCTGCATTGTGGGGGCTGGGTTTATCCCCAAAATCACAAGGTGGCCAATACTTCTTAATGCATGATGGAAGGGCAAAAAGTATAGAAGAAGCAATACAGCTGCACGGAGGTGAGGCTTCAACCAGCAGAACCAAATACACTCAATTGCCAGCTCAGGAAAAAGAAGTTGTTATTAAATTTTTAAAATCTCTATAATTATGGACAGACTTGAATTTCTCAAAAAATGCAGTTTGGTCTGTTTAGGCTTTACTGTTATTCCTCCCATTCTTTCAGGGTGTATAAGCAATAAAATGATTACAGGAACGATTAAAGACGATTATATCATATTGCCTATGAAGGATTTTACGGATAGAAAATATCCTGACAAAAAATTATCTTATGTAATCATTCAAAATGAAGCTCTCAAATATCCGATTTGCGTATTTCGTTTTTCGGAAACTGAGTATGAAGCATTATGGATGCAATGTACTCATCAGGGTACCCAGTTACAAGTATTTGGAGATAAACTACAGTGTTCTGCACATGGTAGTGAATTTTCCAACAAAGGTTTAGTACAAAACGGTCCTGCTGATCAGACCTTAAGAAAATTTCCTGTATACATAAAATCGGATTTTTTGAAAATTTCTTTAAAAAAACCAGTATGAAAAAAATTATCTACCTTATTATAATTTTAATTTTTCAAAAAGCCACAGCACAGATAGATCCTGAATTATTAAAAAGAACACCTGTAGACAGTACTCGCTCTTTGAACATGGATGCAGTATATAAGCGTCCCTTCTTAGGATTAGGGAAAGTACCTGTTTCTATTGGTGGCTATGCGGAAGCCAATTGGCAGCATATCAGCACTAATGGTATATCTGATGGACATCAATTTCAGTTACGTAGGATGACACTTTTCGTATCTTCTACAATTTCCTCAAAAATTAAATTTCTGAGTGAAATAGAATTAGAAGAAGGAGGTAAAGAGATTAATATTGAATTTGCCGCCATTGATGTAGAGTTTAATCCTTTGCTTAATTTGAGAGGAGGAATTATTATGAATCCAATTGGTGCTTTCAACCAAAATCATGACGGTCCGAAATGGGAGTTTACCGATCGCCCTATATCTGCTACAGCAATGTTGCCTGCCACATTCAGTAATGCTGGTTTCGGATTTTATGGAAAAATGTATAAAGCCGAGTGGATGTTCGGCTACGAAGTTTATCTCTCAGGAAATTTTGATAATTCAATTATTGACAATAATCAAAACAAAACATACTTGCCTGCTGCCAAAGGTAATCCTGAACGTTTTGAAGAAATTAATAGCGGTATTCCTCTTTTAACAGCAAAAATTGCCACAAGACATGAAAAAGCAGGAGAACTTGGAGTCTCTTATATGGGAGGTGTTTATAATAAATTTCAGGATGATGGTCTTCAGGTTGACGATAAAAGAAGGGTTCGGGTATTTGCATTAGATTATAATAATACACTTCCAAATCTGGGAACTTTTATTACTGTAGAATGGGCTTGGGTAAAAGTAGATGTTCCGGAAACTTATACACAACAATATGGAAATAGACAACATGGAGGATTTGTAGATATTGTCCAGCCAATAATTAAAAGAAAAATCTTGGGCTGGAAAGATGCGATTGTTAACCTTGCATGCCGTTTCGAATATGTAGATTGGAACGTAGGTCATTTCAAAGAAGACAACAGTAAAATTGGAGATGATTTATGGAGTATTATGCCTGCAATCAGTTTCAGACCCAATGCACAAACTGTTTTTAGACTTAATTATAGGTTTCAGAAACAGAAAGACATTTTTGCGAACCCTGCGGCAAAGACTGTAGGCTTCAGCTTTGGTATTTCAACGTATTTCTAATAATTTGCCACCGCAGATCTTAGGATTGAGCAAAAAGTCATTGTTGATTTAATACTCCGTTGATATTCTTTATGTTTTTGTTAAGGGACAAAAAGCAAGAAAGACTGTTTCGTAGGATTACTGGAATTAGCGAATTCAATCTAGATTTTATAAACAACGACTTAATTAAATATTAATATTTTAAAATGCTCAATTATGAAGAAAGATTAAAATACGGTACGTAATATTATTAAAAATATACTGAATTCCAGTATTGAAATTCAGTATTTATAAGAACTATGCTATTTACTTCTTATTCTCATCATGATGTTCTTTCTCATCGTGATGTTCTTTTTCTTGATGATGCTCAGCCTCATCGTGATGCTCCGGCTCATCTGCATGTTCAGGACCCTCGTGATGTTCCTTGTGCGGATGATGTTCTTTGTGTTCGTGATGTTCCGAATGGTCGTGTGTCTCTTTTTTTTGATCTTCGTTGTTCATAACATTTTAATTTTGAAGGTGAATATTAATTTATATATGTTGTTATTTGTGAAAGGCAAATAAGATGCCAAAATAAAGCCGTAATCTACTGATTTCAAATACTTTCCATTTTTTTAAACAATATTACTTGAAACATCTAAATAATATTAAATGTCCTTTAAAAACGTGATATGTTAAAACTTTACTCTAAAAAAATATTATTTTTATCTGTCCTTAGTTGACTATTGATCGTTTTAAGAAGTAGATTGATTTAATTTTTACTTCGATGATATTTAAAATGATGGTCTTTGACAGGATGAAAATATTTCTTAAATCCATACGTTATAAGAGATAGTATCAGGATACTAAAAACTATCAAATAGAATATATCTTCTGACGCAAGCCGATGCTTTCCCCTCCTGATTATTCGTCTTCTAGATCGTCTTTTAAATCCCATAATTTCTCATTTTAAAAAAAAAGCTGGTAATTCAAACCAAAACTTTTCTGCTGATAACTCTTCTGGAAATAAGGAGAAATCATAGATAATGTTTTTTCATTCTTACTTTTAAATAAAGTTTTGATCTTTGGATATAACCAATATGCTATCTCAGTAGAAAGAATTCCGATACCAGCACCAGACAGGACATCTGTAACCCAATGCTTATTATTGATGATTCTGTAGACACTAGTAAAAATGGCAAACGGATATCCTGACAGACTGATCCAATAATTGCTGTCCCTATATTCTCTGAACATAAACTGTGCAGTTGAAAATGCGATCGCTGCATGACCTGAGGGAAATGACATATAATTTGATTGATCAGGCCGCTCCCTGCCGATCAATGATTTTGAAGGAATAACTATTGCCAATAAGATAGCTTGTGATGTTGCTAAAATGATCGTTCGATCTTTTAAGTTATGTTTCCCTCGAACACCCACTATGTTTAAACCATAAACGAGCGCAGCTGGTACAAATAAGGTATAGTTGTCTAATTTTGAATTGTTTAATGTATGATCGTTTACTTCCCTTCTCACATCATAATCAAACTTTTTGATTGCAGGAATTGTAAAACCAATTGCGCCTGCCGATATCAAGCTAACCGGAACAATAAGTTTTTTATAATCCAAGGTATCATCTCTTATTATTAAAGAATCTTGTTGAGCAGTTTTTTGCAATGACAAACTATCCTGAGCATAAATACTTAGAGAGAATTTCAGTAAAAGGATTAGTATTGAGTTTTTTTTTACATAAGTCCACATAAAAATTATATTTCTGATTTTTATTGTTCGGATCTAACATTAATAGTATTCAATTCTATATCGTAAAATTGGATGTAACTTCCCTGTTCCCATCTTTTATGGGAACTCAATCTTAATAATATGAGTGGAGGCAAATTTTCCTTAGAATTGTAATATCCTAAGGAAACAGGATACTAGAATTTGCTCTATTTTTATCTGTGATAATCTCTTTTAAAATTTCATTCTTTGAATCCTAACTGCATTGAGTATTGCAATCAAAGCGACTCCCACATCAGCGAAAACCGCTTCCCACATCGTAGCCAGGCCACCAGCTCCAAGTACAAGAACGATGGCTTTCACCACAAAGGCAAGAATGATATTCTGCCAGACGATTCTTTTGGTCTTCTTTCCAATATTAATTGCCATAGGTATTTTTGAGGGTTTATCATCTTGGATCACAACATCAGCTGTTTCAATTGTCGCATCGCTTCCAAGACCTCCCATAGCTATTCCAACATCACTTAATGCTACGACAGGCGCATCATTTACGCCGTCACCTACAAAAGCTACACTTTCATTTCTAGCTTTGATTTCTTTTACCTTGTTGACCTTATCCTCCGGAAGCAGGTCTCCAAAAGCATTGTCAATACCGATTTGTTCTGCCACATACTTTACAACAGTTGTTTTATCACCGCTTAACATAGTCGCTTTTACATTCAAACTATGAAGTTTTTCAACTGCTTGCTTTGCATCGTCCTTGATTCGGTCGGCAATGGTAATGAAACCTGCAAATTTCCCATCATATGCGATAGCTATCACCGTATATACGATTTTGGATGGGTCTACATCATAACCAATCTTGAATTTATCCAGTAGTTTAAAATTACCAACCAGGATTTCTTTTCCATTAGCTCTAGCTTTAAGACCATGCCCTGCAATTTCTTCAGTATCCTCTAAATTGATTGAATTGTTGATTTCTCCTACAAACTCGTGAACAGCAGTAGCAACAGGATGGGTACTTTTACTTTCAACAACATTGACCAATTGGAGAATCTCATCTTTGTCAAATCCTTCCTTAATGGTAACGTCCTGAACTTTAAAAACACCCTCTGTCATAGTTCCGGTCTTATCCATTACAACGTTCTGAATCTCAGCGATCTTATCCAAAAAGTTGCTTCCTTTAAATAATATACCGTTGCGGCTCGCTGCTCCGATACCTCCAAAATAGCCAAGCGGGATAGAGATCACCAATGCACACGGACAAGAGATCACTAAGAATATCAATGCTCTGTACAACCAATCTCTGAAAACATAATCATCAACAAAGAAATAAGGTACAATGCAAATCAAAACAGCTAACGCTACTACAATTGGTGTATATATTCTCGCAAATTTTCTGATAAAAAGTTCAGTCGGAGCTTTTTGCGCTGTTGCATTCTGAACAAGTTCGAGGATCTTGCTGAGTTTGCTGTCCTCATAAGCCGTATTGACTTTGACCAGAGCCACGCTATTCATATTGATCATTCCGGCTAAAACTGTTTCCCCTTTATTTTTAGAATCAGGTTTGCTCTCTCCAGTTAATGCTGCGGTATTGAAAGACGCAGAATCGGAGATCAGTTCTCCATCCAATGCCAGTTTTTCACCTGATTTTAGCTGAATAATATCCCCGATTTTTGCTTCGGCAGCTTTGATTTTTTTAGGCTGATTATTTTCAATAATCGTTACCTCATCAGGACGTTGATCTAAAAGAGCCTTAATATTGGTCTTAGCTCTCGACACAGCCAGAGTCTGAAAAACCTCTCCTACTGCATAGAACAACATAACCGCTACTCCTTCAGGAAATTCTCCGATAATGAATGCTCCAATTGTTGCAATGCTCATAAGGAAAAATTCTGAAAACACGTCACCTTGTTTGATACTCTCAAAAGCCTCTTTTAAAACAGGTAGACCTACCGGTAGATAAGCAACGCCGTACCAGACAATTCGTACCCAGTCTTTAAACCATTCCGGTTTGATGTAATTGTCCAGTGCAATGCCAGTTAATAAAAGTAACAATGAAATAATCGCAGGCAAGAACATCTGAAAAGCCGTTTTATCAGTTTCTCCATGATCATGTCCATCATCATCTGAATGCTGATGCTGTTCCTTTTTTTTCTTTGGAGCGCAGCACACGTCTTCTTCAACTAATTTTTTGGCTCCGGCATCTTTATAGATTTTGCCTTCCTGTGGAGTACAGCAAAGCTGCTTTCCATTCTCGTCGTAGATGTGTTTATGTTCCATAATAATATTTTTTAATGATTGTTAGGTTACTTTTTATATATATTCTGGTCTGATTGACTTCCGATTTTTAGAATTTTTTTATACCAGCCAAATTTGTTTATACTTAAGATAAACAAGGTAAGAACGGTTGCCAAAAAAGATAACAAAAACATATTCAGCGCAAGGGCAGATCCTATTGCCGATGCAGCCCATAAAGCAGTAGATGTTGTAAGCCCCTGCATGCTTTTGGAACTATCTTTAAATGCCAGTCCAGCTCCGATAAATCCTAAGCCGGCAGGTATCGCCGCAAGCATTCTAGCTATTGCAGATTTGTCATCTGTAAGATGCGAGGCAACGGCCACAAATAAGCAAGAAGCCATACAGAGAACGCCAAAGGTGCGAACCCCGGCATCTTTGTGGGCAGTTTCCCTTTCGAAACCTATTAATGCACCAAAAAAAAGTGCTAATAATAATTTTCCGGCAAGTAAAAGTTCAAATTTTAGATCCATTTTACATCACGTTATCTAGTTGTGGTTATATTTACCTTTTTTATCTGCTTCTGTTTTAATCCGTCATTCTTGAAAAGATAGTAGGCTGACTGATAATTTGCTATTGCTTTTTTCACATACTGCTCAGATAGCATCTCTGGATTTTGTTTATTTTTCTCCTTATCATACAAATACGTCTCTGTTTTTTGCTGCGGACCTAGAATAACCAATTTGTTGTTTTCCATATATCCGAGTTTCTGGTAGGTACTTACAAATATTCTTGGAATATAAGTTTCGCTTAAAACATTTTTACCATAAAGATTACTCTCATACGTCCATCCTAAAAGTGAGAAAAGTGTTGGATACAGGTCGATCTGAGAGCACATTTTTTCAATTCTGAATGGTTCCTTGTTGTTCAAGTTGACAATCATTGCTGGAATATGATATTTTGCAACATCGATGTCGTTCTTGCCGGCACTACTCGCACAGTGATCAGCAACAATGATCACAATCGTATTTTTGTACCAGGGTTTATTCTTTATCTTTTTAAAAAACTGCCCGATCGCATAGTCAGTGTATTTCACGGCTCCTTCCCTTCCCGATCCCGAGGGTATATCGATCTTGCCCTCAGGATATGTATAAGGTCGATGATTGGAAGTGTTCATTACAAAATCATAGAACGGTTTACCTACTGCAAATTTTTGATCGGCCTGCTTGATCACCTGATCATAAAGATTTTCATCACTAATACCCCAGGCATTTTCAAAAGTAACATCCTTGTCTTCTATTGGTATTCTTGGAGACTGATAATCTTCCCCTACAAAAGAATTTCTTTTCCGGTCTACAATTGTGTATCCATTATTACCGAAATAATTATTCATATTATCAAAATAACCATCACCACCATATAAGAATGAAGTATCATATCCCTTTTGACTGAAGATCGATCCTACAGTGGTCAGATTATCATTTTCTTTCCTGCGGACAATACTATTCCCCGGTGTAGGCGGAACGGCAAGTGAAAGTGCCTCCATTCCTCGCACGGTTCTTGTTCCGGTAGCATACATATTGGTAAATAAAATGCTTCGATTCGCCAATGAGTCCAACGTAGGGGTCAGATTCTGATTGTTGCCAAATGTTTTCATAAAGTCTGCACTGAAACTTTCCAATGTGATCATAATAACATTGGGCTTCTCATAGGAGTCAGCTCCCTTAATGTTACGTAAGATTGAGAAATCATTTGATAAGTAATCTGAGTTGGATTCCTGAATATCAGTTCTCACAATATTAAACGCCTCCCTATTATCGATGAGTTTATAGAAGTGTTCATAATTGATCTCGTTATTTTTATATGCAGAAAAAAAAGAATAGATTCCTGATTTTGACAGCTCATTCCGATACCTGTTTTCACTATTCTCTGCTAAACTGTTGTCAATAAAAAATGCGTAAATGACTGAAATGAAAAGCAATCCGAAAAAGATAAAGAATCTTTGTAAAAAAGGTGTACTGCCCTTAAAATTATCTGTAAAGTAATGCCTTTTATAGAAAAGTAAAAACACCAAAGAAGTCATTATTAACATGGCTGTAATGAGCAATGGCAAAGGATATGATTCATTAATATTATTGATTACTTCATAGGTATAAACCAGATAATCAACTGCAATAAAATTAAACCGACTTTCAAATTCCTGCCAGAATGTTACTTCAGCAAAAAATGAAAACAATAATATAAGCACAGCTACAGTAAAACAAAAAAAAGTCATAGCTCTATTGAAAAACGAATTATTATATTTCTGAGGAAATAAAAGCAGGTATAGGCTGTACGGTAGCACAAAAAACATCCCTACCCCTATATCAAATAAAAATCCCAGAGCAAATACATTCAGCAATGAAAGAAAACTAATGTCTGCCTTTTGAAGGCTGGCAATAGAAAATCCTATCCTGAGGACAAAGGAAAAAACTATATATAATAAGAAAAAATTAA
>JAKLPS010000023.1 GCA_022013695.1 Weeksellaceae bacterium
GCTAAAACCTTTGAAGGATTAGCCACAAGAATTACCTCCAAAATCACATCTTTTACAATGATTCAATATCTCAATTTCTTTGTTTTCAAAAGAAGTTTGAACAAAATTAAAATGAATTTATCCTAAATGCACAACAGGTTTTTTAGATTTTATTTTAAGGATACTTCTCTGGATTTTGATGGGTGCAGAAAAGGGAGAGGATGTAGACAACTTTCAATTTTTAATTAATATAAAATAAATAATGTAAGGGAATTTTTTGAGTGGAAGAATTCTTACATCTTGATATCGAACCTGAAAAAAGGGATTTTGTCCCAGTTGATCATAAGCCTTTGAAAGTTGCTTCTCAAACTTTCAAGAAGTTGATTTGGAAATATTTTTATAATAATTTGTGGCATCCAATATATCTTCATCAGCTTCCGGATAAACCTTCTCTTTTTATTTATTTCCTTTATAATAATTGATCAGTCCGTTGGTAGAGCTGTCGTGCGTTTCAACTTTTTCATCATTTTCCAGCTCGGGAAGGATTTTTCCGGCCAATACTTTTCCTAATTCTACTCCAAACTGGTCAAAGCTGAAAATATTCCAAATCACGCCTTGAACGAATATTTTATGCTCGTACAATGCAATTAATTGCCCTAAAGTAAACGGTGTCAATTCTTTGAACAAAAAGGAGTTAGTCGGTGTGTTTCCAGCAAAAATTTTGTAGGGCAACACAAATTCTATTTCTTCCTCAGACTTCCCCGATGATCGTAATTCTGAGAAAACTTCTTCTTCCGTTTTCCCAAAAGCCAAAGCCTCGGTCTGCGCAAAAAAATTGGCCAACAATATATCCTGATGTTCGCCCAACTGATTTAATGACTTGGCGTAAGCTATAAAATCCGCGGGAATCAATTCTGTTCCTTGGTGAATCAATTGATAAAAGGCGTGCTGACCGTTGGTTCCCGGCTCCCCCCAAATGACCGGCCCAGTTTCGTATTCCACAAATTCGCCATTTCTGTCCACCGATTTCCCATTGCTTTCCATATCGCCCTGCTGAAGGTAGGCCGCAAAACGATCGAGGTATTGAGAATAAGGCAAAATAGCGTACGTTCCTGCAGCAAAAAAGTTGCGGTACCAAATTCCTAAAAGTCCCATCAAAACCGGAACGTTTTTGTCTAATTCCGTGGTTTGGAAATGAACATCTGTTTCTTGAGCGCCTCTCAACAATTGTTCGAAGTTTTCATAACCCACGCACAAAACGATACTCAGCCCAATCGCACTCCAAAGAGAGTACCGGCCACCAACCCAATCCCAGAATTCGAAAATGTTCTCTTCTGCAATTCCAAATGCTTTAACCGCCTGAATATTAGTTGATAAAGCTACGAAATGTTTTGCTACGTCCGCCTCTGTCGCTCCAGATTTCAGGAACCATTCTTTTGCAGACTTGGCATTGGTCATCGTTTCCTGGGTGGTAAATGTCTTGGAAGCTATGATGAAAAGGGTGGTTTCTGGATCAAGGTTTTTAACCACCTCAGCAATGTTATTGCCATCAACATTGGAAACAAAATGAACGTCCAATCTTGTTTTGAAATGTTTCAAAGCAGAACAAACCATCACGGGTCCAAGGTCTGAACCTCCAATTCCAATATTCACAACATCGGTAATTTCCTTTCCTGTAAATCCTTTGTGAGAACCGGAAATTACTGTTTCCGAGAAAGTTTTCATCTGATCCAGAACCTTTTTGATGGCAGGCTTGATGTTCTCTCCGTCCACTAATATTTCTTTATCCGAAAAATCTCTCAAAGCGGTGTGAAGCACTGCTCTAGCTTCTGTTTCATTGATCTTTTCTCCTGCGAACATACTTTTGATCGCTGACTGCAATTCAGTTTCCTTGGCAAGATCCAGCAACAATTCAATGGTTTTGGAATCCGCTAAGTTTTTGGAATAATCGAAAAGGAAATTTTTTGTTTCTAATGAAAATTCTTTGAAACGGTTTTCGTTGTACTGGAAAAGTGTTCTCAGTTCGAAATCGTTGTTGGCAAAGTGATCATTGAGAGCTTTCCAAGCTTGCGTGTGTAGCGGATTTATTTTTGGTAACATATTAATTTCTGTTGTAAGATTTAAAAATTGTGTAAACCACCAGCAAATTTAAGAAAAATCGACAACTTGCATCTAAATTAAAGACAGGCCGGCTATTAAAAATGCTTGTTCTGACTGCGCCATCAATGTTCCTATGATAATCATACTCTATCCAACTGCACGGTGAAGTGCCGCAGAATGGCGGGTTCTCTAGTAATCTTGTAGCCTTTGTCTATTTCATTTCTTCTTTCGAAAACATTGATGACGGCCGCAGCTACATAATCCATATGACTATTGGTATAGGTTCGTCTCGGGATTGCCAGCCTCAGCAATTCCAGCTTTGGATAGCGGTTTTCTCTCGTTTGCGGATCGCGGTCGGCGAGTAAAGTCCCAATTTCCACGCCACGGATTCCGGCTTCTTTGTAAAGCTCGATCGCTAAGGTCTGAGCCGGAAATTCTTCCCGCTTGATCTTAGGCAAGAATCGGATGGCATCTATGAAAACGGCGTGTCCGCCAATGGGTTTCTGAATGGGGATCCCGGCTTGCATTAGTTTGTTCCCCAAATATTCTACCTGAGAAATCCTGCTCTCCAGATAGGGGAATTCTGTCGCCTCGTCCAAGCCGGTTGCCAGGGCAGACATATCACGTCCCGCCATTCCACCATACGTGATGAAGCCTTCGTAGATAATCGTAAAATTAGACGCTTTTTCAAAAATGTCTTTGTATTTCAACGCGATAAATCCGCCGATATTCACCAAACCATCTTTCTTGGAGCTCATCAGCATCCCGTCGCCATAGGAAAAGACTTCTTTGCAGATTTCCTTGATCGTCTTGCTCTCCTGTCCCTTCTCTCTTTTTTTAATGAAATAACCATTCTCGGCAAAGCGCGCCGCATCAAACAGAACCGGAATTCCATATTGGTCTGACAATTCTTTTACCGCTTTGATATTTTCCAAAGAAACAGGTTGTCCGCCGGAGGAATTGCAGGTGATAGTGATGAGGCAAAACGGAATTTGCTCTTTTGGATGCGAATTGTAAACAGCTTCCAACTTTTCCAGATCGATATTTCCTTTGAATGGATGGAGATCTTCGATATCAAAAGCTTCATCGATGGTACAATCTATAGCGTGTGCTTTTCTAAATTCAATGTGGCCTTTTGTAGTATCGAACTGCGAATTTCCCGGGCAAATATCGCCTTCTTTCACCATCACCGAGAACAGCACATTTTCTGCCGCTCGACCTTGATGGGTTGGTAATAAATAAGGAAATCCCGTGATGCGTTGCACCGTATTTTGCAAGGCTTCGAAAGATCGGGAGCCGGCATAGCTCTCGTCGCCAATCATCAGGGCGCCCCACTGTTTGTCGCTCATCGCACCCGTTCCACTATCGGTCAGCAGATCGATGAAAACGTGTGAACTTCTGAGGTTGAACAGATTATAATCGGCTTTTTTCAGCCATTCTTCGCGTTGTTCCTGAGTTGATATATATATTTCTTCGACCATTTTGATTCTAAATGGTTCGGCGAAAGGTAATTTCATAATGAATATAAATGATGATTGATAATAGATAAATGATCTTTTATATTGACAATTGATGGAAAATAAATCACAATGGAAATTCCAATGTAATTGATCGATATTTAGGAATGATAAATAATGACTCGCAAGGAATCAATTATCATCTATCAATTATCATTAATGAATATTACTCGGGTGCTTTGAAAACATTATCGTCGGAATGGAAACCAGCAACTCCCCCGCTGACCGCAAATTTCATGGCTTCGGCAGCGCTCATCCCGGTGACTTCTTTTACATTATTGAATTTGGTAATGATCACCCACCCCGAAACGGCGTAGGAATGTGGCAGATAGACTGCAATCATGTGTTCCAGATCGACAACGGACATATCGGCCTGCGTCAAAAATCCGATTCTCCAGATCTCGGGCGTTTCACTGGTCTTGACCCAGACTGGCACATTGAATTTCTTCTTATCGCCCACGAAGGATCCGAGAACGTCTTTCAGAGAGGTGTACAGAAATTTGATGCCCGGGATATGTTCCAAAACGTAATCTAAACCATCCACGATGATGCGTCCGATGATGAATTTGTTACCGAAAAATCCGATAAAAGTAGTTCCAAAAATTACAATGAAAAATATTAATCCCGGAAATTTTTCGGAAACCGACGGCACCAGATTATCGATGCTGAAAACGACACTCCAAATCACCCAAACCGTGATGGCGAACGGACCAATGATGATCAGCCCTTGGATGAAGGATCGTAGGAATAAGCGTAAATAATCGTTGAGGTTTCTATTCATTTTGGAGTTAGCCGTGGATGGTCTCTTTGTTTCCGTAAGATTTCATAATATTGGCTTCATATTCCAGCCATTCTTCCCAGCGTTGGTTTACTTTCTCCGCATCGCCCAATTGCCTTGCAAAGCCGATGAATGTGGTATAATGATTGGCTTCGGAAACCATCAGATCGTGATAGAATTTCTTGAGTTCTTCATCTTTAATATTCTCTGTCAATACTTTGAATCGCTCGCAACTTCTGGCTTCGATCATTGCTGCGAACAGCATTTTGTCGATGATTTGCTCATCGCGGTGGCCTCCTTTTTTGAGAAATTTGAGAAGGTCATTCACGTAATCGTCTTTGCGAGTTCGGCCCAGCACGCCGCCTCTTTTTTTGATAATCTCGTGAACCTGATTGAAATGATCCAATTCTTCCTGAGCGATTGCGAGAAGCTCGCTTACCATTTCTGTATATTCCGGTACCATCGTGATGAGTCCGATGGCGTTGGTCGCGGCTTTCTGCTCGCACCAAGCGTGATCGGTGAGGATTTCCTCCAAATTATCTTCTGCAATATTGGCCCAGCGCGGATCTGTGAGAAGTTTGAGACGGAACATTTTATAATTTTTGTAAAAATAAGGAATAAATTAATTTTTTGATGCGGTTTTCTCTCTCAAAAATTGCAAAATTTTCCAGCCGACTTGATCTATTTTTTTCAGACCGGTTGCAATCAAAAATGCTAAGAAAATATTGATGGGATAAATGATCAGAACCAAGAGCCACCAACTCATCGAATCTTTCAGGGGGACGACGAGGAAATACATCAAGGAAGAACTCATTCCCTGAGCGAAATAAAAGAAAATCGCACTTTGCCCCACATTCGTAAGGAAATTGGGTTTCGATATTTTCAACCGGTTATAGAAAACGAACAGCGTGACCAATGAAAAAAGGGACCAAATAATGTAAGGAATTTTTGGCGGAAATTTCTGCTTGTTGAGTTTGTAGAAAATATCGCTTCCATAATACCAAAACATCCAGACTAAGGCAATCGCAACCAAGCCGTACAAAACAGGAATCATCTGGTTGGGTATTTTTTTGCCTCTCATGCGATTTCCCACCAAGAAAACAGCCAGATAAAATGCGACATAACCTACCTGTCCGTCAGGATAATATTGCGGAAACATATTGAAAATCAAAGTTAAAGCAACACAAACGCCGATAAACCAGTTTACATGTTTCGGAAAAAATCTCAGAATCAAAACGCCAAAAACCGTCAAAATATAATAGACTTTCAAATACCAGAAACTTCCCATCACAACGGGAAATGTATCACAATTGGAATATTCGTGCAAATACCAATTTCCCAAAATCTGCCATTGCGGCTCGCTCGAAATGCTGCTTGGAACATATTTGCTCCCAAAAGTAGAATAGAAATCCTTCAGCCATTCGAAAGAGAAAAATGTGAGCCCAAAAACCTTGAAAAAATAATCCAAGAAAAACAGAAAAGTCACAAAAATCATATACGTGATCTGCAGTTTCAGCAATCGGTAAAGCGTTTTCTCAACATTGTTCCCGGAAGTGATGCCACTCAATGCATAGAACAAAGCGACATCAAAAACCAGTGAGAAAACCCGAACTTCCGCCGGAATGTAAAATTGGCCGCTCCAAAATGCTGTATGGATAAAAATTATGGAAATCGTCGCCAGTCCTTTGGCAAAATCAATATAGAGATCTCTTTTCATCGATGTGATTAATTATCTGAAAGTCAAAATTATCATTATTTTCTCAAGTTCTTTATAATTATTTAACTTTTACCGCTCGATTGTTATCCTTATTTTTACAAGTTCAATCGTAGAAATGTCAGATATCATTCAGCTTTTACCGGATCACGTTGCCAATCAGATTGCGGCTGGCGAAGTGGTGCAGCGCCCGGCCTCCATTGTGAAAGAGCTTTTGGAGAATTCTGTAGATGCCAGTGCTACCAAAATCCAGCTCATCATTCGGGATGCCGGAAAAAATCTCCTTCAGGTTGTGGACAACGGAATCGGAATGTCTGAAACCGATGCACGTCTTGCATTTGAACGTCACGCAACATCAAAAATCCGCTCGACTGAAGATATTTTCAAGATCTCTACCAAAGGCTTCCGAGGCGAGGCTTTGGCATCTATCGCGGCGGTGGCACAAGTGGAACTGAAAACCAAACAAAAAGATTCGCCCGTCGGGACGAATATTTATATCGAAGGCGGACTTTTCCAATTTCAAGAGCCCATTCAAACCGTCGAAGGTTCCAACTTCTCGGTCAAGAATTTATTTTACAATGTTCCGGCGAGACGGAAATTCCTCAAAAATGATAATATAGAATTTCGCCACATTATTGACGAATTTCAGCGTGTTTCATTAGCGCACGAGAATGTTGAGTTCGAAATGTTCCATAATGACGAACCGGTTTTCCGACTGAGAAAAGGCGGTCAGATGCAGAGAATCGTGGACGTTTTCGGAAGAAAGTTGCAACCACTTTTGATTCCAATTAAGGAAGATCTTGGCTGGGTTCATCTTCACGGCTATGTGGCGAAACCGGAAGGCGCAAAAAAAGCGAGAGGCGAACAATTTTTCTTTGTGAATGGAAGATTTTTCCGAAGTGCCTATCTCAGCAAAGCCGTTCAGGACGCGTTTGAAGGACTTTTGCAGCCGGGTTACATTCCTTCATTTTTTCTTTATCTGGAAATGGATCCGGAGAAAATCGATGTTAATATCCATCCTCAGAAAACGGAAGTTAAATTTGAAGATGAAGCTTTGATCTTCGCTTTGGTAAGATCTACGATTAAAAGGTCTTTAGGGATTTATAACGTGGCGCCAAGTCTGGATTTCGAAAGAGATCCAAAAATGGAAGCTTTCTTTGCACCGAGTAAAAGTAATTACGTGGCGGCATCGCCCTCTGCCATCAATGTTGATCGGGATTTCAACCCCTTTTCTGTTGAAAAAACGACGGATGAAGAGCGAATTAACTTGGCAGAACTTTATCAGGCGACGGAAGCCGCACCCTCAAAAATCAACCTTTTCGAAGATGATGATCTGGAAGAAGATCTGTTCCGATTGCCAAACGGCTATTGGCTTCTCAACAAAGACGGATTGACTTATATGCTGGATTTGGGGCGCATGCACCGCGTGATAATGTCTTCGCATCAGGAAAATCTGCCCACGAAAAAAGCGGGTCAAAGTCTCTTGTTTTCACTTGAATATCATCTCAACGAAATCGAAAAAAACAAATACAAATCCATCAAAAAATATCTGCCGGATTTTGGTTTTGAGATGACCTTGGCTCAGGAAAACGTCTTGAGAATCGACACTGTTCCCGAAGCGTTGAAGGAATCACAGGTCATCAAATTCCTTGAAAAGATCTTCGAAATATTAGAATACAAAACGGAAGACGAATTTTCTAAATATTTTGAATATCAATGGGTTAAATTAAAAACCAAGTCTAAATTTGATTTCATTTATAAAACCGAAGTCGAACAATTGGTAAAAGACTTTATCGATCTTGGATTCCCACAATATACCGTAAATGGTAAAAAATGTTGGATGGAAGTGCCATTTGACGATTTTAAAAACAAATTTTAAGAACAAATACAATCCATGTTTTCTCAATTGACCCCGGTTACCAGAAATATCATCATCCTGAATGTGATTTTTTTTGTCGCAACTTCTCTGCTTACTAATATCAATATTAATCTTGAACCCTTATTCGCAGGATATTTCCCTTTGTCTCCCAACTTCCGATCTTGGCAGATTATCACCCATATGTTTATGCACGGCAGCATTCTTCACATTGCTTTTAATATGATGACGCTTTGGAGTTTTGGGCCGGTTTTGGAGCAGGTTTTGGGACAGAAAAAATTTATTATCCTATATTTCGCATCTGGTTTGGGCGGTTTTGCTTTGTATAATGTCTGGAACTATTTTGAAGTCAGCCAAATCACCAATTTCTTGAATAGTCAGGCTTATGATATCCACGAAATTTACAAATATGCAGACAATAATTACTCGGGAGAGATGCCAATTTCTTCCAACTCCGAGGCTGTACGAGACGCCGCACAAAAACTTTTCATTATTCTGAAAACCCCGATGGTTGGTGCTTCTGGAGCAATTTTTGGTGTGATCGCCGCATTTTCCACTTTATTTCCGGATGCAAAATTGATGTTTATGTTCATCCCATTTCCCATCAAAGCAAAATATTTGACGCCAATCATTATTGTGGTTTCTATTTTCTTAGGCTTCAGACAGTTCAGTGGCGACAATGTTGCACACTTTGCACATCTGGGTGGCGCGCTGATTGGTTTCCTCTACATCTGGAACTGGAAGAAACACCGAGACCGCATCCAATAAAATGGGAATCATTCGCTTTATTTTAACGGTTTTTCACATTATCATTATTGTTCTGTTATTTGGAACCTTGATGAATGCTTACATTCCGCCAAGCGTTTTCGGAATGCTGAATCTCTTGTCCTTGGGATTTCCTATAATGATCGCTGCAAATCTTTTATTATTAATTTTCTGGATATTCAGTTGGAAAAAACGAGCGGTAGTTTTCCTTATTTTATCTCTATTTTTAATCATTCCGACCAGGCGTTGGATCAACTATACACCAACAAAAAATGAAACGCCTAATCTGAAACTCATTTCTCTCAATGGGAAATTTGGTAATAGGGGCGATGAGGCGATTTATAATTATCTCAATAAGCAAAATGCCGATGTTGTCTTTTTCCAGGAATATGACAATAAAAAGCCTTTGGAAGGATTCCGGTATTTTGAAAATAGCCGACCGATCGTTAAAATCCAGTCCAAATTTCCGATTCTCGAAAGTGGCGAAGTGAAAACTGATGTGAATACCGGAATGTGCCTTTACGCCGACATTAAAATAAATGGAAAAATAATCCGCTTCGTCAATGTCTACATGGAACCATTCTTTCTCGACAAGAAAATGGTAAAACCAACGGATAATTTGGACAAAAATGAAGAAAAGGCAAAGAAACTTTTACATAAATTGGTTCCGACTTTCAAAAAACATCAGACGCAGATTGATCAAATTAAGGATTTTATAAATCAATCGCCTTATCCCGTCATCGTTGGCGGCGATTTCAACGCGGTTCCGAATTCTTATGAATATTACAAAGTTTCCCAAGATCTGGACGATGATTTCCTGAAAGTCGGAAAAGGAAGCGGAACGAGTTTCCACGACTTCAAATTCCCAATGAAAATCGATCATGTATTTTCATCAAAATCAATAACGCCAACCAGTTACACGGTTGACAGGAGTGATAAGATTTCTGATCATTTTCCTGTGCTGACTGAATTTTATATCAAATAATTTCCCGAATTTTGTCTTTATGAGAAAACTAGCTTTTTTACTATTGCTGTGCGTCATCTTTTTTTCCTGCTCCAAAAATAAGCCGGTTTTCAATAATTCTGATGCGCCGCCATCCTCGCCAATCACTTATGACACCACGGCGATCGATTCCTTCGGTCCCGGCGCAACTTCGGAAAGTGTGATGGCAAAAATAAATGCTGTTGCCATCAAAAGAAAAAAAGACAGCCTTGCTGCGATCGCCAAAATAGAACAGGAAAAACTCGAGAAAGAAAAACTCGAGAAAGAAAAAGCAGCGCAAAAAGAAAAACAAAAACCCGAACAGAACAAGCCCGAAGAGCAGCCCACAACAGAAACACCAGCTGCCACTCCACAAGAAAACCACCAGAATTTCTGATGGTTTCCAAGCAATATTCTAAAAAATAATTTTTATTTGTTGTAAAGTTCTTCCACTTTATCCCAATTAATCACGTCAAAAAATGCGGCCACATAATCTGGTCTTTTGTTCTGATACTTGAGATAATACGCGTGCTCCCAAACATCCAATCCTAAAACTGGAGTTCCTTGTACATCAGCAACTGGCATCAAAGGATTGTCCTGATTTGGTGTAGAAGTCACCGTCAAAGAACCATCAGAATTCTTAACCAGCCAAGCCCAACCAGAACCGAATCTGGTTTTCGCAGCGTTAGAAAAATCTTCTTTAAATTTTTCAAAACCACCGATTTTTTCGATTTCAGCTTTCACATTTCCAACTGGCGCCTTCCTGCCGCCTGGCGTCAAAAGTTCCCAGAAAAGTGAGTGGTTATAATGTCCGCCACCATTATTTCTTACCGCAGGCTTATCAGTTCCTATTTTTTGGATTTCTTCAATAGATTTCCCTTCAAGTTCTGTTCCAGCGATGGCGTTATTAAGATTGTCCACGTACGCCTGGTGGTGTTTTGAGTGGTGGATTTCCATTGTTCTCGCATCGATGGTGGGCTCCAACGCATCGTACACATAATTAAGTTTTGGCAATTCGAATGACATAATATTGTATTTATTTTGTTAATCAATGTAATGCTCAAAATTAGTCAATTATTATTCCAACACCGCATTACGCAAGTTATTTTATAAATATTTAACATCGAAAACTATAATAAAATTTGCCGTAACTTTGACACATTCTAAATAACAACGCCATTTTGCAGCTTAATTATTTGGGCAGCTATTCCGCCCTCCGTTCCCGCTTTTTTCTTTTCAAAAAAAGAAAAAGAGCTCCACTCAGGTCGGGCTGCACATTTTCAACGTTCGATCCTTTGTAAGACTTTTCAAAATTGTTCTAAATTCTAAATTCTAATATCTACATCTAAATGTTCGACATCCATCATATAAGAGCCCAATTCCCAATCCTAAATCAGGAAGTCAACGGCAAACCGCTCGTCTATCTCGACAATGCGGCAACTTCCCAAAAACCAATCTCCGTTTTGAATGTTGGAAAAACCTATTACGAAACCATCAACGCCAATGTTCATCGTGGCATTCATACCTTGAGCCAGCTCGCAACCGAAGCAATGGAACTTTCCAGACAGAAAATCCAACGTTTCATCAACGCAAAACACGATTACGAAGTTATTTTCACCAAAGGAACAACCGAAGGAATCAATCTCGTGGCTTATGCTTTGAGCAATCAAATCAAACCAAACGACGAGATTATCATTTCCTATTTGGAGCACCATTCCAACATCGTTCCTTGGCAAATGCTTTGCGAAAGAACCGGCGCAAAACTTCGCGTGATCCCGATGGACGAAAACGGAATCCTTCAAATCGATGTTTTGGATGAATGGCTAAATGAAAAAACAAAAATAGTTGCTGTAAATCAGGTTTCAAACGCATTGGGAACTGTCAATCCCATCGAAGAAATCATTGAAAAAACAAGACGACTTTCAAATGCTTACATTTTAATTGACGGTGCGCAATCGGCACCACATTTCAAAATCGATGTTCAGAAATTGGATTGTGATTTCTTCGTCTTCTCGGGACACAAAATGTACGCACCAATGGGAACTGGAATCCTTTATGGTAAAGAATCTGTGCTGGAAAATCTTCAACCTTTCCACGGCGGTGGTGAGATGATTGCGGTTTGCAGTTTCGAGAAAACAACTTATGCAGGTTTACCTTTCAAATTCGAAGCTGGAACGCCCAATGTTGGTGGAAATATCGCTCTTGGCGCAGCTGTAGATTTCATCGAAAATATCGGTCACGAAAATCTTCAAAAACACGAAAACGACCTTCTGAATTATGCTCAGAAAAAACTTCTGGAATTGGAAGGTATTAAAATCTATGGCGAAAAAGCCAACAGAACCGGCGTCGTTTCTTTCAACTTGGAAGGCGCAGGAATTGCCTCTGACACAGGAATGATTCTTGACAAACTTGGAATTGCCGTGAGAACCGGACATCACTGCACCCAACCGATTATGGATTTCTTCAACATTGCCGGAACTGTCCGTGCGAGTTTTGCGGTTTACAATACTTTTGAAGAAATTGATATTCTGACCGAAGGTGTGAAAAAAGCGCAGAGAATGTTGGTTTAATTACTTTATGAACGTGCAAAATAACCCTTTCTTAGCCAAGACTTTGAAAGGGTTTTCCTTTTTAAACTGCCATATTGTAATGTTTTTTCCGATGGCACATCTCTTGCGAAATTATAGATTCGTTTAAAACAGTATTGTTTCTCTGTTAAAAAAGGGGAATAATTTTTATATCAATCAAGATTAATGACAATATGTCATTCAACATACTATGACAGAATTTGATAATATCAACTTTGAAGAGATGCTGGACGAAGGTTTTGGGCTTGTTGCAGAAGAAATCAATCTGGATGATTTCATCGTCCAAGAATCCGACAAATCTCAGACCTGTTTTCCGATTCTTCCAGTACGAAATATGGTCATGTTCCCGAAAGTGATCACGCCCATTACAGCCGGACGAGAAAAATCCAAGAAACTTCTGGAAGAGGCTCAAAGAGAAAATAAACTCGTGGGAATCATCAGCCAGAAAAATCCGACCGAAGAAAATCCGACCGAAAAAGATCTCTACACCGTCGGCACATTAGCAAAAATCCTAAAAATAATTACATTGCCAGAAGGCAATATTACAGCGATCACAAGAGGCATTCAAAGGTTTAAGGTTAAAAAATTTGTTTCCAGCGAGCCCTATTTTCTTGCAGAAATTGTCAAACAAAAAGATGCTCAGCCAAAAGATAAAGAAGAATTTTCTGCGCTGATGGACAACATCAAAGATCTGGCAGAAAAAATAATAAATATCGATCCTAATATTCCTAATGCAGCTCAATTTGCTATTAAAAATATTGATGGACAGGAGGATCTTTTGAATTTCGTCTCGGCTAATGGAAATTTCGCATCTGACAAAAAACAGGGTTTACTCGACGAAAAAAGCCTGATTGGACGTGCAAAAAATCTTTATGAAATGATGCACGACGAATTCCGGCATTTGGAACTCAAAAACCAAATCCACCAGAAAACCAGCAAAGATCTCGACAAGCAACAACGGGAATATTTCCTGAACCAGCAGATCCGTACCATCCAAGACGAACTGGGCGGTGGCGCAGATTCTGATGCGGATGAGCTGAGAAAAAAAGCTGCAAAAATCAAATGGAATTCGGAGGTTGAGAAACACTTCGAAAAAGAAGTTCAGCGACTGCAAAGGCAGCATTCTAGCTCCCCAGATTATAATATTCAGCGCAATTATCTCGATTTTTTTACAGATTTGCCTTGGGAGCATTATTCCAAAGACGCCTTTGATCTCGGCAAAGCCGAAAAACTTTTGGACAAAGAACATTTTGGCTTGGAAGATATCAAGAAGAGAATCTTGGAGCACATTGCGGTTCTGAAATTGAAAAACGATATGAAATCGCCCATTCTATGCCTCGTTGGTCCGCCGGGTGTGGGTAAAACTTCTTTAGGCAAGTCCGTAGCAGACGCTCTTGGCAGAAAATATGTGAGAGTTTCGTTAGGCGGATTGCACGATGAAAGCGAAATCCGAGGCCACAGAAAAACCTATATTGGCGCGATGGCAGGGCGAATCCTGCAGTCTATCAAAAAATCTGGAACGTCCAATCCCGTCATCGTTTTGGATGAGATCGATAAAATCGGTCAAGGCATTCACGGTGACCCTAGTTCCGCCTTGTTAGAAGTGCTTGATCCTGAGCAGAATAATAATTTCTATGACAATTTCTTAGAAATGGGCTACGATCTTTCAAAAGTGATGTTCATAGCGACTGCAAACTCATTATCAACAGTTCAGCGACCGTTGCTAGACAGGATGGAGATCATCAGCATTGCCGGTTATACTTTGGAAGAAAAAATTGAAATTGCAAAACGTCATCTCATCAAAAAGCAACTGCGCGAAAATGGTTTGGATGCAAAATATCTGAAACTTGGAAATCCAGAACTGAGACACATCATCGATGCGCATACCTCGGAAAGCGGCGTGAGAATGCTTGAGAAAAAAATTGCGGCCATTGGCCGATGGGTTGCATTGCAAATCGCAATGGAAAAAGATTTTGACCCGAAAATCTCCGTTGACAAAGTGGACGAAATCTTGGGTGTTCCCCGTCCCAAAACTTTGGCAGAAATTACAGACGTTCCTGGCGTGGTGACTGGTTTGGCCTGGACAAGCGTGGGTGGCGATATTCTTTTCATCGAAAGTATTCTTTCCAAGGGAAAAGGTGCATTGACGATGACGGGTAACCTTGGAAATGTAATGAAAGAATCTGCAACGATTGCGCTGGAATATATCAAGGCTCATTATGAAGAATTGGGGATCTCTGAAGAAGATATCGAGAAAAAAAATATCCACGTGCACGTGCCAGAGGGCGCCACACCGAAAGACGGACCATCTGCAGGAATTGCCATGATGACCTCGATGGTGTCCAGCTACAAAAACATCAAAGTGAAACCGCATTTGGCGATGACCGCCGAGATCACACTCCGCGGCAAAGTGTTGCCTGTTGGCGGAATTAAGGAAAAGCTGCTGGCAGCAACCAGAGCCGGCATCCAAGAAGTCATTCTTTGCGAAGCCAACAGAAAAGATGTGGAAGAAATCAAGAAAGATTACCTCAAGTACTTGAAAGTCAGCTACGTAACTAATATGAGCGAGGTGGTTGAAATCGCGCTTAAGTAGCTTATCAGCGTCAGGAAAAATCGATTAAATTAGAAAAAATAATGTTTTTTTCCCACATAAAGTATATTTTTTATTCAAAAAAAGAGTTTCAATTGCTTTTTGTTTTAAATTTGATAAAAATTGTTTATTATGAAATACGTCAAATTTATCTTGTGTTTGCTTTTCGGGGTGTTGTTCATCACGTTCGGATTGGACAAATTTTTCCACTATATGCCGATGCCAAAACCAGATGCCGCCATGAAGAAAGTGTATGATGCATTTATGGAATTAAACTGGCTGATGCCATTGGTGGGAGTTGTAGAGGTTGTTGGAGGCGCCTTATTCATCTTTTCAAAAACGAGAGCCTTGGGAGCGATTGTAATTTTGCCCGTGATGGTGGGAATTGTGCTTCAAAACTTTGTAAAATTGCCCACAAATTCGGGCATTACAATGAGTGTTGTTTTGATGCTTATTAATCTGTGGATTTTGGTAGATAACCGGAAAAAATACGAAGTCTTGGTCAACTAAGATTTTACGCTTCCCACTAGATAGAGCCCAACGTCGTTTGACCTTGGGTTTTTTTTTGGAAATTACTCCTTCATTCTGGCGATGACGTCTGTTCCGCCTTTTGTTTTGTCACCGATTTTGCAAAGGATTTCTGTATCTAAAGGAAGGAAAACGTCCATTCGCGATCCGAACTTGATAAAGCCAAATTCGTGACCCGCTTTTGCTTGATCCTTCACATTGCAATAAAAAACGATTCTTCTCGCCACATAACCTGCGATCTGGCGGAACACCACGTTGTGATTGGTCAAACTCTTGACTGCAATTGTTGTTCTTTCGTTTACGGTAGAGGATTTCTCGTGCCACGCAACGAGGTATTTACCTGGATGATATTGCTTATAAATGACGTCTCCGCTTACCGGATATCGGCAGATATGAACGTTAAGAGGTGACATAAAAATAGAAATCTGAATGGACTGCTCTTTGAGAAATTCGTCTTCGAAAACTTCCTTTATCATCACGACTTTCCCGTCTACAGGCGCAATAACTTCTTCTTTATGATCCAAAATGGTTCGGTCAGGAACCCGGAAAAACCAAAATATCAATCCCAACATCACCAGCAGCGGAATAAGAACGACCAAAGACCAAATTTGCAAATAATAGATAGAAATCGTACCGATAAACGCAATGAAAAGAATAGCAACAATCAGCGTTCCTTTCGATTCTTTATGAAGTTTCATAGGATAAAATCTTAAACTAATTTTTCTAAAATAAAATATAAATAAACCACGGGAACACACAGGATAAAACTATCGAGCCTGTCCAAAACGCCGCCATGACCCGGAATGATATTTCCGCTGTCCTTCACTGCAAAACTACGTTTTAACTGACTCTCTACCAAATCGCCCACTGGAGCGAAAACTGCGACGAGAACTCCCACCAGCATCCAGTTTCCTCGCAGATCGGGAAAATACTGCTCTACGAAATATCCTAAAACTAAAGTCAGAACACCGCCGCCTGCAAATCCTTCCCAGGTTTTCTTCGGAGAAATGCGGGGTGCCATTTTGTGTTTTCCCAACAATTTCCCCGTCAAATAGGCAAAGGTATCGCTGCTCCAGATCAATACAAACAGCATAAAGATCTCCAAAGAGAAAGGTTTACCAGTATCTAATGTGCTGAATTTGGGCAATCCTAACGAAAATGCGAATGGCAAAGTGACGTACACAACAGTGAAAATCAATTTTCCATTTTCGAAATAGAGTTCTCGGGAATATTTGAAAAGTGTGACGACGGCAATCGCAACCAGTCCTAAGGCGACAATCTCGCTGAAATAGTTATGGATACTATAGCCATTGAAAAAATCGTGGTGAAAAAACCGTTTTGTAAATCGGTAATAGATAATAGCGGCAACGGGAAAGACGAGCCATTTGTAAATGCTGTTGTCAAATTTCATCATCTTGATGCATTCATAAAGCCCAATCGCCATCAGCAATGTCATCAAACCATAAAAAAGATACTGTTGCTTGATTTGTGGGAAAAAACTCCCGAATAGATGCTCGCCTATCGGAGTGGTGCAGAGCGCTATGACTGCGACGTAAACTAAAGCTGAAATGGTGCGCTGAATAAAATTTTTGTCCAAAATCTGAATTTAATCTTCCAGCAAAAGTAAGAAAAGTTTGGTATTATCCTTATTAGCTGTGTCTAATTTGGAATGACTTCCGCTGATGGAGGTCAGGTTTTTTAGATTTCCGGCACGCTTTACTTTCATCATTGCTTCGTTGAGATTATTTGTGATCTGAGAAACATTCGCCATAATGATGATTTTGCTCGGCAGTCGGGAAGAATGGTAATGGAGAATGTTATTATGAGAAAGCATAATTCTGCCATCAAAAGCGATGAGGTGCTCGCATGTGATAAATGCGGCATCATTCTCTTCAGTCAATTCTGGTGAATAGGCCGTATGGATCACATCCAGAAAATTTCGCAAATCCTGATCCCAGCAAAAGACTTTATTCACCTGCTCGATCTTGATAATCTGATTGAGAGTCTGTAAGGCTTCGGATTCATCTGCACAGTAATTGAAAAATCCCCCCGAGTGGGTGAACAGCTGCGCAAATTTATAATCCAAATCTGCATCACGAAGTTGATCTGCCAGTTTGGTAACATCTGGCTGATCTTCCTCGGGCTGGTTCATTATTTTACTAACGAGTTTTTTGAACAGACTCAATCTTTCTATGCTTTTTAATTAGTACAAATGTAAAAAAATAATTGTAATAGGCTAATAACCAAAACTTTATTTTAAAAGAAAATCCTAATTATAATTAGGATTTTTCTTGTGTGTTTTAAAACAATTTTATTTAACTGTCTGTATTTAAGACATTTCCCGCCTCTGCGGGATTATCCACGCTGGACACTGGTGTTTCTGTCAGTTCCGGATCCCACGCCCGCTTACCAAAAATCTCCTCAAGATCTTCCCGGAAAATGACCTCTTTATCAAGAAGTTTCTGTGCTAAGGCATCCAGTTTATCGGTGTTTTCGGTCAAAATATTAACTGCTCTTGCGTATTGCGTTTCGACCAATTTAGAAATTTCTTCATCAATTAGTTTAGCCGTCTGCTCCGAATAAGGCTTTCCGAAGCTGTATTCCGACTGTCCCGAACTGTCGTAATAAGAAATATTGCCGACTTTGTCATTCAGTCCATAAATGGTGACCATCGCCTGAGCTTGTTTGGTAACCCTTTCCAGATCGGATAAGGCGCCCGTTGAAATATTTCCAAAAACAACTTGCTCTGCCGCTCTGCCGCCGAGTGTGGCACAAATCTCATCCAACATCTGCTGCGTGGTTGTCAATTGTCTTTCTTCCGGCAAATACCATGCAGCGCCCAAGGATCTTCCTCGTGGCACAATGGTGACTTTCAGAAGCGGCGCCGCGTGCTCTACCAACCAAGAAATCGTGGCGTGGCCTGCTTCGTGGAAGGCTACTCTTCTTTTTTCGGATGGTTTGATGGCTTTATTTTTCTTTTCGAGACCGCCGATGATTCTATCGACCGCGTCTAGGAAGTCTTGCTTATTCACAGACTCGTGCGAGTTTCTTGCAGCAATCAATGCAGCTTCATTGCAGACATTTGCAATATCCGCTCCACTGAAGCCCGGCGTTTGTTTTGCTAAAAATTCTCTGTCGATGGAATCGTCTAGTTTAATTTTAGCGAGATGAACATCAAAAATCTGTTTCCTCTCGTGAAGTTCCGGAAGATCGACATAGATGGAACGGTCGAAACGGCCAGCTCTCATCAATGCTTTGTCCAGAATATCGGCACGGTTTGTAGCAGCCATCACGATAACGTTGACATCGGTGCCAAATCCGTCCATTTCTGTTAGCAATTGGTTCAGTGTGTTTTCACGTTCGTCGTTTCCGCCCTGCATTCCGCCTTTTCCTCTTGCTCTTCCAATGGCATCGATCTCATCAATGAAAATAATGGCGGGCGACTTGGCTTTTGCCTGAGCAAAAAGATCTCTTACTCTGGAAGCGCCCACGCCGACAAACATTTCTACAAAATCGGATCCCGAAAGGGAGAAAAATGGAACTTTGGCTTCTCCAGCAACGGCTTTCGCCAGCAAGGTTTTACCTGTTCCTGGAGGTCCTACCAAGAGAACGCCTTTCGGAATTTTGCCTCCTAATTTTGTATATTTTTCAGAATTCTTCAGGAAGTCTACCACCTCCTGCACCTCTTCTTTTGCGCCTTCCAATCCTGCCACATCTTTGAAGGTGACTTGGATTTTTTCTTTCTCATCGAATAATTTTGCTCTCGATTTTCCAATGCTGAAGATCTGCCCGCCAGGGCCACCGGCGCCTCCTGCCATTTTTCGGAAAACAAAGAAGTATAAAAGCAAGAAAAGACCCCCCCAAAGGGCTAAGGTCAAAAGTAAATCGGAGAAACCACTTTGGCTTTTCCCAAATTCCATCCTGGCCTGAGTGGGCAGTTTGGCATTGATGCTTTCAAATCTTTCTTGGAAATACCGAAGATCACCGTAAGTGAGAACATAATCTGGACTCGGTTTGATATTGATCACGGATAGAGGATCACTTTCTTTATCGGTCTTTTTCAGTTCTGCTTTGGCGGTTTTGGTAAGGTACACATCCGCTTTGAAATTGTCTCGATAGACCATCACTTCGCCTACTTTTCCTTTTTCTACAAGCGTGTAAAATTCTTTTTCATCAATGTTTTTCACCATAGAATCTCCAAGAAGTCCCGGGAGAAATATGAGTAAAATGAGTCCCAACAAAACGGGTATAAACCAGTTGAATCCTTTATTATTCATTCTTAATTTTTAAATGTTGACAATGCCGCAAGGCATTTTTTAGCTTTCTACTTTTGTGATTTTTGCATCGCCCCAAAGTTCCTCGATGTCATAATAGTCACGAATTTCTTTTTGGAAAATATGCACCACGACCGAAACGTAATCTACCAGAATCCACATCGAGTTTTCGGTTCCTTCCACGTGCCAAGGCCGGTCGTTGAGGTCTTTTCTTACGTTTTTTTGGATGTTTCCGGCGATGGCAGAAACCTGCGTATTTGAGTTTCCACTGCAGATGATAAATGTTTCTGCTGCTGCGTTTTCTATGCCTGTTAAGTCGAAAACCAAGATGTCCTCTCCTTTTGTATCTTGAATCGAATCTACGATCTTATCTATCAATAATTGTTTTTCTGTATTTTTGCTCATTCAAAAAATTGTCTAATTTGCAAATTTATTGATTTTAATCTATTTATCTTTTGTTTGCCATCTTTATTATCTCTTAAAGTTTTCATAAATGAGCTATTTATTCCATATTGAAAACTGTTTTTCTACTATTGACGAAATTGTTGCGCTTGTAAATGAAGACGAACCAACCGCCGTTTTTACTTTTAATCAAACGAAAGGTCGCGGGCAATATGGAAAAACTTGGATAGGGAAGCCCGATCAAAATATGGCGTATTCTCTGGCTGTGAAAACTTCTGAAATCCCTATTTCAAATACATTCCTCAATTACTATACCGCAATCACCGTTCGGAATTTTCTTGCCAATCTGACCCATAATGTGGTGCAAATAAAGTGGCCGAACGACATTATTATGAATGGCAAGAAGGTTTGTGGCATTCTCATCGAGAAGAAAACCATTAACCAAAATGAATATTTCATCATCGGGATCGGGATAAATGTTCTTCAAACCGACTTTTCCGATCTTCCCAAAGCGGGTTCTATCTTGTCTGCAACGGGTTTTTCTTTTGAATTAAAGGCGTTTGCATCTCGGTTTCATCGAGCGCTCATCAGGAGATTTGCGAACATCTCATCTGAAAATCAGATTTTGGAAGATTATAATCGTTTTCTTTTTCGAAAAGATCAAATCTGTGTTTTCCAGATAGCCAAAATGCGACAAAATGGCATCATCAAAAGTGCTGACAGCAGTGGTTTTCTTTGGATTGAGCTTGAAAATGAAGGCCTGCAAAAGTTTTTCCACAAAGAAGTCGAAATGCTTTACTGATTGGCTCTTTTGAAGTACAGATATGCTGCGACCGGCGCAAAAACGATGTTGGGGAGCCACATTGCTAGGAGTGGCGGTAATGATTTGTTTTCGGATACTACCGTCAAAACCTGGAAAGAAAACACAAACAAGAATGCCAGGCCAATTCCAACCGCCAGGTTGAGTCCCAGGCCGCCTCGCCTTTTCTGCGATGATAACGACAAGCCTAAAAAGGTGAGGATGATGATGGAAACGGGCATCGAGGTTCTTTGGTAGAGCTCGTTGTAGAAGGATGTCACGTTGCTGTTTCCCTTTCTTTTTTCTCGTTTTATCATTTCGAGCAACTCGGGTGTCGTTTTGTTTTGAGCCACTAAAATGTCTGGAAATAATTCGGAAGGCGGCAGCTTAAAATCCTGAATTTTTGAGACCCCATTGCCGAGGATTTCGGTGTCATTTTTGCCGGCTGTTCTCTCGCTATAATTGCTAATCAGGAAATTTTTTTTCTTCGGATCCCACTGGATATCCATTGCGGTAATCTGGTAAAGCAATTTTTTATTTTGATCAAATTTCTGATACATATAACCGAACCCCCGGTTTTCCTTTTTGTTGTAACTGTTCACGAAGATATACTCGTTTGGGTTGATGTTGGAAGCGATACTCCTATTTCCCAAAAGTTTGTCCTTATTTACCGCATTATAAGTGTACGGCTCCAAAACGTTCTTTTTGATATTTGCCCAGGGCAAAATAAAATGGTTGATCGCCAAAGTGACAAAGAAGATCAATAAAGAGGTAATCAAATAAGGTCTTGCAAACCGATGAAAACTAGCGCCACTGCTGATGACAGCTACGATTTCTGTATTATTGGCCATTCTGGAAGTGAAAAATATGACCGTGATGAAAACCAATATCGACATAAAGGTGAGAATCAAGTTGAGAATCCAAAACGGGTAAAAATTTACCAAAAAATACCACACCGTGAAGCCGTTGCTCTCGATCCTGGGTGTTTTGGACTGCACATCTACCACCATAATAATAATTGCCAACAGAGCCAACATAAAAATGAGGGTTCCCAAATATTTTTTGATGACGTACAGGTCTATGATTTTCATCTGGTTGAGAGTTTTAGGTTTTGGTGATAGCTAATCTGGTGGTGAGTCTTTATCCTGTTTTGTAGTAAGTTTTATAATCTCTGCTTCAGTTGTTGAACGATAGAATCCTTCCATTGATAAAAATCGCCTGCAACGATATGTTCTCTCGCCACTTTCACTAAATCAAGATAAAACGCTAAGTTATGAATCGATGCGATTTGTTTTGCCAAATATTCCTTCGAAACAAAAAGATGACGCACATAAGCCTTGCTGTAAGCGGTATCCACAAAACTCGTCCCAAACTCGTCAAGAGGCGAAAAATCGGCTTTCCAACGTTCGTTTTTCATATTCATGATGCCTTGCCAGGTGAAAAGCATGCCATTTCTTGCGTTTCTGGTTGGCATCACGCAATCCATCATATCGATGCCTAGGCCAATGCTTTCCAGAATATTCCAAGGCGTACCGACGCCCATCAGGTATCGGGGTTTGTCTTTTGGCAGAACGTCGGTGACCTGATCAGTAATTCTGTACATTTCCGGCTCCGGCTCGCCCACAGACAATCCTCCGATGGCGTTACCGTCTGCGCCTGCTTCGGAAATCACCTCGGCAGAAATCTTCCTCAAATCCGAATAAGTCGAGCCCTGAACGATAGGGAAGAGCCTCTGTTTGTGGCCGTACATCTCTTTATTTTGTTCCGTCCACTCGATGCATCTTTTCAGCCAACGGTGTGTGAGTTCCATCGATGTTTTGGCCAAGTTATATTCGCAAGGGAAAGGTGTACATTCATCAAAAGCCATAAAGATATCGGCACCGATTTGTCTTTGAATTTCCATAGAAATCTCCGGCGACATAAAATGCAAACTGCCATCGATATGCGATTTGAATTTCACACCTTCTTCGGTTATTTTTCTACTTTTCGCTAAGGAAAAAACCTGATAACCGCCCGAATCTGTCAGGATCGGAAGATCCCAGTTCATAAACCGGTGAAGACCACCGGCTTGTTCGATAATATCCATCGTTGGACGAAGCATCAAATGGTAGGTGTTTCCTAAAATGATCTGCGCTTTGATGTCATCTTTAAGTTCTCTCTGGTGAACAGTTTTTACGGATGCAACAGTTCCTACGGGCATAAAAATCGGAGTGTGGATCTTTCCGTGATCGGTATTTATAACTCCAGCTCTTGCTTTGGATTCTGAGGTTTTCTCGATTTCAAAAAATTTCTGCATATTTTATCGCGCCTGAGGCTGAACTGCGGGGTTTTCTTTTAACTTTTTATTGATGAAGGCTTCTGCTTTCGGATCTTTGGCGCGGATGATGTCCTGAGCATCATCCAGAATTTCTTTGATGACGTCGGGCTCGGTCATATAATAGGCGTAACTGCTTGTGAAGCGTTCGCCTTTTATCTTATATTTTTTTAGGATAAATCTCGTGGCGTTTTCGGAATTGATGTTTTGCCCTATGACGTATTGCTGCTCATTGATCGCAAAATCTGCGAGGATCTGAGACATCTGATCTTCTGGCAACAGGTCTTTGGGTTTTTCAATGGCCTCTTTGCAGGACAAAGCGCAGAAAATCATTGATATGTAAAAGAAATATTTCATTCTGTAAATTATGTTCTAAAATCACAAAAGCTTATTATTTTCAACTATTTTTAAAAAGTATAAAAAAGAAAAACGGCGTGAAGGCTATCTTTTTTAGATATTTTGGAAAGTTTAATTATCGTAATTTTTTATATGACTTTTGTGGTTTAATTTATTTTCTGATAAGGTTTTACAATTTTCCGATAAAATTTTTCCATTTCAGGTTCAACACACCGAAAACTGCTTCCTGGATGATTCCGCCGTTCATTTTGCTCACGCCTTCTGTTCTGTCGGTAAAGATGATCGGAACTTCTACAATTTTCATATTCTTTTTGAAAGCACGGTATTTCATTTCCACTTGGAAGCCGTAACCTTTCAATTTAATTTTATCAAGTCCGATCGCCAATAATGTTGCCTTTTTGAAACAGACAAACCCAGCGGTGGTATCGTGCACCGGAATTCCCAAAACGAAGCGCACATATCTGGAGGCGAAATAGGAAAGCAACACCCTACCCATCGGCCAATTCACGACATTGACACCCTGAGAATATCTAGACCCAACGGCCATATCCGCATTTTTGCCGGCTTCGTAAAGTTTGATGAGATCTTTCGGATTGTGAGAAAAATCGGCATCCATCTCAAAAATATAATCGTAATCGTTCTGAATCGCCCATTGGAAACCGTGGATGTAAGCTTTACCCAGGCCGTCTTTTATTTTCCGAACCGTGAGATGAAGTTGAAGCGGAAATTTTTCGCGCAAATTTTTAACGATCTCCGCCGTGCCGTCGGGCGAAGAATCGTCCACCACCAAAACATGGAAATCCTGCTCCAAAGCAAACACCGCCGAAATGATCTTTTCGATGTTCTCTTTTTCGTTGTAGGTGGGAATAATGACCAATTTCTTCATCCGGCGAATAATCCGCAAAGATAATCTTTAATCACGAATGTTTATTTCGCGGGAAATAAATTAACTTTTTTTAATAGAAACCAGAGGTAACAAAAAGGTATGAATTACATATTTTTCATGCTTTTTGATAAACACGAACTGCAAATCCGCACTATTTGATAGTTTTACCACATTCATAGAATGCTCCTTTAACACATTACTTTGAAGAGACTCATTGCGGGCGTCGGCCCTAGTTCGAGCCACGAGAGTGTTCACTTCTGAAAAAGAACCGCTTTCATCAATTATACAAAAACAACATCACAGGTAAAACCCGTGATGTTGTCTTGAAAAATCTAATTAAATGAAAAAGTAAAGTTAGGTTTTTGTTGATAAGCAGAAGGTTAAATCCAAATCGTCTTTGACAACAATCATCCCGCCCATTTTTTTCGGAGGTATGATATTGAAATCGCTGAATTTTACATTCTTCCGGCCTATTAGTTTGTTATTTTGTAGGATAAATTCTATATTATATCTTTTGCTTTTATTCATCATTTTTACCTCTACGATTGCGATAAAGTTTGTTTCTGTTTTTATAAAATTGATGAATTTGATGGTCAGGTCCGGATATTGTTCAGCATTCAGGATTTTCTGAAAGTCTTTGGTCATCATCCTATTTCCACAATCAAAATCAGTCACTTTCAAAATGATATTTGGTAAATGTTTTTCTGAGAACGACAAAGCACTACCATCAATTTTGAACTTGTTGTTGACGCAATGAAAATTGTTTACGTTTGTGCTGCCATTGATTTTAAAGAAACTTTCCTGAGCATTAATGGTGGCTGCAAAGAATAAAAATAGCAGTAAAAAATAGAAATGTTTCATAATTTTGATTTAGAAAAAACAGAGGAGACCCATGAGTTTCCCCTGCTTCCTGTTAACTGAACATTTAAAAAGAAATCACAGCTTCCAACATAAATCCGTCGAATTTACCGTCTTTTTTAATATTGGTTGCAGGATATCCATCGTAAGTCTGATTGACATATTCGATTTTTGTCAGAATGTTGTTGGTCATAAACCAGCCTCCGCCAATATTGTATCGGTCTACGCTAATGTCGTCTCCGCTAATAAGCGTTCCATCGACTTTGTTATACCGTCCGCCGAAGTAAAGTTTTTCATCGTTTCCAAATCTGTACAGTAGTTCAGCAGCGTATTGGTTATATGTTCTTCTCTTGGTTTCTGAAAGGTTGCGTCCAGATGCAGATTCAAAGATTCCGAAGAATTCTAATCCTTTGTATTTCAAAAACGGGTTGACCATAAAGGTTGTGAGGGTGTTTTGGAAGTCTGGGTCTACCATTCCGGATCTCATCTGTGCAGAGGAAGTGGCCAAGGTATTTTCCATGACGAAGTAATATCTAGAACCAGCTCGGTCACCGTTGTAGAAGTCTAGTCTTGTTGCTCTCGCAATGTTGTAAACAGACCCCGTAAGCCTTACTCTCAGATCTTCAGAAAGTTGTTTGTCATAGCCCAGTTTTCCATAGACGCCCGGGCTGGTGCCGCCGGTTGCGGTCTGGTTCAGTCTTCCGTTTGTTGCACCAGCCATTAGGATGACTCCATCTCTTCTGTAATAAACCTCGGCGAAAGGAAAGGTAGCATAAGCGTCCATCAAATAATTACCCACAAACGGGTTCATAATTGCATAAGCATTATCTGATCTTCTAAGCTGTGCATCGCCATAGTTGAGCTGATCCTGACCCACTTTGATCGTGGCATATTTCATAATGTTTTCCGCAAATCCTTTTTTGATGAAGTCTAACTTATCCACTTGGAGATAGCCTCCTTTTACATACGTTTCGTTGTGGTGACGTGAGGAGAGGAAAGTCCTCAAGTGCATATTCACACCGTCATACAAGGCGACGTCTAGGTCTAAGTTAGCGGTCGGAAGGTTGAAATTGTTTCCGATGTCAAATAATTGATTTGTATTAACTCCAGAAGTATTAACAACTGGTGTTGCGTTATTTTCATGTTTTATTGCTTGAAACTGCAATGCGAATGCACCACCAACTTTCACTCTTAGGTGATCAAATGTGGTAACGGAATCTTTCGGGTTTTCAAAAACCGCCAGTCCGGTTTTGTCTCTTGGTTTCAGGTTGTCCAACTTGCCTTCCTGTGCAAATCCAAATGTTGCTGTTAGTAAAGTGGCGATGAAGCCTGCTTTTGATAGATTTCTTTTCATGATGTTATAAATTATTCAGTTAATGTTTGTATATATTATTCAGCGACGACATTCACTTTTACCGTGACAACATCGCCAGTTCGGATTCCCATAAATCCTGGTCGTTCCATTCCGAAGTCAGAGAGATTAATAGTTTCGGTTGCATCGATGAGGTATGAATTACCTTTTTTGACAATCGACACAGGGAAAGAAGCATTTTTGGTGATGCCCGCAATGGATAGTTTCCCGGCAGCGTTGCTTTTCCCTAAATTGATAGAAGTTGCTGTGAACGTTATTGTGGGCACTTTGTCAGCTTTTAGAGCGTCGTATGCCTTCTTTTCCATCGTTTTACCCTGTTCTGCTTTCAAGGTTTTTGCTGGAACACTAAAGTTGATATTAGTAACAGAATTTCCCGAAACGATTCCTGAAAAAGTACCAGCGGATCCCTTCATTTCCCAGTCATGCAGTGGAGAAGTTCCCAATACGGTAATCGACGTAGCTTTTTGAGCAATTTTTTGAGCGTTCGACAGTTGAGGAATTATTAATACTCCTAAAAACATCCCTGTTGTAATAAGCATTTTTGTTGTTTTCATTTTCATAAAATTTGATTGTTATAATTATACATCTTCCACTATTTAACGCCACAAAGGTATGACTATGCTAATAATTCTGCTATAATTTTATGATGACAAAAATCTTGTAGTACGGTCTACTTTTTTATTAATAAATAAAATCGATAAGTGTTATCGATTTTTAGATATATTACGTTTTAAGAGTGGTCTTTAATGGTTTTTGAATTGAAAAAATGAGAAATCATTAAAGATGACATTTGTTAGGTGTGAAATCTCTGACAAAGATCAGCAGAAACATTTTCGCATATTCATAAAAAATGTTAAATTACTATCATCTCGACTATAAGGCTCAAAAATATTTTCGTTTTGATAAGAGGTTTTTATTGTGATCCGCCTTACAACCGCCGTCTCAGCCTTAGAAAAAGCCATAAAGCGCTTCGTAAAATTATCCATCAATTTAAAGGTGAAGCAACTTTTTAAGACTAGATAAAAAAGCAAACTTCGCTTAGCGCGCACTAAACGAAGTTTGTTTTTTATTTTGAAATATTTTTTACTATGTAGCAAAGCTATCAAACGTTTTAGGCACTTCTATTTTTCATCTTCCAACTTTTTAATTTCATATTCTCCTAATCCGCTTTTTTGTTTCATTGAGACTACTTTACCGTTCCATATCATAAACGCAAAGGTTAAGTCCGCAAATTCTTTGGTTTTAAAAGTGTTTGGTTGGCAAGGGATCAACTCAGAGTCAGACTCCCCAGAAATTTTGAAGGGCAAGCCCAGTTCTGTAAGAAAGGATGTCTTGTTATAGAACAGGATCGATAGAAATAAGGGTTTAATTGGTTTTGTCCCAGTCCAATTTTCCTTCATTAACCAGAAAACCAATCGAAGTTGCAGTCAATAATTTTGTGTTGGATGCTATTTGAAATAACGTGTTTTTCCGTAATGGGTAATTTCTTTTCACGGAATTTTAAACCCCTTTAACTAACTGATTTTAAAAGGTCAATATCAACTTTCCAACAATTATAATCAAAAAACTCCGCCTTAATTACTTGTAAGCCGGAGTATGTCTATTTCTTTTGCTGAACAGCAGATTCTATGATTCCGTGTTGTACGGTAGAGTTTCCCGTTTTCACATTTCCTCCGGGGATTCCAGGTCCGCTGTTGACCGGAGCAACGGTTTTTTGACCTTCACTTGGATCTGGTTCGTTTTTTTCACCGGATTGAGCGGTATTGTCCGTTGGTTTTTGAGAAATCGAGTTTCCGGTTTCGTCCGTCAGTTCCAGCTTGGCATCACTTTTCAGATATTTCAGAAGTTCTTTTGCCTTGATGCCTTCTGGTGTATTTGCATAATTAAGGACAATCTGTTCCAATTGCAAAATCATAATTTCTTTACCAGCGTTCTTCCCAGCATTGTAGGCATTAAGCAAATAAAATTTGGGTATCAATGCGTCTTTGGGGTGCTCCGCAATGGCTTTTTCTATGAGGGCGGCAGACGCTTCGAATTTTTCTGTTTCATAAAGTTTGTACGCATCTGCGTACAGTTGTTCCACATCGGCGGTTGACTTGTTGAAATCCTTATTCTTAGGGTTTTTCACATACTCTGCGTACGACGTGTACGGATATTTTTGTAAGATTAGCTGTTTTGCTTTTTCGGCTTCAGCAGGATTTTTCTCGTAATTGAAAACGAAAATGTTGTACAAAGCCTGCAGGTCGGTTTCTTCGTCGGGCTTGTTATCTACCAAGTCAAAAAGGGTTTTGGTTGCCAGTTTTGTGTTGCCGAAGAATGATTCGTACATTCTTCCCATTCCTAGACTTGCGGTGTCTCTGGCTTTCTTGAGTAGGCCTAATTCTTCTGCGGAAGTCGGAATTTTTTCCATATAGAATTCTGGTTCCAGACGTCGCGGATCTGGTGCGTTGGCCAAGCCTAAAGCGTCGTTTTTCAATTCTTCAATCGTCGTGGTTTTTGCAGAATAACGCCAGTTGTCCATCAAGGTTCTATTGCCCCAAGTCTGCCGGAAGGCGTTTTCGCCTCGGGGAATATTATTGGAATTGGCAAAATAGAATGTAGATCCGCCCGTGATTCCGAAATTCTGAAAACTGTTGGCATCTGTAGAATTTCCCGTGAAGATGGAATTGGCATTATAATCCAAATTGTCAAAGCCTTTGCTTCGTTCTGCTTTTCTTTTTTCCAATGCTTCTGCCTCCTCTTTCGCTTTTATTTTTTCAATATATTGGGTGAAATAATCTCGCTGCTGGTCGGGCGACATCTTGGCAAGATTCAAAATGCTGTCATTTTTTTTAATCACATAATAGTTCTTCGAAAGCTTTTTGATATTGGCAGTCAGGCTGGTCAATCTTTCTTTTTCTGGCTGATAGGTCATGACAACAAGTGCGCTGTCATAATAAACGCCAGCTGTGAGATAGTCGTCTTTTGCAAAATATTTTTTGGCGATTTCGGAATAAGTCAGCCCTCGGATCTGAGGATCGGACTGCTTTTCCTTCAACGCTTTTCGGAAATATAAGTCGGCATCTTCCTCTTTTGAAGCCGACGTCGCAATCAATCCAGAGGCGTAATAAAGTTCATTCTTGCGCGAAGCGTAGGTTCCTTTTTTAGCGATTTTGGCGAGATAAGCAACGGCTTCCTCGTAGCTGTCGGATTTTCCATCGAATGTTTTGGCAATTTCGATCTGAGATTTCACTTCAAATTCATAGCTACTAGCATATTTGTAAGCGGCGGCAAACGATTCTCTCGCTTCCTCTTTTCTGTTGAGGCTTGCAAGAATTTGCCCACGCAAAAAGGCAATTCTGCTTTTTGTTTTTCGGTCTTTGTTATATGTAAAAGCATCTTCCAAGACTTCTGCTGCCATTTCTTTCTTGCCCCATTTCAGAAAGTTCTCTGCCTGGTAAACCTTCAGAATTCTTTTGTGTTCTTTGGACAATTTTATTTTTGGATTATCTTCGAGATCTCGGAAAATCTCATCTGCTCGGTAATATTCTTTCAACTTGGTGTAGTTGGCTGCTTTGTAAATATACGCCAATGGCAGTCTTTTATCCTTGTCCATCGTGTTGAAAAGGTAGGTAAGCGCATCCAAAGATTCCAGATATTTCCCTTGATACATTCGAGCTTTGGCCAGTAAAATGTAGGCGTCGAATATTTTTTTGTTTTTCTCGACTCCATTTACCAAGACGGAATATTTTGTAATCGCTTTAATGGCTTTTGCCTCGGTAATTTGCAGAATAGTGGCGCCCTTTTTGCCCGTGGATGCGTTAGTATTGGAAGCCGACACTCTTGGGTCGTCGCCAGCGTTGAAATTGGCTTCATTACCAGCACTTCTGGAGTTTCCTCGCACGCCCGCTGGCGCGCCAGAATCTTCCGAACTGGAGGATGCACCACTGGAAAAGGTCTTTGTTTCTGCAACAACATCTTCCGTGGTATAAACAGAGATATAGGGATCATAGAAATTGTCCACGTGAGCCTTGTCTCTGTTTTGCATTTCTGCAGCCAGCGCTTCTTTGCTGTTAAACAAGGTGTTGTGATAAGTCATAAAACGGTTGATCGGGCCGCTTTTGGTTTTCTTCTTTTTGTGGCGAGGATTGCAGGCGAGGATGCTGGTGACGGCAAGTATGATTAATAAATATTTTCTCATCTAATAGATTCAATTGGAAATTGAGGATTTAATCTGTAAAAATAACGAATTTTTGCAAGGAAAATTATCTAAGAAATAGTGTTTTGAAAATTGTTGGGCAAGCAATTCAGTTTTTTGAGTTCTTCATAGACCAAATCTACCGGGAAACCCATCACAGAATAGAAAGATCCCGATATATTTTTAATTTTCGCCATCCCCAGCCAGTCTTGTATGCCATAAGATCCGGCCTTGTCGAAAGGTTGATAATTCTTGATGTAGAACACAATCTCGTCATCCTTCATTTCAGAAAATTCGACTTCTGTTTTGCAGGTTTTGCTGATTTCTGATGACTGAGTTTTAATGGTGAACGCCGTATAAACCTGATGACTTTTGGCCGAAAGGCTTTTCAGCATTTCAAATGCCTCCCGTTCATTTTTGGGCTTGAGCAGGATTTTTTGTTTTAATGCTACGATGGTGTCGGCGGTTATCAGAATCTCGTCGGCGGCTACATCAAAGGCTTTTGCTTTTTTTTTTGAAATATATTCGGCGATATTTTCCGGAGCTAAGTTTGAAGGATAAGATTCATCAACATCGATATCCACGGGTTCAAAACTGTAACCAAGTTGTGTCAACAATTCCTTGCGCCTGGGTGATTGTGATGCTAATAACAATTTCATTATCAGGCTACTAAGCAGATTTTGTTTCCTCGTCCAGATTCCATTTTCCTTGTATTTTCATCACTTTCTCGATGACGTCGCGCACGGCGCCTTTGCCACCGAGAATAGGAGAAATATAGTCAGAAACAGCCTTCACTTCGGGAACGGCGTTGGCCGGACAAGCGGAAATCTCAGCCAGTTTCATAATCCCGATATCCGGAATATCGTCGCCCATCATTAGGATTTCGGAATCTTGGATTTGATGTTTAGATTTGAAATCTTCGTAGTCCGAAATCTTGTGCGAAGATTTGGGATAATAGTCTTGAATCCCCAAATATTCCATTCTGTTTTGAACCATGGGGTCATTCCCTCCCGTGATGATGCCGATTCTGTAGCCTTTTTTAATGGCTTGGACAACGGCATAGCCATCCAATACGCTCATCACCCGCGACATATTTTTGTCCGGCAATAGATAAACGCTTCCGTCTGTGAAAACGCCATCCACATCGAATACGAAGGCTTTGATATTTTTCAGTTTGGAGAGATAGCTCATTTTGTTTTTAGAAATATTGATTTTGATCGCACCCGATCTTTTATTTGTCAAAGGTAATATTAAATTAGAAAACTATGAGCAGATGTAGCTCCTGCCGTGCTTGCTCAATTCTTCGGATAAAGGGTAGGTTCTATTTTGTTGCTGTTTTTTTTATTTAAAATTAAATTTAACGGTGAACATAACCTGGCTTGGGCGGATGTAGATTTGGTTGGACATTACCAATTTGTTTGCCGTATCCACACTGACGGTTTCGTAGAGTTTTCTGTTCGCGATATTCAGCCATTTGAATTCGAAGTCCATTTTTTTCTTGACCCAAGTATATTGGTAGGAAAGATCGTAGAAAGAGTTTCTAAATGACAATCCGGTTGTAGAAGAGGAAACGTCGTCCCAATTAAATCCGAACGTGTGATTGTCAGACGGATAGATGTACGCTGCAAGATTGTGATTCCAGCCACGCGATTTTTGCTTGAAGTCGCCCGTCTTGTTGTGGCTCTGATTCCAATTCATACTAATGTTGTAATCAATACTGAACCAGCTGAAGTAGGCATTATTAAATTTGGCGGAAAAAGTCTGGACATTATTGGTTGTTTCGGTCAGCGGAATTGTATTTTGGTCTGTAACGCCAACGGGGACATTTTTGAAAAAGTTGTTGGAATCCGCATTCCTGTAACTTACGGAGAGGTTGGATTTGAACTTAGGAAAATATTTGCCAATTTCTGTGCTTTCCGATTGACTTTTGGTGTTGGTGGTAAGATCAATTAGCTTCAGAGCAGAAGAAAGGCCGCTTCTGGTGTAGCTTTCCAAAATATTCTTGCGATTGGTGCCATAGCTATATCTTACATTGAAGAATAAGTTGTTGAGAGGATTTCTATATTCTAATCTTGTTCCCACATTTTGGCTTCTGAACTGCGGCATAATATCGGAATCGGGGTTTCTTACGGAGATGCTGAGAGGATTGGTAAGCATTTTTCCGCCGTATAGGTAGCCGAAGTTCCCAAAATCGTAACTCTGATTGGCAAAAATCCAGTATTTGAAAAACGAGGCAAAATCATAACTGGCGAAAAAAGCAGGTTCGAAAACATTGCTGTTCAACTGATTATTCTTGCTATTGAGATGATCTTTGTAGGAAATATTATAAAAATTATAAGGAAGTGTGAGGTTTAGGTTCAATCGGTCCGATTTGTAATTCACATTGACTTGGGCGTAAGGTTGTGCCTCATTCCAATCCACATCATTGAGGTAGGAATTGTTAATAGCGCTAAACGCCCCATTTTTTCCGCCATACAAAACCGAGTTGAGCTGGTTGAAGTTCATATTAAGACCTACTTCTGGGATCAAAGTCCATTTTTTAAAAGTAAAGCCCACAGAAAGCGAATGATCGACTTCCACCGTGCTGGAATTGGTGTATTGTCTCAGTTTGTCGTAACCATCCAACTCTGGATTGATATTCTGAAAATTAGTATAGCTCGCTGGGCCGACTTCCAAAGTTTGTCTGTCTTTTTGATACTTAAAATAGCTCATCACGTTTACTAATTTGTCCTTCCAAGGGATAATGGTACTGAGTGAGTTTTGAAAAGCTCCTGTTGGCGCCTCCAGAGATTGTCCGCTGCTTCGGTTATCGATAAGATTTGTTATAGGATTGGGTGTGTTTTGGATGACATCTGCTCTGTCAGCATTCCAGTAACCATTCCAGGTCGTGGTATTTTTGAAAAAACCCTTCTTCGCATTTTTTGTAAAGATCAATTCTCCTTTTGCTGCATTCGTATAAAAATTATTAGAAGCCACAGATGTAATGGTGCCGCCCGGAGTGTAACTTGGCGAGCCTGCTTCGTAAACATTGATAGAAGTAGATCCTCTTTCCACGTCGTTATTAGTATAGCTTGCGTTTGCTTTCAGTTCCCATTCTTTGTTTTTGAACGGACTTGTCAAGAGGTTGGCCGAGGCAAAGTGAACATTGTTCATCAAATATCTTTTTTCCGGAAGATTCGGCGTGTCTGCAGATTCTACATTTAACCACGATTTCTGTGTGGTCTGAGATCTTCTGCCTTCCCATCGGTTTCCGAAACTCAGCATATTGCCTTCGTTCTCGACGCTTTCGCCATTGTTGTTCGCTTTGTAATTTACCACCCACTGGTTTTTCTGTCCGAAGAACATCGGTGTCAGCTTCACATTCCAAAGCAATGGGCTGAAACCTGCGCCAATCTCTCCACGCCCGGTCATCGTCACAGATTTTTTTAGTTTGATGTTAAGCGCCGCTTGCTCCGATGGAACTTTGTCCCGAAGAATACTTACCGGCTGGTGGTTTTCCAAAACTTCCACTTTAGAAACCGCATCTTTCGGAAGCGAGTTGTTAATCGTTCCGTAACCGCCTTCCATCAGATCTTTTCCGTTGACATAAAATTTATTGATAGCCTCTCCTTGATAAAGAACAGTTCCATCTTTATTGACTTCGATTCCTGGGATTTTCTTCAAAACATCGGCGAGCGTTCGGTCGTTTTTATTTTCGAAGGATTTGAGATCGTAAGAAATGGTGTCTCCTTTTTTGGTAATTAATTTTGTTTTAAGTCTTACTTCCTGGATTTCTGTTGCCTGAGAATCTAATGAAAAATTCAGTTTCTGATCGTCATTTTTGATGGATTGTGTCACCGGTTTTTGATTAAACGCTTTGATCTTCAAATCCAGATTGCTTTCCGCTGAAGTGAAACTCACTTTGTATTCACCTTTTGCATTGGAAATTCCATAGGCAAGAATGGCATTTTTTCCCGGTTCTTCTATAGTAATGCTGGCGCTGGCAAGCGGTTTTCCGTCGGCATCAGAGATCACGCCTGTGATGGTTTTCTGCGCGACAACGCTAAGAGCAAATGTGAGCACAAACAAAAAAGATAGAAGTTTTTTCATATTATTTAGAATTGGTTGATGTAAGGAATGATAGTCCATTGCTATATCAGTTTGCATTTTAATACGGTTTAATGATCAAGAAATCATTAAAGTATTAGTAAAAAAACCTTGTGGAATGTTACAAACTTTTTCTTTGAGTGATAATAAGAACGAAGGTTAAATGCCAATATCTTGCGCCCCACGCTCGAAAAACAGAACTTCTGCAAGATGATTTACAAAAGAAGATTCAGTAATTGCAAAATATTATGGATAGAAATGCCTAAAATTTATAAATTTGTGCCTTAATATTGTATTCACATGGGAGTAATTCTAAGACCGATTGATATTGTAGATGATATTACTAAGGAAGATTTTTTTGAAAAATATCTGAGACCGCGCCAACCAGTAGTCCTTAAAAATATGGCAAAAAATTGGCCTGCGTACCAAAAATGGACGATGGAGTACATAAAAGAAGTAGTAGGCGATGTCACGGTTCCTCTGTACAACAGTTCCAAAGCCGATCCTGCAGTGCCCATCAACACGCCAACAACAGAAATGAAATTTGCGGACTACATCGATCTGATCCAAAGAGAACCAACGGATCTGCGGATCTTCTTTTTCGACCCGATAAAGCACGCACCGCAGATTTTGAAAGATTATATCGCCCCGAAGGAGTTGATGGGTGGTTTTCTAGACAAATATCCCAGTATGTTTTTCGGCGGAAAAAACTCGGTCACGTTTCTTCATTACGACATCGATTTGGCGCACATTTTCCATACCCATTTCAACGGAAGAAAACACGTTTTGCTTTTCGAACAAAAATGGAAAGACCGTCTCTATTGCCTTCCCTATGCCACCTACGCTCTGGAAGATTTCGACATAGAAAACCCCGATTTCAAAAATTTTCCGGCTTTAAATGGCGTAGAAGGCATCGAATGTTTCTTGGAGCACGGCGACACTCTTTTTATGCCAACCGGCTGGTGGCATTGGATGAAGTATTTGGACGGCAGTTTTTCGCTCTCGCTCAGAGCTTGGGACAAAAGCTGGGGCGTGAAGGTCAACTCACTTTGGAATCTGACGGTGCAAAGAGGGTTTGACAATTTTATGAAAACGAGATTCAAAGGAAAGTATATGACCTGGAAGGAGAAGAAAGCCGTTCAGAGAGCCAACTATGCTTTGAAAAGAGGTTTGCCAAAGTAATTTAAAAGGCGAAAAGTTAATACCATTTCACCAGCGAATTTTTCTGCATCTGCAGGCATCGGAATCAAAAATGCAGCCCAATCTTGGAACTGCATTTTATCATCAATTAAATTTTAAAAATATTAAGTCTAAGCTGCGCTCTTAAACCAAACCTTGCGCCAGCATGGCTTCCGCAACTTTCACGAAACCTGCGATATTGGCACCTTTCACGTAGTTGACGTAGCCGTCTTCTTCTTTACCGTAATCTCTGCACGCCTTGTGAATGCCGATCATAATTTCTTTCAATCGGGCATCGACTTCTTCCGAAGTCCAGTTGAGCCGGATGGAGTTCTGCGTCATTTCCAGCCCGGAAGTGGCCACCCCACCTGCGTTGGACGCTTTTCCCGGAGAGAATAGCACTTTATTATCAAGGAAATAATTGATCGCGTCTAATGTTGAAGGCATATTCGCCGCTTCAGTTACACATAGACAACCGTTTGCTACCAATACTTTTGCATCCTCCAGATCCAATTCATTTTGAGTCGCAGATGGGAAAGCAAGGTCACACTTTACTTCCCAAGGTCTTTTCCCTGCGAAGAACTGCGCTTCCGGATATTTCGTAGCGTAATCTTCCGCTCTGTTATTTCCCATTGCTCTCAATTCCAAAAGATATTCGATTTTCTCGCCGGAGATTCCGTCTTTGTCGTAGATGTAGCCGTCTGGTCCAGAAATCGTTACTACTTTTCCGCCAAGATCATTTATTTTTTTGATTACGCCCCACGCCACATTTCCAAAGCCAGAAACTACAACCGTTTTGCCAGCAATGGTTTCATTAATAGTTTTCAACATTTGCTCAGCGAAGTAAACAACACCATAACCAGTTGCTTCCGGACGGATTAGTGATCCACCATAAGCCAAACCTTTACCAGTCAAAACTCCGGTGAATTCGTTTCTGATTTTTTTATACATTCCGAAAAGGTATCCGATTTCTCTTGCGCCAACACCAATATCTCCAGCAGGAACGTCCGTCTCTGGGCCGATGTGTTTGCAAAGTTCCATCATGAATGCCTGACAAAAGCGCATCACTTCCATATCCGATTTTCCCTGAGGATCAAAATCGGAACCGCCTTTTCCACCGCCCATTGGCAAAGTGGTTAAACTATTTTTGAAAACTTGCTCGAAGGCAAGAAATTTTAGCACACTGAGATTCACCGTTGGGTGAAAACGGATGCCGCCTTTGTACGGGCCAATCGCAGAATTCATCTGGATTCTGAAGCCTCTGTTCACCTGGATTTCGCCATTGTCATCGATCCAGGGCACGCGAAAAATAATAACCCTTTCTGGCTCTGCCATTCTTTCCAGAAGTTTCATTCCGGTATATTCTTTTCTTGTAGCGATGAAGGGGATCACGGTGACCGCCACTTCTTTTACAGCTTGTATGAATTCTGGTTCATTTGGATTTTTGGCCTCGATTTTTGCCATAAATTCCTGAATCTTTTGCTCAACTTTATAGTGTTCCATTACTCTATGATTATGACAACAAATTTAATTTCTTTTTCGAATTTCGCAAGTATTATTTTGGTTTTTATTGAAAACTTAATGATATTGCGGATATTATTTGCATAATGTATAATTATATCTTTTCTACTACCGAATTTTGAAGTTAATAATAGATTAGTTCAATATTTCCGAAACAGGCCGTTCCTAATTCAATTGATATTGTCGTCCGGAAAGACATTTGACATAACCATAAATCTCCAGATCGAGTAAAATTGGTAGCAACTTATGGTGCAGGATGCCGGATTTTTCTGCCAGTTCATCGAGAGAAATGCTTTTGCTGCCGGTAATGATCTCCAAAACCTTCAGATGATCTTTTCTTGAGGGGTCTATTTTAATTTTGACTTCTGGTTCTGCGAACAATTCTGGTTGCGGTGTGAAGTTGAGGTTTTTGATCAGTGTTTTGACATCGACAATACATTCGGCCTTATTATTGGCTATCAGGCTGTTGCAGCCCTGGCTGTACGCGTCGGTAATCTTTCCTGGCAAGGCAAAAACATCTCTGTTGTATAGGTTGGCCGCAGTCACCGTCGTTACGGATCCTCCTCCGTAGGCAGTTTCTACCACAATGAGTTGTGGCGAGAAGCCGGCGATGATCCTATTGCGTTGCAAGAAGCTTTCTTTTACCATTTTTTCGAAGGAAGCATACTCTGAAATTAGGGCGCCTTTGTTTTCAAGAATTTTTTTGGCGAGATTTTTATTAGTAGAGGGATAGATTTTATCCAGACTTTGAGCTAAAATGGCCATCGTCGGGAGTTGATTTTTTAGCGATTCCTCATGAACGCAGGAATCTGCTCCCAAAGCCAAGCCGCTGATGGTGCAGACTTTGGAAGAAGATAATTCTGCCGTCAGATCTTGGATGAAATGTCTGCCATACGGTGTCAGTTTCCTTGTACCGACGATGCTCACGGGATGCAACTCGGGATTCAAATTGCCTTTGTAAAACAACAGAATGGGTGCATCATCGCAATTCAGAAGATGCCGCGGGTAGAGTGCGTCTTCTTGAGAAACGATATTGATTTCGTTTTTCTCGCAGAAATTGATTTCCTTTTCTGCTCTGTCGAGAAATTCTTTATTCCCGATGTCTTGGACGCTGCTTTTGCCGATGCCGGAAACAGAAATTAGTGATTTTGGGGAAGATTCCCAAACTTCTTTTGCAGATCCAACTTGTGAAATGAGTTTTCTAAGATTGATGTTGCCAATGTTTTTGCATTGTTTCAGCGCAAGAATGTAAAGATATTCTTCTTGATTCATGAGATCATTTGTGTATGACCAATTTATAAATTATTTTTCATTTTTCCGAATCTCATCCAGATATTCCCAAATATTATGCGGCTTCATCTGCGGCAGTTCTTCAAAATCTTCGGGGTGGTGAAGGATATAATCCTGCCAGAGCTTGTCATCTCTCTCGTTGTAATATTCTGGATATTCCCAAATATATTTGATTTTTTTTTCGCCATATTTTCTGAAAACAACAGCCAGAATAAGGCCTGTGATGCTACCAGCCAAGTGCGATTGCCAGCTGATCTTGCTGGGTTCTTGCAAGGGCGCAAAAAACTCCTCGGGGAAGATGCCCCAGATCAAACTGCCATAATATAAGGCTACAATTAATGACACGGTGAGCAACTTCATATTCCACCGGATCACGCCGCTGAAAAAGATGAAAAAAGCAAGCATATAGACCAAGCCACTCGCGCCGATGATACAGTTGTAATTCCACTTTCCGGTAATCATATCGATGGGCGGCAACATCCAGACCAATAGTCCGGAGGCTATCCATCCGATTAGGAAAATTTTAAAAGCTATTTTGGGGTAAAATTCGAATAACAAAAAAAGCAGAATCGCTATTGGCATCGAGTTGCCTAGGATATGATCCAAACTCCCGTGCAGCAATGGGGCAAAGATGACGCCTCGCAAACCCTCCGGCAGCAAAGGAACGATGGCGCCATAACAGCCTGGAAAAAAGCCAAGATTCTGAAGCAGGAAGAAGAACCACATTAGGGCAAGCATCAAAAGCGGAACCAAAAAGGATTTCAAATGAAAATTTTTCATAAACTTGGATTTGAGAATCGCAATTATATAGCCAATTGTGAGAAAAGGTAATTTTGTCCGCAAAAAACAGGAGAATAATTGAGAATTTGGCTATAAAGTCAGTTTTTTAAAAATTTAGATTTGCTATTTTTGTGGAAAATTATAGTGAATGAGAAAGCTGCTGGTCGTTTTTGGCGTTGTGATGGTTTTGTTTTCTAAGGCGCAAGTTACAGATTATCAGAAATTAATAGACTCGATCGCACAAAGAAAATGGGATTCTACGGCTGTAGATATCGACAGCCTTGCCAATCCGAAAATCGTGAACATCAGATCCTTAAAGAAGGATTCTGTCAAACTTTCGAATAATACCATTATTGTTGCGAATGCAGATGATACCAGCCCTCTCACGCCGTCTTCTATTCTCAATCTTCCGACGCTGAAACGCTGGTTTTTCTTTGGTCAAAATAGCTTGGTTTTCAACCAGTCATCCTTTGCCAACTGGTATGCGGGTGGGAATAACAATATCGGGGTGATTGGAAAAGTGAATTATAATATTGTGTACAAAAAGAACCGCCATTACCTCGATAATAACATCCAACTGGGCTACGGATTTGTCTCGTCCACCGGCCAATCCACCAGAAAAACAGATGATTACATCAATATTATGACCAATTACGGCTATGAGTTGGCGCAACATTACTATCTGTCAACGGGTTTTCAATTTCTGTCGCAGTTCACGCCAGGATTTAATTATGCCAACACGCCAGATCCCGTTTTTGACGATAGGATTTCCAAGTTTATGGCTCCTGGCTATTTGAATGTCGGTTTAGGATTTTCGTACAATCCCAACGAAAATTTTCAGGTGATTGTGCGGCCGCTGAACGGCAAATTCACCTTCGTTCTCGATAAAAAACTGCAATACGCCGGCAATTATGGACTGGAAAGGGGCGGACAGACTATGCGGGCGGAGTTGGGAGCGATGGTCAATGTCCTTTATAAAATTAAAATTTACAAGGACATTAATTATGTGAATCAAATCAATTTCTTCAGCAATTATCTAGACCATACAGAAAGAGTGGACATCAATTACAACGGGACACTGAATCTTAAATTTAATAAATATATTGCCGGCGTTGTAACGATTGATATGATGTACGACCACGATCAAATCAAAAAGCTACAACGAAAACAGACGCTTGGTTTCGGGATCACCTATAATTTTGGCTATAAGGTAGATCGAGATTCGACAACGGGTGTTATCAAGCCATTTGTCAATTAAGGCCGCTTTCTTTTGAGGCAAAATTAAAAAAGTGGTGCTTTATTGCTCCACTTTTTCTTGTAGCCAGCCCATGGCACCGAAATGTTTTTTGAATTTCTGAATCTTCGGTCCAACGACAGCACTGCAATACGGCTGATTGGGATTGGCGTTGTAATAACCTTGATGGTAAGCCTCTGCAGACCAGAATTTTTTGAAAGGGACGATTTCAGTCACATATTTTCCGTTCCATTCCTTTTTAGCTTCAGATTCTTTCATAGATTCCATTGCCTCCTGTTTTTGCTTATCAGAATGATAGAAAATTGCAGATCTGTACTGTGTTCCGACGTCATTGCCCTGTTGGTTCAGCGTTGTCGGGTTATGAAGGAACCAGAAGACTTCCAGCAACTGGTTGAAGGAAATGATTTTTGGGTCAAAGGCGATCTGCACAACCTCCGCATGACCGGTAGTTCCTGTGCACACTTCTTCATAAGTAGGGTTTTGTGTGTGACCGCCAGAATATCCGGAAGTTACAGATTCCACGCCTTTGAGCATATGGAAACAACTTTCCACACACCAAAAACATCCGCCAGCCAAAGTGGCATATTCCAAATTGTTGTTATCCATTTTTTGATTTGTTAAAGGTTTAGATTTTTTTTCCTGTCCGTTGCAACTGATTAGGAAAAAGCTTAAGATAAGAAATAAATAATGTTTCATTTTTTGTGCGAAAAATCCTTTTGATTTTCGAATTTTTTAACAGCAAGAACTATTCCTATTAAAAAAGGGACCAAAGGATTTCTCTATTCAGATTATTTATTTTCCCAAACGAGAGCACTAGCGCCGAGAATAGCAGCGTCAGCTTCGTCCAGTTCGCTGAAAACCAATTTCACTTTTGAACGGAAAATAGGAAAGAGATTTCTTTCCATATGCAATTTTGTAGGCTTGAGGAGAAAATCTCCCGCTTTTATCACACCACCGAACAAGAGGATGGCTTCTGGAGAGGAGAACATAACGAAATTTGCCAAAGCTTCTCCCAACTTTTGACCAGTATATCGGAAAACCTCTATCGCGGTGGGATCTCCTTTTAGTGCGCATTCGTGGACGGTTTTAGAATTGATGTTTTCCTCAGGATATTGATTCAGCATCGAATCCGGAAATTCAGCACGAAATTTCTTAGCAGTAATGGCAATTCCTGTGGCAGACGCATAAGCCTCCAAACTGCCTTCCGATCCTGTGCTCCAATGTTTTCTCCCCCCAGGTTTTACAATCGTGTGTCCTAGTTCTCCTGCAAAACCATCGTGACCGTAGATCAGACTACCGCTGGCAACAATGCCGCTGCCAACGCCTGTTCCCAGTGTCATCATAATGAAATCCTTCATTCCGCGAGCGGCTCCAAACATCATTTCTCCAAGGGCGGCCGCATTGGCATCATTGGTCATTTTGCAAGGAACGCCAAATTTCTTGGCCATCAATTCTCCAAAAGGGACAACGCCCTTCCAGGGTAAATTGGGAGCGAGCTCTATCGTTCCTTTGTAATAGTTGGCATTTGGGGCGCCCACGCCGATACCATCTAAGGATTTATTTTTGGAAACCGTGTCAATGAGGGGCTTGATGTTGACGTGTAAAGCCTCTATGAAATCTTCTACCTGCTTGTATTCTTCAGTTTTTATACTTCCTTTTGCAAGGATTTCACCACGGTGATTAACTAAACCAAATTTAGTGTTGGTACCGCCAATATCTATACCTATGGCGATTTGTCTGGATAAATCAATTAATGACATCGATCAAAAAATTTTTAAGACCCTAAAATTAGAAAAAAGGATTTTAATATGAATTAAATATTCAGTTAATTTTAAAAATTAGAAATTATATTTAATGGTCACACCATAAGTTCTCGGATCTCCCAAAACTGCTGCATATTGACCCGCATTTCCCGCTCCGGGAAGTAATTGCTCAAAATAATCTCTGTTAAAAATATTCCTCACCCAAAGATAAGTCGTAACACCTTGTCTTACACGGAAACCAAATCTAGAATTGAATAGGGCGTAGCCAGAGATATTAAGAAACTGGGATGGAGTAGCACTTGAGGAAAAAGTCGAACGGTAGTAGCTGTCCAAAGCGAAGAAATAATCACCATTATAATTAAGAAGTTTTCCCGAGAAATTAATTTCTCCACCTGTAGATCCGGCCCATCTTGAAACTCCTGGCAAAACACCTCCGGAAATGTCAACAAAAGTAGGTCCTCCTGTATTCTCCAAAGCTGGCGTTGCATTGGTGAATTTTTTATAAATCGCTTCTGTATATGCCAGATTTGAATAAAAATTTAAATTGCTGAACGTATAAGAAATATCAGTCTCGACACCTCGTACTCTTGCCTTTTCTGCGTTGGCAAGATAACCTCTATTGATAGAAAGATCTGCGGTCTGAACCTGAACCTGATAATCTTTGATGCTGGAATTAAATAAAGTCAAATTGAAAATAAAATTCCTGAATGGCTGAGATTTCAAACCTAACTCATAATGCATAATCCGCTCTGGTTTTACAACAGCGAGTTCAGTCATAGCTCTTCCGTCTGTGTTTGTAGGGATTCCATTTAGATTAAGTCCCACAGGTTTAAATCCTGTTGAAAAGGTTCCAAAAAGATTATAATTTTTAGTTGGTTTATAAGCCAAAGTTAATTGTCCGGAAAAATTGGTGTTGTCAATTGAAGCATTGTATTGCTGATCACTGTAAACTGAATTTTTTAATTTAATTAAAGCAGCATCCGTTGTCTGCAGTCCACCATAAGTTGTTCTTTTGAAATCAATTTCTTTTTTGTCATAATTAATTCTCACGCCCGGAAGCAAACTGAATTTCTCAGAAAAGGTCCAGTCCAATTGTCCAAAAACGGCTCCGCTGAAAGAATCTAAACTTGGATAGGTTTTAATTCCATAACCATCCAAAAGTCCAGGAGTTGCCCATAAGGCACTTGTAGAACTTTGTGAAAAGCGCCATTGGTCTTTCCCGGCTTCCTCGATTTGACCGTCTTTATCAGCTCTTAGCCTTTGCCAGATTCCGAAAACTCCGAAAACACCGCTCAGTTTTTCGTTAAGATTTCCCGACCAACGAATTTCCTGGCTCCATTGCTGGTGCTTGCTTGGTGCCTGGGATTTTGCTAAAGCTGAAAGTCCTGTAAAATCCCTGTCATTTGAAGGATTCCAGTTCCAGAATCTCCAGGCTGAGGTGGAAACTATTTTTCCTTTTCCGAGATTATATTCTGCATTCAGGGAAATTCCACCCATATCCTGTTCCGCTTTCCAAGGCGTGTCTGTATCGACAGTTCTGTTGAATGGATCGATTGCAGGAAGTTTATAACCCAAGTCTGAAATTATATTATTGAACTGTCTGTAGGCTGCTCTTTTCGTGGTTACAACGCCAGCAATTACTTGAGCATAACCATCTGCTCTCAATCTATTGTAATCAGCAGCTAAGATGATTTTGAGATTTTCATTCGGTTCATATAATAACTGATCTCTAAGAGCGATAGAATTAATATCATTAAGATCCTGACTTGTTCTGGAATTATAAATCGTTCCATCGCGATGCGTTCCCGAAGCAGAAAATCTGTTAGCAAACTTATCTGAAATGGCTCCCGTTACAGAAGTTTTTGCCTGAATGAAACCATAATTCCCATAACTGATCTCAGCCGTCCCTCCGGTTGTAAAGCTTGGTTGTTTTGTTGTTACATTAAATGTTCCTGCAGTTGTATTCTTTCCGAATAATGTTCCTTGAGGACCGCGCAAAACCTCGATTCTTTCGATATCTACAAAGTCAAGAGTTGTTGCTGCAGGTCTGGCATAATATACGCCATCGACATAAAAACCAACACCTGGATCAAGACCGTCATTAGTTAATCCAAAAGTAGAACCCAATCCTCTGATGCTAAGACTCGTATTCCTAGGTGTAGAACTATAGAACTGAACGGAAGGAACCAATTCTTTCAAACGATTAACATTAAACGCACCAGTTTCCTCCGCTTTTTTTCCTGAGATCACACTGATGGGAATTGGAACTTGTTGTGCCGTTTCTTCCCTTCTTCTTGCTGTCACGATGACTTCGGTGATTTCGAGATCTTTTGGAAGAAGTTTGACGATCAAAGTATCACTTGGATTTTCTTTGATTAAATAAGATCTCGTCTCGAAACCATTTTTCTGGATTTTAAACTCGGAAGGAAATTCATTAATGTTGTTTAAAACAAAGTTTCCATTCTGATCGGTTTGTAAAGACAAACTTTTATCATACTTCGAACTTATCTTGACGGAACTGATAGGTTTGTTATTGATGCTGTCCAGAATTTTCCCATAAATAGAATTCTGCGCAAATGAATGGATGAAAGAGAAAGTAAAAAAGATAAAAGTTATCTTTTTTAAAAGGATCGAATTTTTGCTCATAGTTTAAAATTAATGAGCAAATGTAAAAAATAATTTAATTCATACCAAATTAGTATGAATTAAAACTTATTTATTGACATCATTTCTCAGTATTATTTATAAATAAAAAACCCGCTAAATTTTCAGCGGGATATAATCTTATTTTTTTAAATATAATTACGCCGGGATTTCGCCCTTATACAAGAAAGAAACAATTTCCTTGTTCACTTTTTCTACCATTTCACTGAATAGGTAAAAAGATTCTTGCTTGTAGATCACCAATGGATCTTTTTGCTCATAAACGGCCCCTTGAGAAGAACGTCTTAGGTCGTCCATTTCTCTCAAGTGTGTTTTCCAGTTTTCATCGATGATTGATAAAGAAATATTCTTTTCAAAATCAGTAATTAATGATTCACATTTGGTTTCGTAAGCTTCTTTCAAATCCGTAACGATGGTCATTGTTTTAGTCCCGTCGGTGAAAGGAACTTGGATCATCTTGAACATCGAACCTTGATTACGATATACATTCTCGATGATCGGATAGGCTTTTTCTTTAAGCAGATTCAATTTAAGATCATAATCTTCTTTTGCTGCTTTGAAAACCAAATCTGTCAACGCAGGAATCTGCGTGCTGGAGAATTCTGCCTCTGTGACAGGCGTTTCCATTGTGAAATATTTGATGATATCGAATTCGAAATCCTTATAATTGCCCGTTGCTTTGGATTGGGAAACTATCGCAGCTGCCGTGTCGTAGATCATATTCACGATGTCGTACTTCAAGTGATCCCCGAATAATGCGTTCTTTCTACGTTTGTAGATCACGTCCCGCTGCTTGTTCATCACATCATCATACTCCAGCAATCTTTTTCTGACACCGAAGTTGTTTTCCTCCACTTTTTTCTGAGCCCTTTCAATCGATCTCGAAATCATAGAATGCTGAATCACTTCGCCTTCTTTATGACCCATTCTGTCCATCATCTTCGCAATTCTTTCCGAGCCGAAGAGACGCATCAGATTGTCTTCCAAAGATACATAGAACTGAGAACTCCCAGGATCGCCTTGTCGTCCAGCTCTACCTCGCAACTGTCTATCGACCCGGCGAGAATCGTGTCTTTCTGTGCCAACGATTGCAAGACCGCCGTTGTCCTTTACTTGGCCTCTAAGTTTGATATCCGTTCCTCGACCCGCCATATTGGTTGCTATGGTTACGACACCGGCACCACCCGCTTCGGCTACGATTTCTGCTTCTTTTTTATGAAGTTTCGCATTCAAAACATTGTGCGGAATTTTTCTTAATTGAAGCGCTCTCGACAATAATTGAGAAATCTCCACGGATGTTGTACCAACCAAAACAGGACGTCCTGCTGCAACTAATTTTTCGATTTCCTCGATGACGGCGTTATATTTTTCACGATTGGTTTTGAAAACCAAATCCTGTCTGTCATCTCTTTGGATCGGTCTGTTGGTAGGAATGACCACCACATCCAGTTTGTAAATCTGCCAGAACTCTCCAGCTTCCGTTTCTGCCGTTCCCGTCATTCCAGCCAGTTTGTTGTACATCCGGAAGTAGTTCTGCAAGGTAATGGTTGCAAAAGTCTGCGTCGCAGCTTCGATTTTTACATTTTCTTTCGCTTCGATGGCTTGGTGCAGTCCGTCAGAATACCGTCTTCCCTCCATTATACGACCCGTTTGCTCATCAACGATTTTCACTTCACCGTCAATGACCACATATTCATCATCTTTTTCAAACAATGTATAGGCTTTCAGCAATTGGTTTAAGGTGTGGATGCGTTCAGATTTGATGGAGAACTCTCTGTACAATTCTTCTTTGGCGGCGAATTCTTCTTCTTTGGATAGGTTTTTTTTCTCCAGTTCTGCGATTTCGGTTCCGATGTCTGTTAAAACAAAGAATTGTTGATCCTCATTTCCTGCAGACATATATTCTACACCTTTGTCAGTCAAATCGATCTGATTATTTTTCTCATCGATTACGAAATAAAGATCTCTGTCTACAATTGGCATATCGCGGTTGTTGTCTGCCATATATTGGCCTTCGGTTTTTTGAAGCAGGGCGCGGTTGCCGCTTTCGGACAAGAATTTGATCAGTTGTCTATTTTTCGGTAGACCTCTGTAGGCTTGCAGCAATTTGAAACCGCCCTCTTTCGTTTTGCCGGCAGCAATTAATTTTTTGGCTTCATTGAAAAGTCCCGAAACTGTTTTTTTCTGCACTTCGACAATTCGATCTACCGAGGGTTTAAGAACATCAAATTCCTGTCTGTCGCCCTGAGGAACGGGTCCTGAAATGATTAAAGGTGTTCTTGCATCATCAATCAAAACAGAATCTACCTCATCTACGATGGCAAAGTTCAATTCTCCCTGCACCAATTCCGTGGGAGATGTCACCATATTATCTCTCAAGTAATCGAAGCCGAATTCGTTATTGGTTCCATACGTAATGCTGGCTTGGTAGGCTTTTCTTCGGGCGTCTGAGTTGGGTTGATGAAGATCGATACAGTCTATGGTCAAACCGTGGAATTCGTACAAGGGTCCCATCCACGCCGAGTCCCGTTTTGCCAAATAATCGTTTACGGTTACTACGTGGACGCCTCGTCCCGGCAGCGCATTGAGGTAGATTGGAAGGGTTCCGACCAGCGTTTTGCCCTCTCCGGTTGCCATCTCTGCAATTTTGCCTTCGTGAAGCACGACGCCGCCGATGAACTGCGTGTCGTAATGAACCATATCCCAGACAATTGGCGTTCCAGCTGCATCCCAATGATTTTTCCAAATGGCGGTGTCGCCTTCTACGACTACAAAGTCTTTTGTTGCAGCCAATTCACGATCTCTTTCGGTGGCTTTTACGCGAATTTCGCCGTTCTGAGCCAAGCGCCGGGCGGTTTCTTTTACCAGCGCGAAAGCTTCTGGCAGAATCTCTGCCAGTACTTTTTCTTCTACCTCGTATGATTCTTTTTTAATTGTCTCAATATTGGAGAAGAGAGCTTCTTTCTCATCAACGTTGGTTGAGTTTTTTATCTGCTCATTGATTTGTTCTACTTGGGAGGTAAATTGAGCAGTAGCAGATTTTATTTTTTCTTTAAATTCCGCGGTTTTATCTCTTAGTTCATCATCCGCGAGTTCTTGGATGCCAGTTTCTACTGCTTTTACTTTTGTGACAACTTTCTTTACTTCTTTAAGATCTTTTTCATTTTTGTCTCCCAAAAAACTTTTAAGAACTGTATTTAAAAAACTCATAATTTGCTATTTGCGGTTTGCGATCAACTCTCGGCTGATGGCGTTATTTTATTTCAAAAAGATAAATTGGAAACAGACCAAAATGCCGATTGCAATTTCTTAATATTCATCCTCGTTCCAGAGGTAATCCTCGTCTGTGGGATAATCGCTCCAGATTTCGTCGATGGCGTCATAGACTTCTCCTTCATCTTCAATGGCTTGCAGGTTTTCAACCACTTCCATGGGCGCTCCTGTTCTGATGGCGTAATCAATTAATTCTGCCTTGGTCATCGGCCAAGGGGCATCGCTGAGATATGATGCTAATTCTAATGTCCAATACATAATTCAAATTTTCTGCAAAAGTAAAAAAATAGGTTATACTTTTTACACTTTTCTACTGATTTTCAACATTATTTAAAAATTATTTCATCTAATAATTAAAATCTTGTAACAGCAGTGCTTTACTGCGGATTTTCCAAAAACCATTCCACAAATTTTTTTATGCCATTTTGGAAGTTGGTGGCGGGCGAATACCCGATCAGTGTCTTCGCTTTTGTAATGTCGGCATTGGTTTTCCGGACGTCTCCTGGTTGCATCGGCAGCATTTTCTTGAGGGTCTTTTTGCCCATTGCTCTTTCTAAAACGGAAAGCATTTCGCTTAATGTAACCACTTCACTTTCGCCCAGATTGAGGATTTGATAAACGTTATTGCTGGTTTCGAGATATTGGATAGATTTCAAGACGCCGTCAATAATATCATCGATGTAGGTGTAATCTCTTGCCGTAGAACCATCACCATAGAAAGGGATTTCTTGGTTTTCGGAAATGAGTTTTGCGAATTTGTGGATTGCCAGATCGGGTCTTTGTCGCGGTCCGTAAACGGTGAAGAAGCGCAGCTGGATCATATCAATTTGATAAAGATAATGATAGACGTGACCCAACACCTCGACACATTTTTTGGTCGCTGCATAAGGCGAAATCGGGCGATCTACATTATCGTTTTCGGAAAACGGGATTTTCTCATTATTTCCGTAAACACTTGAGGATGAAGCGCAAATGAATTTTTTGATTCCGAATTCTTTACACAGCTCCCAAAGGTTTTGCGCGCCGCGGATGTTCACTTCTTCGTAGTCCAAAGGCCGATCAATAGACGGGCGCACGCCGGCTAGCGCCGCCAGATGGATCACAAGATCGATTTTATGATTCCGGAAAATCTCCTTCAGGCCGTTTTGGTCACGGATATCCAGATAATAGATTTGGTAATTATCTGATTTTGTTTGGGTTATCAAAGTTTGAATATCGGCGTCCTTATCTCTGAAATCAAAATGAGGAGGGGAACCCAACGATTCTAATGTGTTTTTGATTTTAGTTTTATAATCGTAAAATTGGTCGAAGTTGTCAATATTAATGACAGAATGTCCATTTTCCAAGAGTTGTTGTACCAGATGAGAACCGATAAATCCGCTTCCGCCAGTGATTAGATAATTCATAGACCATCAATTGTGTTGCGAAGATAAGCATTAAACAAAAATAAAAAATGATTCTTTTAAGAATAGCAGCAGGTTGTAAATTGATTAATAATTCCTATTTTTAATCCGAATATAAATTTAAAACAAAAAATGCAATTCTCCGGACAAATCCTAAAAATGATTTCTCAAAATGGCAAACCCATCCAATATTATCTGAACCTGAATGACGATCTTATTAATATGAATCAGCTTTTTGGGAAAGAACTTCACATCAAACACGTTGGTTATCAATGCGTAAACTGTGGCAGCGACGAGAAAATCTACCGCATGGGTTTCTGTAAAAAATGCTTTTTCGAAAGCCCATATGCAAGTGGGACGATCATCCGCCCGGAGTTGTCAACAGCGCATCTTGATATTGCCGACAGAGATCTGGAGGTCGAAAAGGCAATCCAACTGGTGCCGCACATTGTTTATCTGGCTTACACCGGCGATGTGAAAGTTGGTGTTACGAGGGAAACCCAAATCCCGACCAGATGGATCGACCAGGGTGCGACTTTCGCTTTGCCAATTGCCGTGACGGATAATCGTTATGAAGCCGGAATGATAGAAGTAGAACTGAAAAAACACGTTGCAGACAAAACCAATCCGAAGAAAATGCTCGCAGACGATTACGAAGACACTTTGGATCTGGTCGATTTCCGAAACAAAATCGCCGACTATTTTCCCAACGATTTTAAGAAATTCGCAGTCAGTGATGACCAAATCATCAGGCTTGATTTTCCGTACGAGAAGCCAGAAAATATCAATATGTTTACTCTGGACAAAAAGCCAGACTTTAGGGGTGTGTTGAATGGCATTAAAGGTCAATATCTTTCTTTTGAGGGTGGCGATTTTATCAATGTGAGAGCGCATGAAGGTTACGTGGTGGAGCTGACGGTTTGAAGTTGGAACGGTTTTTAGTAACTTATAAGTTTAGAAAAAATCAGATGAAAAAAACTTTAAAAATTACCGCAATCGCCCTTGGAAGTCTTTTGCTCCTGATCTTAGTCCTGAATGTCGGATTCAGTCTTTGGCTGAAATATCAGCTGCCGGATTATATCAAAAACAAAACGCCTTACGAAATCACGTACAAATCTCTCGACGTCGAGATTCTGAGTGGAAGCATTTCTGCAACGGATATTCTAATTAAATCAAAAGATTCCTCCAACAAGAAAATCATAGCGCTCGATGGCCGTCTGGGCGCCTTGAAAATCAGTAGATTAGCTATTGTTGATTTACTAAAAGACAAGAGAATCAATACCAACTCTGTACGGCTTACCAATCCTCATCTAAAAATTCGGCTTGCCGAGCCCAAAACCAAAGATTCTGCAAAGGAAAGGATGCCCTTTGTCATCAGAAATATTGACATTACAAAGGGAAATATCGAAGTTACAAGAGCCGACCGCACGAAGGTTTTCTCTTCCAAAAATCTTAATCTTGGGGTCAACAATCTGCAACTCAATGATAATCCGGACGAGCTACCTTTTACTCTTGATAGCTACAATATTTCTGCTAAGGACTTTTTTCTTAGGATCAGCGATGTTTATATCGTCACATCGGAGGATGTAAGCACCGCAGATGGTCATTTGGAAATCAGCGATTTTGAACTGAAGTCGGTTTTAGATTTTAAAGACTGGGAAAAGCGGTTTACCCAGCAAAAAAGTCTTTTCAGCATCAAAAGCAAAAAAGCTTCGTTCGACGATGTGCTGGTAGAAAGAACCAGAATTAATTTGACAAATGCCTATTTCCTTAATCCTCAATTCGTTATTCAGAATCGCATGCAGCAAGTCATTAAGAAACCCATTCAGAAGAGTAAGAAGGGCATCGATTTTAATTTTACAAATGTGGACATCAGGAACGGACAATTTTCGCTTTTGGACGGCTATGGTAAAAGATTTCTTAGCCTCGCAAAATTTGATGCGAATGTGAAGGAGTTCGTCATAGACCAAGAAACGTCTAAAAATAAATTACCGTTCAAATTTGCAGATTACAAAATCACCGGGAATACATTTTTCTACGAATCTGGAAAATATTATAATTTGACATTGGCAAGTTTTAGTTTAACGCCACAAGTGTTTGATTTGGTGAATTTTAAAATGATTCCTAAGATGTCGCGCGCCCAGTTTGTGAGAACCATTCCGATGGAGAACGATCAGTTCAATATCAAGGCCGGCAGAATCTTGCTTTCCGGTCTCCATTGGACTTACGAAAAAGAATTGGATGTCCATCTGAAATCTGCAAGGCTGAACCAAGTGGATGCCAATATCTTCCGGAGCAAAATCCCAAAAGACAATCCCAAAGAAAAACCGCTATATTCCAAGTTGCTACGAACCATAAAATTCCCATTGATAGTTGATAATCTGAAGCTTACAAACTCCAAGCTCGTGTACGAAGAAGACAAACCGGACTCCAACGGACCCGGAAAAGTGATCTTTACGCGCTTTAATATGAACGTGAAAAATCTTAATTCTAATAAAAAGAAAGGCGCAGAGACCAAAGTTCCGATCCGCATTACCTGTCATTTTATGGATGCATCGCCAATGTTGGTCAATTGGAATTTTGATACAGCAGATCTGCGGGACAATTTCACCATTGGCGGATATATCAACCATTTGCCGGCAGCTGACATATCGCCCTTCATCAAACCTTACCTGAATATCACTGCTACAGGAATGATTACGAGCCTGAACTACAATTTCAAAGGAAATAATGACCAGATGACAGGAAAATTTAAAATAGCGCACAAAGATCTGAAAGTGACGCTCCTAGATAAAGATACCAAGGAGAAAAAGAAATTTCTCTCTGGTGTTGCCAATCTGCTGGTGAAAAAGGACTCTCAGAAATTTCCAGAATCTGTAGATATCCAAGTGCAGCGCAACAAAGAAAGATCCTTCTTCAACTTCTACTGGAAGGGCATAGAGGACGGATTGAAGAAAACTTTGATCATCATTAAAATTTAAAACAAACAAAACCCAGCCTTTTGACAGGCTGGGTTTCTATAAAAAACTAAAAAAGGAACTTTTAAAAATCGTATTCTTCTTTGGTCTCGTCTTCCTCTATTTTTTTTAGAAATTCGTCAAACTCGGATCCGCTGTAGTTACTGTTGGCACCGTAGGAGTCTATAATCATTGCTTTGTTGCCATAGACGTCTTGTAGGAGATACAGAGCGGCATTGTCCCCTGGATCGCTGGCACCCTCGAATCGGTAGGTCCGTATAATCTTAAGGTCTTCAGGTTTATAAACGATTCCCTCATCGCGCAAGACAAATTGCTTGTCCTCGTTCATCAGAATTTCTTTGGTAATACCTTTTTGTCTTAGCTGTTCCATCACTTGAGAAAGAGTGAGCATCGGTTTAGGATTATTCATGACAATGATTTTTTTTTGAATTTGACAATATTTGATTAACAAATCACGAACCAAAAATAAAAAGACTTTACAAAAATTTGTAAAGTCTAAAAAAAATAAAAGTTATGAAAATTAAATTATCCTTCTCTCGGGAGATCAAGATAAGTTAGTGGTTTGCCTTGCAACGCCTATCGGGAGTTCCGTTTTTCTTAGGCGTTTTTGCGGCTTTGTATTGTCTATTGGGCGTACAGTCTTTTTTCAATTTTTCGGTTGGTGCTTTGCATTTTGCTCAGAAGTCATCTGCGCGACGGCAATCCTTATCCAAAAGTCAGCAGCAAGAGACGATTTTTTCGTGTTAGCTATCTTTTGGTTCAACAAATTTATAGTAATAATTGAGTAAAAATCAGAAATAAAAAACTTTAACCAGAATTTATAATTGCTTAAAATCTGCTTAAAAAGTAAACCGATACGCCAAACTGAAGCTTAGTAAAGTCGCTTTGGAATAATAGTTCTCAATATCCGGATTTTGATTGCCAATCTTGGAATGATAAAAATTAAGTTTTGCCCCGAAAACAAAAGCCTGGATCCCTTCGGCATCCAAAACCAAGACAGCTTTTGCGCCAAAGTTAAGCCCCCCATTGCCTTCTGAAAATTTACCGGAGCCGTCCAAGAAAGGACTTTTCATCCGGTAAGTGCTGTAACCCAAGACTTCTTCCACGAAAAATTCTTCCGTGATCTTATCCTTATGGAAGAGATACCAGTCAAAATTGTTCATCGATGGCGCGCCCAGATAGCCCGATAGTTCTGGCTTTTTGATGTTGGCAAGAAAATAAGTATATTCTACGCCAAGGCCAAAATTGCGGTAAAGATTGGCATTCAGGCCGATCCCGAAACCATAGAAATAGTCGAAAGCATCGCCTAAAAAATTGTTGCCGGGAGACGTCATCACCTTCACGTGAGGATCCGCCGAAAATGTCACTTTCTCTGTCCAGCTATTTTTTCTGCGCTGCGCCGACGTGGTAATAGAACCGAGGAGAATGAAAAGTAAGATCCACTTTTTTATCATTTCACCGTGATATTACTAAAAATAATATAAGTAACACCATCAGGAATCTCGATGCTGAGAGAGTCGGCAGAGATTTTGCAACCGACGGTTTCGGTGGAAAAAGATTTTATTTTGAATTTTTTCAGTTGTAGTTTGTAGATTCCTTTTTCATACGGTCCTGCCAAGACAAATGTTCCGCTTTCCTTGGGGTAAGATTCTGCAATGATTTTTTTATTATTGACAAGATGAATGGGATCCTGCAGAAACTTCCCGTCTGTATAAGTGAATTTCCCTTCTGCATACGCCCGGAAAGTATTGGCTTCATCTTCTTTGCATTGCGCGAAGATTAACACCATAAAGCAGAAACCGAACAATATTTTTAAAGACAATTTCAATTTCGAATGTTTGGGAATTGTAAAATTAAAACTAATTTTTCTGGAAAATAGTATCTTTGCAAAGAATTACGATTCCGGGAACGCGCTCGGAATCGTTTTCCTGTTTACACACTTTTAATTGTACAAATTTTAAACACGAAGAATTTTATCCGATCTGCCGCTGTCGATCTCGGCTAATGAGGTGAAGGATATAGAAACTTTATAACAAAGCATAACCGCTTATTTACAAGATGGTATTAAAAAAAAATCAACGAAAATCTGCTTCCACACTTGCTTCAGAAAGAATTTGGAAAAGAGATTTTTTCGCAATTAGAAACTCATCATCATATTTCTGTCAAAGGAAGCGCCGGTTCTTATGCTTCTATTTTCGCATCAGAATTGTTTCTCACGCAGAAAAAAAATATACTTTTTCTCACGGATGACAAAGAAGATGCGCTTTACCTAAGTTCTGAATTGGAAGACTTATTAGGCAAAGAACGTGTGCTTTATTTCCCGGCAACACATCTGGAGCCTTACCAAGTCGAGAAGACGCAAAATGCCAATTTGGTTCTCAGAACCGAAGTCATCAATAAACTGAATTCGGGAAAATCTCCGAAAGTCATCGTGGCTTATGTAGGCGCATTGTGCGAAAAAGTGCTGAAAAAAGAAGATTTCAAAGCCATTTCGCATCAGATCAAAGTCGGAGATCGCCTGGATTTTGATTTCGTGGATGAATTGCTGACGCATTACCAGTTCAACCAGACTGATTTTGTTTCCGAACCTGGCGAGTTTTCAATTAGGGGCGGGATCGTCGATGTTTTTTCCTTCTCGAGTGAGAAACCCTTCCGTATCACCTTTTTTGGAAACGAGGTGGAAAGCATCCGGACTTTTGACATAGAAACGCAACTGTCGATGGAAAAAATCAAGGAATTCCAGCTGGTTTCCAACATGAATTTTTCGGTTTCCGGTAGCAAAGTTTCATTCTTCGATCTTATTGCCAAGGACAGTTTTGTGGTTACGAAAAATCTCGATCTCGGTTTTGCCAAGGTTAAGAATTTCTATGAGAAAGCATTGGATCAGTTCGGGAGGCTCAGCAAAGATATCAAGCACCGCACGCCGCAGGAACTTTTCATCTCCGAAAACGATTTCCAAAACAAGCTCACCAGTTTTAAGACCATCGATTTCAGTTCGCATCGTCATCATTCTCAGCTTTTGCCTTTTTCCAACAGCGTTTCGGTGCAGCTCAATCAAAAACCGCAACCGAGTTTTCACAAGAATTTCGAATTACTCATTCAAGATCTGGAGGCAAAACAAGATCAAGGTTTCGACACGTGGATTTCTTTTTCCTCGGAGAAGCAGCGCGAACGATTGCAATCGATTTTTGAGGAACTGGAGCACGAGATTCCTTTCAAAAGTTTCAAATCCGAACTTCATCAAGGTTTTGTGGATTTGGATCATCGGATTTTGATCTACACAGATCACGAGATTTTCGACCGCTACCAACGGTACAAGTCCAAAGACAGTTTTGCCAAATCGGAACAGCTGACGTTGAAGGATTTGATGTCTTTGAAAGTGGGCGACTACATTGCGCACATCGATCACGGCATTGGAAAATTTATGGGATTGGTAAAGGTGAATAACGATGGAAAAATTCAGGAGTGTTTCAAATTGGTGTACAAAAACGGCGATCTGCTCTATGTCAGCATTCATTCCCTTCACAAAATCTCAAAATACAACGGACCGGAAGGCAAAGAAGTCGTCCTGAGCAAACTCGGTTCGCCGGCGTGGAAATCCCTGAAACAAAAGACAAAAGCGCGAGTAAAGCAAATTGCATTTGATTTGATTAAGCTTTACGCACAACGGAAAACAGCCAAAGGATTTCAATTCTCGCCCGATTCTTATCTTCAAAATGAGCTGGAAGCTAGTTTCGTTTACGAAGATACGCCGGATCAGGAAAAAGCGACTTGGGATGTCAAAAAAGATATGGAAGACGAAGGCGTGATGGATCGGCTGATCTGTGGCGATGTAGGGTTTGGAAAAACAGAAATTGCAATCCGGGCAGCATTCAAGGCGGCAACAGACAGCAAACAAGTCGCGGTGCTGGTTCCCACAACCATTCTTGCGTTTCAGCATTACAGAAGTTTCAAGGAACGGCTTAAGGATTTCCCGGTCAATATTTCGTATCTCAACCGATTCCGAACGGCGAAACAAAGATCTGAAACGATCGCCGGACTCAAAGACGGGAAAATCGACATCGTGATCGGAACGCATCAGTTGGCTTCGGAAAAAGTGAAATTCAAAAATCTAGGTTTATTAATCATTGATGAAGAGCATAAATTTGGCGTTTCTGTAAAAGATAAATTAAAGACGATGAAAACCAACGTCGATACGCTGACCTTGACCGCAACGCCCATCCCCAGGACCTTGCAATTCTCTCTGATGGCAGCACGAGATCTTTCGGTGATCAAAACGCCACCGCCCAACCGCCAGCCTGTGGAAACACACATTATCGGCTTCAGCGAAGAGATTATCAGGGATGCCATTTCGTACGAGATCCAACGCGATGGTCAGGTTTATTTCATTAATAACAGGATTGATAATCTGAAGGATATCGCAGGACTCATCCAAAGATTGGTTCCCGATGCCAAAGTCGTCATCGGCCACGGGCAGATGGAAGGCAAGCAACTGGAGCAGAACGTTCTAGATTTTATGAACGGAAAATACGACGTGCTGGTGGCTACGACCATCATCGAAAGTGGCGTGGATGTGCCGAATGCGAATACCATTTTCATCAACGATGCGCACCGGTTTGGGATGGCAGATCTCCATCAGATGCGCGGGCGGGTGGGGCGGAGCAACCGGAAGGCATTTTGCTATTTGATAACGCCGCCGTTTGATATGATGAACTCGGACGCCAGAAAACGGTTGGAGGCTATCGAGCAATTTTCGGATTTGGGCAGCGGATTTCAGATTGCGATGAAAGATTTGGAAATCCGTGGTGCAGGTGATCTGCTGGGTGCGGAACAAAGTGGTTTCATTAATGAGATGGGCTTCGAAACCTATCAGAAAATAATGCAGGAAGCTTTGGAAGAACTTCGGGATGATGAGGATTTTGAAAATCTGTTCGAGAATGAAGAAGATCGTCAGAAATTGTTCAAATCCAATAAAGAAGTCAATATCGACACAGATTTGGAGCTGATGCTGCCGGATCATTACGTGAGTTCCACAGAAGAAAGATTATCGTTGTATCAGAAATTGGCTGAAATCCAAAATGCAGATGAACTTCAAAAATTCGAAAATGAATTGAAAGACCGATTCGGAGAATTGCCCGACGAAGCCGTTAATCTTCTGAAATCTGTGCAGTTGAAATGGCTGGCCGCAGAAATTGGGTTTGAAAAATTGGTAGTGAAGAACAAAGTGTTTCTCGGATATTTTCCGCAGAATCCTCAGGATAAATTCTACCAAAGCGAAAAATTCAAAAAAATAATTGCTTATCTTACACAAAATTCCAAGGAAGCCACGTTGAAAGAAAAGAACAGCCAGCTGATGATGCGAAAGGAGAACGTGACCGATGTAGATGAGGTAAACTTGGTTTTGAGTAAAATATTAGCATAAAAGATTTATTTTAAAAAGTTAACTTTGTATTTATAAAAAAGACAAATGAAAAAACTATTGCACATTTTCTATATCATCTTGGGCATTTTTGTGCTGGCCTCTTGCGATCCCGATCAGGACTTTAATGGCGATTACCTCATAGGTGTACATTATACCCCAACCAGCACCGGAACCGCTGTCACAAAACAATTGAAGCAAATGACTTCTCACCTAAAAAATGATGCCGGCCAATTTGAAGACCAAAGTATCACCTACTCCTACTCCGGCTCAAAACTGTTGTCTTTCAAAGATAATTCAGGCGCTGTCTACACGCTTTCTTACAACAATGCCAATAAGATTTCCAAAATATACAGTGCCCTACAGACATCCGATTTTGAATATTCGGGAACTGATCTTTATAAAACAATTACAACAATCTCTGGCGCAGGCAAAATCACCTCAACTTACAGCTTCAGTGCGGGAAAGTTGTCCAAAGTCATTTCTGTTCAGGAACTTAGCATCCCTATTCCTCTCAAATATTATTACGAGACGACATTTGAATTTCAGGGAGAGAATATGACAAATTCTCTGACCAAAAACGGTGTTTACAATCCCCTGAGCGGGAATTTGGAAATGAGTGCAGACACACAATCGGTTTCCTTCACATACGATTCGAAAAGCTCGCCTTACAGACTTCTTCCTATGGAGTATAATCTTTTTTTAGTAGGTATTGCGTCTCAAGCGGGCAATTTTGTGTCTGCTAACAATGCAGAAAAGGTAACGGTTTCTAAAACCGGTTCAGCGCCTCAGATATTGACTTTTGTGCATACTTATGACACCGAAAACTATCCAACGAAAAGCACTGCCGGCGATCAACATATTGCCTTTCAATATTAATTATTTTTTAAGATGAAGTTTCTTATTGTCGGGGTTGGGAACAAAGGGGAAGAATACACAGAAACGCGACACAATATCGGTTTCAAAATCGCTGAAAAAATCGCCGAAAAACTGGAAGTATCGTTCAAATCTTCAAACTTTGGGTTGCTTGCGGAAGGAAAATATAAAGGCCGAAAAGTCTTTGTCCTGAAGCCGGATACATACGTTAATCTTTCTGGAAATGCCGTCCGATTTTGGATGCAGAAGGAGAATATTCCTTTAGAAAACGTTTTGATTGTAGCTGATGATCTTGCTTTGCCTTTCGGTTCTTTGAGGATGAAAATGAAGGGAAGTCACGGCGGCCACAACGGACTCAAAAATATTGAAACCGTCTTGGACACCAATCTCTACGCAAGGCTCCGGTTTGGGATTGCTGCTGAATTCAAAGAAGGACAACAGGTTGATTACGTTCTAGGACAATGGAACGAGAAAGAAAAAGAAAAACTTCCGGAACGCATCGAAAAGTTTTCCCAAGCTGCTTTATCTTTTGTGTTCGCCGGCACCCAAAATACGATGACAGCTTTTAACGGAAAATAAGCAAGCCGGATAAAATAAATTACACGGCCTGCAAAGCTAATTCATTATATAAAAAAAGATGATTATATCCAGGTCACCACGCCGGTTTCCACATCATAGTTGGCGCCCACTATTTTAATTTTTCCTTCGTCTTCAAGGTTTTTGAGCGTAGTGCTATTATTGCGAATCTCGTCCAGTGCGTTTCTGACATTACTCTGATTCAATCTTTCCAATAAATCTTCGTTTTTTGAAGAACGCTCTTCGCCATCTTGGATAATGCCTTTGATGAGGTGATCGAAATGACCAATCAAATGGTTGAGGTTTTCCATTCCCATAGGTTCAATTTGCTCTGCATCTAATCCGCCTTTCAAAGCGCCACATTTGGTGTGACCTAGAACGACAACCAGTTTGGATCCTGCCACGTTACACCCAAACTCCATAGATCCAAGAATATCCTGGTTTACAAAATTGCCAGCGATCCTTACGCTGAAAATATCTCCCAAACCCTGATCGAATATCAATTCTGCAGAGGTTCGGCTGTCTATGCAGCTCAAAATGACCGCAAAAGGCCATTGGCCTTCCCTGGTGTCATTGACTTGTGCCAGGAGGTCTCGGTTTGCCTTTAGATTGTTGACGAATCTCCCGTTTCCTTCTTTTAATATTTCTAATGCCTTCTCAGGCGTGATCGTCGCTTGTGTTTCGAAAGTATGGGCTTTCATATATTTTAAATTTTTGATAAAGTGTGAATGATTAATTATTTAAACCCAAAAAAGCTTTTTTTTCGCTTCTTTTAAGTTATTCAAAATTTTCAAAAAGAAAGAATTCGACCGTCCAATGTTTCTTTTGAGAAAATTTGATTTCTGTGGTGACTTTTTTGTTGTTTCGAGCTTTCTACATAGCTCGTTTGTGATTGACGACAACGTGCGAATCTTGGTTGCTTGCGTAATCTCTGTAAGAGGTTTTGAAACCGATCAACTCTACTTCTATGTCTTCTTCTTTGGCCCGCACATTGGCAAAATCCTGGATCATCTCCAGAACATCGGTAGTGATGTAGGAGGTTGTTTTTGCATCAATAATGACTTTGGAACCGGCTTTTACATTTTTCAACGTTTTTTTGATGGCTGCTTTGTTCAAAAATGAGACTTCCTCGGCCAATTTTATAGTTATTTCGTCTGCTTCGTTCAGTGTTTTTCGGCTTAGATAGTAAGCTCTTTTCATATTTCCTTGCAAAATATAAACCACCGAGATCAGCAGCCCAATCCCGACACCTTTCAAAAGATCTGTGAAAACGACGGCTAAAACAGTTGCTAAGAAAGGAATGAACTGGTATTTGCCTTTTTGCCAAAAATGTTTGAACGTTGCCGGTTTTGCCAGTTTATATCCCACTAAAATCAATACTGCTGCCAACGTTGCCAATGGAATCAGGTTTAAAATAAAAGGAATGGTCAAAACGCAGATCAAAAGCAAAACACCGTGAATAATCGCAGACAACTTGGAAGTCGCTCCAGCATTGGCATTAGCAGAACTTCTGACCACCACAGAGGTCATTGGCAGTCCACCTATAACTGCGCTGATGATGTTGCCAATTCCTTGTGCTTTCAATTCCAGGTTGGTGTCGGTGATTCTTCGTCGCACATCCAGCCTGTCCGATGCTTCGATGCAAAGTAAAGTTTCTACAGACGCCACAATGGCTATCGTTGCACCGGCGATCCAGACTTTTGGATTGGTGAAGCCCCTGAAATCCGGAAACGTAATCAGATTTTTGAAATCCTCAAGCGAAGAGGGCATTGGCAATGTCACCAGATGCTTATCCGAAATTGCCAAAGAACTTCCGGTCATTTTAAAGAATTCATTTAATAAAATTCCTGCGATGACGGCAATCAACGCACCGGGCAACAGTTTTAATCTTTTCAGAACAGTAAAGTGATCCCAAGCCAATAAAATTGCGATTGAAACCACTGTTACGATAATTGCTCCAGGCGTGATTGCTCCGAATAGTTCTGCGAAATAGCCGAAATTGAGACCTTTGTCGAAGATAGATTCGTGGCCTTCATAATCGCTGTCAAAACCTAATGCGTGGGGAATCTGTTTCAGAATAATAATGATTCCGATACCGGCAAGCATGCCTTCGATCACATTATTCGGAAAGTAATTCGAGATGCTGCCGGCGCGGATAAATCCTAAAATCAACTGGAGAATTCCTGCAATGATTCCGGCGCATAAAAATAGTTCAAACACTCCAAGATCTGTGATGGCGACCAAAACAATCGCCGTCAAACCAGCCGCCGGACCAGAAACGGAAATATTGGAATTACTAATAGAGCCAACGACAATCCCACCCACAATTCCTGCAATAATGCCGGAAAGGGGTGGTGCGCCAGATGCCAAAGCGATCCCTAGACAAAGTGGCAGTGCCACAAGAAAAACGACAAGACCGGAAGGGAAATTTTCTTTGATCCCTCCAATCAAAGATTTTGATTTTTGCATAATAATATAGCAGAAGTCACTGATACTGAATACCAATTATTCTAAAAAATGTTGATTGACTTAATACAGAATAAGGCCTGCTGTGAATATTAAACAGCAAACAAGATTATCGTTTACAGAAAAACGAAATATGAATTAAGCTTCCGGAGGTGGTAAAAAAATACTGAGACAAGGGGAAAAGTAGAAATTGGCTCCCAAAACAGGCGCTGATGCCTTTTTGGGGGTTGCTTCCTGAAATTTTAGAAAATCGTGGATGTCCAAAGGTTGTGGAATCGCTTTTTCGTAGAGGACAAAAGTATTGGTGTGGGTTTCTTCTTCGCTCACCGTAACATTGATTCTCGGCAATTCCCAACCCAATATGGCGGCAATCCCAGGAAGCGCCGTAAAGTTGAGAAAAATCGTTAATGTTATGATACTCCAATACTTCATATCGATCTTAAAGAAGATTTTTGTTGTTCTTTTTGCTCATTACCCAGTCGGAATTTGTCAGGTTATAGATCTTTTGGATGTCTTTCAAAATCTTTTCAAAATCGATCTCCATATCGATAATTTTTCCGGTTCTGAGGTCGAAAACCCAACCGTGAACGATAGGATATTCATCTAAAATATAACGTTCCTGTACGCATGCCATTTTGATCACGTTGATGCATTGCTCCTGAACGTTCAGTTCCACAAGACGATCGTATTTTTGAGCTTCAGCTACAGAGTCCAGTTCTTCCTGATGAAGCCTGTAAACATCGCGGATATTTCTCAGCCAAGGATTCAGAAGTCCAAGATCCTGAGACGTCATTGCCGCTTTTACACCACCGCAGTTGTAATGTCCGCAGACAATGATGTGCTTCACTTTCAGATGTTCCACTGCGTACTGGATTACTGCTGTGGAGCTCATATCCAGCGTGTTGACCACATTGGCGATGTTTCTGTGAACAAATACTTCGCCTGGTCCAACGCCCATCAGTTCCTCTGCCGTTGCTCTGCTGTCGGAGCAGCCGATGTAGAGATAATCGGGATGTTGAGTTTTGGCCAACTTGTGGAAATATTCGGGATCGTCTGCCAATTTTCCTGCGACCCATTTTTTATTGTTCTCGAAAATATCGTTGTAGGATTTTGTCATCAGAAATAACTTTGATGTTTTTGATTATTAATCTATCCTGAGTTTTTTTCAAAATTGATAGACTCAATCAATGACTGCACAAAAATATGTTATAAAAATTAAAGAACACAAGTTTTTAACAAAGATTAATATTGAAGTTATTAAATTTTCGGAAGCGGGGGACATCTGACCATGGGAAAAATAGGAGAGGAGTTTTACCGCTCGAAGCTGCGACTTCATATAACGGATGGCGGCTTGGCGATGTGGCGGCATTCGAAAATCGTCAGCCCGTAACCGCAGCTAAATTTATAATTAAAAACCTGTTGTGCATTTAGGAATTAAATAAAAAAGAGATTGTTCAATTGGATAAAAATCCGTATATTTAATTGATTATCAAGTAATTAAATAAATGAACAATCTTACTCAAAACTACAAAATTATTTTAAAAGAATTGACAAA
>JAKLPS010000024.1 GCA_022013695.1 Weeksellaceae bacterium
TGGCAATATCAGATGAAAGCCTATCAGATGCTTTTGAAAAAAAAAGGAATCGTGCAGAGTATGTCGAGAAAAGGAAACTGTCTGGACAATGCGGTGATAGAGAACTTCTTCGGAACCTTAAAATCCGAGATGTTTTATACCAAGAAGTTTAGAACAATTGATGAACTTAAGAAAGAAATAAAAGAATACATCAATTATTACAACCACGACAGAATAAGACTCAATTTAAAAGGAAAGAGTCCGGTACAGTACCGAACTCTTTCCTCTAATAATATTGTTTAATTTTGTCTAATCTTTTGGGGGCAGTCTATTGCAGCGGATCTTTTCTATTTCAAAACAAATGATTATTCTTTTATCAATTTAGTAACTTTCGTTAAATCATTGCTTTTGATTTTCAGCATATAGGTTCCCTTTGCAAGACCAGAAACGTCAAACTCATCCGCGCCTTTCAAAATTTTAACTATTCTTCCGGATATATCCAACACTTCTACACTCGTAATCTGCAATTTTTCTGGATTGTTGATTCGGAATGTTGATTTTACAGGATTTGGATAGACTTGCATTCTGTTGTCATATTGCAGCGTTTCCGTTACTCCCAAAGTAGTTTTGATATATGTAATAACAAAGGGCATATCGGAAATATAGTCTGGCGCGGTAGCTGGATTTCCAGCATCCACTAGGGTGACCCAAATGTCGTTGGTCAAATCATATTGCTGTGCGTTGAAACTAGGCAGTCCTCTTGAGCCAATCACTGTAACAGGTGGTAAAAATCCTGCGTTGGCCGTCACAACATTCTGCAATTGGTATTTGACCCAATAAGTACCAGCGGATAAGGTTACCGGTGTATTGGCAGTGACTTTCCAGACTTTCCTGTTGGTAAGCGGTGCCGGCACTGTTGTAGGCACTTTTGAATTTGATATTCTATAAATTTTGGAGTCCACAGTTGAGGCAAATCTGTTGGTAGTATCATCTCCATAAACACTTACAGCACCAGAAACAGAAGGATTGGAACTGTAAATATTAACTCTCGCAGTATTGAAAGGTGAGGTAGTTCCTGCATAGTTGCTTTGATAAGCAAAAAAATCTATGGTGCTAATCTCCCACTTTTCATTTAAAGGAACTGTAAAATCGTCTGCCAAAAAATAACTTGCGGTGGAAGAAGAATAGGTACCTCCCCAGCCAATAGTAGTATTTGCTTCAGTGGTGTTGCCAGTATTATTCTGAAGTTCAGACCAAGTATAGCCTGCAGGTGCGGCGGCTCCGCTGTTTGAGGTAGCCCCAGTTGATAGTCCACCGTTCGCAAATGATTGTGCATAGTTGAATCCCATTATTAAAGATGCAACAAGTAGTAAAGTTTTTTTCATAATGTTTATTTTTTTAAAAATTTATTAAGCAAAGATAATAATTTTTAAATATAAAATAACAAAAAAGAGATATGATGTATTATTTATTAAAAACCATTTTCAAAAAAATTAAGTTTCTTATAGTTGGCAGCGTTTCTACCTAAATTCTATTAGTTTTTCTCCTTTTCAATTCTTTGTCAATCAGACCAAGTTCTCTGCCCGTCTGGCCCGCAACCGAAGTATTTTCCTGAGCCCGTCGCGTTAGGTAAGGTACCACGTCTTTCACCGGACCATACGGGAGATATTTGGCGACATTGTAATGTTTATCAGCAAGATAATACGTGATGTTGTCGCTCATTCCGTAAAGCTGTCCGAAATAAATATGCGGATTGTTGTGCTCAAATTGATCGTTTCTCATTCGATCGATGATCAATTCAGAAGATTTCTCGTTGTGCGTTCCGAAAAACCCAGAAATCCTGTCGATATTGGCCATCACAAAATCAATCGCAGAATTGTAGTTGTCATCAGTTGCTTCTTTGCTCGGCTGGATGGGATCGGGATATTTCATTTTAGAAGCACGTTCTCTTTCTTTCTCCATATAGGCACCGCGAACGATCTTATAACCAATGAAATAGCCCTGTTTCTTAGCTCTTTCAAGATGCTCATTCATATAATCGAGGCGGCCGATCCTGTACATTTGGAGCGTATTCCAGACGATGGGTTTTTCACGATTGTATTTTTCCATCATCTCTTCGCAAAGCTGGTCGGCTGCGTCTTGCATCCACGATTCTTCAGCATCCACCATCACTTTTTTGTCGTGCTCAAAGCAAAGTCTGCAAACTTCGTCAAAACGTTGCACTACTCTATTCCACTCTTCTTTTTGGCTCGCTGTAAGTTCTTTTCCTTTCCCGACTTCTTCATAAATACCAATTCTACCGAACGCCGTAGGTTTGAAAACGATAAATGGAATGGCAGGATTGCCGACAGAAAATTTTACAATATTTTTGATCTCATTGCAAACCGCGTCAAAGGTCTGCTCCTCTTCTTTTCCTTCAATAGAGTAATCGAAGATGCTGCCCACGCCCCGCCGGAACATCTGTCGCACCACAGCCGTACTTTCTTCTCTGGTTTCGCCGCCGCAAAACTGTTCGAACAGCGTCTGCTTCACGATTTTATCAACAAAAGGGAAATGATGCTTAACGGTAAAATTAAGGAGTGAAACGCCAATATTCGTGAGCGCCGGCCGCTCGATCGCTTTGAACATCCAATATGCTTTTCTGAGCTGAGCGTCGGTTTTATCGGCAAATGCCAGCTTTGTATCATCGAAAATCCCCATTCTTTAAATTTTGTCCCAAAAGTAAATATAATTTGAAAGCCGACCGATTTTTATGAAGCTGAATTTTGTCCGGATTTTCCAAAAAATATTCGATATTTTTTTAAGAATTTTCACTTCGGGAAGGATCAGTAATTTAAGGATTGATTTAAAATCAATGCAGAAAATGTCTCATTCCTGTGAACAGCATAGGGATTTGATGCTCGTTTGCCGCTTCTATCGAATCGTTGTCTCTCATACTTCCGCCCGGCTGAATGATCGCTTTGATGCCTTCCTGCGCACAAAAATCGACCACATCTCTGAACGGGAAAAACGCGTCTGAAGCCAACACCAGCTCGCCGTCAAACTTCTCTTTTGCCCTTTCTATCGCTTGCTGCGTTGCCCAAATCCTGTTCACTTGTCCGCCACCGATTCCGATTGCCTGAACACCGTTTGAAACCACGATGGCATTGGATTTTACATATTTCACCACTCTTTGTGAGAATAGCAAGGCTTTTTTTTGTGCTTCTGTGGGAGCGGTTTTGGTCATTAGCCTGATATCTTCGGAGAACTGGTTGTCCGCGCTCTGCACCAGCATTCCACCGTCTATTTTTACCCAAGTTTGCTTGTCTGTGACCGGATTTTTGATTTTAATGATTCGTAGATTTTTCTTTTTTCTTAAGATTTCCAAAGCCTCATCATCGAAGTCGGTTGCCATTACGATTTCGAGGAAGGTTTTGTTCAGTTCCTCAGCCGTCTCGGCATCTACTTTATAATTCATCCCGATGATGCCTCCAAAAATCGAAACCGGATCGCATTCAAACGTTTTTACATAAGTTTCCAGAGCCGAACTTCCAACCGCAACGCCGCAAGGCGTCGAATGTTTTACGGCGCAACACGCCATTTCCTCTTTGAATTCATTCACCACTTTCCAACACAAATCCATATCTCTCAAATTATTGAAAGACAGTTCCTTGCCTCCCAAAATTTCGAAATCTTTCATCGCGCCATTTTCGAAAGTCGAAGTATAATAAGCCGCCGTCTGATGCGGATTTTCGCCATATCGCAAATCTGAAACCTTTTTGAAAGAGGCATTCAAATACGTTGGATATTCTTCATCCAAAAGCATTTGGGAGATTGCGGCATCGTACGCAGCGGTCAAGTTGAAGACTTTCCCTGCGAGTTTCTTTCTGGTTTCAAACGTTGATTCGCCGTTTTCTGACATTTCTTTTTTCACGATTTCGTAGTCATTCACATCTGTTAGAACCACCACAGAATTGAAATTCTTAGCCGCAGAGCGCAACATCGAAGGGCCGCCGATGTCGATGAATTCTACTTTTTCGTCGAGCGAAATATCTTTGTTTACATTTTCAAAAAACGGATAAAGATTCACGATCACCATATCAATCAGACCAATGCCGTGCTCCCGAACCGTTTTCATATGCGCTTCGTTGGAACGGACGGCCAGCAGTCCACCGTGAACTTTGGGGTGCAAAGTTTTCACTCTGCCATCCAGCATTTCGGGAAAATCGGTTATTTCATCGATTTGAATCGGACTTAATCCTGCGTCTTTCAGATGCTTGAAGGTGCCGCCTGTGGAGATCAATTCGTAGTTTCGTTCTTCGAGAAATCTTGCGAAATCTACCAGACCATTTTTATCAGAAACGCTTATAAGTGCTCTCTTTTTGCTCATACTTTTTTCTTTGATTTTTACTTTTTACAGCTTATTCAAACTGTGACTCACCGGTTCTTTCACCTCCGGATTTCTACTTTTATTGACTTAGATTTTATTTTTAATCTATTCATATCATCTATTCAAAACCAAATCAATTGCTTTTGGAAAAATATCGTATTCTACTTGATGAACTTTTTCGGCTAAAGTTTCTGGCGTGTCATTCTCATCAATTTCAAATTTTCTTTGTAGAATAATCTCGCCCTCATCGATGCCCGACGTCACGAAATGGACCGTTGCGCCACTTTCTTTTTCACCTGCTTCAATCACTGCATTGTGAACGTGATGTCCCCACATGCCTTTGCCGCCGAATTTTGGCAATAAGGCCGGATGAATATTGATGATTTTGCCCTTCCATTTTTCGCAGAATTCTGGTTTCAGAATGGATAAAAAACCGGCAAGCACAATCAAATCGGTATTTTGCGGGATGGCTTTATCAAGTTCTTGCGAAAAATTTTTTCCTCTTTTTATCAATCGGGTCGGAATGCGATGCTTTTCGGCTCTTTGCAGTCCGTAACATTCTCGGTCAGCAATGACCTGGATGATTCTTGCCTTTCTAATTTCGCCGCTATCAATACAATCGATAATGCGTTGAAGGTTGGTTCCCGAGCCTGAAATTAAAATGGTAATGTTCTTCATTAAATTAATGTAACAATGTATCAGTTTAACAATTTAACAATGAATTAATGGGTACCCTGATACAATATTAAATTGTTAGATTGATAATTTTATTTTCTCTCTTCCTTCTGTAATTTCTCCTACTTCATAGGCATCTTCTAAAAGATCGAGAATTTTTTCGCTATGCTCGGCGTCTGCTACCAAAACCATTCCCACACCCATATTGAAGGTGCCAAACATCTCTTGACGGGCGATATTTCCACGTTTTTCCAGTTCCAGCATTATGGTCGGGATTTTTATTTTAGAAGCATCGATTGTGGCGCAAAGGCCTTCCGGAATGATTCTTGGAACGTTTTCGTACAATCCGCCGCCGGTGATATGCGCTATTCCGCAGAGGGGCGCCTCTTCCAGAACTTTGTGAATGTCCTGATAATACAATCTGGTAGGCACCAAGAGTGTTTCGTACAAAGGCTTTCCTTCAAATTCTTCTTCAAAATCTGAGAATATTTTCCTGACCAAAGAAAATCCGTTGGAATGAAAGCCTGAACTTGGGATCACAATGATCTTATTTCCTTTTTGAATCTTGGAGCCGTCGATGATTTGGTCTTTTTCCACGATGCCCACGCAGAATCCCGCAACATCATAATCACCGGGTTGATACATTCCCGGCATTTCAGCCGTTTCGCCACCGATTAAGGCACAGTTGTTGTCTTTGCAGGCTTTTACCATTCCCAAAACGATCTGAGCCGCAATTTCTGAATCGAGCTTTCCGCAAGCCAGATAATCCAGAAAAAACAGGGGTTTTGCGCCGTGGCAGAGAATATCGTTGGCGCACATCGCGAAACAATCGATGCCGATAGAATCGTATTGCTTGGTGTCCAAAGCGATTTTCAACTTGGTGCCAACGCCATCGGTTCCGGAAACCAAAACTGGGTTTTTGTAGCCCGCAATTTCGTAGAAAGCGCCAAAGCTGCCCAGCGAATTGAGGACGTTTTTATTATGCGTTTCGGCCACGGCAGATTTGATTTTATCTACGGTTTTGTAGCCTTCTTCTTTATCGACTCCGGCAGATTTGTAGGTATTGCTCATTTTAATTTTTTGATCGGATTAAAGGCCGATAGTATTCATTTTTCAGCGGTCAATAGTCAAACAAAAAAAGCCGACAATCGTAGAGATTATCGGCCGCTATTTTTTTTCACAAATTCAGAGGTGTTTTTGCAATTCTCTTGGCAAGAATTAGGAAATTTCTCTATCTGAACTTGTTGAATTTTCATTATCCTTATTTGATGACAAAGTTATGCATTCTGACAATAACATTCCAAAGGCTTACCGAAAAAAGTTTTTAACAAGCTCCAATTTTTCTTCGAATTCGGCTTTCTTTTCCTGGTCCGAAATCCCTTTTTCCGTATCAAAACTGTCTTTGAATTTCGGTAAAACAAAGCTTTGCATGATTTGCGCTCCGCCAAAAGGGTCTATTGCTTCCAAAGCAGCAAGCACATTTTTGCCGCCGCCTGGGGCGGTTGCCGTTGCTAACAGGAACACTGGCTTCTCACCAAAATTTTGAACTGCAAATTAAAAAAAAACTCGATGTCAGATAGAATTAAACATAGATATTTTTTTTTGCTACACGACTTCACAAAAGCTTGGTCTGCAAATTGATGTGGAAAAATTAGACAATTCTTAATATGCATTTAAAACTTAACCAATTAATCAATCATGGTTTTTAATAAAAATTTTTCGAAAACAAGTAGTCATACAATTTATCCAATCTATAATGAAGAGGCGGAAAAGGCAGATTACGTTGATCCTTATAATGACAGCCCTTATCTGATAAGTTCTCTACAGAAATTGAGAAAAAAAACCAGTTGCAAGAAAAAAAGAAAAATCATCAAAGAATTTTTGGAAAATTACGAAGATGAAATAGCACAAAAACCGGCAACCAATATTTCGACAAAAATTGATGACCGGAAAATAACTTCCTCATTTGCAGACTATGCCAGAGCATCGTATAACAAAGTTTTGAAAGACTTGGAAAATATTCAAACGCTGCTCGACCGACTGGATGTGAACGAGCCCGATACCATCAAAATAATTTAATACCGTTTCTTGGTTTTTCCTGAAATAATGAGTCTGAAACTTATCAGATTTTTGTTTTAACTATTCTAAAAACATGTCAAGGTTTGCATAAAATTTTCTATTTTCTCACAGCGAGATAATAAAGTTTTATTACATTTGTGAATACCCATTAAAAAAAGTTTTATGTTGAAGAAATTTGTCTTTCTAAGCCTTCTATCCCTCACATATTCAGCTTCAAAAGCTCAAAATAAAACACTTCCCATTTATTTGGATGACTCTAAACCTGTGGAGCAAAGAGTTCAAGATGCGCTTTCACGGATGACGCTGGAAGAAAAAGTGGCAATGCTCCACGCACAATCTAAGTTCAGTTCTGCCGGCGTCCCAAGACTGGGAATCCCAGAATTTTGGACAACAGACGGCCCACACGGCGTAAGAGCAGAAGTGAAATGGGATGAGTGGGATCAAGCCGGCTGGACAAACGATTCAATAATAGCCTATCCCGCACTGACCGCATTGTCAGCAACCTGGAACAAGAAAATGTCTTGGAGTTACGGAAAAGCTTTAGGAGAAGAAGCTCGGTACCGTAAAAAAGATATTCTCTTGGGACCAGGCGTCAACATTTACCGAACACCACTGAATGGCAGAAACTTCGAATATATGGGAGAAGATCCTTACCTGACTTCCAAAATGGCAGTGCCATATATTCAAGGCGTTCAGTCAAATGGTGTCGCCACTTCTGTGAAGCATTTTGCATTTAATAATCAGGAAATGTTTAGACACACTAGTAATGTCAAAGTGGACGACAGAGCAATGTACGAGATCTATTTACCTGCTTTTAAAGCAGCAGTTACCGAAGGCGATTCGTGGACCATAATGGGCGCCTATGATAAATACAAAGACCAGTATTCCAGCCAAAATCAATATTTGCTCAATGACATTCTTAAAGGCGAATGGAACTACAAAGGCGTCGTGATCTCCGATTGGGGCGCTGTGAACAATACAGAGCAAGCCATCAAAAACGGTTTGGATCTCGAATTTGGTAGCTGGACGAACGGACTTTCTGCAGGAACCAAAAATGCCTACGATAATTATTATCTGGCGCAACCCTATCTCAATTTGATTAAATCAGGAAAAGTTGGCACAAAAGAACTGGACGACAAGGTCAGCAGACTCCTGAATTTAGCTTACAAAACCACGATGAACAAGAACAAGCCCTTGGGCAGCATCGCTTCTGAAGAGCACAAGGCTGTTGCAAAACACATCGGTGAGGAAGGAATTGTCTTGCTGAAAAACGATAGAAATGTTCTTCCGATAGCCCTCAACAAAGTCAAAACCATAGCTGTAATCGGTGAGAATGCCATCAAAATGATGACCGTTGGCGGTGGATCTTCCTCCCTGAAAGCAAAGTACGAAACCTTGCCGATAGACGGGATCAAATCTAGATTTGGGAAGCAAGCGGAAGTGAAATTTGCAAGAGGTTACGTTGGCGATCCGGGCGGGGAATACAACGGTGTAAAGTCGGGACAAAATTTGAAAGACGATCGCTCTGCCGACGTTCTGTTGAACGAAGCGGTCGATTTGGCAAAAAAGTCGGATTTTGTAATCTTCATCGGTGGTCTTAATAAATCTGACCATCAAGATGCAGAAGGAGCCGATAGAAAAAGCTACGGCTTGCCTTATAATCAGGATAATGTGATCGCTGCTTTGGCGAAAGCCAACAGAAATCTAGCCGTTGTCTTGGTTTCTGGAAATGCGGTTGCAATGCCTTGGGTCCAGGATGTGCCGGGGATTGTAGAAGCCTGGTATTTGGGTTCGGAAGCCGGGCATTCGCTGGCCTCGGTGCTTTCAGGCGATACAAATCCTTCTGGCAAATTACCATTTACATTTCCCGTCAAGTTAGAAGACAATGCTGCGCACCGCCTTGGAGAGTATCCGGGAAATAAAGAAGAGCTGGCGGCCGGAAAAGGAAAAAATCAAGAAAACCCGATTAATATTTCCTACAATGAAGGAATCTTTGTTGGTTACCGCTGGCACGATACGCAGAAGATCAAGCCGCTTTTCAGCTTCGGTCACGGACTGAGTTATACCACATTTGATTTTGGAAAAGCCAAGGCGGATAAAACCACCATGACGCAAGGTGATAAGATCACCTTCACTTTTACGGTGAAGAATACGGGTAAAAAAGCAGGCGCAGAAGTCGCTCAACTTTACATTTCGGATTTGAAATCTTCTCTTCCCCGACCTCTAAAGGAGCTGAAAGGATTTGAAAAAATATTCCTTAATCCCGGCGAGGAGAAAGAAGTGAGCATCACCATTGACAAGGCTGCATTGAGCTTTTTCGATGCCGATAAACACGCTTGGGTAGCAGAACCAGGAGATTTTGAAGCGCTAATCGGAAATTCGTCTGACAACATCAAAACTAAAGTGAAATTCACATTGAAATAGATCTTTGCTGCTTACCTATAACAAAGCCCGAGAAATTCTCGGGCTTTGTAATTATTATCTAAAAAATACGACCTTTTTTAGAGTTGAAGTAAATCTTGTTAGAAAATTGATGTTTCTAGTAGGCGTAAACCGACTTATTTTGAAAAACATTCAGCGCTGCAATCCTGTTATTCTTGCTATAGACAATCTCCACTGAGAAAGATGAAATCTCATAGAGAACAAACTTTAACTCGTCTTTTACTGTTTCATTCATCAGTTGACCTTGATTCAGAACAATGTCACATTGGGAATGATTGGGTAGATTTTTAAAATCATAGTAAGAAATGCTCATAGTGATCCATTTTTTAAAGTTAGCTTAATATTTACTGATACACAATTTCTTTGCCACTATTTGAAAAGCATTGGTTTCGCAGTTTACAGATGATGAATGATTTACAAAGTATCAATTTCCGCCGGATTTATTCAATTATCGGAAATTTGAGGAACTCAGAATCGATCCAATACTATTTAACACGTCACCAAATAATTTAAAAATATCGAACCTTTTGTAAAGCGGAAATCCTAAAAATTTCCTGGATAATAATTATATTTGTATCATATTTTTAGTCTTAATGAATTCGCCCAATTACATAAAACCCGAGCATTTACTCAGCGTACTTTTTCAGTCGCCGAACGCTACTGCTGTGTACAGTGGCGAGGAAATAAAAATCATCAGCGCCAACGAAGCCATGCTGAAATTATGGGGGAAAGACAGAGCAGTAGTTGGCAAAGATTTTCATGAGGCCCTTCCCGAGTTGTCGGGACAGCCTTTTCTCCGTATCTTAAAGGAAGTTTGGCATTCCGGCGAAACCTACTTTGCAAAAGATTATCCTGCAATTCTGGAGATAGACGGTGTGCTTCAAAATTTTTATTTTGATTTTCAGTACAAAGCGATTTTGGATGAAAACGGGAAAACTGCTTACATTCTTCATACGGCGTTCGAAGTTTCCGAGAGAATGGAAGCTAGAAAGATGGTCATAGAAAAAGCTGCGGCGGAAGAGAAATTGACAAGAGATCTTGGCGAATTGAATGAAGAATATCAAATAACAAACGAGGAGCTTTTATCTATCAATACAAAGCTGGAAAATGCTAATAAAGAGCTTATCAAATTCAAGATTCAGCTGGAACAGCTCAATAATACTTTGGCCGAGAGCGAAAACCGTTTCAGAACTCTTGTGGAGCATTCGCCAGTACCAATGGCCTCTCTTAAAGGCAAAAATTTTGAAATTGACATCGTTAATGATGCCATTCTGAACATTTGGGGCAAAGACAAATCTGTGATTGGGATGCCCCTCAACGCTGCTCTTCCCGAAATCAAAGAACAGCTGTTCCTGAATATTTTGGCAGATGTTTATAAATCTGGTAAAGCTTATTATGGAAAAGAATATAAAGCAGTTCTACGAAACGATGGAATATTGACCGACCGCTATCTCAACTTTGTTTACAAACCGATTTGCGACTCCAAGGGGAAAAGCAATGCTATTCTGGTGGTGGCAACAGACGTAACAGACGAGGTCAACTCCCGAGAAACGCTCAATGAGATCAATACCCGTCTGCAGATTGCTCAGGATGCGAGCAGCCTAGGATCTACGGAAGTCGACTTTACAACAGGAAAAATGCAGAGCAGCGACCAGTTCAAAAGAAATTTCGGATTCTCCCCGGAAGAAGAATTTACTTACGGCGATCTTTTCGGCGCGATGTTGCCCGAGCACCACGAGCGGGTGCGAAATTTGGTTCAGGAATCCATCAAGAACAACAGCATCTATAAAACCGAATATCCCGTGAAGTGGCGCAACGGCTCGATCCACTGGATCCAGGCGCACGGACGACCGAGATACAATGCCAACGGCGTGGCAGACCGAATGGTGGGGATGACCGCCGACATTACGGAAAAAAAATTATTCGATCAGCGCAAAGATGACTTCCTCAGCATCGCAAGCCACGAGCTGAAAACACCGCTTACTATCTTGAAAGCGTCGATACAATTGCTAGATCGGCTGAAGGAAAAACCATTCTCGGAAACACACCGCAAACTCATAGAGCAGTCTGCAAAAAGCGTAGACACTATGGTCAATTTGATAGATGAACTACTCAATATGAGAAGAATGAATGAGGATCAGCTGAAACTGGAGAAAACAAAATTCAACTTGTTCCAGATGCTTTCCAACAGTTGCAATCACATCAGAATGGAGGGAAAATATAAAATTCTAATTCACGGCGACCAAAATTTGGAAGTGTATGCAGACGAAAACCGCATCGAACAAGTGATCATCAATTTGGTCAATAATGCGGTAAAATACGCCTCCGATTCCACCGAAATCCACATCAATATAGAATCCCTAAAAAATGAAGTAAAAGTATCTGTGAAAGATTTCGGAGAAGGCATTGAAGCCGCCATTCTTCCCCAGCTTTTTGACCGCTACTTCCGGGCCGATCACTCGGGCAAATCCTATTCAGGCCTCGGATTGGGACTGTACATCTGCGCCGAGATCATCAAAAAACACAACGGAAAAATCGGGGCGGAGAGCAAAATCGGACAAGGAAGCACGTTTTGGTTTATGCTGCCCTTATAACATTGCTTTTAGCTCATATTTTTAAAAAGGATATCCGATCGCAATGTTGAGAATCAGATTATCTTTTCTCCAAGCGCTATCGCCAAAATTAATCCTGTCGAAGACCCATCGGTCGCCTTTTTCGTAATAAGGAATCCGCAGTGGCATCGCGAGATCCAGCCTCAGGATCAGGATAGAAAAGTCGAGTCTCAAACCCACTCCGGCACCAACGGCAAGTTCGCTCAAGAAATCTTTTGAGAATTTTCCGCCGGGTCTTGTGATAACGCCATTTTCGTCGATATCGTCATTTATTAACCAAATATTCCCGGCATCTACGAAGGCTGCCACATTCAGGAATTTATAAAGGTTGGCTCTGTATTCCGCATTCATTTCCAACTTGATATCCCCCGATTGATCAAAATAGAATGTTGCATTTTGCGAAGTGGGATCATAACTTCCTGGCCCCAATGTTCTTGCTCTGAAAGCCCGGATGCTGTTGCTGCCACCCACAAAAAATTGCTTGGAATATGGTACATACTCCGAATTTCCATAGGGATAGGCCACCCCGGCGATGATTCGCGTTGCAAGACTTGTTTTTTCATTGAATTTGTGATAGTATCTGAAATCGTGTTCCGTCTTTGCGTATTGGCTAAACGGAACGCCAAAAAGTTCTTTTTGATCGCCTTTTTTCACATTGCCACCACTTAGAAGTCCCGTAATATTCCCGGCGAGATCTAGCATTCCGCGGTAATAGATGGTATTGGTCTTTGGCGAAATCGTGTTGGTAAAAGTATAGGCATAAGTAGGTCCGAAAATCAACTGCTTTTCCACAACCCTCCCAAGGGTAGGATTGGCCGGAATTCCCAACTCGGGATTGCCGTCAATCTGTTCCTGATATTTTTCGGTCACGGTTTGCGGGGCTACCATCGTGACTTCCAGTAGTTTAAGATCGTGTTCCTTCCGCACATTCTCTTTCCAAACGTATCCAAAAGAAGCATTGAAGTTGCTAAGCGTGTACAACTGCGTGCGGCTTTGGTACTCGTAGCCCAATTTCATATTGGTTCTGGGAACAAACGCGCTGGAAGAATTAAAACGGAAAGGCGCCACGATTCTGGGGATAGAAAGTTCTGTATTGGCACCTACGCGCACGATGTTGTTGGCGTCTTTTGGCCCGCCAAGTTGCACGTCGAAAGCGCCATAGATTGAGGCTTTGAACTGCTCGGCACCTCGGAAAAAGTTGCGATGCGTATAGTTCAGATTCACTTCGCCGCCACCATAATTTGCAGAATTCGTTCTTCCCAAAGTTTCCAACCGAAGGGATTGGAATTGTCTGGGTGTCAAGAGGTAGTAGGCATCAAATTGATGATTCAGAGAATCGGTCACTACGAACTCGTTTTTTACAAATTTGAAAACTCCCAAACTGATCAGTCTATTCAAGGTGAGATTATGATCTTTGCGGTTGTAGATATCTCCTCTTTTGAAGTATAAAGCGCGGTCAAAAATTTTGGGTTTGAATTTTTGTTGGGGATCGATTACATAAATATCCTCATAAGCATATTTCGACAGAGAATCCTTATCGATTGGGATTTTATACTTTCCTTTTTTCACATCGCGGATGTTATAATTTGGAAAAACAACCACTTTATCGATGGAAAATTGTTGCGTGGCCAACTCGGGCGTCTGCTCTTTTAGTTTGACATTGAGTTCCACTTTATGAGTCTTCGCCACCGTACTGTCTGCCTGCACAATGATATTGTCGGGATGGAAATAATAAAAGCCTTTCTCCTTCAATCCGTTATCAATTCTTTCTCTCTCTGCTTTGATGACGGCCAAATCAAACGGATTTCCCACTTTCAGCAATGACTTGTCTTTCAAATTCTGAATTTCTTTATTGACCAAAGTCGAATCTTCCTGGAATTTGACTTGACTAATAAGATACTGGTTTCCTGGCTTGACATCATAAATCACTTGTGCCTTTTTGTTCTTCGATACGGTATCGTAAGTGGCCTGCGCATTGAAATAGCCCTTGTTTTCGGAATAATTAATTAGAATATCTTTATTGAATTCTCTATCCACATCGCCCAGCAGAACGGGTTTTTCTCCAAACTTGTACTTCAACCAATACCTGAATCCCTTGTATTTCTTGGGTTCTTTGGTACTGTTGTAGGCGTACAATTTGGGTCTTAAACCGAAAAACGTTGAGTTTGGTTTCGGAGTCAGATTTTCCTCCAGTTCTGCTTGCAATGCTTTTTTCTGCTTTTTTGGAAGGCTGTCGTTTTTGATTTTCACTTCCGCGCCTGTGTACAGCATTTGTCCTTCTTTGAGGAATTTTGTATTGCTGCACGAGGAAATCATCATACAAAATGAGGCGGCGATGAGGGATTTGAAATGGTTTGAAAATCGGCTCTTCATTATTTAAAATCTACAACTTGGTTATTGGTCTTTTCTTTTTCTCTTTTTCGTTTCTCCTTTTTCGAGCTTTGGAAGATTTCTCGAAATTTATCATAATCCAAAGTGATGATAAAGCCCACGCCTGTTTCTACGATCTGGCCTTGCAAAGCCACTTGGTATTCATTTTTGCGATACGCTCTCAGCATATATCTGCCATCTTTTGAAAGGCTGTAATCTACCGAAACGTCGCCGGCGATGTTGGTCGTATTTTCATTGGGTCTCGCATCTCCTTCTAAGCCGAAATTGCTTCCCACAGAAACTTTCAGACGGTCGTTCAGTAATTTTTTACTCAGACCCACGTTTAGATCTGTTCGGGTATTTTGAGTTCCTGTAGAATAATCTTCGGAGGACTCCAAATCAAAATTAAGGTCAACCCCTTTGATGAGATCCGATGCCATATTGTTTAATTGCTGAGACAAAATTCTGCTCACGCTTTGTCTCGCCATCGTCTCGGTGGAGAGTCCGGCACTATTTTCAAAAGGATTATCTCCAATAAAACGATTGAGCAGCAGCAAAGCAAAGACCTGCTTATTCATTTCGTTTTCATCGGTTCTCAATTGTGTAAGTTTTTGATCCACAATATCTTTCACGTCGGAGGAAACAGAATTATCTTTTTCTTCTGTCGTAATGTCAAACGTAATAACCGGTTTCAGCAATTCGCCTTTCATTTGAAGCAAGGTATTGAATTCCATTCTCTGTTTGTACTGATTAAGCGCGGCTACACTTTCTCCGCTGATCTGCTGTTCCACCAGATCCAAGGGTGCCGCCTGCGTTTTGTAAACAGCAGTGAGATCCAAAATAGCAGCGGTAGGCTCGCCAGTCCAAGTGATGGTGCTACCCTTTTGGATGTCGAATTTGCGTTTCAGAAGACTGACGCTCATCTCATAGCTTCCCTTCTCCACTTCGTAAACACCGACCAAAGTTGTTTTTCCAGATGGATCTACGCCGCCTGTAAGTTGGGCGTCACCTTGCAGTTTTACAAAATCTCCATTGGCTTTATCAATGATGATGGACATTTTGGCTTCTTTGCTCACTTCGATATTCACGCTCACGTCCATTCCTTTGATCTTGCTTTTGGCACTAAGAGAATCTGCGACAATGGTTTTATTTAATGCCAACTGATCTTGATCTATAAACTCTACTATGCCATCTCTTTCCTGCAATGACGGGCTGGACTGTGGCAAAACAAATGTAAAATCTGTATCGTCGGCGACTGCTAAACTGCCGTCCACCTTCGGTAAATCTAAGTTTCCTCGAACTTGCAAAGCCGCATCGATGGATAGAATGCCGTACATCAATGCATCATCTGATTTTTCTGAATTCACAACTTTGAAATCTTTGGCATTGACATCGAGATTGAAATCAAAATCGCGGTAATTCTGCGTCAAAACTTGCCCGTCTATTTTAAGCGAATTTCCGTCCTTGTCATTGATTTTGAAATTATCGAACTCAATTCCGCGATTGGTAAATGAAATTTTATCATTGATTTTCCGAAAATCGCTTCCGGTCTGGACAATCATCATTCCCACATTATTCATCATTACATCGCCAATAATTTTGGGCTCGGTTGCCGTTCCGCTGATCTTCAATTTACTGGAAAGATAGCCTTCCGCATTGGTTATTGCATTCATCGTAAAACCTTGTAGGGTTTTCATCTGCAGCTTGTTCATTGCCAAATTCAAATCAAAACGGCTTGCTGCGGTGTTGTAATTTCCCGTAATTTTCACATCATTTTCATTCCCGGAAAGCGCAATATCGGCATTAATCACATCTGCAGAAGTATTCTTGGCCTTCACAGACAAATTGCCGACCGGACTTCCGTACACAAATAAATCGGCAATATTTATATCCGATGTGAAGGTCATTTTTTTGCTTAGATCCCGCAGTTGAGCAGTTCCGTTGATCGTTCCTTTTGCAAGCAACGAGTCTTTTTTGATGATCTCCGTAATGGTCTCGATTTTAAAATCCTTCAAAGAAATATTCAGCGGACTGTTCGGTGAATTGTTTTCCGACTGTACCAAAATCTCGCTCCCACCGTTCGTCAGCCGAAAATTATCCGCAAAAATACCCTGGCTGCTAAGTTGAATTTTATTTCCCTCGGCAACTGCCCAATCCGCATAATTTAACTTCAAGCCGTTTGGATTTAGAGAAATTTCCGTAATGTCGTTCAAGGATTTTGCATTGCCAGAAATCAAGAATTGCGTGTCATCTTTTTCGTCTTTTGTCGATATATTATAAGTAATGATATTCTCCGCGACATCGCCATTGATATTCACTTTAGTGAGAGAGAAACTCTCGCTTTTCAAAGCGGCGACATCCAGATTGTACTGCACAGCTTGATTTCCATTGGTGATTTTAAGAGCCGTCCTTTCCAAAGAATTGGCGCCATACATAATTTGAGGAAGCTGGGCTTCGAGTTCTATTTTTTGAGAATCGGCGTTGTAATTTCCTGTAATGTTGATGGTTTCAAAGCTCTTCAAATCGGGAACGAATTTCCTTATCAGATCATCATTTTTAATTTTTGCATTCAGTGTGAAGTATTGTTCTGCGTCTATCTTAGCCGCTTTCCCCGGTTTTTGGAATTGGTAATACTGATTCACCGTCTGGGACAATGAACCAAAAATTTGAGTTAACTTATATTTCCCTTTCAGCTCCAGATTGGCAATTTGCGAATTAAACTTGATCTGCGTAGAATCTGCTGTTGAAACCGCCACCAGATTCATTTCTTGAACCGGATACACTTCTTTGGTATCAGAAATGGCGAAGTTTTTCAGCGTCAGATATCCGTTGAGATCATCCGGATTCAGGTTTTTGAAATCACCGTCAATCAAACCAGCCAATATCATCGGCGAACTGTAAAATCTAAGCTTGTAGAGATCCAATTTGGTGATATTTCCATTCAGTTTAACGGTTGGATTCTTATCATTGTAAAGGCCAGAAGCCGTCAATTTTAAGTTGGCATTCGGATCTTTTGATGTGAGAACTATCTGGTAAACGCCGCGATTGATCTTGCCAACGAGGTTCATATTTTGATAACGATAACCGTTGTAAGTCGCGGACCGAACGGTTCCCACAAGATTGGCATTGGCCCTTTTGAAATCGAAACTTTCGCCTTTTGCAGAAATTTGAGCCGTAACGCCGCCGATGTCTTTGTTCTGAATGAATTTCCCAACCTGAAGATTCTGCAAGTTGGCTTTCACATCGTACAACTCGCGATTCTTGCGCCGCATATCTAATTTTGCACTGATTGCTGCATTTCCGAGCGTAGAATAGAGCGTCAAATTGGTATTGACGACTTTCGTAGTTCCTTTCGCAAAACCCTTGATGCTGAAATGCGACGGTAAGGAAATATTTGGCGGAATCGTGCCTTTCGGTATCAAATTAAAAACCGTTTTTCCGGATGAAGCCAATTCTCCGATTTTCAAATCGTAGTACAACTGGTCAGGATTCATCGCATTTTTGATTCTTCCGGAAGCAATCACTCGCAATTGATCCAGACCTGAAATTTTCAGTTCATTGATCAAAAGATCGTTCACCAAACCGTTAAGATTGGCATTGATGTCAAGCGTAGCGTTTGGATATTTATCGAAAGGTGCTGTATTTCTGAGCGTTGGCACCAAGTTCAAAATATCGGCAAAACCGATTTTTGAGTTTTTGATATTTGCCAAGAGTCGCACTGCGCCTGGATTCGAAGATAGTTGCTCCACCGAATTATAATTCAGTATCACTTCATCCCGCAAAATCGACTTCGAAGTTTGAAGATACAGATCTTTGAGGTAAGCTTCTCGATCGGAATAAACAAAATCTGTATTGAATTTCTGAACATCCAATCCACTTTTTTCCTGGATTTCCGCAGATTTTACGCTACCGGCAACCCCATTGTTTTCCATCTTGAAATCGCGAACATTCACATTTAATTTGGCAAAATTGAGATGATTAAAATCCATACCGGTCTTCGTTGGCGCAACGGCCGTGTTGTTGTAGGCGATTTTCACATCATCCAAGATCAGTTTTCCAAGCAGCACTTTCATCGCTTTTTCCTGAGTCGATTTTTTTGCAACTTCCGGTTTATTTTCGTTTTTGGGATTCGCATTGGCTGCGGGCAGATACAGATTTGCACTGATGTTTGCCCCTGTCAATAGGACGTTTTCCACATCATAAAAATTATTTTGAAGATCCAGCTTGTTAACTTTCGTGCTCAATCTTTTGAAGAGAATTTTTGCAAAGGTTTTGGTATTATCGTCGCCATAGTCGATGTTAAAATTAGTCAGTTTGATGCCGCTGAGTCCCAACTGCATCGGCTTTTTCTGATTGAGAGAATCTACTTTTTGCTCCACATTTTTGGAAACTTCTTGCACCAAATCCTGCTTCAGTTTCAATTTCAAACCATCCAGCGTGATGTCTTTCACCGCATATTTATTATTCTGAAGGTCAAAAGTTTTCACTCTTGTATCAAAAAATTTGAAATAAATCTGGAGATCATTTCTGGATTGTTGATCGTTGAAAGTAACGCCAATATCTTTCAACTTAATCTTGTCGAGCGAAATGATAAAAGGCTTAGACGGACTTTCCTCCTTTTCCGACGTTGCAAAAGCATTGATAATATAATCGAAATTGAATTGACCCTTTGGATCTCGCACCACGTTGGCACGCACGCCTTCCAAATCGATCGAAGTTAGTTCTGCCTTAGAATGGAGAAGTTGCCACATATCCAATCCAACATCGAATTTCTTGACCGCTAAAAGTGTATCAACTTTTTGACCCTGCAAATAAAGATTTTCCATTACTAAACTGTTTGGAAAGCCGATGTAAACCCGATCGAGGCTCACTTTGGTTTTGATTTTTCTTTCCAGGTAGACAATCAATCGGTCTTTGACAAAATTTTGGACAAACGGCAACTGTAAACTCAAAATCAGTAAGAGCAGCAAAACAAAAACGGCAACGATGGTTCTGATCAATCGTCTAATAATCTTCCCTCTGTTTAGTTTAATTTTCAATGGCGGATTTTTTTAAAAAAAATGATAGCAAATACTGTACTATAAATATTTCTTGCAATAAAAATACTTTAAATTTTGTATTTCGACGTTACCAAAAATAGTTTTCGGGAATTCTAAAACCTATAATTTCAATTAGAATCTAAGGGCAAAAAATTTGAAATTCAGTTGGTGAATTTGATTTTTCATCACCTTTTTTTATATAATTGCCATCAGGATTTTCTATTTTTAAGGCCTGCTTCTTGTTATATTAATTTCGTAAATTGTCATTAGCAAAATTAGATTTATATTTATGAGAAACAGACCGCCTGACTTCCAGCAAGGTTTGACCTTCAGCAAGCATACACCCGAAGAAATATCAAATTTCGATCGGGTTTTCGACGTCTTTAAGGACTTGCTCACGCATACTTCCGGCGATATCGAAGAGGCCTTTGAATGGCTCGATATTCTGGATAAAGAATACGACATCTTCAACGATGACTATACACTGGAAGATTTTGAAGAAGATCTTAGAAAACGCGGATACATCAAAAAAGAAGAGGATTCACAAGAGGGAGACAAAGGAACCGGCAAGGGAAAAAACATCCTCACGGCCAAGCTGGAAGCCGCTTTGCGAGAATATGCGTTGGATCAAATATTCGGAAAACTGAAAAAAAGCGGCATCGGAAACCACCGAACCCATAAAACCGGCCTTGGTGACGAGCGCGAAGGCGAAAACCGAAATTTCCAATATGGGGACGACCTATCGGCCGTCAATATGACCGAAAGCATGAAAAATGCGCAAATCAACAACGGAATTTCTGAACTGAAAATCACGGAGGACGACCTCATCGTAGAAGAAACCAAGCACAAAGCGCAGATGAGCACCGTTCTGATGATCGACATCAGCCACTCGATGATTTTGTACGGCGAAGACAGAATCACGCCGGCCAAAAAAGTGGCGATGGCTTTGGTAGAACTTATCAAGAGAAAATATCCGAAAGACACCATAGACATCATCGTTTTCGGTAACGAAGCTTGGCCAATTCAAATCAAAGATCTCCCGTATTTGCAAGTGGGTCCATACCACACCAATACGGTTGCAGGACTGGAATTGGCAATGGACATTCTTCGCAGAAAAAGAAATACCAACAAGCAAATCTTTATGATAACCGATGGGAAGCCCAGTTGCATCAAGCTACCGAATGGCGAATTTTATATGAACAGCATCGGTCTGGACGAAAAAATCGTTGGCCAATGCCTCAACAAAGCGGCGCAAGCCCGAAAACTGAAAATTCCCATCACCACTTTTATGATTGCCCAAGACCCTTACCTTCGGAGGTTTGTGGAAGATTTTACCGCACAGAACAAAGGAAAAGCTTTCCTCACCGGACTTTCCGGCTTGGGCGAAATGATTTTTGAGGATTACGAAAAAAATAGAATAAAGAGAATTTAAAAAATATGAAAAACGATATTACATTCAAAGAATTAAAAAAGTCGGCATATGCCGATAAAACAATCAGTCAGGAACTTCAGGCCAATTTAATGTCAAAAATCAGGGCTAATGAACCAGTTTTTGAAGGCCTTTGGGGCTACGAAGACACGGTGATTCCGCAACTCAAAAAAGCAATCTTGGCCGGGCATCACATCAATCTTTTGGGATTGCGCGGACAGGCAAAAACCCGCATAGCGAGAAGTATGGTTAACCTTCTGGACGAGTATATGCCCGTTGTAAAAGGTTCCGAAATCAATGACAGTCCGTTTCAGCCCATATCGAAATATGCCAGGGACTTGCTTGCAGAATTGGGCGACGAAACGCCTATTTCTTGGGTGCATCGGTCGGATCGTTTTTTTGAAAAGCTGGCAACGCCCGATGTAAATGTGGCCGATCTGATTGGCGACATCGATCCTATAAAAGCGGCAACTCTCAAGCTGCCTTACTCAGACGAGCGCGTTTTGCATTACGGAATGATTCCCAGAGCCAACCGTTGCATTTTTGTCTTGAATGAACTTCCAGATTTACAAGCTAGAATCCAAGTTTCTCTTTTTAATATTTTGCAGGAAGGCGACATTCAGATTCGCGGTTTCCAATTGAGAATGCCGCTGGATCTTCAATTTATTTTCACGGCCAATCCGGAAGATTATACCAATCGGGGAAGCATTGTGACACCGTTGAAAGACAGAATCGGATCGCAAATTTTCACCCATTATCCCAAAACGATTGAACTTGCAAGACAAATTACCGAACAAGAAGCTGCAATATCAGATGATGACAAATCGCAAATTAAAATTCCCGATTTAGCAAAAAATCTCTTGGAAGAAGTCGCCTTTGCGGCACGCGAGAGCGAATATGTGGATGCCAAAAGCGGCGTGAGCGCGCGGCTTACCATCAGTGCGATGGAGAACCTGACGGCTGCTGCAAAACTGCGTTTGATAGAAACAAGTGCGGCGCAGACGAGTATTCGGTTGTTAGATTTCATGTCTATCATCCCTTCGATCACGGGAAAAATCGAGTTGGTGTATGAGGGCGAACAAGAAGGCGCCGATTATGTTGCAAAAATATTAATCGACAAAGCGGTGATGACGCAGTTTGAAAGCCTATTTCCACGAATATCCAAGCTGGAAAAAGAAGGGATTAAAAACGCCTATTCCGATCTCATTCAATGGTTTCACAAAAATCATCTGGAGCTGAATTATAATGATACCGACGAAGAATTTTATGCTAAGTTGGACAGCATCAATCCGCTGGTGAAAATTGTGGAAGACAATGTTTCGGAACTCGACAAAGCGGATCAAAATTTCTGCAAAGAATTGATTTTATGGGCTTTGACTATTAACAAAAAATTGGATCGATCTGAAAATTCCACCGCATACACTTTTGATTCTGCCGGAATCAATCCGTTTTTCAGAGACTAAACCTCGCGGAATTAAGAGTAAAGACAATTCTTCGACTTAAAAGATAAAGTTTTGATTATTTGCTAAAATAGGTGAAGGGGCATAGGTATGTATTATTCGAAACACTATTTATCTGATTTTTAGCACATCTTTTGCTTAAACCTATTTTAGATATTTCAGAGTGAAGAATGTCCTTAATATTTTACTACTTCCATTGATAGGAAGCCCCTCATTTTTTGGTCAATCGGCAGGAGGAAATGTGAATAATTTACCCGTTCACGAATATACCTTGACCATAAAAAAAGAAATGGTTCAAAAAGCCGGCAAAAAAGTGCTGGGGATGACGATCAATGGAACTATTCCGGGACCGACGCTTGGGTTTAAGGAAGGCGAGTATGCCAGCATCTACATTAAAAACGAAATGGATGAGGAAACGTCTATCCATTGGCACGGCATCCTCATTCCCAATTACTACGACGGCGTTCCTTATTTGACCACCCCGCCCATAAAGCCCGGAACCACTTTTAAATACGAGTTCCCCATCCGCCAATCGGGTACGTATTGGTACCACTCGCATACGATGCTTCAGGAGCAGAGCGGCGTTTTCGGTGCCATCGCAATCCAGCCCAAAGCGAAAACTCTTCAATATGATAAGGATTTGGTTTTGATGCTGTCTGACTGGACGGACGAAAAACCAGAAAACATCATGCGAAATCTAAAACGTGGCAATGAATGGTACAATATAAAAAAAGGAACGTCCGTACCGCTGAACAAGGTGATCGGTCGGGGTGCCTTTGCTGCGCAACTCAATTTTTGGAAACAGCGGATGGAAGAAGCAGATATAGCGGACGTCTATTATCCGGCTTTTCTAATCAATGGCGAAAAATCAGTTGAATATCCTCACTTAGAGCCCGGCGAAAAAATTCGTTTGCGAATCATCGACGGCTCGTCTTCCACTTCATTTTGGATGACATTTGGGGGCGAAACGCCGCTGTTGGTCTCTGCAGACGGGCAAAACGTGGTTCCGATCTCTCAGAACAAAACCTTTATCGGTATTGCCGAGACCTATAACTTCATCATCACCATTCCGAAGAGCGGCAAGATCGAATTCAGGGCAATGGCGCAGGACGGTTCGGGAACCACTACCGCCTATTTCGGAAAAGGAAAAGTGCTGCCGGCGATGGTTTTGCCACGACCCGACAAAATTGAAATGATGCAGGAAATGGTAAAGATGGACATGAAGATGGGCGCACCTGCATTGAAATACCGACCCAAAAAAGACGAACGTTACAAAATGGAAAAAAAGTACGGGATGAAGATGGATCATACGAAAATGGCAAAAGATTCCGTTCAAACGGGTGAGGAAAAGATGAATATGACGGACAGCGGGATGGAGCATACCTCCCATAAAATGCAGATGAACCATTCGCAGACAGATCACATCGCGGTAAAAAAAGACACCATTCCTGCGATGAACGAAATGAAAATGGAACATAAAGCCGGGAAAAAAGAAATGCCGACGGACGGAATGAATATGTACTCGGAATATAATTACGACTATCTGAAATCGACCGAAAAAACGTCTTACCCAAAAGATATCCCGGTTAAAAATATCTTACTAAACCTGACGGGCAATATGAACCGCTATATTTGGAGTTTCAATGGCGTGCCATTGAACGAAGCGGACAAGATAAAAATAAGTGCCGACACCATCACAAGGATGACCTTCAACAACCTCACAATGATGCACCATCCGATGCACTTGCACGGCCATTTTTTTAGAGTTCTCAATAAAAATAACGACTACTCGCCTCTGAAACATACGGTTAACGTGCCTCCAATGAGCAAAGTAACCATCGAATTTTACAGAAATGGCGGCGACGAATATGGCGACTGGTTTTTCCACTGCCACACCCTCTATCATATGATGAGTGGCATGGCAAGAATCGTGAGCTATGACACACCTAGAGATCCGCGAATGTCGCCATATCCGAGTACCGTTTTAAAAAAGGAAGCGAACATGTATTACGCTTGGTCCTTACTCGATGTTGCATCCAATATGGCCGCATATAATCTGGTAGTGTCCAACATCCGCAATCAATTCAATATTTCGGGGGAATATGGATGGAATAAAAACATGGAAGCGGAAGGAACTTATGAATATTATTTATATGATTATCTCAGAATTTTCGCAGGCGTTCAATTGGAAAATAAACAGGAAGATGAATTGGATGATATTACAACGACCGCTGTTGCCGGCATTCGATATTTGACACCATATCTGTTCAATCTTGATGTCCGCATAGACAATAAACTGCGCCCACAAATAAGTTTGAGCCGCCAGCTCATGATTTTTCCAAGAACCTCAATTTTTGGAATGTATCAATATCAAGCAGATTTTGGTTGGGTAGACCAGTTAGAAAATGGAGATGAGTATGAAAAAGAGGTGGTTTGGAATGCGGGTATAGAATATTTTTTATCCCGAAATTTCTCCTTAATGATAAATTATGACAATCGTTTTGGTGCAGGTGGTGGACTTTCTATGAGATTTTAAAATTTAAAAATATCTCCTTTTCTGCTGAGAAAGAAAATCATTACAATATTTTATGGTACTTTCTTACCAAAGAAAAAGAACTATTCCAGAAATCTTATAAAAAAGGAGATAAACCATTTTTTAATTGAATGTTACCAAAAAATTAAGTTTCTTGCTACACAAAATTATTGGGTTTGCGAAAATTATAAAAAAGCTAAGTTTGACAAATTTTTGAACAACAACCACAATGCAAAATTAAAAATTTGAATAATGAAAAATGTGACAAAATCCGTACTGTGCGGACTTCTTCTATGCGCACTATCTTGCAATAAAAACGGCGACAAGCAAAAGGTTCAAAACCAAGACAGCACCAAAGCCGCACCAGTACACACGGCACAAACCGGTAATTCTTCAACCTTCGATATCAATACTATTCCTTTTTCGGATTATCCGTTAGGAGAATTTCCCTTCTTCACTCTACCGGCCGGCCTCGCTGAACAAAATGAACCAGTTGAGCGACATTATGATAGGATATTTTTTGCCATAAAGGGCAAGATGATTCCGATAGATGGCAAAGTTTGGAAAGCAAATATCACCACCAAATCCGGAAATTATGATGATTGGAGCCTGCCATTTTTTGAGAAAAGCTACGACGAAGCCATCAAAGCAGTGGGCGGGGTGAAAATCTTCGACGGGAAAATAACGCCTGAGGAATACGACAAATATCACGAGCAAGCCGCCTACTTGGGCGAAGATGGATCTATTGGATATCCTGACGAGGTCATCAAAACCTATGTTATCCGGCGGCGGGATGGCGGCGATCTTTACTTAAAGATCTGCGGGGCAAACTGGTACAGACATCGTCGCCACGTGAGCCATTCGTGATAGGTTTGCGGCGATTGGTACTGAGAGTAGCTGTAGTTATTTTGTTTAAGATAATTAATTATCAGATCATTAAATTCGAAAAATCGACCATTTTCTTTTTCGCCGACTCCGATGAAGAAAATCGGTTTTTTCTTGGCTTTTAAAAGATTGCTGATGGGCAATTCTTTGAAAGGCTCCGCCGCTGTTCCTTCATAAATTACCGGACTGAAAGCGCCAATTGCGGAAAACAAATCGGGGTGATTTGCCCCAATAAGCATCGCCTGATAACTGCCGCGAGATAGCCCTGCGATGGCTTTTTGGCCGTTGGTTTTATATTTATTTTCTATATAGGGAATGAGTTCCTGGGTGACAACTTTGTCCAAGTTTTTGGAAGACACCACGGTTCTTGGAAAATCGTCGGGTCGCTTTTGTTCCACTGGATTGAGTGCAACGCCATAATCCAAGACAACGATCATCTCTTTGGCTTTTTTTTCTGCGAAGAGATTATCTAGAATATTGACGATGTATCCTTGCTTTTCCCAGCCCGTGATGTCCTCGCCCGTTCCGTGGTAAAGGTAGAGCACGGGCAATTTTTTGTGGCCATAATTAGCCGGAAGATATACTTTGAACTCTCTTTTTCCTTTGGTGATTTCTGAATAAAGACTGTCATTAAGAATCTTCCCGTGTTTTACATTTTTTTTGAAGAAAAAATCTTCTCCAGAAGGAATTTCTATGCCGCTGGTGGGCTGGCTGTAACCAAAGTAGAGTTCTGTGTTGGGATCGGTCGTCCGCTTCCCATCCACGTTGAACCAATAGTAATGAAAGCCGATTTCCATCGGGGATGTCTTGATGTTCCAATAGCCTTTCGGATCTTTGAACGCGGTTGATTTCAAATTTTTCACAGCATCACCGCCATCCAGAACGACAGATTTTGCATCGGGAAAATATACCTTGAACTGAACGCTGTCGTTCTTATCAATTTTAGGAAATTCTTTGCCTGGCTTTGCTGTTGCAGAAACATCTGCAGATTGCGAAAAAACAATCGATGAAGAGAAAACGAGGAGCGAAGCTATTTTTTTTAAATGAATCATGGGGTAAAGTTGTAATTTATTTTTCATCTATAAAAGACTGGATTTCATCATCAATATTAATGAAAATAATTATTATATCCGGTATTTTTGAATGAGCCAATCCTATCTTTCTTTAAGTAATGCATTTCCATCAAAATTAGATTAAAATTTGACAGGGAATGCTTCTTCTGTTAAGTGATAAACTTCGATTTTTTCATTCTCCTAAGGAATTTATATATTTCAAACCATAAGACTGAGACGGCTGCTATTAAAAATGCAACGACTAATTCCTTTAAATTTAATCCAGCTATGCGAAAGAAATGGGCAATCGGCGAAACATATAGTATGGCAAAAAGTAAAACCAAAGTAATACCAATCATCAATGGGAAAAGGCGGTTTCTATTCTTGAAACTATCGAACATACTGTAATAGAAAGAGCGGTTTACCAGGCTCAACAATATGTTGGCCGTGATCAAGGTGGTAAAAACCATAGCTCTCGTTTTTTCTTCGCTGCCGCCGTTCTGAACAGTCCACTGATAAGAAAATAAAACCCCTGCTGTGATAACTAATCCCTGAATAATACTGAGGGATAACTCGCGAAGGTTCAGAAAGGTATCAGTCATTGTTCTAGGGGGTTCTTGCATTGTATTTTTCTCCATCGGTTCGTTTTCGTAAACAATAGAGCAAGTAGGTCCCATCACCAATTCGAGAAAGATCACATGCACTGGCGTAAAGATCTCCGGAAATATCCAGCCTAAAAATAAGGGTAAAGAGACGGTAAGGATAATGGGAATATGAATAGAAATGATGTACTGCACGGCCTTTTTGATATTCTTATAAATCCTTCTGCCGGCAGCAATACCAATTACCAATTTTTCCAAATCATCGTTGGTAATAACCAAAGACGCAGCAGCTTTTGCAATCTCTGTTCCTTTGTTGCCCATCGCCACACCTATATGCGCTGCTTTGAGAGCAGGGCCGTCGTTCACGCCATCACCCAGCATTGCTACCACTTCGCCGTTCTTTTTCAGCGCATTCACGACACGAAGTTTAGCCTCGGGAAACATTCGAGTGAACAAAACTGTGCGTTCAGCAATCGGCATCAATTCCTCTTCTGAATAGGCCGCCACGTCATTTCCATTTAGAATTTCCGCTTTATTTACGATGCCGGCTTGGGCGGCGATGCTGCCTGTGGTATCGGCATTATCTCCTGTAATTACTTTTACCTTTATACCTGCTTGATAAATGTGCCGAATCACTTCTTGTATTCCTTTCTTCGGAGGATCGTAGAACACTACCATTCCCAGAAATTCAAATTCAAAATCCTGCTGTCTTTTCGGAAAATCCTGACCTTCGAAGCAGGATTTAGCTACTCCTAACACCCGATATCCCTGCTGCCCGAACTTCCTAACAAGACCTCTGATTTTATCTCTTTCTGTATTTGACAGGGTGGCGACAGCCAAAATTGCTTCGGCAGCGCCCTTGGCGGCGATGATTCTTTCTTTTTTGTCATTTTCAAAGATATGCGTCATCATGGGCGGCTTACCTTCCAAAGGATACTCGTGCAACATTTGGTAATCTTTTCTTGCATCGCTTTTTTGTGTCTCTTCATAGACCTTGTGAAGCGTTTTCTCCATCGGGTCAAACGCAACTGGTTCGCTGCTCCACATCGCATAGTCTATCAACGTTGAAAGTGCAGGCTTGTTGAATTCTTTTTCATCATAAATCTTGTTGGAGTGGTAATCATACAACTGTTTAAGCTGCATAGAATTTTCTGTAATAGTGCCTGTCTTATCGGTACAGATTACCGTGGTGCTGCCTAATGTTTCCACAATACTGCTTCTTTTGATGATGATGCCCTCGCGCATCAGCTTCCAGGCACCCAAAGCCATAAAAGTGGTAAATGCAACGGGAATTTCTTCTGGAAGAACAGACATCGCCAAGGTAAGTCCATTCAGCAGACTATCGATAAAATTGCCAGTTTGTAGAAAGCTAAAGATCCAGACCAGCAGAAAAATGACGATTCCTGCTACAGCCATCCACTTTACGAATTTTGTAATCTGAATCTGCAAGGGCGAGACTTCTTCTTTTATAGACGAGATCGATTCTCCGATTTTACCGATTTGCGTTTGTTTTCCAATTTGTTCTACCTCAAAAACTGCCAGGCCGGAGACGGCTACCGTGCCGCTGAAAACTTTATTATTGCCAGGCTCGGGGCTTTTAAATACCGAAAAACTCTCGCCCGTCAAAGAGGCTTCATTCACCGAAAAATCGTTGCTGTGAACAATAGTCCCATCAGCATTGATGATTCTTCCTTCTTCGATAATGCACAAATCACCCACGACGATATCGTGCGTCGGAATTTGGATGGCTTCAGAATTTCTTATTACCGTACTCAGCGGTTCATTTAGTTTTTCTAATTCCTCCAGCGCTTTTCTACTTCGATTGTCTTGATAAAACGAGATAGCAGAAACGGCAATGATGGAAAGAAACATAAACGCAGCTTCGCCATAATCGCCGACAATAACGTAAATGATCGAGATGGCGAAGAGCAAGATGAGCATCGGCTCTTTCAAGATGCTGAGTACCATATCCAGCAGAGAGCTTTTGCCGACCGGCTCCATCCGGTTGTTGCCGTTCCGCTCTCTGGACGCCTTCACTTCGTTGTCCGTCAAACCTTTTAGATGCTCGGGAAGATTATATGTGGTCATTTTTTAAAACTGTTTTTTAAGGATTGGTGATTAACGTCCTCCAATCATTTTGGACACAATGCCTTTTTTGTCGGTCAGTTCTGCTATTATGATGCCGCCAAAATGCAATAGAATGAATATTGGGAACCAATAGATCGCCCATTTGTGAACGGTTTCCATCGGCTCCTTCCATTCGCCGTCGATCAGTTTCAGATAAAATCCCGTCACAATGGAAACGGCTACGAAAAGGTATAAAATTACATAAATTAGTCCTTGCATTTTCTCTTTTACGGCTTGATTTTTTACAAATGGATTTGGAAACTTAATTCCTTTTGCTAACATATAAATAACTCGGATCAGAAAGGCAGCCAACACCAGATAGGCAGTATATTCGTGCCATTCCCACATCGGTTTCTGAATGCTTTTGACGATGGGCAGGATCTTTTCTTTTTCGAGGTTGATATTTTGGCTTTGCAGTTGAGTTTCTACCGCATTTATAATGGTGTTCTTGCTCATCCAGTACATCCTTAAAAATCCGGTGATAAATAAAACGACCATTAATATTGCCAAAGACCAATGTAGAACTCTGTGAATCGTCGTGAATTTATTTTTGTTTTCTGTTTCCATAATTTTTAATAAGCTAAAGTTAATAATCCCGATTGCGCCGGCGTTTTACTCTTCATCTTCGGTGTTTTTGAGTTTCATCAGAAGCGTGTAGGCATTTTTGGATACAATATTTTTGCCTGCAAAATCTGCGTCATTGATCACTTGAACAAATCCCTTCTCTTTCGCTCCCACCGTTACGGGCAACATTTTATAGCTTAGTTTTCCGGTTTGCACAAACACGTAATCCTTGCCCTCAAAATTGACGACGCTTTCCTCCGGCACGGCATTGGCAAAGGAAATTTTCGTGGCTATTTCGGCATTCATATACATTCCCGGCAACAGGCTTTTGGAATAGGTCTCAAAATGGCAATGCACTTCCGAGATACCATCATTGCTCACGTCTTTGCTAATGAGGATAATTTCGCCATTATATTTCTTGTTCGGTTCCGCGTTGCTATACGCGATTAGTTTTTGACCGATTTTTAGCTTATCGATGTCATTTTCATAGACTTTCAAATTGAGGTGCAAATCGTTGGGGTTGACCAATTCAAACAGGACATCCGAAGGATTGACATATTTCCCGATGTTGACATTCACCTTGCTCACAAAACCATTGATAGAACTGTACACCGGAATGCTTTTAGTGATGGTGCCGGCATTTAGCCGCTCGGGATTGATGTTGATTAGGCGTAATTGCTGCGCCAGTGCATTCATCATAATCTGCTGATTGTTCGCTTCCGCTTGTGCTGCCTGCATCACTTTATCGCTGCTGGCTTGACTTTGGTTCAGCGCTTTCTGCCGTTGGTAATCAAGCTGGGCAAAATGGTATTTTGATTTGGCTTGCAAATAATCCTGTTGCAACGTGATATATTGCGGATCTTCCATCACAGCAATCGTTTCTCCCTTCCGCACAAACATTCCTGGCAGCAAGTGGGTGCTTTTCAAAAATCCTCCCAAAGGCACGCTTACTGAAATCAGGTTTTGGGGCGGAACATCGATTTTTCCGTTTAATTTTAAGACGGTCGCAATATTTTTTTCGGAAAGGCGTACCGTTGCAACATCCGCATTTTTCAATTGGGCATCGGTCAATACGACGGTGTTGCTTTCGTTGGCAACTTTGGTTTGGGCTTGATCCTGAGGTTTTTCCTGAGGTTTTTCCCGGCATTGAGCCAACAATAGTAGTCCCAAAACAGAGAGCATTGTTAGCTTGCCATGGTTTTTATTTTTTATATCGAATGAATACATTGTGATTAGAATTTAATTAAGATAATTGATTTGAATAATGGTATCGTTCAGCGATTTTACCGCATCGGCATAATTACTTTGAATGCTGATTGCCTGATTGACGAGCATCACAAAATCCAGGTAATTAATTTCGCCGTTGAGGAATTGCTTTTGCGCAGTCTCGGTCACGACGGTGGCGTTTTTCAGCCCTTCGGTTTCGTAGTCATTCACGATTTCCATCTGGCGCTGATAGCTTTCCGATAGTTGTTTGTACCGATTCTGCAAATACATATTTGTAGCTTTCAATTGGTTGTCTGCGATACTTTCCGAGATTCGCGCAGCTGTTAATCTCGCTTTTTGCGACTGCGAGAATATAGGAATAGAAACGCCCACTTGCACGGAATGGAATTGTGGCGAGGCATTGTACAACTTATTATCGGCGCCTGTTCCCTTGAAACTGTTGAGATTGTAAGCCACCATCAAGCCTGGCAACAGTTTGGATTTTTCTAATTGGGTTTGGCTCGCTGCCATATTTTTCTGCTGTTCCAAGAGTTGCAATACAGGATTTTTGCCGGGTTCGGTGGTAAGCAGCGGCATTATTTTTTCGTTTGATTCTGCCAGATACATTACATCCGAATTGAGCAACCATTGCCATTGCAACTTTGCGCTTTCCAATTCCTGCTGCACTTGTTTCAGTTGAATGGTGATTGCGGCTTTTTGGTTTTGGGCCGTGGTTTTCTCCAAAATATTGCTTTCTCCTTTTTGCAGGCGCAATAAAGCTTTGGCATAAAAATCAGTGTATAAAGCATCAGCAGTCCGCAATAGTTTTTCTTTTTCCTGCCAATACAAAATGGCGTAATAAGTTTGGGCAACGGCTTTTTTTAATTCATATTCCTTCATCGAGACATTCAATAGACTGTATTTCCATTCTTGTGTGAAACGTTCCTTCTGCCTTTTATAAACCGTCGGGAAAGCGATATTCTGCGAAATCCCGAACTTGGTATCGTTGTAAGCACTGTTGATCTGTCCGTAATCTGCTGTGATGCCGGTTTGCGGAATATCTGCCGAAGTTCTGATGATGGCTTTGGCATAATCGGCTTTCAGTTTTTCCGTTTTCAGATTTTGATTATTCTGAATAGCCATCTCAATCGCCCGGTCTAAGGTGAGGGTTTGCTGTGCTTTCAAAGAACCCGTTCCCATTAATGAAATTCCTAAAACAACTAATAATGGGATGTGTTTTTTCTTAAATAAATTCATTTTTAAACCTTTTTCAAATGCAATAAATAATATTGGAAGAACGAACAAAGTGAGAAATGTAGCACCCAGAAGTCCGCCAATGACCACTGTTGCCAGCGGACGTTGCACTTCGGCACCTGCTCCAGTGCTCACCGCCATCGGAATGAAACCCAAAGAAGCTACAGACGCGGTCATCAGCACGGGGCGCAGTCGGGATTCCGTCCCATCTACCACGATGCGAACAATGTTCTTGATGCCCGATTTTTTCAAACGGTTAAATTCGGCGACCAAAACAATTCCGTTCAAAACGGCTACGCCGAAAAGTGCTATGAAACCTATGGCTGCACTGATGCTGAAAGGCATACCGCGAAGCGCTAAAAAGAAAACACCACCTATTGCCGACAGAGGAATGGCGGAGTAAATCAAGAGGCTTTCTCGTACGGAGTTGAAAGCGAAAAACAACAGAATATATATCAGCGCCAGCGAGATGGGAACTGCCACCATCAGACGGCTTTTGGCTTGGTTCAGATTTTCAAAAGAACCACCGTAGGTGACAATGTATCCCACCGGGAGCTTGATTTGCTTGTCCACTTTGGCTTGCAATTCTTGCACAATACTTTGCACATCCCGACCCTTGATATTGAAGCCGACAATGATTCTGCGTTGGGTGTTCTCCCGCTGAATTTGATTGGGACCGTTTTTTATCTGCACTTCTGCCAATTGCGATAATGGAATCTGTTGTCCGGCAGGTGTCGGAATCAGCAAATTACGAACGTCCTCTAAATTTTTTCGGGCGTCTTCGTCCAGCTTCACCACCATATCAAAACGCTTTTCACCTTCGAAAACCAATCCTGTGCTTTGTCCGGCAAACGCCGTATTGACCACCTTATTGATGCCGGCTACCGATAAATGATATTGGGCAAGGATGGGGCGTTTATAGCTGATGATTACCTGAGGCATTCCGGTGATGGGTTCTATATAAAGATTTTGGACACCGTCCACCGTATTGATTATTTTACCCAATTTGGCGGCGGTAGCTGCCAGCACATCGAGATCGTCTCCGAAAACCTTCAGCACCACGTCCTGCCGCGCACCGGTCATCAACTCGTTGAAACGCATATTGACCGGATACTGGAAACCGGCGGTAATGCCAGGCACATCTTCCAAAGCCTTGCTCATTTTCTCCGATAGTTCCGGAAAAGTCTTGGCAGAGGTCCACTCGCTTTTGTCTTTCAAAATCACCATCATATCGCTGGCATCCATAGGCATCGGGTCGGTTGGCACCTCTCCGCTGCCTATTTTGGTCACCACTTTTATCACTTCTGGAAAGCGCGTTTTCAGGATGTGAGCGGCTTTTTGGGTGCTTTCGATGGTGGTATTGAGATTGCTTCCTGTTAAAACTCTGGTATCTACGGCAAAATCGCCTTCTTCCAACGACGGGATAAACTCACCTCCTAATCTAGACATCACGAAAACGGCTACAAAGAATAAAATAGAAACCAAAGCGATAATGAGTTTTGGTATGCGGATGGCTTTCAACAGATATTTTTGGTAGAAGGCTTCCACGCGCCGCATCACTCTATCTGAAAGATTGTGCGCAGCGCTAATTTCCCTGCTTAGTACCAGCGAAGTCATCATTGGAATATAGGTGAGCGACAACAAGAAGGCGCCCAGCAATGCAAAGGCAACCGTCTGAGCCATCGGTCGGAACATTTTGCCTTCTATACCTTGCAGACTCAGAATAGGCAGATAAACGATCAGAATGATGATTTGCCCGAAGACTGCGCTGTTCATCATTTTGCCCGCAGAACTGATGACCGTCTGGTTCATTTGTTTTTTGGATAGACTGGTCAATTGCTGGAAGCGGGCGTTGTGCGAGAGCTGGTGCATCACCGATTCTACGATGATGACAGCGCCATCGATAATGAGTCCGAAATCGAGAGCGCCAAGGCTCATCAAGTTGCCACTCACGCCAAAGAGATTCATCATACAAACGGCAAAAAGCATCGCCAAAGGGATGACCGAAGCCACGAGCAATCCCGCCCTGAAATTCCCAAGGAACAAAACCAGAACGAGAACTACAATCAGTGCGCCTTCCTTCAGGTTTCTTTGCACTGTGCTTATGGCATTATTGACCATTTTGGTACGGTCCAAGAACGGTTCTAGGACAACACCTTCGGGCAGGGTTTTCTGGATTTGAGCCACTTTAGCCTTTACATTTTTGATCACCTCGCTGCTGTTAGCACCTTTCAGCATCATCACGACGGCGCCGGAAACTTCGCCTTGGTCATTGTAGGTCATTGCTCCGTATCTGGTGGCATAGCCGATTTTTACGGTTGCGATATCTCGGATGAACAAGGGTGTTTCGTTGTTTTTATTGGTGACGGAAATATTACCGATATCTTCAGTTGTACCGATCAGGCCTTCGCTGCGAACATAGAGAACGGTTGGTCCTTTCTCGATATATGCGCCCCCGGTATTCTGGTTGTTCTCTTCTAAAGCCGAAAAGACATCGTTGATGCTAATCCCGTAGGCATTGAGTTTGTCTGGATCTACCGCAATTTCGTACTGTTTGAGCTTGCCACCGAAACTGCTCACTTCAGCGACGCCTTTGACACCCAACAACTGCCTGCGCACAATCCAGTCCTGAATGGTGCGAAGTTCTGTGACATCATATTTTTGTTCGTAGCCTTTTTTGGGGCGGACTACGTATTGATATATTTCGCCCAAGCCACTAGATATGGGGCCTAATGCAGGCGTTCCAATTCCTTTTGGGATTTGGCCTTGAACCTGTTGCAGGCGTTCAGCGACTTGTTGTCTGGCCCAATAAACGTCTATATCGTCATCAAAAACAATGGTGACGAGTGAGAGTCCAAAACGGGAAAAGCTGCGTATTTCTTTGGTGCCGGAAATGTTTCCCGTAGCTTGTTCTATGGGGAAGGTTACGAGCCGTTCTATATCGGTCGCGCCAAAAGAAGGAGCGATAGTGATTACCTGTACCTGATTGTTGGTGATATCGGGGACGGCATCGATAGGCAATTTCGTGGTTTGGTAGGCGCCAAATCCGATGAGCGCTATCACCAAAAGCCCGATAATGAGTTTGTTCCTTACGGAAAACGCGATTATTCTGGTAAGCATAAATTTTACTTGTTAATCAAAAATTATTATTTAAGAACATTACATAAAAGTACAGCAGTACTTATTGTAAATGAAATAACAGGATTAACCAAGAGGCTGCGATTATATAATCTGCACGGTAAACAATATTGTGATTACGGTTTATTCGGATTTCTAATAATTGCTTAGCAAAAATGTCTTTGGGAAATCCAAGGAACAACCTAAGAAATGATCGACAGGGCATTCTCGTTAAATAAAGCAGAAATTCAGAATGCGAGGTGCAATAGAAATAATCAAAAACCTATTGGTCAAAAAGAATTAACAAAATCGTGGAGGCTGCCAGATTGTGGAAAGAAAATGGTTGGATAAAAAAGAATCATCAAAAGACATGACTTTGGAGGATTCTACCATAACAATTTTATGAAAAGATTCGAAAAAAACAGGTTGCGGATGCACGAAGCAAAAATTTAATACGTCGCTGTGTATGATGAAAGGTAGCTTTTGATCCTCGTCATAATCTTTGTTGTGGTGCCGGTTTTTGGAATGGCTCCCTTCGTAGTGAAGTACCAAAAATTGGATCACGGAAATTTGAGGATTTTGTTCTTTGTGCTCGATATAATGCTCTACCAAAGTCGGAAACTTCAGCAACTGACTTAATTCTGTTGTCGAAATAAGATAGGTAGTAAGAAAAAATAGGGCGAACACTCTTTTCATCAATACAAAGGTAAGTAAAACTACATTTGATATGACACTACAAAGTAATTTATACTGTGTCTATATAAGAAACAGATTGTCCTGAAAATAAAAAACGCTGTAAACATTGATGTTTACAGCGGTTTAGCTTATTTTGGTTCCCCAACTGGCGGAGAGAGAGGGATTCGAACCCCCGGACCTGTTACAGTCAATAGTTTTCAAGACTATCGCAATCGACCACTCTGCCATCTCTCCATTACCTCGCACGATCTCTCATTTTCGGTGGTGCAAATATAAAAAGCTTTTGTCTTGCGACCAAATTAATTATGAGAAAAAACTGCAAATATTTGTTTGTCAAAGGGGAAAAACTTGATTCCTAAGCATTTGGAAACCTAGAAAAACCATTAATAACCCAACGGCAAAACTTGCGAATGCATAAAAAACCAAAATAGCATAATTCCCGCTTTGCCAAAGGGAAAAATTTTCGGAAGAAAATGCGGAAAATGTCGTGTAACCGCCGCAAAACCCTGTTATCAGTAGATATTTCAGAGAATTGTCTACCTTCATAAAATAGGCGGATAAGAGACCAATGAAAAAACAACCTGTCATATTGACCACAAATGTTCCGACCGGAAAAGCATTGATGCTCCACCACTTCTGAGTATAATTTGAAATCAGAAAGCGCATAACGCTGCCAAAACCACCTCCTAAAAAAATGTAAATTAAGGTTCTCATTCTGCTAAATTATAAAAAATTAGCCATTAGATTTTTCTAACTACCGCTCCACCCAAGTATGATTTTCTCCAGCCAATTCCCCAATATATTTTTCTGCATCCATCGCTGCCATACAACCGCTGCCTGCCGCCGTAATGGCTTGCCTGTAATGATGATCCTGAACATCGCCTGCTGCAAAAATACCAGGAAGATTTGTCCTTGCAGATTTTCCTTCTGTGATGATATATTCGTTTTCATCAAGGTCAATTTGACCTTTGAAAATTCCTGTATTTGGTCTGTGACCGATGGCGATGAAGATGCCATGAACATCGATCGTGGAAACTTCGTCCGTCAAATTATTCACCACTTTTGCCCGTTCTACCAAAGCATTTTCCCCTTCGATGCCGATGAGCTCGTGGTTGTACTTCACTTCGATGTTGGGCGTATTCAAAACTCTGTCAACCATCACTTTGGAAGCCCGGAAATGGTCTTTTCTCACGAGCAATGTTACTTTTTTGCAAATATTGGCGAGGTATGTGGCCTCCTCTGCAGCGGTATCGCCCGCTCCTACGACGACGACGTCTTGCCCTCGGTAGAAAAATCCGTCACAAGTGGCGCAGGCAGAAACGCCTCCTCCGGAATATTTTTTTTCGTCTGGCAAACCCAGATATTTTGCCGTTGCTCCGGTGGAAATAATCACACTTTTAGCCAGAATCTCGCGCGAACCAGTACTCAATTTGTGAATGCCACCTCTCTTCTGGGAAAACTCTACTTTGGTAATCATCTCGTAATGCACTTTGGTATCGAATCGTTCTGCTTGTTTTTGAAGCAGGAGCATCATTTCCGGCCCCGAGATCCCGTCGGGAAATCCGGGAAAATTTTCCACATCTGTAGTGGTGGTAAGTTGCCCCCCAGGTTCCAGACCTGTAAAGAGCTCGGGTTTCAGATTCGCCCGGGCTGCATATATCGCGGCCGTAAAACCTGCCGGTCCCGATCCTACGATGACACAATCTAAGATATTGCTTTCCATTTTTAGATTATTTTTTTTATACTAAATATCCTTGACTTTCTTCCACAAAAATCGGACTGTCAAATATAAATCTTTATGGGAAAAAGCGAGACAAATTTCCGAAATTAATTATTCAAGACCTATCTAAAGTATCAATTCCATTGATATGAATAGTGAATTATCTTAAGTTATTATAAGCTGATGCAGGGAAAGGACAACTTCTACTCCATCTTAAACTTTCACTTTCAGTTCATCTACTTTTAGGATTTTGTAAACCATCTCGGTATAGATTTCATCATCATCCATTTGACGCACGCCGAGACCTTTGGATTTGAGATCCATCTCGCGCAGAATGGAAATTACTCTGGTTGCATGTTTCAAGGGATAAAAACGTGCTGCTTCCGAATAATCCTTGATGGCGTATGGACTGACGCCCAAGGTTGAAGCAATGCTTTGCGGCGACTGGCCGGCTAAAGTGTGGTACATAATGATATTCGAAAAGAAATTATAAAGTATGCCGAAAGACATCTGTACAGGATTTGATTTTTTATTTTTCCCCATATAATAGGCAATAGATAAGGCTTTTTCCTGATTTTTCGTGGCCAGCGCCCTCTGCAGTTCGAAGACATTAAAATCCTTGCTGATGCCGATATGCTCCTCTACCATTTTCCCGTCGAGCACGGCACCGTCTTTCAAAATGATTTTCAATTTGTTGAGTTCATTGGCGATTCTTGAAAGATCGTTTCCCAGATATTCTGCCAATAGATGGCTGATGTTGGGCGCCGCCTTGATGCCCATCGCGGTCATTTCGCCTTGGATCCACGCCGGAAGTTGATAGTCCTTTATCTTATCAAATGCGAAAATCATTTTGGAGTTGTCCAAAATTTTTACAAATTTCCTTCGGGCATCCAGCTTCTTGCTCTTGTGGGCAACGACTAAAATCGTAGAAGATACCGGATTTTCGAAATAAGTTTCCAGCGCTTTGGGCTCTTCATCATTCAGCTTGATATCTTGCGCTTCTTTCACGATGACGAGTTGCTTATCGCCCATCATCGGATATTGCCTTGCCAAGGCTAAAACTTCTAAATAGTTGGTATCCCGACCGTAAACCACCGTCAGGTTGAAGGCTTTCTCATCTTCATCCAAAACATCTTGCTCCAAATGCTTGACAGCCAGATCTATGTAAAATGACTCCTCGCCGTGTAAAAAATAAACAGGCAAGAGTTCTTTATTTTTAATATTTTTGAGGATAGTATCTATTTCTTTCATCACGAGGTATGCAGGTTCCGAAACTTAATTTTGAAAACGATTTTGATTTTCAAATCAAACAAGACAAAGATACATTTTTTATCTATGATCTGGTGCGCAAAATATGGCTTGTGCTGACGCCAGAAGAATGGGTAAGACAGCATTGGCTGCATTATTTCAGGTTTGTGAAGAAGAAAAACCTCTCCTCTTTAATCCTAGAAAAAAAACTGGAACTGAACGGAACCACGAAAAGAATTGATCTCTTGGTAACCGAAAAAACCAAGCCCAAAATCCTAGTAGAGTGCAAGGCGCCAAGTATCGTTTTGAAAGAAAGCCATTTTGAGCAGATTGCGCGGTACAACAGTATGATCGGTGCAGAGCAAATCATCATCAGCAATGGTCTGCAGCACGTTTTCGCAGAGTACGACGATGGGAAATATAGCTTCCGTAGACTTAAACTTTGAGAAAAGAGGTCGTATTCTTTAGTTTGGATTGATGTTTTTTGACTTAGGCAGGAGATTAAATAACATCGAAAATATTATTCATCATTTTTCGGTTTCTCAGGGTTTTTATTGAGAATAAGATAACCGATGACTCCGCCAAGAATCGAGGCTGCGAAAATACCGATCTTAGCCTGCGTCTGATATTCGGGATGACTGAAGGCAAGCGAGGTGATGAAAAGAGACATCGTAAACCCAATAGATGCGAGAAAACCAAGCCCTAAAAGATTTCGAAGATTCATCCCATCGGGCAGTTTTGCAATCTTGAGTTTGGTAAAAATTGCTGTAAACCCAACCACGCCCAGTACTTTGCCGACGACCAATCCAAGAGCAACGCCAATGGCGATGTTCGTATTGAAAAGGCTCGTGAAATCGATATTAAGATCGACGCCGGCATTCGCGATCGCAAAAATGGGTATGATGACGATGGTCACCACGGGATGCAGCGCGTGCTCCAGTCGCTGCAAAGGCGGTGTTGCCGCTAATGTTGCCACGTTTATTTTTTCCAAAACGTGCAGTTGATCGTTCGTGAGTGTCGGAGTATGTTCAGTGGGATCTATATTTTTAAATTGCTCGAGATATTTACTAATTGCGGAAATAAACACAGTTTCTTTAATTTTCACATCGGCAGGAATGGTAAAAGCGGCCAGCACAGCCGCAATGGTGGCGTGAACACCGGAAATGACGAAGCAAGTCCAGACGCCGCAGATGCCGAGCAAAGCGTAAAAAGCAATCGATCTGATTCCCAATCTATTCCCAAGATACATCAGACCTAAAATCAATAAGCCCGCTGAAAGGTAGAGTAATTGTATATCTGCTGTATAAAAAAATGCGATAACCAAAACCGCTCCCAGATCATCGACGATGGCTAATGCCGTGAGAAAAACCTTCAAAGAAAGTGGGATCTTTTTCCCAAGGAGAAATAGAACGCCGAGCGCAAAAGCAATGTCCGTTGCCATCGGGATTCCCCAGCCTTTGTGCATTTCCCCGGAGGGATTGAGAAGCAGAAAAATCAAGGCCGGCATCAGCATTCCGCCGACTGCAGCCACAATAGGAAGAAGTGCCTTTCGCGGGTTCGATAATTCGCCACCGATGATTTCTCGTTTCAGCTCCAGTCCAACTACGAAAAAGAAGACCGCCATCAAGCCGTCATTAATCCAATGATGAATGCTGAAATTAAAAAAACCAGTGCCATTCCACGTGAATCCGAAAGTTTGCTCCAAAATGTGGTGATACCCCTCTCGCAATGGCGAATTGGCCAACAGCAATGCGATGATGACACTGATTCCCAGGAGCAATCCGCCCGACTTCTCCTGCTGGATAAAACGCTGGAAAGGTTGCGCAATCTTGTCGATAGGCTTCAACTCGTATTTTTCATTCATAATTTGCCAAAGATAGTAAGTTCAAATTTATGAATTTGCTAAAAGTGAAAAGCGGTTTTTTCGCTAAATATTAAAATCTTTTTTCGGATTGAAAAGGTAAATCATGAAGAAAAACAGAATAGAAACGGCTAAGAAATATTGGTAATAATGCACAGCAGACTGGGAACTCACTGTGGTGGTGGTGCTGCCCGTCGATTTTTCCAATTCTGCTTCCAGCTCGGTGATTGCGGCATCCAGATTATTTCCGTCGATGTAGGATCCGCCCGTCGATGAAGCTATGTTTTTGAGTGCTTTCGTCTGCAATCGGGAAACGACTGTCTCGCCAAACATATCGGTTTTGTAGCCCATCAATTGTCCGTAGTAATATTCGGGGATTGGTGCGCCTTCTTCCGTTCCCACGCCTATGGTCGTCACTTTGATGCCTTCCTTATTGGCTAGATCGATAGCATCGTCTTCGTGGCCTTCATTATCTTCGCCATCGCTTATTAAGACAGCATTTTTGGACCCTTTGCGGATCTTATTAAGTTTTTGAGCGGCCACTTCCATTGCTTTCAGAAAATCGGTTCCCTGGTTTTGCACCACGCTGGTTTCGATGCCGGAAAGATAAGTTTCTGCCGCAGAATAATCGGTGGACAAAGGCATTACCGAATAGGCATCGCCGGCAAAAACAACAATTCCCACTCTATCATTGCTCATTTTTTGAAGCGCATTAATGATGATATTTTTAGCTTGATCCAATCGGCTTGGTGGGATGTCTTGCGCGTTCATCGAGTTGGAAACATCCAGAACAAAGATCGTATTGCTGACAGTCTGCGTGACGCTGATCTCCTCTCTACCACCCAGCAGATCGATGATTGCAAAAATTAAAAACAAAAGACCCAAGAGATACAGAATCGGAAAAATCCTGGCAAATCCGGAAGTTTTTTCGAACAAAACCTCCTGAAATCGGTCTTCTGCAAAGATATTTCTGCGTTTATTTTTCCACCGAAAATAATGAATGATAAAATAACCGATGACAGGCAGCAACAGCAGCAACAGCAGATACCAGTAATTTCCTAAATACCAATTCATCATCTAATTTCTTAATTCAAAATTTTAAAAAATACCCAGCGAAATAAGGCATCCAACACCAGAAATCCTAAAGCAATCCAAAGAAAAATCCTGAAATATTCTTCATAATTATAAAGTTTACTTGTTTTCACATCCGATCTTTCCAATTGGTCGATCTCATCATAAACGCTTTGAAGGCTGCTGTTGTCCGTTGCACGGAAGTATTTTCCACCGGTCAATTGGGCAATATCCATCAACGTATTTTCATCAATTTGCGTTTTCTGTTCTGTAAAAACGATGTCTCCAAAAATATTGGTTCCTGTGGGGAAAGCAGCAAATCCGTTGCTTCCGATTCCGATTGTATAGACCTTGATTCCGTTATTCTTAGCAAGTTCAGCGGCTATTTGTGGGGGCATCGCATTGACGATTGTGTTCACACCATCGGTCATCAGGATGATAATTTTACTTTTGGCTTTACTGTTTTTGAGGTGATTGACTGCGACAGACAAGCCTTCTCCAATGGCAGTTCCGGCTTGCAACTCCAACGGATTCAGTTGATTAATTTCGTCCACAACCACTTGATGATCTGTGGTAAGCGGCACTTTGGTGTAAGCTTCGCCGGAGTAAGCCACGAGACCAATTCTGTCATTTTCTCTTTTGTTCACAAAATCGATGGCGATTTTTTTCAATGCGTCCAGCCGATCGGGATCCAAATCTTTGGCGAGCATACTGAGCGAAACGTCCACCGCAAGCATAATATCGATCCCTTTGGTCTCATCCCGATCTTGCGAAATCGTATAAGTTCTTGGCCTTGCCAAAGCGATGATCAATGCTGTCAGGATAAAATATTTCGAAACCTTTAGGAATGTCATTACCAAAGAAATATTCGCACTCGGCCGCATATTCTGCACCGAAGGCACAGCTATCCCCCGACTCTTTTTTTTGCCCGCATCCCGAATGAAAAGCGGAATAAACAAAATAAAAAGCAGTAAAAACCAAGGACTGTAGAACTCGAAATTCACGGGTAAATTATAATTGATAAATGTTGATTGATAAATGATGATTGATAAAGCATTTCCTACTGCATTGTTCTCAGGTTTTCTGCCTCAACATCTTTGGTAGACCGTTTGACAAACTCTCTTATTTCCGTAAAATCTTTTGACATAATTTCTTGATTCGGGATTGTTTTTGCAAATTTAACCAAATCCCCGCGCAGGAATATTTCTTCCACAATTTTTTCGTTTTCTTGCGAAATGGCGTTGGTAGATTTCATATAAGCAATCAAATCGTCCGTCAGCAGAACGTCTGCCGGAATCTGATATTGCTTGGTGATGAATGCTCTCGAAATTTCTATTAATTCTACATAAAAAGCGCGGAAATTCTCGTTCTCGATGTAGTTTTTCTTCCGCAATTTTTCCAGATCTTTCAAGGTCTGATTGGTCGTGACCACGGGACTGCTTTTGCGCTTTTTCCCATATCTGACGATGCCAATGATCAAAATAATGAGGGCAATAATCAATATGGCGAGCAGAACATAGAATTTGTAGAGTTCCCAATAATCTTGGATGTCCAGCTTCACCTCCTTATTCTTCATAATGTCATTGATCTGATCGCCTTTTTGGGCAGTATTGATGACTTCTACTTCGTACGGAATCGTTTTCAGAACTTGATCGCCCACTTTGACTTCGATTTCCGGAATGGTAAATTTACCTTCTTGGAAAACCGCAAATTTTACCGACCTCAGATAGACATCTTTTTGGATCGCAATACTGTCATTCACTACTTCGAAATGGAAAGGCAGAAGTTCGTTTCTCGGAGCCATCTGAACATCTTTGCCCTGAAGATCCACGATTTGAATTTTATAAATAGCCACTTCGCCCAGAGCTAAAGTGGTCTTATCGAGACTGGAAGATAAGGTTTGAGAAAATCCTAAAAATGATGAGAGGATAAAAAAGAAAAAATATAATTGATATGATTTGAATCTTTGCATTTGCAATTTCTAACTTCTAAATTTCTAATTTCTAACTTCTAAAAACTACTTCTTAAAATATTGATACAAAAACTTACTGTAATCATCCGAGGTCTTGATATCCAAAAAATGCGCCGACGAATTCTCAAATTCCTCTTTGATTTGTCGCATTTTTCGCTTCTGCAATTCTCCAAATTCGTACCGCCATCTTGCGCTGGAAGTGTTTGCCCAAACTTGCTGCCCGGTTTCAGCATCCCGAAAAAGCGCATAGCCGATATCCGGGATTTCCATATCCTTCTCGTCAAAAACCCGAAGTCCCAGCAACTGATGTTTTCTGGCCGTGACATTCAGGATTTTTTGGTCAAATTCATCTTCAAAATCCGAAAAAAGAAATATGAGCGATTTTCTTTTGAAGACGCTCATCATATAATTAAAAGCCGCATCCAGATTGGATTTTGTCGGAACATAATCGGCGGTCAAAATATTACTGATGAGCGACAAAACGTGCTTTCTTCCCTTTTGAGGCGGAACCACTTTTAGGACTTTGTCGGCATACAAAATCAATCCGACTTTGTCATTATTTCCGGCGGCAAAAAATCCCAGTGAGGCGCAGATTTCGGCTACATATTCCCTTTTTAGCTGAGTCTTCGTTCCGTAATCCATTGAGGCAGAAATATCTACGACAAGCATCATCGTCAATTCGCGCTCTTCCTCCATCACTTTTACGAATGGCTCGCGGAATCGAGCCGTTTTGTTCCAGTCCATTCTCCTCGTATCGTCGCCAAATTGATATTGTCGAACTTCGGAAAACGTCATTCCCTGACCTTTGAAAGCGCTGTGATATTGCCCCATCAGTGATGCTTCCGTCTTCTTGCGGGTTCGGATTTCTATTTGCTTTACTTTTTTGACAATATCCTGTATGTTCAAGATTATGGGTTTTTAAGATTTTTAAAAATAAGATTAAGTCTTATTTAAACTTTAAACAATTTCGTTTCTTGGCGGTCATCGGTTGATAGTTTTCAGACCTCTTAGTTTTTTCAAAAACAATACGACGAGTGACCACTATCAAAAGATTAACCAAATTTTGAGGATTTAAAAACCTCTTTTATAAATTTAATTTAATTCAATAGAAACATTAATCCATTCGTCATCAAACTTCGTCTCATATTTTTTATAAAAATTGATCGCAGGCTCATTCCAGTTCAAAACCTGAAAAACAATTCCGGAATAATTTTTGGATTTTGCATAATCCAAAGTTTTATCGAACAGAGATTTTCCGATGCCGTTTCCTCTCAATTTTTCTGTCACAATAAGGTCTTCCAGATATAATCTTTGCCCTTTCCAAGTAGAATATCTGACGTAATATAAAGAAAGTCCTACAATCTCATCTTCGCGCTCTGCTACAAAAGCGCCCCAAACCGGTTGACTTCCAAAACCAGCATCTACGAATTCTTGCAAGGTAACGGTGACTTCTTCCGGCGCCTTTTCATATGCTGCCAGTTCTTTGATAAGATCCAGCATCGCCAGGCAATCCTCAGGAATGGCTTGTCTGATGATCAAATTTTTCATTAAGGCGCCTGTATTTTGGCTAGAATTTTATTCACAATATCATCTTGAGTCACTTCCTCGGCCTCCGCCTCGAAGCTTAAACCAATCCTATGTCTTAGAACATCTTTTGCGATCGCTTTCACATCTTCTGGGATTACGAAAGCTCTTCCTTTGATAAATGCATAAGCTCTAGAAGCGATTGCCAGGTTGATACTCGCTCTGGGGGATGCACCGAAACTGATATAATTTTTGATTTCGGACAAGCCGTGTTTTTCGGGATATCGGGTTGCGAAGACCATATCGAGAATATATTTTTCGATTTTTTCGTCGAGGTAAATTTGGTTGATGAGTTTCTTGGCTTCCAGAATTTGATTAAGATCCACGACTTTTCTGATTTGCGGAATATCCTGTGTAGAAACCATTCTCATTACCTTTCTCTCATCCTCAAATTCCGGATAATCGATTTTGCATTTGAGCATAAAACGGTCGGTTTGAGCTTCTGGCAACAGATAAGTTCCTTCCTGATCAATTGGGTTTTGAGTGGCCAATACAAGAAACGGTTTTGGCAAAGGCATCGTGTCATCGCCGATAGTGACTTGTTTTTCTTGCATCACTTCCAGCAGTGCGGACTGTACTTTTGCGGGCGCGCGGTTGATCTCATCGGCCAAAACGAAATTGGCAAAAACGGGACCTCTTTTGATGCTGAAATCGTTGTCTTTGACATTATAAATCATCGTCCCGACAACGTCTGCCGGCAACAGGTCGGGCGTAAACTGTATTCTGGAAAATTTCCCATCTACTGCTTCGGCTAAGGTTTTGATGGCTAAGGTTTTTGCCAAGCCCGGAACGCCTTCCAAAAGAACGTGTCCGTTGCCGAGAAGTCCGATGAGCAGGCGGTCTATCATATATTCCTGACCGATGATAGCTCGGTTGATTTCTTGTTTTAAAATGGAAAAAAAGTAATTCTGTTCTTTTACTTTTTCGGTAAGCTGCTTGATATCTTCTGCTTGATTCAATTCTGACATAGTAAATCTTAAAATAATTGGTAAATTTCACATAAAATCCAGCAAATGCAAACATAAGAATTGCCAATGTTGCGTTAAATATTTGTTAAATCGATAGAAGTTGACTTGTGGCAAACGGAGGTTTGTTCCGCATCGTTTCAACTATCTCGAATAAATGTGGATGTTTTGCCGTTTATTTATAATTGAATTAACTTTGAACATCATAAAATCGATCCTAAAAAATGAATTATCATTTTGCCAACCATAGACAGGTCCGAAAAAATCTGTTGAATATCCTCAAAACCACCTCGGAAAAAGACCTCCTTGCCATTCCGGACGGTTTCAACAACAATATCTATTGGAACATTGCCCATTGCGTGGCGCAGCAACAATTGCTTTGCTATTACCTGAGCGGAAATCATTTCCGAATCGATAAATATTGGGTAGAAACTTATAAGAAAGGAACCTTTGCCAACGTGGATGTGGATCAATCCGAAATGGAGGATTTGGCCTTCCTCCTTATCGAAACTTCAAAAATATTGATGAAAGATTATGATGATGATTTTTTCACGGATTACACGCCATACTCTACAAGTTTTGGAGTTGATTTGAAAAATATTCAGGACGCGATCATTTTCAACAATATGCACGAGAGCATCCATTACGGCTACATTCTTGCGCAGAAACGGTCTTTGATTGCGGAAGGTTTAAGTTTGTGATCGTCATATAATTAAACCTTCAAGGTTTCTAAAACCTTGAAGGTTTGAAAAATTTAAACAGCAAATGTATCTCCGATCTCTTTTCCCTATTTTTCTGTTACTTATTTTATCATTTTCAAAATCGGAGAATGAACGGTTTCAATATTATAAACCCATCAGCAAAACCCAAGAAATAGAAGTTCTTTATTTGACTTGGGAAGATACGAATCTACCAAACTTCGTAAAGGTTTCTGATTATAAAAAATTTGGCGACAAGGCAGAACTGATTGAGTATTGTTTCTATGTAGATTCCAAAGATCCTGAGAAAAGAAAGTTCAAAATCCCTGTGACGACGGATAAACTAATCAAGAAAATACCGTTAAAAATCAAAGGAAAATTCTACAAAACCAAACAATTTGACGACACCTTTCCCACGCCACTCTTCGAAGATCTCAGAAAAACCGGCGACCTAAAATTCAAACCAAAAAATGACGAGTTTTTGGTATTTGTGCTGGATTAAGTCCTTAAAATCACAAAAGTTTTACTTATTTTTTTAAGACTTAAAGTATTGCCGCATTTTTTGCTTTTTTTCAATGTTTAATATCAATTTCTTTTGTGCCTTTTGTGGTTCGACATAGAACTTTACAATTTTGTTGAGCTAAAATTAATCTCAAAAGACTACTTTTGCAAAACAAAATCTCATCGATGAATCCAGAGAAAAAAGACGATTTCATATTCGGCTTAAGACCAGTGATGGAAGCCATAGAAGCCGGCAAAACCGTTGATAAAATATTTTTGCAAAACGCATTAACCGGCGAGATTTATTTAGAATTGAAACAACTTTTGGCGAAGCACAATCTCCGTCCCAATTACGTTCCTGTAGAAAAACTCAACCGTTTCACGCGCAAAAACCACCAGGGCGTGGTTGCCTTCATTTCCGACGTTCCTTTCCATAAAATCGAGGATGTTTTGCCTCAGCTTTTTGAGGAAGGAAAAACACCTTTGCTATTAATTCTTGATAGATTAACCGATGTTCGAAACTTCGGAGCGATCTGCAGAACGGCAGAATGCGTGGGCGTGGATGCGGTTTTGATCCCCGAAAAAGGCGGCGCACCCATCAATTCGGATGCGATTAAAACTTCGGCAGGCGCGATTTATAATATTAAAATTTGCAAAGAAAAAAATCTGGCACATTCGGTAGATTTTCTCCAGCAAAGTGGTTTGAAAGTCTTCGCCGCCACCGAAAAGGCTCAAAAATTGATATACGATGTAGATTTCACAGAACCGTGCGCCATCGTGATGGGAAATGAGGAAACCGGGATTTCGAAAGAAGTGCTTCATCATTCTGACGAAAAAATGAAACTGCCAATAACAGGTAAAACCCAATCCTTGAACGTCTCTGTAGCCTGCGGCGCCATTCTTTATGAAGCTGTGAGACAGAAGTTAAATTAAAAAACAAGAATCGAGAACAAAGAGAAAAGATTCTATAAATCAAATTAAATGAAAAAATTAACAGCGTTTGCGCTTATTGCCTTGGCTTTGATCGCCTGTAAAAAGGAGACGAAAACCATTACCAAAGTGGATCCAAAAACAGGGAAAACAGAAACTGTAACCGTAGAAGTTTCTCCGGAAGAATCAGCAAAACCGAAAGCCATCGCAGACAGCAGCGGCGTTTACAAGCAGAAATTCATTTTGGAAAAAGGCGCAACTTATCCTTTGGTGTCCTATCAAAGAGAAATCCAATCTCTGACAGCGCCCGACGGAAAAACAATGTCTGCAACAAATGAAACGACGGACGAAATGTCCGTAACCGTCAATGATTTTAAAGATAATATCTACAGTTTGACCTTGAATATGACTGGAAAAAGAATGTCCAATTCTGCAAACGGAAAAACGATGGTCATCGATACCAAACAAGCTGCGCCGAAAGAAGATGCCCTGAAAATGGATTATCTTGTAAGCAAAGGCTTAGCTGGCAACAAATTGAATGTAAAAATGGATGCTTTCGGAAATATTAAAACTGTTTCAGGATTTGATGTCGTTTATAACAATCTGAAAAAAGCCATCGCAGGAACCGTGAAAGATAAAAAACAGCAAGATGCTTTTATAGAAAGCTTCAAAGCAGGATTCAACGAAAATATGATGAAAGAACAATTGGGTAAAAATCTGAAACTTCTTCCTTCAAAAGGGGCAAAAATTGGTGATAAGTGGACTGATTCTGAAGATATCGTTCCAGGAAAAGTGAAACAAAATCTGACTTTCACGTTGCTAAAAGTCGAAGACGGAAAAGCAGAAATCGGCTTGACGGGCGTAATTCCTTCGAAATCTGACAAGCAGACGCAAAACGGAATGACCCACACGATGAGTGTGGGAGGAACAGAAAGCGGAAAAATTATTATTGACGAAAATACAGGCTGGCTTCTGAACCAAAACCTGAACATCAAAACCACTCAGAAAGAAAGCGTGACCGACGGAAAACAGACGCAAACGATGAGCAAAAACTCGACGACGTCTATCATCATCAATCCGGCCTATAAATAAAAGCATTCAACAAAACCCAAAGAAAATGAAGTACATTTTCGAACTCATCATTACAACCATCATTATATTCTTCGTCTGGAATATTTTGAAAAGGCTGTTTTATAGCGCCTTTTACAAAAACTTCCCTACGCTCAATCCAAAGAATAAGCCGCAAAACGAAGCCTCAAATTCGACAAAAACTCCCACGCAAAAAGTAAATTGGGATGCCGAAACAATTGATTATGAGGAAGTAAAAGACGAAGAAAAAAATTAGTTGACATCTTTTTCAAAATAAGGACAAAACCTTTCAGATTATTGAGTCTGAAAGGTTTTTTAATATTAAATTTGGAATTTAAAATTTGAAAGCAAATTTGTAATTAATATTGATCAATTTCAATTTTTAATATATTGATTTTAAATCTAATATCTAAAGTCTAATATCTATCCTCTGTTTATGTTCAAAAACAATAAAAATCTGATATTCATTCTCGCAAGTTTGGTCGTTTTCGTCCTATTGGCCGTGGTTTATGCCAATCCTGTGATCTCCGGTAAACGCCTGATGCAGCACGACATTGTTTATTATAAAGGCGGCGCCGAAGAACTCTTGCAATACCGCGCCAACACTGGAAAAGAAACCTACTGGAGCGACGCGATGTTCGGCGGAATGCCAACTTACCAAACCGGCGCACAGTTCCGTGGCGATGTCATCAAAAAAATAGACGATTTGTTTTTGTTCCTGCCAAAACCTGCGAATTATCTATTCCTTTTATTTGCCGGATTTTTCTTTCTAGGAATGGTGGCGGTTAGAAACTGGAAGTACGCTTTGCTGGGGGCAACATTCTTTGGATTGTCCACCTATTTTTACATTATTATCGCCGCCGGACACAACGGCAAAGTGCATACAATTGCTTATTTTGCACCACTTTTAGCCGGCATTTTGCTGGTCTATTTTCGGAAAAAATACATTCTCGGATTCGTCACTACTACCCTGTTTATGGGACTTCAAATCAGTGCGAACCATCCGCAAATGACTTATTATCTGTTCATCGGGTTAGGATTTCTGTTCCTTTCTGAATTGATAAGAGCCATCCAAGGAAAAATCGAATGGAAACACTTCCTGATCTCGACGGGAATCGTTGCAGTCGCCGGCATCATCGGCGTTGGGATGAACTCGCAAAGAATAATGGCCAACGCCGAATATGTGAAAGAAACCGTTCGTGGCAAGCAAATCCTGAATACCGGTTCTCCAACATCCGAACAATCTGGAATGGACAAAGAAAGCATCACGATGTGGAGCTACGGGAAGTTGGAAACACTTAACTTATTCATCCCCAGATTGATGGGTGGCGGAAGCCAAGAAGAAGGTTCCGAAAAAATGATGGAACATATTCAGGAGATGGCTCAGGAGAATATCAAATCTCAGCAAGAATACGATATGTTTCTGAAAGGCTTCGGAAGTCCGACGTATTGGGGCGATCAGCCGAGCACTTCGGGGCCGGCTTATCAAGGTGCTGTGGTTTGTTTTTTGGCGATTTTGGGATTTTTCTTTGCAGCAAAACAGTACCGATATTGGGTTTTGGGTGCATCAATTTTGACCATCTTTTTAGCTTGGGGTAGCAATTTCTCGTTGTTGACAGATTTTTTTATTGATTATGTTCCGATGTACAACAAATTCCGCGCACCATCCTCCATTTTGGTGATTGTGGAACTTCTGCTTCCGTTGATTGCAATTCTTGGACTTTATAAATTCTTCGCCGATGATTCTTCGAATCCGCTCAGAATGACAGACGCATACAAAAAGAAAATTCTGCTATACGTTTCGGGAACAGTTCTGGGAATGACATTGATTCTGGCTCTTTTTGGTAAAGGAATTTTAGGTTTTTATACCGCGAATGAGAAAACCTATCTTCCGCCTTATCTGCTGGATTATTTGATAGATGAAAGATGGAAAATGTTCCAAACCGACGCCTTCAAAGCGGTTGCTTACGTCGCGATTACAGCCGGCGTTTTGTTTTCAGGATTAAAGAAAAAACTAAGTACCAACATCGTTCTATTAATTATCGGATTCGTTAGTTTGTTTGATCTTTGGACGGTTGACAGGCGGTATCTCAACGATGATAACTTCGTCGATAAAACCTTTGCCGATTATCCATTTCAAACCGAAAATTCGGAATATCTGATGAGCAAAGCCGGCGACAATGCTTTTGTTCAAAGCCTTTTGCAACAGACCGAGGTGAATAAAGCCCTGCAAACCATCGCCGACAAAGACAAAGACCATTACAGGATTTTCAATAACATTTTGCCAACTTTCAGCGAGACGAACACGTCTTACTTCAAATCTTCGATTGGCGGATATCACGCGGTTAAACTGCGACGGTACGATGACTTGATCAACAAATATTTCTCGACAACAGACCAAATCAAAACCGTCCGAATCCTGAATATGCTCAACACCAAATATTTCTTGGTGGGCGACCTGCAAAAACCGGAAATCACGCCAAACCCTGAAGCCAACGGCAATGCGTGGTTTGTTTCTGACATCAAATTTGTTGACAATCCAAACGAAGAACTGAACGAAACAGGAAATGTTGATACCAAAAAAGTCGCTGTGATTTCTAAAGATGACAAAGCTTATTTCAATGGGAAAAATCTGGTAAAAGATTCAACCGCGTTTTTGGCTTTGAAATCTTATCAGCCCAACGAATTGTCATTTGATTCATCTTCCAAAACGCCTCAATTGGCGGTCTTTTCCGAGGTTTATTATCCTCACGGCTGGAATGTTTACCTGGACGGAAACAAAGTCGATTACATCAAAGCCAATTACCTTTTGAGAGCGCTTTACGTCCCAGCAGGAAAGCATAAGATTGAAATGAAATTCGAGCCAGCCGTTATCGAAACAGGAAAAATATTTTCTTTGATAAGTTTTGGATTGTTTGTTTTGTTGAGTTTAGTTGGAATTTATTTTCTGTTTAGGGATTCTCGGAAGTCTGAGATTGCGAAAGCTTAATTAAATTTTTAATTCAATAATCACAAACAACCAATTGAAATTAGAAAAATTTAATATCGGAATATTATTAATCATACTAAGTTTTATCGCAAGTGTGATTAGTTTTTATCTCTTAATTTTTACTATTCCAGTTTTTCTAATTGGTTGTATTTGTATCATAAAATCAAAAGAAAAAATTATTTTAAAAGTTTTAAGTATTTTAATTCCGTTGATTGTATACTTTCCTGCAACTTTTCTTTTTTTAAGTCTTTACAATTATACAAATCCAAAAGAATTTCTAATTCCAGAAAATTATGCTGGCCCTCTTCGAATCATCTATGAAGAAGATTGTGGTCAAAAACTTATTAAAGAAAACGGAAGTGAAATATTTAAATTTCCAAAAAATGGAATTATTATTTTATCCTCTGAATTTGATGGTGGAATAAATCACAAATATTTTTTCATTGACAAAGCCGGAAACAAAAAGCAGATTCCTGAAGCAAATATTGATGGACAAAATCTAAAATTTCCTAATGTATCAATTCAAGGAGCAGGTACAATGAGTAATGGAGAAGTGAAAATTGGAGTTAACTCCAGTGATGATAAAGATAATATAAAGTATTCAGAATTTTATGTAAATCGAAATAGCGTAGATGATTTTGATTATAAGAAACAGCAAATATTTGATTCATTAACAATAGCAATTGTTAATGAATGTCGAAAAAGATAGATTTATACCCACCAAAAAAAGCAACCCAAATTGAGTTGCTTTTGTTTTTTGCTTGAAAGCGGAAATTATTTTCTGATTCCCAATTCAGCGATGATCGCTCTATATCTGGAAATATCTTTCTGTTTCAAATAATCGAGAAGAGACTTTCTCTTTCCAACCAATTTTACCAATGATCTCTCGGTTGCGAAATCGTGGCGATTGGCTTTCAAATGTTCCGAAAGGTGGTTGATTCTATAAGTGAATAGAGCCACTTGTCCTTCAGCGCTTCCTGTGTCGTTTGCAGATTTTCCGTGCTTTGCGAAAATTTCTGACTTTTTTTCTGGTGTTAGATACATTCCAATATTATTTAAATGATTATTATGTAATTCGGGTGCAAAGATAGGATTTTATTTGAGATTAGAAACGGTGTGTCAAACAATTTTTAGTAGAAATCACTTTTAAACCTATTTCTATTCCATCAAAAATTCTTTCACCAACTCAAAATCCACAGCAAATTCCACCGATTGTTTCTCCTTTTTACTAAACGCTTCCAGCTTTTCCGGTATTTCGATTTTCTCCTTCAAGACATTTTCTACTACTTCTACAAACTTTGCAGGATGAGCGGTTTCCAATAAAACCCCAATAAAATTTTTATCTAATAGGTCATTTTTGTCATCCGGAACACAGTCAAAGGACTTCCTAAAAGTTTCCAGTCCCAAATAAGCAACCGCGCCGTGCGGATCCAAAGTATAACCGAAATCCTTTTTCACCTTTATCATCGCCTCTTTCGTTTCGTCATCCGAAAAAGAATAGGACTCAATCTCTTTTCTGAATTCTAAAACATCATCATTGAAAAGACTTTTCATTCTTTCAAAATTGCTTGGGTTTCCGACGTCCATTGCGTTGCTGATAGTTTGTTTTGATGGTTTTGCTTCGTAATTCCCGGTTTCTAAAAACTTTGGAACCACATCATTTGAGTTTGTCGAAGCGATGAATTGATGAATTGGCAAGCCCATTTTCTTAGCAAAAAGTCCGGCTGTTAAGTTTCCAAAATTCCCGCTCGGAACTGAGAAAACAATCGGTTTTCCTAATTTTTGTAATTGAGCAAATGCCCAGAAATAATAAAATGACTGCGGAATTAACCTTGCGATATTGATGCTGTTCGCCGATGTCAAAGTGAATTTTTGATTCAGTTCTTCGTCGGACAAAATTTGTTTTGCTAAGGTCTGACAATCATCAAAAGTGCCATCGATTTCCAAAACTTTGATATTTCCGCCCCAAGTCGTGAGTTGTTTTTCTTGCAACGGACTCACTTTTCCTTTTGGATAAAGAATGTAAACCTCAATTCCAGGAACATTGAAAAACCCCGATGCCACCGCACTTCCCGTGTCGCCGGAAGTTGCAGCGATCACTTTCATTGGTTTTCCTTCGGAGAAATAAGCCATCATTCTCGCCATAAATCTCGCACCAACATCTTTGAAAGCCATCGTTGGACCGTGAAATAGCTCCAAAGAATAGACATTCTCCGAAATTTTCACAGCCGGAATCTCGAAGTTCAAAACTTCATCGATGATTTCTTTTAAGTTGTCATCAGAAATGGATTCTCCGAGAAATTCTTTTGCTACCCGGAAACCGATTTCCTGCAAACTTAGATTGGGCAAAATTTCGAAAAAATCCGCTTCCAGTTGCGGAATATATTCTGGCATAAAAAGTCCACCGTCGTCGGCCAAACCTTTTAGAATGGCAGTTTTGATGTTGGTTTCTTCCTGTTTTCTTGTTGATATATATTTCATTTTCTGAATGATGGATAATTGATAATTGATTAAAAATTAATGATTGCTTATGATTAACAAAAAAAATTAACGCAAAGTCCGCAAAGATTTTTTTTTAATCTTATTGAAAATATTTTTAAGGCTCGCAAAGGCGCTTAAGCTCAGCAAGAAATTAAATTTTAAGCTCTTTTGGGTTTAATAACAAAACTTGTTTTACGTCGAATCTGCAGCCCGACTTATCTCATCTTTTTTATTTTATTTATTTGAATCGATGAACCACTTCGTTAGGTTTGAGTGGAAATCCTTTTTTGCTTCATACTTAATTTCTTATTAAACGAAAATCTTGTGCAAAAAAGATTGGGAACGGAAAGCGGAAAAAGCTGCCCAAAAAATGATTTTAATTCATAACCCTCGCGCCTTCGCCATTGATTTTTGTAACAAAAGATTCGCTTTCTATATTTTTTTTGTTGAGTAATTCTTTGATTTTAAGGGAAATAGTTTGCGCAATTTCCTTTTTTTCACACAAAGCAAAAACCGACGGTCCTGAACCGGAAATTCCAAATCCAATTGCGCCGCTGTCCAAAGCGAGCTGTTTCATCTCGTAAAAATAGGGAATCAACATCGCGCGAACCGGCTCTATAATGACATCTTCTAGACTTCGGCTGACTAAACCGAGATCGTTGGTGCAAAATCCGGCAACCAAGCCGGCGATATTTCCCCATTGCTGAACGGCAGATTTCAGGCTGATTCTCTCCTTTATGATTTTCCGCGCCTCGCCCGTGGGAACGTCCACAAACGGATGGACGCAAACTACCGATAAATCCTTTGGATAAGGCAGTTTGAGCGCATCCAACGGCTCATAACTTCGGACCAAAACCAATCCGCCCAACAGGGCTGGCGCCACATTATCGGCGTGGGCATTGCCGCAAGCAATGCGTTCTCCCTCCATTGCGAGCGGAAGCAATTCTTGTCGGGAAAATGGCGCTCCCATCAGCTCGTTGATGGCAACCAAAGCAGCAACACTGCTTGCTGCACTAGAACCCATTCCGCTGTTGAGAGGCATTTTTTTGTAGAGTTCGATGTCAATTCCTTGATCTGCATTTATTTTTTTCAGAAATAAATTGACGACGTGCGAAACTACATTTTTGTCCGGATCTTTTGGCAATTTTCCGCCGTCGCCTTCGATGTTGGTAATGGTTATTTGACCAGAATTATTTTTGCTTAAGATGATTTCGTCGCCCGGTTCATCGATGGCAAAACCGAGAATATCATAACCGCAAACCACGTTGGCGACGGTTGCCGGAGCGAAAACTTTTATTGTTTTTAAAGACATATTTTCTTTAGTATTTAGTTAAACCTTCAAGGTTTTTGAAACCTTGAAGGTTTGAATGAAAATTAAAATTATTGAGCCGTAACTCGTACCACATCTGCGAAAACGCCAGCTGCGGTAACTTCTGCTCCGGCGCCCGGACCTTTTACAACCAAAGGTGTGTTTCGGTATCGTGAAGTGGTGAACGAAATAATATTATCGCTGCCCGAAAGGCTGAAAAAAGGATGGTTGGCATCAACCATTTTTACTTCGATGCTGATTTTTCCATCTTCCAGAATTCCGATGAGCCTGAGTTTTTTGCCAGAACTTTCTGCTTCATTTTTGAATGATAAAAAGTACGGTTCGTTCTTTTCCAGCTCTTCATAAAAACTTGGAATCGAATCTGCTTTTAGGCAAGCTTTCGGCAGAAAATCTTTGATGTTGACATCTAGCATTTCCAAAGGTAAGCCAATTTCTCTTCCCAGAATTAGCATCTTTCTGGAGAAATCCATTCCGTTCAGGTCATCCCTTGGATCGGGTTCTGTGAAGCCTAATTCTTGTGCTGTCATCACGACTTCTGCAAAAGTTTTTTCGCCCACATAATTATTAAAAATATAGGAAATCGTTCCGGATAAAATGGCTTCTATTTTTAGGATTTCGTCTCCTGAAATCCAAAGGTCGTTGAGTGTTTTGATGATCGGAAGGCCTGCGCCCACATTGGTTTCGTACAAAAAACTAACGTTGTTTTTCTTCGCGAGTTTTTTGAATTGGCTGTACTGCTGGTAGCCGGAAGAATTCCCTTTTTTATTACAAGTTACGACTGAAATATTGTTATTAAACAACTGCGGATAAAGCTGCACTACCTCGTCGCTTGAGGTATTGTCCACGAAGACCAGATTGGGTAGATTTTTTTCAGAAACCAAACTTATAAACAATTCAAGATTAGCAGCTTGCAAGTTTTGATCTAATATTTGATTCAAATTAAAATTCAGACTTTCCTTTTCGGAAATGATCATCTTGCGACTATTGATAACGCCAACCACATTGATTTTGATCTGATGATTTTTCTCAAGATTCTCTGCTTCTCTTTCCAACTGTCGGAATAAGGCTTTGCCGATATTTCCGGTTCCGGCAAACATCACATTGAAGGTTTTCACAGGTGAAAGCAAAAGTGAATCGTGAACCACATTCAAGGCTTTTGAAAGTTCATTTCGTTCAATTACGGCCGAAATATTAAGTTCCGATGAACCTTGCGCGATGGCGATGATATTGATGCCATTTTTGCCCAAAGCACTGAAAAATTGGCCGCTGATGCCGCGCGTTTTTTTCATATTCTCGCCAACGACGGACAAAATACTGAGCTCGTTATCGATTTGTGGTTCATCGATTTTATTGGCGGTGATTTCAAAATAAAATTCTTCCTGGATGGCCTTCTCCGCTTTTTTCTCGTCATCCAAATTGACCACAAACGAGATGCTGTGTTCCGAACTGGCTTGTGTAATCAAGATTACATTGACATTATATCTCCCCAACGCATTGAACAATCTGCCGCTGAAACCCTTCATCCCAATCATTCCGTTTCCGGTGATATTAATGAGACAAGTTTTCTCTATGGAGACGATTCCTTTGATTAAACCTTTGGAAACTTCGGATTTTTGATGAATTAACGTGCCTTGATTTTCCGGATTGAAAGTATTCTTGATATAAATTGGAATTTGGCTTTCGATTGCCGGGATCATTGTGGGCGGATAGATCACTTTGGCGCCAAAATAGGACATTTCCATCGCTTCCTGATAGCTGAGTTCGGGCTGGGAAAAAGCATTCTTGACCAAACGCGGGTCGGCGGTCATAAAACCATCGACGTCGGTCCAAATTTGGATTTCCTCGGCTTGCAAACCCGCTGCCAACACTGCGGCCGTGTAATCGGAGCCGCCTCTGCCAAGGGTTGTGGTGTCGTTATTTTTGTCTTGTGCGATGAAACCTGTGACGACATAAATTTGATTTTCCAAGTTCCAATTTCTTAGATTTTCATTGGTTTTAATAAAATCGACCGCTGCATTTCCGAAGTTGGAATCGGTGACAATCAGTTCTCTTGCATCTTGGTAATTCGCGGGGAAATCCTCCGATTGCAGATAAGTCGCAATGATTTTGGTCGACAATTGTTCGCCGTACGCCAGCAGTCTGTCTTTGATTCTACCCGACAATTCTCCGAGATTTTTGATGCTGAAAAGAATATCTTCGACCTCGTTGAAACTCACTTTTACCATCATTAATGAAGGATTTTGCAAAGTTCTTGGAACTAATCCCGAGATGATTTGGTAATGTTTGGCTTCTGCCTTTTTAAGAATCTCTGCAAATTCACTTTGCGCTAAAGCCGCTTCGGCAGCCGATAAAAGAGCATTTGTAACTCCGGAAAAGGCCGAACAAACCATAAGTAAAGGTTCTTTTTTACTGAATTCCTTTTCAACGATTAGTTTTACATTGTTTACAGCGTCCAAACTTCCGATGGAAGTTCCTCCAAATTTTAGTATTTTCATTGGTACTTAGTTATATTTTTAATAAAAAAAAGCCTTTCTGGAACATTCAGAAAGGCTTTTTGTATTGTTGCAATATTTAATTTTCACATACACACCTTTCTGCGAACTGCGGCGGCAGTCGTAGTAGAAGCGGTTGTGGTGGTTGTAAAATTCATTTCTTTGTTATAAATCTTTCACGAAAATAAGAAAACATTTAAGACTGACCAATTCAAAACGCTTTTTTTCGATAATATTTCTAAAAATAGGCTAGTTATTAAGGCAAACGTTTCTTAAGTTACCATTTAAAAAAAAATTTAACTCTGAAAATCAATACATTAACTATTTTATTTAAAAATATTTGGTACTTTGTATTGCACAATACCTTTTAGTTTATATATCTTTGCAATGTAAAGTTAGAGAATGGTGTTTTTGATGGAAGATTTGAAAAAAACATTTGCGAAAACTTCGAAATTTGAACCAAACCAATTTAATATGAATACCGAGAACACAAAAGCGCAAATGCGCAAAGGAATTCTGGAATTCTGTATTTTGAGCCTGATCCAACAGCGCGAAATGTATGTTTCGGATCTGATAGAATCTCTCAAAAAAGGAAAACTGGATGTGGTAGAAGGCACACTTTATCCCCTTCTTACCAGGCTTAAAAACGGCGAATTCCTCGCTTACAGATGGGAAGAATCCACGAGCGGACCGCCCAGAAAGTACTATCAGATCACGGAAAAAGGAAGCACTTTCCTCAATGAACTGAAAATGACTTGGCAAGAACTGACAGATTCTGTAAACCAAATAATCTCAAACTCTCAAAACTAATATTATGAACAAAACAATTTCAATAGCGCTGGCCGGTTTTTCCTTTACGATAGACGAGCTGGCTTACATAAAACTTAGCGATTATCTCAGCGCGCTTCGCAATTCTCTGGACGCCTCGGAAGCAGAGGAAGTGATGCACGACATCGAAATCAGAATGGTGGAGATCTTCAAAGAAACGCTCGGAAAGAGAGAAGTCATCAATGATTCTGATGTTGAAAAAGTAATTGCTCAAATTGGAACGCCGGAGCAAATTGACGAACAGGAAGAAGCCTATTTCTCGGAAGGGAAACAAAAAAAATCCAAAACGGGCGGTGCTTTTTCCTACAGCAACAATGCTCAAAAGCAGTTGTTCCGTGATCCGGAAAGACAAAAGATTGCGGGCGTTTGCGCAGGTTTAGCCGCCTATTTTGGGATGGAAATCAGCTGGATGAGATTGATCTGGATAGCGGCGTTTCTTTTTCTTTGGGTTGCGCCAGGTTCTTCATTTTTAGTTGTGATCCTCTATTTTATTCTTTGGGCAGTTTTACCAAAAGCAGAATCAGCTTCGGATTTTCTGAAAATGAAAGGGAAACCTTTGAACTTCGATAATCTGAAAGAAGAATCCGGAAAAATCGTGCAGTTTGCCAACGAAACCACTACCAGAGCGGGCGAGATCTATAATGAGAACAAACCGAAAATAAACTCTGCAGGAGATACCATCGTCAAAATTCTTAAATATTGTCTTGCTATATGGCTGGCACTGATGGCTGCAGGCTGTTTTATCGGATTATTTGCGATGACTTTTGCTTACGGAAGTGGGAAATTCGGGATCGACAACAACTTGGGCTTCTATCTTGAAGAAAATAATATGGGCTATCTGATTCTCGCCATCGCAGCACTTCCTACCATCATCTTTGGAGTTGCATTCTTACTCTTATCAATCAAATTATTCTCGCCGAGAACAAAATTCAATTATGTTGGTCCAGTTTTAGGATCTCTGGGAATTATTTGGCTGGTTTTGATCGGCGTATTAGCGGCAAACGCCTCCAGATTCAACTTTGCTTACAGCGGCGACAATGAGGATTATGAAAACATCTCCATCCTCGCTCCCAATGCAACCGACACCATCTATATCGACAGCAAAAAAGTGACAATTCCTGAGAACTTCAAAACCTATTTCGACAATATCTATTCTGATAAGTCCACGATTTACAAAAAAGATTTTCCGCACGTAGAAATCACGAGAAAAGATGATATCAAAACGCCTTATCTAATCGTAAAAAGAGAAGCAGACGGTTACAACCAGCCTCTTAAAATGAAAGTACCGGTGGAAATTGTTGGAAACAAAATCATCTTCCCCAATTACTTCGAATATCCTTATGAATATCGTTTCAGAAATTACAGACTGGATTATGAACTGGTAGTTCCTAGAAACACGAAGGTCATTAATGAAAAAGAATATCAAGTCGATGTCAGCGATGATAATGATGACGATGATTCTGACAATGATAATAATAACGGAATCACAGTAGAGAAAAACAAAATCAACATCAACGGAACGACGATCGAGTACAATTCTGACGAAAGCGACAGCGTCAAAATCAACGGAAAATACTATTCTCAAGATTCGGCAGATGCTGTTTTAAACCGATTGAAAGTTGACGAAAAAGTAAAGAAATCCATCGAAGATCTCAACATCAACATCAAAGATGGCAAGAAAGAGATTAACATTAAAACCAAATAATTTGAGAGTGGATTAGTCGAAAAGCGGGTTCAAGATCTTCGGATTTCCGCTTTTCTTCTAGTTCTCAAAAAAATATGGTCTTTAATATAATTTAAGATTTAATATAATTTTAACTTTAACAAAAATAATTTCGCAAAATTATTAGTAAATTTGTCTAAGAAATTAATTTTCTAACGCCAAAACCAACTCGACAATGATACAATTAGTTTTAGAAATCGCCATCAAATTAGTCGATTTTTTCACCAGCCTTTTTTGAATGTAAAGAATACCCAGATATTTCTTAGAACATAAACATATTTTGTAAATTTGTAAAGTATAGCTTTGTAGCTGTACTTTATTTTTTTGTCTATGAAAAAATTCTTGGGAAAGGCAATCTTGAAATTACTGGGTTGGAAGATAGTACTCCAGGGCGATGTTGATAATCTCGACAGGTGTATCTTGGTTGTTGCGCCTCATACCGACAATTCGGAATATCTGCTCGGAAATTTGGCTTATTGGGCTCTCGGAAAGAAGCTAAAAATCATCATCAAAGATGCGCACACAAAGGCTTTCTACGGTGGCATCGTGACAAGTCTCGGTGGCATCGGGATCGATCGGTCACAGAAAAATGATTTGGTGAATTTTGTAGCCAACGAGTTCAAAAAGGATGATTTCAGCCTTGTGATTACGCCAGAGGGAACGCGAAGCTGGGTTCCCAAATGGAGAAAAGGGTTTTATCATATGGCGATGGCCGCAAAAGTACCAATCGTTTTGTCCGGCGGCGACTACAAAAGGAAAACCATCAATTTGGGATATATCATTCCTTACGAAAAATTGCAGACGCATTCTTTCGAAGAAATTATGCAAGAAATTCAGGATTTCTACATCAACTATGATATTACCCCCAAACATCCAGAAAAATGGAATCCGCAAATATATTAGCAAAATATCATAAATACTGATTATCAAAATCTTATAAATCAAGTTATGAACGACGCAAAAAAAAAAGAAATATTGGCGCATCTGAACAAAGCAAGTCATAATACTTTGGCCGAAACCGTAAGCATCGTCTACACCGATGTTTCGGAAGATTCTCTTACGGCAACGATGCCCGTAACGCCGACGGTTCATCAGCCTTATGGCATTATGCACGGCGGAGCAACTTGTGTCTTGGCCGAGACTTTAGGCTCTTGTCTTTCATTAATTGATCTCGACATTACTAAATCTGTACCCGTCGGCATCAACATCAACAGCAATCATCTGCGGGCGATACGGGAGGGCGTGGTCACGGGAACTGCCACTTTCATCCGGAAAGGCAGTACACTGCACGTTTCGCAAATCGAAATCCGAGATGAAAAAGGACATCTCATCAGCCATACCACGATGACAAATAGTATCATCCCTGTCGGCAAAGTTTAATTTTTTACTTCATAGATGCTCATTTTTAGATTGCCCAATTCCGAAATTTTTCATACTCTGGAAAACGCTCAGGAAAAGAAAGTTTCCTTCGTCAGTTTTGATTCTAAAACCGTTTTGGACTTCAAAGGTTCTATAAAAGAGATTGAGAGAGATCAAATTGCACAGCTAAATCTTGCTCCGAAAAATAAAAGTTCGTTGATAGAAATCGGGAAAGAAATCCAAGAATCCTACGCTTTGAAGATCGCTCAGGCAAAGGATTTTATTGAGAAAAATGAACTTAGGAAACTGGTACTTTCGCGGAGAAAATTACTGATGTACCTGGACATCGATGCTCAGCGGAAATTGTCTTTGACGAAAAGTTTCCTAAAGTTCTGCGACAGCTTCCCTACTGCATTTTGTTATCTTTTCGAAAAAAACAACGAAATATGGATGGGCGGGTTTTCGGAAATATTGGGAAAATTCGACAAGAGAACCAATGCTTTTGAAACGATGAGCATTGCCGGAACCCTTCCGCTGGATGAAATCTGGACGGATAAAGAAATCGAGGAGCAAAAAGCCGTCACAGATTATATTCAGTCGATTTTAAGAAAATTCGCCTCCAATCTGAAAATTTCTTCTACAAAAGATTTAATCTCAGGCCATCTCAAACATTTGAAAACGGATTTCTCTGCAGAGATCAGTCCTGAAAGTTTGGACAAAATTATCGCCGAACTTCATCCGACTCCAGCGGTTTGCGGCTTTCCCAAGGAGCTTTGCGCACAAGGAATCAAAAGTATTGAGCATTTTAACCGAGAACTATACGCTGGATACATTAAAATAGAAACCGATGATTTTATCTACTATTTTGTGAATTTGCGCTGCGCGAGTTTTTTTAAAAATTATGCTTTCCTATTTGTTGGCGGCGGCATTACGTCTAAAAGTGACGCGAAAAAGGAGTGGGAAGAAACGGAACTGAAGTCTCTGGCCATCCAGGAGAATTTGGTATTTGAGTAGATTGTTATAATGCTGATTTTATTTTAAAATGAGGAATTAAAATACTAATTAATCAACAATTAACATAAAATATTATTATATCTGCAAATTTTATTAACTTTACCAAAAACGATCAAGATGAATCAGCTGGTAAAAGTCATATTGACAGGAACTTTGATACTTTGCTTTCTCAGTATGCCTTCTCTATTTTACCGAGTCTCAAACTACGTTTTATTTGTTGGATTTGTTGGTCTGGCTTACGATGCTTACAGGAGGAAAGATCAGGTCGATCTCAACATTTTTGCGATCCTATTTCTGCTGTACAATCCGTTTTTTATCGTTCCGTTGCCTCATTTTATCTGGTTGATCGTGAATACTGCAGTGGTGATAGGGATGATTCTAAATATACTTTTTGCTGAAGACAATCCTTACGAAGATTTTCCTAACAAAGATGATCAATAAATTATTTTTTTCATCACTTTATAGGCCTACTACTACTTTAAAGCCCATATTGACTGTGATTTTTATGGCGTCTGCTACCTCGCGCGACCCTCTAATCCGTAGAAAAAATGAATTTTGTTTTGATTGCAAATAAGGCAAAAGTTCTACATTAATCTCTGGAGTGAAACTTACTGCTGTTGGATTGGTATTGCCTACGCTTTTAGCGACCAAAATTGGCGGAAGATCGGGCGTTTTGAGGTATAATTCCGCATCCAGGATCGCATCCAATTTGGTACCGCCAGTGGAGGAAATATATTCTATACTGAAACTATCGAGCTGCCCAGATTTCAAATTATTAATCGACAGAGCTGGATATTTTTGCTTTATTTTTGCTTCTGCATCTACGTTGATCGGAATTTCGGGATAGCTCACGAACTCTTCAGTATTGACCGTCGCTAAAGGAATATTTCCTTCCAAAGACAAGGGAATTGTAAAAGGAATGGGCACCGTAATATCGTCCACGAGATCTTCTACATTGCTACAACTTGTTGTTAAAAAACCAGAAACAGTGAGCGCAGAAATCAGTAAAATCCTGGTTGCTATTTTTATCATCATTAAATTTTTCTTTTATAAACGTACAAAATTATACCAAGATATTGGACGATTGATTTAGGGTTGGCTGATAATCGGGTCTTCGGGATGATGTTTATATTTAAAAATTATTGCAAATAGTACAGTTACAATCAGCGCATAACCTGCAAAAATAGACCACGAAGTTCTCCATCCTGCTAATTGTGCTACAGGATCAGTTTGTGAATATACAAAATGATTGACCACTTCACCAGCGCCCAACATTCCTATGGTTGCACCAAATCCGTTAGTCATCATCATAAAAACCCCTTGTGCACTGGACCTAATATCTCTATCCGTTTCTTTATCTACAAACAAAGAACCCGAAACATTAAAAAAGTCAAATGCAATCCCATAAACAATCATGGAAAGTACAAACATCCAAACATTTGAGCCTGGATTTCCTAGTCCGAAAAGTCCAAATCTTAATACCCAGGCAAACATTGCCATCAACATTACTTTTTTGATTCCAAACCTTTTTAGAAAAAATGGGATTAACAATATGCAGAGTGTTTCTGACACTTGGGACAAAGATATTAACGCATTTGCATGATTGGCACCCCAAGTGTTCTGAAAACCAGGAACATTTTTGAATCCTGTGATAAATGGATTGGCGTAGCCATTTGTGATCTGTAAAGACACGCCGAGTAACATTGAGAAAATAAAAAATACTGCCATTCTTCTATCTTTAAATAGACTAAAAGCTTTTAAACCCAAAGCATCGTAAATATTTTTCTTTGCCACTCCGATATTTACAGGACAGTTTGGCAGCGTAAAAGAATAAAAAAATAAGAGAAGACCCAACACGCCAGAAACAAAAAATTGGGAATAATTCTGCTGATAACCTGCAAAATCCACAAAAAGCATCGCACATATAAAGCCAACGGTTCCAAATGTTCGGATGGGTGGAAATGCTTTGATGGTGTCGAAATTATTATTGACCAAGACAGTATAAGCTACGGAATTGGACAACGCAATGGTTGGCATATAGAAAGTCACACTTATGGAGTAGAGTAAAAATATAATCGGAAATTGAACAGAGTCGCCTGCAGTCATTCCGTAATAACCCGCTGCAATGATGAATATCGCAGATATGGCATGACTAATTCCCAATAATTTCTGAGCAGGAATCCAACGGTCTGCAACAACCCCTAATATCGCAGGCATAAAAATTGAAACAATCCCCTGCATCGCATAGAAAAGTCCAATTTTGGAACCCATCCCAACATCTCCAAGATAATTTCCCATAGATGTTAAATAAGCTCCCCATATTGCAAATTGCAAAAAGCTAAGTACCGTCAATCGTAATTTTAGACTCATTATCGTGAATGATATTTGTATCGTTTAGTCAATTTTTCTATTTCTTCTCTTGATTTCTTCTTGCAACCGGAGAGCCGTATCATAGTCTTCTTCTCTCACCGCATCTGCCAATAATTGATCCAGCTCTTCGGACGAAAGCCCAGAAAGATCGTTAAAAGCCCCTACATCATCCGAGACCGCCTCATCTCCCGTTTTTGGCATTTCATCGAGTTCCAATAGAATTCCAGCTTCATTCAGGACATCGGAAGTTGTAAAAATAGGCGCATCAAATCGCACGGCCATCGCAACAGCGTCGGAGGTTCTCGCGTCCAAAATCAGTTCTTCTTCGGACAAAGGGTTTTTGAAATTAATATTCGAAAAGAAAACACCGTCTTTAATTTGATAAATAATGACCGATTCTATATTAAAGTTTGTGGTTTTAACAAATTGGGTAAACAGATCGTGCGTCAGCGGACGCGGCGGATGGATGTCTTTTTCTAATCCCAAAGAAATAGATTGCGCTTCGAAATTCCCAATAACAACTGGCAGCTTCACCGATGTTTCTTCATGTTCCAACAGCAATGCATAAGCGCCCGACTGGGTTTGACTGTAGGATATTCCCCGTATGATTAATTTTTTATAATCCATTTAGCAAATATAAAATATTTTGGTAATTTTCTTTGAGAAATTCTTGCTTTTTACAAGGTTTAAATCTTTTACAAAGAGAAGTAAGAGTCCAGAAAATACCAATTCCCAAAAATATACGTCTCTTATATCCAAAGAAACTTTGATTCAGAATTTTACACATTGGTAACAAAAAAACCCGAGCAAATCACTCAGGTTTTGATTTTATGAAAAGCCATATTAAGCTCCTTTTAAAGCCTTAATTTTCTCCGTCAACGCAGGTACAACTTGGAAAGCGTCGCCCACAACGCCATAATCGGCCGATTTGAAGAAAGGTGCTTCCGGATCATTATTGATGACAACAATGGTTTTGGAACTGTTGACACCAGCCAAATGCTGAATTGCACCGGAAATACCAACCGCGACGTAAAGATTGGGAGAGATGGCTTTCCCAGTTTGCCCAACGTGCTCTGTGTGAGGTCGCCAGCCAATATCGGAAACCGGTTTGGAACAAGCTGTAGCCGCGCCCAAAACGTTCGCCAGATCTTCGATCATTCCCCAGTTTTCTGGTCCTTTCAAACCTCTACCGGCAGAAACCACGATTTCGGCTTCTTTAAGATCTAATTTTCCAGAAGACTGCTCGTGGTTCATTACCTTGGTATCTTCGTTGGCGATGCTCAGCTCTTTCACTTCTTCAGAACCGGATGCGGGATTTTCTTTCACACCATAAGCGTTCTGAGAAACCGTCACGATAACGCCCTCTGCATCAGCCTTGGCGTGCATAAAACCTTTTCCAGAGAATGCTCTTCTCCTGACCTGAAACGGCGTTGTGCTTTCTGGCGCGTCCACTGCATTGGTGATCAAAGCATAATTTTTCTGAATCGCCAGCATAGGCGCCACGGATGAGGCGTCTGTGGTATGGGGAAAAACGATGATTTTGCCGTCAAAAATCTGCGCTACAGCTTCTGCATAAGCTTTTGAACTGAAATTCTTGAGACCGCCATCTTTGACATTCACAACTTTATCTGCGCCATATTTGTAAAGTAATTCCGAAGAATCGGTTGGGTTGATGGAAATTGCTGTTACCGAATCTCCGGTCTTTTCTGCGATTGCCTTAGCATAAGAAACGGCTTCAAATGCTGCTTTTTTATAAATGCCGTTTATATTTTCTGCGTATACGAATACTGCCATTTTATTTGATTTAATGATTGAAAAATTAAAAGATTAGATTACTTTTGCTTCCTCGTGAAGCAATCTGACCAACTCGTCTAGGTTATCTGCAGAAACCAATTTTACTGCCGCTCTTGGCGCAACACTGTCGAAAGAGACCGCTTCTACTTTCACTTCGGAACTTGAAGGTTCTACCACAACTAATGCTTTCGTTCTCGCAGACATAATTCCTCTCATATTGGGGATGATCAGATCTTTCTCATCGACCAAGCCTTTTTGTCCTGCGACGACGGCTGGCAACTTCACAGAAATGGTTTCTTTTCCTCCCTCGATTTCTCTCACCGCCGTGGCTTCGGAACCGCTTAAGTCCAAGCCTACGCAAGCATTAACAAAAGGGAAATTCAGCAATTGCGCCAACATTCCTGGTACTGCACCGCCGTTGTAATCAATAGATTCTTTGCCCATCAAGATTAAGTCGTAACCGCCCTCTTGAGCCACTTTCGCCAGTTCTTTAGCGACAGAAAAGCTGTCTTTTGCCTCGGAATTTACTCTTATGGCATCGTTGGCGCCGATGGCCAAAGCTTTTCTAATCACTGCTTCTGTTCCAGCATCTCCCACGTTCACAACTGTTACGGTCGCACCCTGAGACTCTTGCAATTTGATCGCTTTTGTCAAAGCAAATTCGTCCAAAGGATTGATGACCCACTGGATTCCGGTTTTGTCGAAGGCAGACTTATCTGCTGTAAAATTAATTTTACTTGTAGTGTCTGGAACGCTACTGATACAAACTAATATTTTCATATCTAATTTTTAATGTTTTTGTTTGCCATTTGTTATCGCTTAACTTATTATTGGTACACTTTTCTGATTACAGCGATTTCATGCTAATAAATTGCGCTAATTTATGCAAAAAATGCTATGCATGCATAATTAATTGTTATTTTACAAATAGTAATTTTGGTGCGTTTATTTAGAGGATATTTATCTTATTTTCTGTGTATATTAATTAAAAAATGGAGTTTTCTCGGAAGGAAAATTAAATCAATTTTAAGCCTAAGTTCATAAATATTGAGCAAAAAACTGATTTATTTCTTCACTTGGCTGGCTCTGAACTCGATTTTACTGGGCAAGACTCTCGGATTCATTTTTAGCATATCGAGGACGAGCTGTCCCATATCTTCCGGCTGGATCTTCCAATCGTCTTTATCCGAAGGCACATTTCCATCAAAATAAGTGGCGACCGAACCGGGCATTATGGTGGAAACCTTGATTTTGTATTTTCTAAGATCGATCATCGCAGCCTGCGTGAAGCCTACCACGCCAAACTTGGACGCGTTGTAACCCGCGCCGTTTTCGAAGAAGTAGGCTCCTGCCAAGCTTGCAATTGTGATATAATATCCTTCTGATTTTTTCAGTTCTTCTACCGAGGCTTTCAAGGTGTAGAAGCATCTGGTAAGGTTGGTTTCCAGCATGGCGTTCCAATCTTCGATGCTGAGTTCATCCACCGGCTTTAAAATCCCCAAACCAGCATTGGCAATCACAACATCCAGCTTTCCAAATCGTTGTATGATTTTGGAAACTGCATTTTCTTCGTCTGCAAAATTGCGAACGTCGGAACTGATTCCTAGCACACTTTCGGACAATTTTTTAAGCTCCGACACCGCTTTATCCACGTCTTCCATCTTTCTCCCACTGATGGCGACCTGATTACCGTCTTTCAATAATACTTCTGCAATTCCGTATCCGATGCCTTTGGTTCCTCCTGTGATATACACTACTTTCGACATAATTTTTTTATTTTAATATTAACAAAAAAGACCACGTAATCTGTCTTAATATTTTATGCTTTTGTGTAGAATTCAAAGAAATACGGGATGCTCTCGATGCCTTTGTAATAATTGTAAAGTCCGTAATGCTCGTTGGGCGAATGGATAGCGTCGGAATCCAGACCGAATCCCATCAGGACAGATTTTGCGCCCAACACTTTCTCAAACAACGAAGTAATCGGAATACTGCCTCCGCTTCTGTACGGCAAAACTTCTTTTCCGAAGGCTTTTTCCATCGCTTTTTTTGCGGCTCGGAATTCTTTGGTATCGCTTTCCAGAACGTAAGGCATCCCGCCGTGGTGCGGCGTCACTTTTATTTTCACGCTTTTGGGCGCTATTTTTTCGAAATATTTTGTAAATTTTTCCACGATTTCTTCTGGTGTTTGATTTGGAACCAGTCTCATTGATATTTTAGCAAAAGCTTTGGAAGCAATCACCGTTTTGGCTCCCTCGCCGGTGTAGCCGCCCCAAATTCCGTTCACGTCCAAACTGGGTCGGATCGATGCTCTTTCCAAAGTCGTATAGCCTTCCTCGCCTTGAATATCCTGAAGACCAATTGATTTTTTGTATGCTTCCTGATCGTCTTTCAGCTTGTTCATTTCTTTTCGGTCTTCCTCGGAAACAGTCAAAACATTGTCGTAGAAAGCATCGATGGTGATGTGACCTTTGTCGTCAATCAGGTCGCCAATCATTTTGGACAATACATTGATAGGATTCGGAACGGCGCCGCCATACAGCCCTGAATGCAAATCACGATTTGGACCTTCGACTTCAACTTCTACATAGCACAGTCCTCGCAAACCCGTTGTCACTGTCGGTTGTTCGTTAGAATAAATGTGTGTGTCGGAAATCAGGATGACGTCGCAACTGAGTTTCTCTTTGTGATCTTCCAGAAAACCTGCCAGACTTGCCGAACCAACTTCCTCCTCACCTTCTATCAAAAACTTGATATTGCAAGGCAGCGCATTGGTTTTCATCATTGCTTCGAACGCTTTGACGTGCATAAAGAATTGGCCTTTGTCGTCTGCAGAACCTCTTGCGAAGATGGCACCGTCTGGATGAAGCTCCGTTTTTTTCACCACGGGTTCGAAGGGATCGCTGATCCATAAATCCAAAGGATCCGCAGGCTGGACATCGTAATGACCGTAAACCAAAACAGTCGGCAAATTCTTATCGATAATTTTCTCTCCGAAAACTATGGGATAGCCTTTGGTTTCAAGGATTTCGACGTTGTCTGCTCCGGCAATTTTCAGATGTTTTGCCACTTCGTCGGCACATTTCAGGACTTCTGATTTATAAGCAGGATCTGCGCTAATGGATGCGATTCTTAGGATGTCGAAAAGTTCATCGAGAAAACGTTGTTTGTTGTCGTTAATGTATGTTTGGGTGGTGCTCATTTTTTATATTTATTTTTTGAAATGCAAAGTGCGCAAATATTTTTTGAAATTATTGAAATTATTATTAGTTGCAAACTCATCAAAGAACAAACAATGGTTATGATTATTAGAATGACTGGTTTTAACTTATTGAGGTTCGTAAAAATAAAAAATGTCCTGCAAACGCAAGACATTTTTTATGATAATATTTTTATAAAATGCTAATTAGTGCTTAGCTTTTGGTGTAGCTGCTGTTGCAGTTTTAACTTCTGGAGCCACAACGGTTTTTGCAGTATCCTCAACGGTAGGCTCTACTTGTGCCGTGTCTGCTACTGGGGAATATGTTGCTTTTGGTGCACTGGGATCACTGTACCTTACAACATCGTCTGTTTTTTTCAAACGACCTTTGTTGCCGCCGGCAGGAATGTCGCAAGAAACAACGAGAAGAGCAGTAGCCAATAATATCACTGATTTTTTCATGAAATTAAATTTGATGCATCAAAAGTAGTGAAATTGAGATTTTCTGCAAAATGTTTTTATTACTTATTAATGGTTAATTGTTAATTATTAATTTGATCGGCAAATCTTCTCTGTTGCGAAGCGCGCCCCGACCTGAGTGGAGCTCTTTTTCTTTTTTTTCAAAAAAGAAAAAAGCGGGAACGGAGGGCGGATAAAGGCGCCCAAATAAATAAAACCTGACTCAAAATGAATCAGGTGTCCTTGTTGAAATTTACTGCTTATTATGCTTTTCTTTCTAGCACTTCATCTACCATTCCGTGTTCTTTAGCTTCGGTAGAGGTCATCCAATAATCTCTGTCGGAGGCTTTTTCTACCCATTCGTAGGTTTTTCCGGAATGCTCGGAAATGATGTCGTAGAGTTCTTTTTTGAGTTTCAGCATTTCTCTCAAATTGATTTCCATATCCGAGGCTACGCCTTGCGCACCGCCGCTGGGCTGGTGGATCATCACACGGGCGTGTTTCAGTGCGGAACGTTTTCCTTTCTCCCCTGCTACCAGAAGCACGGCGCCCATAGAGGCGGCCATTCCGGTGCAGATGGTGGCGACGCTTGGTTTGATGATCTGCATCGTGTCGTAGATTCCCAATCCTGCGTAAACGCTTCCGCCCGGAGAATTGATGTAGATCTGAATGTCTTTGGTCGAGTCGGAACTTTCTAAAAATAGCAATTGCGCTGTCACGATATTCGCCACCTGATCGTCGATTCCTGTTCCAAGGAAGATGATTCTATCCATCATTAGTCGGGAGAAAACGTCCATCTGTGCCACATTCATCCTGCGCTCTTCCATAATGTAGGGCGTAAGGTTCGTCGGGTTAAACATTCCCATATATTGATCTGTCGCCAGGCCGTTGTTTCCCAAATGTTTTACGGAGAAATCTCTGAATTCTTTTTTAATGTCCATATTGTATGTGCTTGTTTTTTTAAATCTCTATTGAGTTTGCAATTTTTATTCCTTTGCTAAAGTAGGACTTTCTGTCACAAAATCCGAAACAATTCGCCATCTAATTTGTTCTTCAGTTGCGTCAGCAAGAGAATTTGACGATAGATGGGTGTGCCGTCTTGATCCTCTTTCAGCGAATTTTTGAGATCGTTGATAATCTTCACCACATATTCTCTTTTGTGCCTCATGATAACGTCTGAAACGATTTTCGGGACGACGTCTTCCTCGGTGCTGAAATAGATATTGTGCTGCTTCCAGTTGCTGGTTTGGTAATTGTCGATGAGTGCATTGGCGAGTTTGCCGGAAACTTCTTCGTCCATAAAATTGAAGAAAAAATCGCCGGAACGCAACTCGTTCTTCTCAATTCCCTCTTTGATCTCGGAAATGATTTTTTTATTGATGTTGAGTTGGATTTCGCAGTCATCTTCTTGCAGATGGTTGAGGATTTCCTCGATCACTGTGATTTGATAAGCCTTGCCGTCCTGATCTTTGCGGTCGAGAACGCGGTCGCCATATTTCAGCATCAGATCCACCAATTTTTCTTCCAGCACCACCAACGGATTCACCGAGGTCAAAGTTTCCGGTACGATTTCCAACTTCTGCGAAACCTGTTTTTCCGGAAATGCCGGCCGCCTCTCCCGCTCTGCTGCGTTTTTATGGATTTGAAGTTCATTGAACAGACTTTGCTCGCTGAGTCCAAATTTGTTCGAAATTTCTTTCACATAAACTTCGCGCTTCAATCCGTTTTGGACAAACGCCACCGATTTTACAATATCGCGAATGGCCTCTGCTTTTTTGATCGGATCGTTGCCGGCGTCGCCGAGAAGAATTTCTGCTTTGAAATCGATAAAATCCTTGGCTTCGTTATCAATAAATTTTTCGACGAAATCCTGCGGATGCTTTCTGGCAAAAGAATCCGGATCGTCGCCATCTGGGAAAAGCAAAATCCGAATGTTCATCCCTTCGGAAAGCAACATATCGATGCTTCGGAAACTGGCTTTGATGCCCGCATTGTCGCCATCGAAAAGGATGGTGACATTTTCCGTCAGTCTTTTGATTAATTTAATTTGTTCCGTTGTCAAAGACGTTCCAGAACTCGCCACCACGTTTTCGATGCCCGACTGATGAAGGGAAACCACATCCATATAACCTTCGACCAAGAGACACAGATTCTTTCTGGAAATGGCTTGCTTGCCTTGGTTTATGCCGTACAGAACGTTGGATTTGTGGTAAATTTCGGTTTCCGGAGAGTTCAGATATTTCGCCGTTTTGATATTATTCTTGAGAATCCTGGCGCCAAAACCCAAAACACGGCCCGAAAAACTGTGAATCGGAAAGACAACGCGATCCCGAAATCTGTCGATTCCCGACGGTGAATTTTCCGGAAAAATGGAAAGCCCGGATTTTTCCAAAATATCTTTGGAGTAGCCTTTTTCGAGCGCAAATTCGGTGAAGGCATTTTTCTTTTCGGGCGAATAGCCGAGCTGGAACTTCCGGATGATGTCGTCCCGCAATTCCCGTTCTTTGAAATAAGAATAGCCGATCAATTGGCCTTCTTCAGTGTCCCAGAGTTGCTTTTGGAAAAAATCGTTGGCAATCTCGTGGATTTTGTACAAAACATCGCGTTCGGTCTGCGCCAGTTTTTGTTCTTCCGAATATTGTTTGACATCTTCTTGGATCTCGATGCCGTATTTTTTGGCGGCGTGCCGGAGGGCTTCGGGATAGGTAAAATTTTCTATTTCCATCAGGAAAGAGATGGCCGTGCCGCCTTTCCCCGTCGAGAAGTCTTTCCAGATTTGTTTGCTTGGGGAGACGATGAAGCTGGGTGTTTTCTCGTCGCGGAAGGGGCTCAGACCCTTGAAGTTGGAGCCTGCCCGCTTCAGCTGCACATATTCGCCGACGATTTCCTCGACCCGAACGGTGGAGAAAATCTGATCTATGGTTTCTTTGCTAATCACGAGGTAAATTTATCAATTTTTTCGGTCTATGCACAATGGTTTTCAAAACAATCACTGGGCAATGAACGCAATCTGGATCATGAATAAGGGTTAAAAAAGTAACGCTGCACCAATTACCGAAGCGAATTCGACGATTTAATATCTAAAATACTATCAATTATGTACTTAATAAAATAATTTGATTACTTTTGCAACAGAAACACAAATCAAGCATTGGAGAAAAATTATTTTGGGAATAGATATTCCGATAAACTTCTAAGCCCGCTGATTTCAAAAATTCTTTTTAACAGAGTTTTTTACCGCTCTGTGCTGTTGCTCCTTATTTTTTATTCTGTTGGTTCTTATTCGCAGGAGACTGCTATTTCGGGGCTTGAAAATATCCATATTTCTGAAGGCGCTATCGTTATTTATCAAGATGCTGAGAATAATGTCACCGTCATAGCCTCTTCTGCTTCCGAAACTTCTAAAAGGAGAAACGACCGCAACCCTGAAAGCCTAGCTCCTGCCAAGCACTCCAATATTCTTGCCGAGAAAAAAAACGCCAAGAAAGCAGCAGAACAGCGGTTACTCCGGAAAATACAGGAATCCGCACAGAAGATTGCCGTCTATAATAAAAACAGCGCACCCAATTCCTATTTCAGCAGTTCTAATGATTATTTAAACCAAGGAATAACCAGTTGCAGCAATTACACCAATGCTTTTTTGCAAGCCCAAAATGGCTGGGAGGTTTTCCTGCGATTTTACCAAAATAGAGCCACGGCACTTTATCTTTTCTATCATTCTCAAAAGGTAGAAAATACGCTTTTTGCGAGGCCGCCGCCGCATTTGATTTCCTATCAATTGATCTAATTATTCACGAAAATTGCCTATTGGTGTAGGTTTTATATTTCAGGAATAACCTTATTTTATTTAAAATTCATAAAAAATCTAATGAAATCAAAAAAAATTAACTATCTGAAAAAACAGATGCTGATGCTTATTGTATTAGTAAGCGGACTTGTTTTTTCGCTCACATACTCCAATTTAGGAATCGGGAATTTGAAGCAAAGTGCAAAAAACGCGAAAACAGAAAAGAGGACGGCACAAACCACGATCCCTAAAAAGCATACTAATAAGGGCATCGCAAAATCTGTCGCTGCCACACCGTTTATTTTGGCAGACCCGGACTCAGATGGCGACGGCGTAACCGATCCCAATGATTTAGACGATGATAATGACGGCATATTGGATTCTGTAGAAGAAGGATGTCCTGCGGCCTCTAAGGTAGAGGGAACACCGGTCTATCTCAATAATTTCGGGACAGGAACAACCACATCTACAGATCCTTATATTTTGGGCCATACTTATGTTAATTTAACTCCTAACGACGGGCAATATTCGGTTACAGCTTCTAATACTCAAACTGCAACTTATGCTAAAACGGATCTTACGGGCAATAAGGATGCGGGCAATCCTATAATTACTAGCGGAACTACCGCCGGTAGGTATCTGATGATTAATATCGATTCACCTAATAATAATAATAAAGCTATCTATAAAATCCCGGGAATTAATACGATAATTGGTCAGTCCTATCGCTTCAGAATCGATATAGCGGGTTTAGCAAATGGAGGTGGAGATATTCCAAATCTAAGGCTCAGTATTAAAGATAATACCACTGAACTAGCATTTGCGAACTCCGCTGGGTTGGCAAATGATGATGTCTGGAGAAGATTCAATCTAGAATTTACAGCTACCACAACTAGTGTAAATTTAGAAATCGTAAACCAACAACCAAATGGGGGTAATGGGAATGATGTGGGAATCGATAATATTGTTTTCACGCCGCTTTACTGCGATACCGACGGCGATGGCATACCGAATTCCTTAGACCTCGATTCTGACAACGACGGTTGCCCCGATGCTTTAGAAGGTGGTGCGCCATTTACTCCCGGACAGTTGGTTACTGCATCAGGTGTTTTAGCAAGTCAAACACCTAATAAAAATCTTGGCACAAGCGTAAATAGTAACGGAGTGCCAATTATTGCAGGCGCAGGACAAGCCATCGGAGATTCACAGGATAATACAAAAACACAATGCGCAGATTCTGACAATGATACAGTAGATAATGCAGGTGATTTAGACGATGATAATGACGGGATCCTGGATGCAAATGAAGGGCAGTGTACCATTGCTTCTACTTCTGCAACAGACGGTTTTGACAGTCCCACCGTAACAAATATTAATGGTAATAATTTCCCTAATACCAACCCCTACAATGGCTGGGGAGTAGAAGCATTAGGTTCCAATGCATTTAATATTATAAGAGTAAATGGAACTGGCTATGCTAGTGGACCCGATGTAGCGCAATCGGGAACACAATATGTTGACATAAATGGCGCGAGTGGCTATGTTTACAAAGACATTACATTAACCACTGCTACTGTAGTTTCTGCCTCGGCTTGGTTTGCAAACAGAGAAACAGGTTTTACTGGCTACCAAGCTTGGTCTACAAATATTCAGATAAGAAATCAATCTACTAGTACTATTGTAGCACAAGGCAATACCATAAATTTAACTAAAGCTATGGGAGATGAAAATTGGTATAAAAGTTCAATTGAGTCCGTCAGTCTTCCTGCGGGGACCTACAGAATTAGAATGTTTGTAGATGATTTTGGTCATTTAGATACCATTTCATATTGTTTTTCAACTGATACCGACGGTGATGGCATACCGAATTATTTGGATTTAGATTCAGATGGAGACGGCTGCCCCGATGCGATAGAAGGCTCGGAAAATGTAAAATACAACCAAGTCAATCCATTAACCAGCCCCACCAATCCGGGACAAATCAATGTAACATACAACGGAACCACCCCCGGCACACCTGCGCAGATTATTAGCACTTCTCCTGCTGCCAATGGCGTTCCACAGTTGGTCAACAATGCCGGAAATAATTACAACGCAGGTACCAACCCAAGTAACCTGGCAGGAGTAGCAGATGCCACCGACGGAGCCGCCGACCCGGGACAAGGAATTGGCGATTCGCAGAACAGCGCAATAAATTCTTGTAAATGCTACAAAGCACCGGCAACCGATGGAAATACCTACTCTACCAATCACGGCATCACCGCCTTCAACAGAGCGGGCGCAAACACTGGAAATTGGCCAATGGTAAGACAAAGCGGCTGGACGGCTTTAGAAGCCAGCACCAAAGGTCTGGTCATCAACAGAATGCCTGCCAGCACCACGGGAAATGTAGGAGAACCGGTAGATGGTTCGGGAACTGCGGTTATCACATCCCCTATCGCAGGAATGATGTATTATGACACCACCAATGATTGCCTTAAAGTGAATGTTGACGGAACAAGAAGCGGTTGGAAATGTTTCAATACTCAATCTTGCCCTGATGAAAATTAATTTTAATCATTAAAAAAAGAAAAAGTTATGACAACGAAATATATATCGATAATTTCTGTAATGATGGCTTCATTATCGTTTGCGCAGGTCGCCATCGGCAAAACGAGCATCACGAACACCAGTGTTTCCTTGGAATTTGGCACAGGAAACAAGGGGATAATTCTCCCGTGGGCAAGCAGCGCGGCAGGCGTATCATTGTCGCCAACAGCCAATGCAAAAGGCGGAACCTTCATCTTAGACGTGAGCGACAGAAAAGTGAAAGTCAGCAAAAACAATGGCTCTTGGGTAGATCTCACCGTGCATACTAATGAAGCACCTGCGACAGGTGGCAACGTGGCGATAGACAATTCTCTGCAAACCAACGCGGCTTACCCCGAACAGACGGTTGCCAAGTCGATGATCGGCGGAAACCCCGCTACAGACACCACGCCGGGCATCTTGGTTTTGGCAGACACGAACAAAGCCATGATTCCTCCTTTGGTAACAGATCCGGCAGCCAACATCAAAAATCCGGCTCCGGGAATGTTGGTTTATGACCCCGGCAAAAAACTGTTAGCGGTTTACAACGGTACCGTGTGGTCTTACTGGAGACAACCTTAAATTTAAAAGATTAAAGTATTTTAAATCCAATTCAGCTCATTGAATTGGATTTTTTTATTGATAGCTTAAATCTTTTCGTTGCGAATCGTCTAAATTTGCATAAAAAACAGCATTGAAATTTTCTATTAATCAACCGGAAGAGTGGATCGGCGTTGCGAAACAAATTATCCCTCAAATCCAACATCGCATTCTACTGTTAGAGGGCAATCTCGGCGCGGGAAAAACCACCTTTTCTCAGTTTCTCCTCCAAGAATTGGGCAGCACAGACGAAGTGTCGTCGCCCACGTATGCCATCGTAAACGAATATGAGACGCCAAAAGGGAAAGTGTTCCACTTCGATCTCTATCGACTCCGCTCTGCCGAAGAAGCCTACGACCTCGGAATTGAGGAATATCTCGAGAATTGCTACCTCGCCATCATCGAATGGCCCGAGGTTTATATCCACGAATTCAAGCGCTATCCTCATCACAAAATGACCATCATCTCAACAGATTTGGGAAGAGAAATCGAATTTGATTAAGCTTCTCACAAATTGTTTTATCTTTGTCTTTTATTTTCTGATTAACGATTCCTTTCTATGAGCAGTACGTCAACCATTTTTACGCCCTTTACCGAAGAAGAGCTGATGCCAAAAGAAGAAAAACTAGAAGTAGTAAAAAAAGGTAAAACATTCAGCATCGGGGTTCCTAAAGAGACTTGCCTTAATGAAAAAAGAACCTGCATTGTGCCAGATGCGGTTCAGATTTTGGTCAATAATGGTCATAAAGTCATCATCGAGGCGGGTGCTGGTTTGGGATCCTATTACACAGATCTGCTGTATTCGGAAGCGGGCGCGGAGATCACCGATGACCCGAAAGTGGCATTTGCGCAAGATCTCGTTCTCAAAATAAATCCGCCGACCGAAGAGGAGATTGAGTATTTGCGACCCCTCACCTATCTTATCTCCGCTTTGCAGATCAACCTGCGGGATAAAGACTATTTCCTGAAATTAGCTTCCAAAAAAGTCAATGCCATCGCTTTTGAATTTATTATTGATGAGTACAAGCAACTCTCTCTCGTGCGATTGATTGGCGAAATCGCGGGCGGCGTTTCTATCTTATATGCTTCCGAACTTCTTGCAATGTCAAACGGGCTGATGCTGGGTGGGATTACAGGCGTTCGACCAACAGAAGTGGTGATTTTAGGCGCAGGAATTGTGGGCGAATTTGCAACCAAAGCAGCCATTGGTTTGGGAGCAAGCGTCAAGGTTTTTGATAATTCGCTTTCGAAATTGAGAAGGCTTCACACCTTGGTGGATAGCCGCGTGCCAACTTCGATTATCGACCCGAAAGAGTTGACAAAATCTTTACGAAGAGCCGACGTCGTAATCGGCGCATTGCCTCGACTTAACTTGCCACCAATCGTGACCGAGGAGATGGTAACGAAAATGAAAAAAGGCAGCGTGATCATCGATATTACCATCGATAACGGGAAAGTCATCGAAACTTCTGAACTCACCACCACGGAAAATCCATTTGTCATAAAGCACGGCGTGATCCATTGCGGCCTGCCCAATCTGACGTCGAAAATGCCGAGAACCACCACCAAAGCCATCAGCAATTTCTTCCTCAGCTACCTCTTGGGCTACGACGACGAAGGCGGCTTCGAAAATATGTTGATTCATAAAAGCGAAATCAAACAATCGCTGTATATGTACAAAGGCCGACATACCAAACAGCTGATCTGCAACAGATTCGATCTGCCTTATCACGACATTAACCTCTTGATTTTCTAAAATTCGACAATGCTCAAAAAACTCAAATTCTACTCCATCGGTCTTATCGCAGGATTGATCATCGTCTTTTTTATCCTCAATCAAAAAGGAACCACCTGCTCCTACTTCCCAAATGACAGGGTGATCGCCGAAACTCTGACCAAAGATTTCACCTATTCGCCCGCTTTCAAAAACGAAATGGAATCTCAAAAAATTTCTGAAAAATTTCTGAAAGACAGCATCCTCTCTGCCGGCAAAATAGATTTTGACAGAAGCAAGGCGCAACAACAGCCTTGCCCGGAATATCTGCTCCTCTACCCCAAAAAAAATCCAAGATTCGAGGTTCATTATTCCAAATGTAAAAACGTAGCAATGTTTTCGGGACTGAAAAAAATAAGATAATTTAACTATTGCTGAGCCGTTATCTCCTCAGCAATTCGGGCTGAGCCTGCCGAAGCTTTCTCAACTAGAAAGTTTCAAAAAAAATAGAAGCGATTTGCCTTTATTTTAATCTGATCGTGAATTGGAATTTATTGGATATTTTCAGAATTAATGTTTATCTTCGTCTGATGAAACCTATGGCTACTTATTATTACGACGTCAAAACCCTCCACAAGGATTAGGATTCGTGATGCAACCATATCAAAACCTCGTCCTGAAGACGGGGTTTTTTGTTAATCAGAATTAAAATATTAAGATGAAAATCAGCATTATCGGAACCGGACTGATCGGCGGATCAATGGCTTTGAAATTAAAAGACAAAAAAATGACCGACTTCGTTTTCGGAATCGATCAAAATGCGCAAAACTTGGATAAAGCGCTGGAACTTAAAATCATTGACGAAAAAACAGATCTGAAAAACGGCGTGAAATACTCGGACTTGATTATTATTGCAATTCCGGTGGACTCTGCAAAGACAATTTTGCCTTCGGTTTTGGATTTAATCAATGATAATCAAACCGTGATGGATGTTGGTTCTACGAAGTCGGGCATCGTAGCCTCCATTCAAAATCATCCGAAAAGAAAACGTTTTGTGGCCTTCCACCCGATGTGGGGAACCGAAAATTCGGGTCCGCAATCGGCAACAAGAGACAGTTTTACTGGCAACGCGGCGGTGATCTGCAACAAAGAAGATTCAGATGCGGATGCTTTGGAAATCGTGGAAAAAGTGATCGCACATCTGGAAATGCATCCGATTTATATGAACGCCGAGGCGCACGATCTTCATACGGCTTACATTTCGCACATTTCGCATATCACTTCTTATGCATTAGCCAATACAGTTTTGGAAAAAGAACGCGAAGAAGATACGATTTTTCAGTTGGCGAGTTCCGGTTTTTCCAGCACGGTTCGCTTGGCAAAATCGCATCCGGAAATGTGGGTTCCAATTTTCCGTCAGAATAAAGAAAATGTTCTGGATGTTCTGAATGAGCATATTGCGCAACTCAGAAAATTCAAATCGGCATTGGAAAAGGAGAATTTTGACTATTTGGAAGAATTGATCGTGAATGCCAATAAAATTCGGGGGATTTTGGATAAATAGAATTGATGAAATCTTATAAGTAAAGTTCAGGAAACCTATTAATCAAAATTATTCGGGTGCGATTTCTTAATCTCATCCACCGTTCCGAGTACTTTATCCTTTAATGAATTTTGATAAATTTCTAATTTTTTAGAAACCTCAGAATCAAAAGCACCAATGATTTTCGCTGCAAGAATCCCAGCATTTGTCGCTCCATTTAATGCAACTGTTGCAACGGGAATTCCGGAAGGCATTTGAAGAATCGACAAAACGGAATCCCAGCCATCGATAGAATTTGAAGATAAAATCGGAACACCAATCACAGGCAAAGTGGTACAACTGGCAACCATCCCCGGCAGATGAGCCGCCCCGCCAGCTCCGGCAATGATAACTTTCAGGCCCCTATCTTTCGCCGTTTTGGCATAATCAAACATTCGCTCGGGCGTTCTGTGCGCCGAAACCACGGTGAGTTCGTAGGGTATTTCCAAAGATTTTAGGAAGTCTGCCGCCTGCTGCATTATGGCGAGATCGCTTTGGCTACCCATTATTATTCCGACCATTTTTCAAAATTTATTGATTGTTCAAAGATAAAGATTAATCTTTATTTATGATTTGATAACGCCGTAATTCAATGAAATTTTAAACGCAAAGTGCGCAAAGTTTTTTTAACTACCAAGTGTTTTTAAGGTTCGCAAAGGCGTAAAACTTAACTATGTGATACAATGAATCCCCAAAGTGGTCAATGAATATTTTAAACGCAAAGTGCGCAAAGTTTTTTTAACTACCAAGCGTTTTAAGGTTCGCAAAGGCGCTTTGCTCAGCAATGGTTGAAGTTTTTATTTTTTAACGCAAAGTGCGCAAAGTTTTTTTTTAACTACCAAGCGTTTTTAAGGTTCGCAAAGGCGTAAAACTTAGCTAAGTAAAAAATAGATTTCGATTTTGACAGTTTTCGGCTCAACATTATTTTTTAAATCACTCTGCAACGACTTTGACCAAAGATTTGACGTGGATCAATTTCTCCATCAATTCTTCTCTCGAATTGGCCAAAACATTGATGTGTCCCATTTTTCGCCCCGGTTTGGTTTCGGTTTTGCCGTAGAGATGAACGTAGGTTTTCGGTAATTTTAAAACCTCTTCGAGACCTTGATATTTGACTTTTCCAGAGTGATTTTCCTCGCCAACGAGATTCAGCATTCCGGAAAATCCAAAAGCAGTGGTATCTGCCAAAGGTAGATTTTTCACCACTCTGTAGAATTGCTCAAACTGGGAATTGGCATTGCCTTCCTGCGACTGGTGACCGGAATTGTGCAGCCGAGGCGCCGTTTCATTCACCCAAACTTTTCCTTTTTTATCAAGAAACAATTCGATGGCAAAAAGTCCTGGCGAGTCTGCATTATCGATAAATTGCTTTGCAATCTCATCAATCTGAATCTGAGTTTCCATGGAAATATCCGCGGGACAAATATTGAAATCCAATAGATTAAGCTTGGGATCGGCCACCATTTCTGTCACTGGAAAAGTTTTGGTTTCGCCGTTTTCATTTTTGGCAACAATGATAGATAATTCTTTATCGATATCCACCAACTGTTCCAAAACCGAAGGTTCTTTCCAAAATTTTTCATAATCATCTTCTTCTTTGAGGATCTGAACGCCCCTCCCATCGTAGCCGCCCGTATTCAGTTTCTGGACCAACGGCAAAGGGAAAATGACCTTTTCATCGGCATTCCAGATGATTTCAAACTCGGGACTTGGGATTTGATTGAATTGATAAAACTCTTTTTGAAGAATTTTCTGCTGGATGATTTTGATAATTTTCGAATTCGGAACCACCTTCACGCCCCGATTTTCCAGTTCTGCCAAAGCTTCTACATTCACGTGCTCAATCTCGATGGTCACAACATCTTTGTCTTTGCCAAACGCCAGAACATCGTCATAATCGTTGAAATTACCTTGCGTGCACTGCGAAATGTTGGCACAAGAACAGTCGGGATTTGGATCCAAAACATAAAAGTCGTCGTCGTATTTCAAGGCTTCCTGGATGAACATCCTCCCCAATTGGCCGCCGCCTAAAATTCCGATTTTCATTTGTAATATTTTTAAGATGTTGCGTTCAGCTTATCTTTTTTTTTAAAATTTTTACTTAAGTTTAAGATATCCAATATTCATCTCATTTTCCTGCTTTTCGGACTGAGATTTTTCGAGAATGATCGAATATTTGTTTTTAGTTTCTGCTGACAAAAGATCATTGACATTGTAAATATCATCAATGTCAACGCCGTGTTTGTCGTCGATGTGGCTCACAGCTTTTTCGAAACCCATATTTTTGTAAAACGCTGTCTGCTTCACTCTTTTTATGACTTCTGCCATAGACTTTCCGACCATCAGATGCTGCTCGTGAAACTCCTCAAAATGTCCATATTGGTACCCTCCAAGATTGACAAAAAACAACTGATTATGATCTTTTTGATAAACCTTTTCTTTGATTTTCAATTCATAACCGTCTGCAAACCGGACTTCCTGCCAGCAATCCACGTGTATTTTGACACCCGTCCAGAAAGCCTTCATTTCTGGAACTAGATCTTCCAAACAATCGGCGATGCCGAAGAAAACATCGTGCTGCTCTATATTTCTGCCTGCTGGCGTACCGCCTAAAATCACATAGAACAATTTCATTCTCAAAAAAATTGAGTTACAAAAATACAGCAAAATTATCTTTTGCAAAGTTTGTTTAGACAAATCAATACCTTTATATTTGCGATATGTCAGAAATCACTATTCTATTTATTGGCGCTATTGCCGCTGGAGTGATGGGATCACTTACAGGATTGGGCGGCGGCATCATCATTATTCCCCTGCTAACTCTTGGTTTTGGCGTTCCGATGCATTATGCCATCGGTGCTTCTCTGGTGTCTGTCATCGGCACCTCGTCGGGAGCGGCCGTGGCGTTTGTAAAAGAAGGATTTACCAATATGCGGATCGGGATGTTTCTGGAAATAGCGACTACATCGGGTGCTGTAATGGGCGCGTTGCTCTCAGGATATCTTAATCCTAATACCATCGGAATCATCTTTGCCAGCATTCTGATCCTCACAGTTATGCTGAATCTGAAAGGAAAACCCGATCATCAGGAAGAATTGATAAAAGGGAGCTTGGCAGATAAACTGAAACTTTACGGAAGTTTTCCTGATAAAGACGGCATCAAGCATTATGCAGCGCGAAACACGATTCCGGGGTTTCTGATGATGATTTTTGCCGGCGCAATGTCTGGGCTTTTGGGCATCGGTTCTGGTGCTTTGAAGGTTCTGGCAATGGACAATATGATGAAACTGCCTTTCAAAGTTTCTACTACAACCAGCAATTTCATGATCGGCGTCACGGCGGTTGCCGGCGCATTGATCTTTTTCCAACGCGGACAAATCATTCCTGTGATTGCAGCGCCGGTTTTGATTGGCGTGGTTGTAGGCAGTTTTATCGGATCCAAGACTTTGATGATCTCCAAAACCAAAAAACTGAAAGTTTTTTTTGCAATTGTCATCACGATATTGTCTATTTATATGATGTACAACGGTCTGGCTAAAAATTTCCAATAATGAGAACAAAACCATTTACAGATATAGATTTGACGCGGTCTGTCGGAAACCTTCTGAGGTTGGGAGTCCTTTTGTCGGTACTCACTTCCTTGGTTGGATTTGTGAAGCTTTTTATGGAAGGTTTTGTAATGCCAAAAAAATACAAACTTTTGGATATGGGAAGCACATCGGAGCAGGTCTGGAGCAAGTTTTGGCATTCGCTGTGCAAAGGCGAGGGAATGGCTATCATTCAACTGGGCATTTTGCTTCTGATTTTGACGCCCTTGGTGCGGATTATTTTTGCGTTGATTGGCTATCTGAAAGAGAGAGATTATATTTATGTGGTCATTTCGCTAATTGTTTTGGCCATTATGACGATCAGTTTTATGAGTGGTTATGCGCATTAATATCACTGATTTGTCATCCTCTTTATTCTCATTTTGCTGACTTTAATTTTCATAGAATTCCAAAGGCAAATTGTCCGGATCCTTCGTAAAAAAGAAGCGCTTATCCGTCCACTCGTCCGTTCTGATTTTGTCACATTTCAGCCCTTTTCTTATCAATTCGCCTCTTTTGGTCTCTGGGCTGTCCACTGCAAAAGCAAGATGACGAAGTCCGCAACTTTCTGCTCTGGAAGCGCGCTTGGGTGCATTTGGAAAGGCAAATAGCTTAATGACCTCATCTTCGCCAATCGCCAGATCTAACTTGTACGATGCTCCGTCTTTTCGATAGACTTCCTGAATAGTTTTAAGTTACAAAACTTCTATAAAAAATTTTTTCGAAACTTGGTAATATGAGATTTTCATCTAAGCAAAAAATTTTTTTTGTTACATATTAGGAATAAGATATCAATTATTTTCAAAAAAATGACGAAGTGACACTTTTTTTACTAATTTTAATTGATTTTTATCTATTTGTTAATGAAGACACTTTTACTTATACGGCATGCCAAAAGCGGCTGGCCGGAAGATGTTGATGATTTTGACCGCCCACTTAATGAGTTAGGGATGATCAATGCACCAAAAATGGCTCTTTTTTTAAAAGAAAAGTCTATAAAAATCGATGCCTTTATTTCCAGTCCTGCAAAACGGGCTTTGCAAACGTGTGAGTTTTTTGCTGAAGTTTTTCACGCTACTTTTTCTACAGACGCCACATTATACAACCCGCGGGAGCGCAATTTTGAAAACTTGATTGTGGGATTAGATGATTCTATCGCATCAGTTGCGCTGTTCTCTCACAACAACGGGATTTCTAACTTTGCCAATTCTTTGACGGATGAGATTGTCAACCTTCCGACTTCAGGCGTGGTCGGCTATCAAATCGCTTGTGATCATTGGAGCGACTTTCCAGCGGCGTCGAAGACGTTTTTATATTTCTGCTCGCCCAAGAATTTTGAGAAGTGATGGCTCACTTTGATGATTGCATAAACTAAATTTCCAAAGCCTTCTGATAAGCATTCTCAACGCCGGCGAGATTCTTTCCGCCAGCCGTTGCAAAACCGGGATTTCCGCCGCCACCGCCTTGGATTTCTTTTGCCAGCTCTTTCACAATATTTCCGGCGTGGTAAGTGGCTTCTAAATCTGAGGAAACGCCGACAGTTATCATCGGTTTTTCGCCGGCATCGGAAATGATGATGATGACAGAATTGGGCATTTCTTTTTTCAGCCGGAATACGACATCTTTCACAGAACCAGCATCCAGCGAGGTTTTTTTTACTAATAATTTCTTGCCGTTTTTGTCTTGGAAATCATCTTTCCAATTTTGGATTTCGCCTTTCGCTTTTTCTTTTTTTAAGAAATCGATTTCAGACTTCAACGCTGCATTTTCTCCCAGCAATTTTTCAATAGATTTGACGATATCTTTCGATTTCAATAATTGAGAAATCTCCGAAAGCAGCGTTTCCAAATTTCTGAAATATTCTTCCGCTTTGTCGCCGGAGATGGCTTCAATTCTACGGATGCCTGCCGCCACAGAATTTTCGGAAAGTATCTTGAACCGGCCAATTTCGCTTGTGCTCTTCACGTGCGTGCCACCACAAAGTTCTTTCGACGTTCCGAACTGGATCATTCTCACCGTATCGCCGTATTTCTCACCGAAAAGTGCCATTGCGCCTTTATCCAACGCATCCTGAATCGGAATGTTTCTGAACTCTTGAAGTGCCAAATTCTCTTTGATTTTTTGATTTACTTTTTCCTCTACCAAAGCCAATTCTTCATCCGTCAGCTTACTGAAATGTGAGAAATCAAAACGGAGATAATCGGGACCAACATAAGAACCTTTTTGCTCCACGTGCGTTCCCAAAACCTCTCTCAAAGCCTCGTGAAGTAAATGCGTTGCCGAATGATTGGCTTGAGAATTTTTTCGGTCGGCGGCGTTTACTTTTGCATAAAAAACTGCGCCCGCATCTTTCGGAAGTCTATTAATTAAAGAAATAATCAATCCGTTTTCCTTCTTGGTTTCCAAAACCTCCAAGCGTTCGCCTGCATTTTCGAGAACGCCTTTGTCGCCTACTTGTCCGCCACCTTCTGCATAAAAGGGCGAATGGCTCAAAACGATCTGATAAAATTCGCCGTCTTTATTTTCTATTTTTCGGTATCTTGTGATGTAAGTTTCGGATTCCAAAACATCGTAACCCACGAAGGTTTCAGGCTTTTCTTCCAAAACGACCCAATCATAAACTTTCGCTGCGGAATCTTTTTTGGAACGTTGTTTCTGTTTCGCCATCTCCGTTTGGAAACCGGCTTCATCAATGGTCAATCCTTTTTCTTCCGCGATAATTCTCGTCAAATCATCGGGGAAGCCGTAAGTATCGTACAACTCAAAAACGTCTTCGCTTGGCAAAACTGTCTGGCCTTCGGCAATCGTTTGCTGAATCAATTTTTCAACGCGGATCAAACCGTTTTCGATGGTTTTAAGGAAAGATTCTTCTTCGCTTTTGATCACTTCTGTCACCAAAGTTCCTTGCTTCTCGAGTTCCGGGAAAAATTTTCCCATTTGATCTTGAAGTACCGCAACGAGCTCAAAAAGGAAAGGTTCTTTTCTGTCCAAAAATCTGTAGGCATAGGAAATTCCTCTTCTCAAAATTCTTCTGATTACATATCCTGCGCCGCTGTTGGAAGGCAATTGTCCGTCTGCAATGGCAAACGAAACCGCACGAATGTGATCTACAACCACGCGGATGGCAATATCCTTTTCGTCGGTCAAAATTCCGGTATATTTTTTACCCGAAAGTTCTTCAACTTTAGCGATCAAAGGGGTAAAAACATCGGTATCGTAATTGGATTCTTTGTGTTGAAGCGCCATACACAGCCGCTCAAAACCCATTCCTGTATCAATGTGTTTCGCAGGAAGGTTTTCCAGAGTTCCGTCTGCTTTTCTGTTGAATTGCATAAATACGAGATTCCAGATTTCTACAACTTGAGGATGATCGTTATTCACCAATTCCAGGCCGGAAACTTTCGCTTTTTCTTCATCATTTCTCAAGTCTACGTGGATTTCGGAACAAGGCCCGCAAGGTCCGCTCGCTCCCATTTCCCAGAAGTTATCTTTCTTGTTTCCGTTGATGATTCGGTCTTCGGAAATGAATTGTTTCCAAAGATCGTAAGCTTCGGTATCACGCTCCAAATTTTCTTTTTCGTCGCCTTCGAAAATGGTGACATACAGATTGTCTTTCGGGATTCTGTAAACTTCTGTCAGTAATTCCCACGCCCAAGTGATGGCTTCTTTCTTGAAATAATCGCCAAAACTCCAGTTTCCCAACATCTCGAACATCGTGTGATGATAAGTATCGCGCCCAACATCGTCTAAGTCATTGTGTTTTCCGGACACTCTGAGACATTTTTGGGTATCGGCAATTCTGGAAGATTTCGGTGTTTTGTAGCCTAAAAAATAATCCTTGAACTGCGTCATTCCGGAGTTGGAAAACATCAGCGTCGGGTCATCTTTTAGAACGATTGGCGCAGACGGAACAATAAGGTGTTCTTTGCTTTTGAAAAAATCTAAAAATTGCTGTCTTATCTCTTGTGAAATCATTGATAGTTGTCTGTTGTTGGTTCTTGGTTGATGGTTTTTGATTATCAACTTTTGGTTGGCAAATTTAATTAAATAAAGTGATTTCCAGACCGTTTTTATAGGCTGAAAATTCAAATTTATGTTGAAATTGCGGCCGGGATAGGAAGGGCGCGAGCGTAGCGAGCGGTCCCGAGGCACTCGGGACGGCACCCCTGGATAGCCCGAATTGTCCGCCCAAAATAGCAAACTATTGATAATGCCAGAAAATTCCAAAATCCGTTGGCGTCCATAAAGCCGCTTTTTGTCCGGCAACTTTCAGTCCGTCGTTTGCCCAAGTGTTGCACGTGTAGGTGAAGTTGTAGCGGCCTTTCGCATCGTAGAACGCATCATTGTTTCCGTAGACGGCGTTGGTTTTTATGAACTGGTAATTTCCTGCCGAATCCTTATCAAATTTATCATCGATGAATTTGATCAAAGCTTGATATTGTTTTTCGGTCAGCATTATTTTTTTGCAGTCTTCGTTTTCTTTCATTTCAGTGTAATAAGTGCAATGCATCGCAGATTCGCTGAGCCAAAAGGCAGCTTTGAACGCCGTCGAAAATTGGAGTTCTGCCCAAGTGGGCGTTTCGAGGTAAAAACCCTTATCGCCCCAGCCAAAGGATATCCATTTTAGATTCTTCTCTTTCGATTTGGTATTGCTGGTCGGTAATTTTGTGCTCCAATCTATGAATTTTGTCTCGACCGGAACGACCAAATCTGTGTGAACACCGTTGGTAAGAATGTAGGCTTCAATGATTTTTGACTCATCGGTTTTCTCTGCGGGAACGGGAATTAGCGGTATCGAAATGGCCACAATAATGTATAAAAAAACGGCTCCCAGTATGAAGCCGATAGTTTTTAAAGTTAGAATTAATGTCTTTCTCATCATTTGTGTTTCTCGAATCGTGCGAACTATAAAGATAATAAAAAAATCGATATACAATCGAAATGTTAATTTTTTTTAATATTTCTTGGTTTTATTGGAAATTATTCTCAAATTTAATATTGAAAATCAACCAAAATATGCCGAAAAACCGTAAATCCAACAAAAGACAAAAAATCCGAGTGAAAGTTGCGCCCAAAAGACTTCAAAAAAGAAAATAAGAAAAATAGTTATTCTGAAAGGAAATCAATATTCCTTCTAAGGCCAGAAAACTTCGTTCTCATAACCGCCGACTTTTTGAAAACCGAGGAAAATAGATCCTCGGTGATGTCTTTCCACTCTTGTTTTGTGAAATTTTTGACTGCAGAGTTGGGTCGGAATTTCTCTTCTAAAGTTGGCCCCGAAAAGCGGTTCCAAGGGCAGACATCCTGACAAATGTCGCATCCGAACATCCAATCTTCCATTTTGTCCTTGAAGAAATCGGGGATTTGATCCTTCAGCTCAATGGTGGCGTAGGAAATGCATTTGCTTCCGTCAATGACTTTGTCGGCAACGATGGCTTGAGTGGGACAAGCATCGATACATCTGGTGCAGCTTCCGCAATGATCTGCCACCGGAAAATCCTGAATCAAATCAAGATCGCAAATGATCTCTGCAAGGAAATAAAACGATCCGTTTTTCTTGGTTATCAAGTTAGAATTCTTCCCGACCCAGCCTATTCCAGATTTTCTAGCCCAAGCCTTTTCCAAAACCGGCGCTGAATCTACAAAAACCCGAAAAGCAAATGCGCCAATTTCCTGCTGAAGTTCGGCAACCAAATTTCTCAGTTTTTCTTTGATTACCTCGTGATAATCTTCGCCATAGGCGTATTTTGACAATTTGAAGTCAGAATTATCTTGTCGTTCTGCCGGAAAATAATTGTAGCTGAGCGATATGACCGATTTGGCACCTTCTACCAATAATCTGGGATCCAGACGTTTGTCAAAATGGTTTTCCATATAATGCAGCTCGCCGTGGAAATCGTTTTGCAGCCATTGCTCCAAATGGGGCGCTTCTTCCTCTAAAAATCCGGCTTTGGAAATACCGCAGGACTGAAAACCGAAAGCCAAGGCTTTGGATTTGATCAAATTGCTATATTTCTGTTTGGTGTCCATTTAGCTTGCAAAATTACTGTTAATAATTTTATCGCCAAGTGTTCGCCCGCACTAAATGATTTTCTGATTTTTTTTATCAACAACTACCCAATATTTTAAAAATTTATATTGTAATTTTGTTTAAAATAAAAACGTTAAAAATAAAATTATGGCTTTAGAAGATGTCTTAAGAGCAGGGAATTATCATCTGATCGACGTGCGCGAACCGTTGGAACTGGAAATGGACGGCCATATCGAGGAGGCTCAAAATATCCCTTTGGGCGAGCTGGAAGACCGTAAACAGGAAATCCTGAATCTGAACGGAATGAAAATCTTCTTTTGCAGATCTGGGAACCGATCGGGCAAGGCGGCGGAATATTTCAAATCGGAAGGGATGACTGATGTTTACAACGGCGGTGGTTATAACGACTTGAAAGTGGTTTTGGAAAATCTCTGAAATTGCAAATTAAGAAAAACAAAAGCGTCCCGAAAAATTTCGAGACGCTTTTTTTAGTTTTTACCCCTTGATAATAACCATATCACCAAAGCTACGATTGCGACTACGACGATAATTCCCCACCACATCCCAGCTTTGAAAATGGTTTCGACTGCCTCGCAACTGGTTAGCATTCCTGCTAGTAAAAAGAGTGAAACAAAATTGATAAAATTTTTCATAGTGTTAATATTTTCTTAACGAATTCAAATGATGCGCCAAAGTGGATTTTGAATGAAGAAAGCCACCAATCTGATGGCTTTCTTAGGCTTTTGCAACTGCTTTTTCTTCAGATTTTCTGGCTTGTCTTTCTTTGAATTTCTTTACGACATAACCAATGATAAACGGTGCTGCGTAAGTCAAAATGGTTTTAATCAATCTTGGGTTCATAATTTTAAATTTCCGAGAAAATTGCAAGAAGTGCGCCATTTTGGAAATGAGATTTTTTCTCTTAGTTTTCAGGTTTTTGCATTTTTTGTAATGCATCAAAAAAAGGATGAGCCCTCGCCCATCCTATCTTATTTTAAATCTTATCTTTTAAATCTTATCGGAAATTAATATCCAAAAATCTCTTCCAGACTCACTTCCGTAAAAGTTCCCATTTTGCTGATGGAATCCATATTCAGGTTTTCTTTTTTCCCTATGATGGCTGTGTTGTAGGACAACGGTTTCACTTCGGTGTTATAGAAACTGGTCAATTCCGGTAACGTCAAGCTTTGAATTTCTGCATACACATCTTTTCTGATGTCGTGATCTACGCCCAATTTCTTAAGGGAAAGTTGGTTGTAGAAAATCGTGGTTCTCGTGATTCTGTTGGAAGCGATCTGTTTCAAGGCTGATCCTTTGGCATTCTCAAACTGCGCGGGGATCTGCGGCAGTTCCGTCATCAAATCGTTCATTGCATCCACCGCCAGAGGCAATTTGTTGGCCTGAGTGCCGATGTAAGTGGTGACGTAATTGGGCTTGTTGAGCTCTGCCGCATTGGCATAAGAAACATAGGCAGAATAGGCCAAAGACCTGCTCTCTCTAAGTTCCTGAAAAACGATAGACGACAATCCGCGACCGAAATACTCGTTGAAAACATTGGCTTTCCCGAAGTTTGCAAGACTGACATTTCCTGCTTTTGCCACCTTGGACATTTCCATCTGCACCATATCGTAATTCGTAAAATAGACTTTGCCTTCCGTTGCAAGTTCGGGATAATCTTTAGCTTTTGCGGGCTGAAGTTTTGTCTCCACGATATAGGGCTTCACGGCTTTTTCCAAATCCTTCTGATTCTGTCCGTAAAGAAAAACTTGGTAAGGAAAATCGTTCAAGGTTTTGATTTTGGACATCAATTCATTGACGTTGATGCTCTGCAGACGCTCCTTGGAGATCACGTCGGTCAATCGGGAATCTTTGCCGTATTTGGCATAATTTGCAAGCGCGTTCATGATTCTGTTCTTATCTTTTTTCGCTACTTCTCTGGATTCCAGAATGGTTTTCACCGTTTGGTCGTAGATGGCTTGGTCTGCTTTCACATTGCTGATCCAGTGGTTCATCAGCTCCACACCTTTCTTCATATTGCTTTCCAGCCCGCTGAGTGAGATGATCATTTGGTCATTGGTAGTTTTGAAACTATTGGTAATGCCCAATTTGTAGAACTCCTCTTTCAGCTGCGCCGGCGTATATTGATCTGTTCCAAGATATTGCAAGACTGTAATGCCCAGCGCCAACTCTTTGTCGTTATCGGTTCCGAAAGGAAATACGTAATCGATTTGAGCCACTTCGTTATATTTATTCTTGACGAAGCTTACTTTTTTATCTTTGATGGTAGAAGTTGCAATGGCCGTTTTAAAATCGATAAACTGAGGTTGGATGTCCGTCGATTTGGTGTTGAGAATCTCTTTTAAGAACGGCGATTGCGCTTCTCTATTGAGTTTGATGGGCGTAATTCCAGGATTCTGAACGCGCACCAGCTTATCATTCACGCCTTTTTCTTTATAAACCACCACATAATTATCCTTGAAGAAATCGTTGGCAAATTTCACAACATCGGCCTTCGAAATGGCTTCATATTGATTGATATCGGCCAATTCTTCTTCCCAACTTCTTCCATTGATAAAGTTGGCATAAAGTGCTGTTGCCAGTCCATCTGCTGTTTCCCAATTTTTCATTCGCTGAACTTTCATATCGTTCACGATGGCATTCAGCATCCAATCCGGGAATTGTCCTTTTTTTACGAGATCGATTTGATCTAATAAAAGTTTTTTCGCCTGATCAAAACCCTGTCCCTCTTTTGGTACCACCGTCAATGTAAATGCGCCATAAGTTTTGAAAGCCGACTCGTAGGCACCCGCTCCAAGCGTCTTTTGTTTTTGATTAATATTAAGGTCAATCAGGCCTGCATCGCCATTGTTGCTCAATATTTCTGAAACAACATCAGCTAATCTTGCATCCTGAGTCCCGTAAGAATCCGTTCTCCAGGCTAAAGTCATTCTCGGTGTGGACGGACTTTTTACCGTTCGTGAGACGATGCTGGTCATCGGTTCTTCCGATACCATCTTTTTCATCGGCAGTTCTTTATACTTGAAATTGCCAAAATATTGATCCACCATTTTGATGGTTTTGTCAAAATCCAGATCTCCCACCAAAACGACGGCCATATTATTTGGCACGTAGTAAGTATCGAAATATTTGTGAATCGCTACCATCGATGGACTTTTCAAGTGCTCCGACGTTCCAAGTGTCGTCTGCTGACCATTGGGATGTTTCGGAAAAAGCGCTTCCATCATGGCATAATTTACGAGACGGGCATCATTGTCCTGCGCCCGGTTGTATTCTTCATAAACTGCCTCCAATTCTGTATGGAACAACCTCAAAACCAATTCTGAGAAGCGTTCTTTCTCCACTTTCAGCCATTTTTCCAGTTCGTTGGATGGGATGTTATTTTTGTAAACTGTCTCGTCCAGCCAAGTGTGGGCGTTGGTTCCCGTTGCTCCAAGTGAGGAGATGGCTTTGTCATACTCGTTGGCAATGGCATATTTGGAAGCTTCCTGAGAAACCTCGTCGATTTTTCTGTACAATGCTTTTTTCTTTTCGGGGTCCTTTTCGGCTTTATGCTGCTCATAAAGATCTGAGATCTGCGTGAGCAAAGCATTTTCCTTGGCCCAATCCTGCGTTCCCAAATGCGAAGTTCCTTTGAAAACCATATGTTCTAGGTAATGTGCCAAACCCGTATTATCGCTTGGATCGTTGTTGGAACCTGTTCTTACTGGAATATAAGTTTGGATTCGGGGTGCGTCAACATTTTTTGCGAGATAGACTTTGAGACCGTTTTTCAGGGTGTAAACTCGCACACCAGATAGGTCATTTTTTACAGTTTCATACTTGTAGCCCGCAGCGTCGCTTTTGATTTGTGTTGCAAATTTCTGTGCCATTGCATTCATCATAAATAAGAGTGAAATTGAAATAAAGAGTTTTTTCATGCTTATATTTTTATTTTTTCCGGAGCGTAATTTACGCAACATTTTATTAGTTGCCAATTCTTGTAGATTGTTAATTCCATTAACCTCAGGAAACCTGCAATGAGACTTTCATCTTATAAGAACGATTTTTGGCTAAAAATTCTATAGAAGTCGTATTTCATCAGAAAAAGATTTAAGTTCTTATAATTAAACCTGAAAGAAGAAAAATTTTTGTAATTTTAGATGTCACCAATTTAGTTTATCCCATTATAGATTGATATTCTCAAAACTTCTTTTTCGTCTCACGATATTCCTCTTTCGTATCAGTCAGAAATAAACATAATGGTACTTTTATAGAAATAACATATACTTAATTATTATGAAAAAATATCCCGTTCTACTACTGATGCTCCTATTTTCAGGATACTCTTTAGCACAACAATATCATCCACTCACGCCTAAAGAAGGCGAAAAAAGGCTGCTGCCCCAGTTTGGATTTATGATCTACACCCCGATCTCGGAAATCACATTGGATCAGGTTAAAAAACAAAGAAAATCCCAGGCTGAAATGGCTTGGCCAGAGCTTAAAAACAAAGATAGCGTCGATGTGGTTCAATCAAAAATTGCGGGTTTAAATGCGAACGATCCCGAAATTCCGATCACGATTTATAAACCTAAAAATGCCAAGAATCTGCCGGTATTTCTTTGGTTTCACGGCGGCGGCTTTATCTATGGGACACCAAAATGGGATCACCAAAGATGTGCAGATTATGCCTTAAAGGGAAAAGTAGTAGTGATCAATGTAGATTACCGCTTGTCTCCAGAGTATCCTTTCCCAGCAGCACTCCACGATGCTTATGCTTCTCTAAAATGGGCTAATACCAATGCTGCAAGCTTTGGCGGCAATCCAAATTTGATCGCCGTCGGTGGCTCAAGCGCTGGTGCGGCGTTATCCGGAAGTTTAACGCAATATGCGAGAGATAAGAAAGGTCCAAAAATCAGCCTAGAGATTTTGGAAATTCTGCCAGGCGATTTTCGCACAGATTATCCGTCCGCTATAGAACTAAAAAGGGTTCCAGGTCTTAAAAGTGACGATTTCCCTATCATGGAAAAATTCTACATTGGCGAAAAAGGAAATCCAAAAGAAAAATATGTGATGCCCGGTAATATCGACGATGTTTCCGACCTGCCGCCAACCGTGGTCTTTGTTGCGGGTACGGATCCACTGCGCGACAGCGGAATGGCATACGCAGATCGCCTGATAAAAGCAGGAATTCTTACCGAGCTGCACGTTTATGCAGGTTATGCCCACGGAATGCCACTTCCGGGAAGTACGGATGTTACCATCAGAATGATGAGACAGTTTTTAAAATAAATAGGATAAGACGTATGACCCAATACCTGAAATTCACTTTTCTTACATTAATTTTATTTTCTACAGAAGCATTTTCCCAGTCCAATGACTGGGAAAATCCGTCTTATATAGACAAAGGAAAAGAGAATCCACACGCCGTTTTTGTCCTTTTTGATAATGCGTCTGATGCCAAGGCACAAGATTTTTCGAGATCTAAAAACCATGTGTCTTTGAATGGCCAATGGGATTTTAAGTATTTCCCAAGATACAAAGAAGCCGATTTTGATTTTTCCAAACCGTTGAATCTTTCTTGGAATAAAATTAATGTTCCGTCTAACTGGGAAATCCAGGGATTCGGAATCCCCATCTATACCAATATCGCCTATCCTTTCCCGAAAAATCCACCGTACATTGGCGACGAAAATCCGGTGGGCATCTATCACAAGACCTTTGATGCGCCATTTGCCAGCGGACAAACTATTCTGCACTTTGGCTCTATTACTGGATGCGCAATGGTTTGGCTAAACGGGAAACAAATCGGAATGACTAAAAACTCCAAAACGCCGGCCGAATTTAATCTAACACCTTATCTGAAAGAAAAAAACAATGAACTGACCTTGAAGATCTTCCGATGGAGCGATGGCAGCTATCTAGAAGACCAAGATTTTTGGCGGTTGAGCGGCGTAGAAAGAGATGTTTACTTTTATCAGCTTCCAGAAGTCAGCATTTGGGACTATTTTGTAGAAACAGATTTGGATGCCGCTTATAAAAATGCTGAACTAAAGGTGAATGTTGACATTCGAAAATTTTCCCCAACTGATGATCAAGTATCTGAAATTGAAATCGAACTAACTGATGAAAACGGGAAGAAAATCTATGCTGATAAGAAGAAGGTTGATCTAAATAAAGACACGATTCAAACGGTTTCCTTTCAATCATCCATCAAAAATCCGGAAAAATGGACGGCAGAAACGCCCAATCTATACACACTATTAATATCGTTGACCACTGAAAAATCTAAAAAATACATCTCAGAAAAAATCGGTTTCAGAAAAGTAGAAATTAAGGAAGGGCAACTGATGGTAAATGGAAAAGCGATCAAAATCCACGGCGTCAACAGGCACGAGCACGATCCAGAGACGGGACACTCGACTTCCAGACCGCTGATGATTCACGATATTCTTCTTATGAAGCAATTTAACGTCAATGCAGTTCGGCTATCGCATTATCCAAACGACCCTTTGTTCTACAGACTTTGCGATGAGTACGGCTTATACCTCGTGGATGAAGCTAATATCGAATCCCACGGAATGGGCGATGCGAACACACCGGATATTGACACCATTCATCATCCTGCCTATCTACCAGAATGGGACAGAGCCCATCTCGACCGTACGAACAGAATGATAAGACGAGACAAAAATCATCCATCCATTATTATGTGGTCTTTAGGAAACGAATGCAGCGACGGACCCGTTTTCAAAAAAACCTATCAATTGGTGAAAGCTTATGATAAGAGCAGACCCATTATGTTTGAGCAGGCGAAAGAAGGCTGGAACACCGATATCATTGCTCCAATGTACCCGCCGATTGGCGAAATGAGAGATTTTGCAAAGAGAAAAAATCAGACGCGACCCTACATTATGTGCGAATATGCTCATTCTATGGGAAATAGTGATGGGAACTTCCGAGAATATTTTGATATAATAGATTCTTCAAAATATATGCAAGGTGGCTTTATATGGGACTGGGTAGATCAGGGTTTTAAAACGAAGGACAGCAACGGGCAAACCTTCTACGCTTACGGTGGGGATCTGGGAAGTTTCCAATATCACAATGATGAAAACTTCGTTGCCAATGGCCTTTTTGCCGCTGACCGATCGCCACATCCCGGCGCTTACGAAGTACGAAAGGTCTATCAATACATCCGTTTTTCTACAAACAATAGCATAGACGGTCGTTTTGAAATCAGGAATGATTACAATTATACAGATCTTGCGAAATTCAATTTCCACTGGGAAATTTTTGAAAATGGAAATGCGATCAAAAGCGGCGACTTCCACATGGATGTAAAACCTTTGACTTCAAAATCTGTAACAATCAAATATCCTCCGCTAGATCCATCCAAAGAATATTATATCAACTTCACCGCCATTACCAATGAAGATTGGGGAATTCTGAAGAAAGGAACAGAATTGGCATGGGAGCAATTTAAAATTTCGGGGAACTATTTTGTCAAAAAAGATGAAATAAAAAGCCAACTGAATATACAAGAAACCGGCAATGAAATTCTTTTTTCGTCTGGAACCACAAAAGGGATTTTCAACAAAGAAACGGGCGCCATCACCTCATATTCCAACGGATTTATCACGCTGAATGATCTCCCTAAACCCCACTTCTGGCGTGCACCCACAGATAACGATTTTGGCAACAAAATGCCTTTCAAACTTGGCTTTTGGCGTAATGCGCACAATGATTTGAAACTGGAGAAAGTAGAAACATCCTTTATGGGAACAGAGGGAATAGCCATCGCTTGCACTTATTCTTTGGGAACCATTTTTTACCAAATTATCTATAAAATCCACAATGATGCCAGCATCGAAATGAAATTTCTTATGAAAAACCAAACGTTGATATCCGAGATCGCCCGGTTTGGAAGCCGGATGATCCTTCCCGATCAGCTGCATCACCTGACATATTACGGAAAAGGACCTTACGAAAATTATATCGACAGAAATGAGGCTTCGTTTGTAGGAATTTATAAAGATGAAACGGAAAATCAGTACGTCACTGGTTACATTCGGCCTCAGGAAAGTGGAAACAAAACAGGCGTCCGTTGGCTGGAACTCTTAGACGAAAACGGTCACGGAATCTGGATTCAAGGCTTGCAGGAACTCAATTTTACTGCCATCCATCACAGCGCAGAAGATCTGGATCCGGGATATACGAAAAAGCAACAACACCCGACCAATTTGCCAAAGAGAAATAAGATTTTCCTGAATGTGGATCTGAATCAGCGAGGTCTAGGCGGCGACGACAGTTGGAAATCGCTTCCGCACGAACAGTACAGACTGAGCGCCAGCAACTATGAATATTCATACATTTTAAAATTAAAATAATCCAATTATTACCGAAAGCAGTTGCTCAAGAAAAGGATTACTAAATTTTGGACATAAAAAAAGTTTATTGATTGATCTCAATAAACTTTTTTCTTTTCCTATTAAGACGTTTTAAAGCCTTACCAAATCAATAACTGGACTATCGAAATATTCCATATTTATCGATTTTCTAGATTATTCTTCTTCAGAAAAGCTCCGATATTTTGCCATTCTATCTGTCCGGAGATCGAGTTTGAATTGGCATCGAAAACGTGCTCTCCGTACGGAACTTCCACGTAAGTCACTGGCAACTTCATCGCTTGCGTCTTTTCTACAAAGGTTCTTGTGGCCTCCACATTTACGACGTGATCTATTTCTCCGGTTACAATCAATGTTGGTGAGATTCCTTTGGAAAGGTGATCGATCAAATCCAATTGGGCATATCTTTGAGGGAACTGAGAAGGTGAACCGCCTATGTATTTCCTTGCGGCATCCTTTAGGTCAACCGTTTTCCCAGCCACCATTTTGTCCCAAAGTGCGGTAAGATTAACAGGTGGATAAATGGCTATCACCGCCGCCGGTCTGTCCACTTTTATCGAATCGTAAGACTTTGCAAATTCATTTCTGATGCCCAGATCCGCTTGCATTACCAATCCCGCTCCTGCAGATCCTCCGACTAAGATCAACTTGTTAGGATCCACATTAAATTTTTTGGCATTGGTCTTCACAAATCCCATCGAAGTGACCAAAGAATTGACGGCACTTTCCCAGGTATGGCGATTGTCTTTGCCCAAAGGATAGTCTATCGCAAAAACGGTATAACCACGATCGGTAAACCATTCTGCAGCATATCCTACCTGAGTTCTGTTGCCTTCTATGAAGCCACCGCCGTGCACCAAAATGACTGGAATCGACGGGTGGGAAGATTTGGTTTGCGGACGGTAAACATCCAGCAGTTGTTTTTCATCATCAAAGGTAAGATAGCTGTAGGTTTCGCTGCTTTTAAAAGCATTTTCGTAGCTTTTTAAGGTTTGAAATAAAGAAACTTCCGTGCTATACTTTTTGGCCGAGAAAAGCATTACGAATAAAAATGCCACCTGACCGACAAAAAACAGTAAAGATAAAAGCAAATTGAACCTCAATAAGCTGCGACCATATTTCCCATACTTCAGAATAATGACACAAATGAAAAATAAAAATAATCCCAACAGCACAAAGCGAGAATTGAAATGAGAGGTAAGCAAGCTGCTATAACCGCTCAGCATCATGGGCGATTTCAGAAAAATACTAGCTGTTGCAAACGTCAAAAAAAGCAAACAGATGCATAGAATGACTGCAACGAAAATCGTGATAAATTTTTTCATAGATTAGGGTTTTACTTCATTGAATTTGACATCGGGCTTCATTAGATTTCCGGTTTTCAAAATAGTGAGATCTTGTGCGATTTTAAAAATTGCTCTCTGACTTATATTCTGAGAAGAATTTCCCAGACGAAGCTCATAATCTCCAGCTTCTAATTCCCACGCCGACGTGGCAGAATTATAGGATGCAAGATCATAATAAGGAATGCTGAGCGTAAAATTGCTCGACTGGCCCGACTTTAGTTCCTCGGTTTTCACAAACGCTTTAAGTTCCTGATCCGGTTTATCCAGCTTGGCATGAGAAGCATGGATGTAAATCTGTCCCACTTCTTTTCCGCCTGCTTTTCCATTATTCTTGATCATAAAACTTACTTTTATAACTTTTTCTTCTGGATTATTTACCACTTTCAAACCAGAAAATCCAAATTCTGAGTACGACAATCCGTAACCAAATGGATATGATACAGGCACTTTGAACGTTTCATAATAGCGGTAACCAAGGTAGATTCCTTCATCATAAAAAGAATCCAATGGCTTTTCAGCTGGAGTTCCGGGAAAGCTTTTTGCAGACGGAACATCTTTATAATCTACTGGAAATGTGGTTGCTAACTTTCCGGACGGGTTCACCTGGCCTGCAAGAATTTCGGCCACGGCATTTCCTGCCTCCTGACCCGGTTGCCAAGAGAGCAGAACAGCGTCGGCTTTATCTTTCCAAGACTTTGTTTCGATCGCCCCTCCAATATTCATAATAATAATGAACTTTTTGTTCTTTTTATGAAACTGTTCACTGATTCGGTTAATCATCACCACTTCATCCTCTGCAAGATAAAAATCTGAAATAGGACGATCGCCCGTTTCTCCTGCATTCCGACCAATGGTAAAAACGGCAAGGTCATTTTCTTGAGATGCCTTTTCAATTTCTTGATCAGAAAAGTTCATTTCTTTGATTCTGATATATTTAGATAGACCGCCTTCCTTCTTTCTGCGGGCAGTTTGCAGACTGTCCTCTAATTTGATGTAAGGAACGTATTTCTTAGCCAGATTCTGATCCACATCAGAGTGTGCATTTTTGAGACCGTCTAACAGAGAGATGGTGTAGGCTTCATTCACATCGCCGCTGCCAGTTCCTCCTGAAATAAAATTATAAGATGTATTGCCAAAAAGCGCGATCTTTTTACTGTTCAATTTGATAGGAAGAGTACTGTTTTTATTTTCGAGCAGAATCATACTTTCGGCAGCCGCTTGTTTTGCAATCAAAGCGTGTTTTTTAAGATCGGGCTCGTTGGAGTATTTATAATTCCGGAAGACAGGTGATTTCAAGATGATTTTTAAGATTCTTTCTGTACTTTCATCCATCTTAGATTGCTTCAGTATTCCTGCTTTGGTCTGTTTGATGACCGCTGCAATTTGCAAAGGTGTTCCCGGCATCAGCCAGTCATTCCCCGCATTCACCTGAGTCGCCACATCGGACACTTTGTTCGCTCTTACCTCGTCCTCGCTTCCATAGCCACCGAACCAATCGGTCATTACCAGTCCATCGTACTTCCACTCATCTCTAAGAATCCCAGTGAGGAGATCTTTATCTTCGGAAACATACACGCCATTGATTTTGTTATAAGCGGTCATAATGCCCCACGGCTGCGACTTTTTGACTGCAATTTCAAAACCTTTGAGGTAAATTTCGCGAAGGGCTCGTTGAGAGATATGTTCGTTCACCCCAAATCTGTTACTTTCTTGATTGTTGGCAGCGAAATGTTTTAAAGTTGCACCGACGCCATTTTGTTGAACGCCCGTGACATACGCCGCGGCCATGGTTCCACTGATTAATGGATCTTCGGAAAAATATTCGAAGTTTCTGCCGTTTCTCGGATTTCTATGAATGTTCATCCCTGGTGCTAGGAGGAGATCTACGCCATATTCTTTGACTTCATTTCCTATTGCATAGCCCACCTCCTTCACCAACTCGGAATTCCAACTGCTTGCGAGAGCCGTGGCCACCGGGAAGGCAGTTGCATAGTACTTTTTGGAATCATTGTCTCTCTGCGGACTGATTCTAAGTCCTGCGGGACCATCAGCTAAAATGATTTCGGGAATGTTGTACTGGGGGAAGCTGCAATTTTTTCCGGCACTTCCAGGAACTTTCATTTTCGGAGGCGTTGGCAATTTTGTAAGTCCTACCCAACCTGGCATTCCGGTTCCTACGATAAGTTTTGCTTTTTCTTCGACGGACATTTCTTTCACCAGATCTTTTAAAACAGTTTTGCCCAACTGTGATTGCTGGGCAGAAACTTTGATAGAAAATAATGTGAAAAAAAATAATTTGAAATATGATACTTTCATTGATTAAAATTTATAGGTCACCGTGAGATATCCTGATGTTGGCGGAATCGCGATGGTGAAGTAAGGCGTGTTGTTCGCTACAGCAGCATTATATTCGGCCTGAGTAAAATTTTCGAAACCACTGAGCTGTTGCATAAGCGTCCCCGGTCTCTGATAGCTCATGACACCATAAGTATTAAATACATTATTAACATTGACGAGCATGCTGAGATTATCCGTAAGGTTGTAACCTACTCCAAGATCGAATTGTGAGAATGCCGCTAATTTATATATATTCGTGTTACTTCCTTCTCTTTCGCCCATATAATTCCAAGTCACGAAACCGTACGCTTTGCCCACTTTCAAATTTGGTGTTACATTGGCCATGATTTTTGGGGTAAAGGCAACCGTTGTTCCTGAATAAGTCGTTGGTGTGTCGTCCGCAGGACCAGGCGCACCCAGATTCCACAAATATCCCTCTTTCACTTTAGGATTCTGCAATGTAAGTACAGCGCGGACAGTGAAATTTTCAGTCGGTTTGATGTTGGTTTCTAACTCCAAACCATAGGTTTCATTTTTGTTATAAAGTGTTGGTGTTCCATAGAAGCCCCCTTTGCCATCATCAGCAAAAAAGCTGTAAGGAACGTTACTCAATAAGCTATAAAAAGGTGTTACAAAGGCGTCAAAATAAGTTGTTCTTGTTTTGAAACCCATTTCAATCTGCTGCGTCTTTCTGGATTTTGGATCCAAAAGGTCGATGGTTTCCACTCGGTTAGCGGCAAAGAATCCATCCAGATCTGGTGCTTTACTTCCTTTAGAATATCTTCCATAGATTGCAAGATTAGCATTGAACTGATAATTCAAAGCGGCAGAGTATGAGAAGTTGTCCAGTTGTCTGCTATATGAAACGTTGGTAAGATTTGATAATGTGTTGTTATTATACATGGTATAGATGTTTCCATCTGTTCCTCCATTTTTGTTTGAAACCAAAAACGTTCTGGTGTTGTCTCCTTTGAACCACACCTTTTCGTATCTCACGCCCCAATCAAAAGTCAACTTATCGGTAAGATCCCAAGTATGACCGAAGAAAACGGCACCTTGTTGTTGCTTGGCATTGAATTCCAGAAGATCTCCTGTACTTCCTGCCCCTTGGGCAAAACCGTCACTATTGGTCATTTGGAAAACTCCTGGTTTGGTAGGATCTAAAAGTGTAAGACCCGTAAGTGAAAGTGTCAACATTCTTGGACGGCTCTCCAACGTAGTAATTGCAATGCCATTAATTCCTGAAAAACGCCATACATCTGAGTATCCATAGTAGCCACCAAAGGAGAAATTCATATTTTTCCATTTCTTGTTGATGGTCAATTGATTCATGGATTCTTTTACTTTATTCTCGTAAAAGTTAAGCGCAGACATCAACAGGGAATTATTCTGAATGGATTGATTTGGCAAAAGGTTTTTGGTCACAAGATAGGCTGGCAATCCGCCAGGTCCAGGCGCCGCAAGAACGCTTGCTACTTCTTGCCCTGTCAAAGCATCTTTATATGAGTATGTTCCAAAACCTAAACCACCGATAAGTGCATAAGGTGTAAAATCGGTAAGAGAGGTAACGAAAGAGGTTCCCACACTATTCTGCACCACATCGTTGTCAGAATATTTACTTGCTAAGAATAGTTTCCAGTCATTACCTAGGTTATGATCCCAGTTCAATCCTACAGATCGATATTTGTTCGTCACCAAACGGCCTGAGTTATAGTCAACATTTCCGCCGTGAATGAAATCCGGAGAATTGTACTGCAGCTTTGGAATAAGGATAGAAGAACTGCTACTGAAGCCTTCTGCAGGCTCTGCATCGCTATAATTTCTCGTAGGAATCAACTGTGCGTAGCCGTTTTTATCATCTAGATATTTCAAAAATACTTTTACGCTTCCTTTGTTATATTTCTTTACGATATTAGCTTTTACTTGTCCCCCATTATTAAACGGATATCCAGGATATTTGGCACCTAGATCATATCGGTAGAAACCGCCGACGTTGAAGAACCAGTTGTCGCCCAGCGGACCTCCAACATTGGCATCCATTCTATAAAAGCCGGAATTATCTGCCCCTTGAATTCCGTATTTTGCACGGACTTCACCTGCTAACTTATTACCTCCAGTTTTGGAAATATAGTTGAAAATTCCCCCAGGTGCATTGGCTGCAGTAATGGAGGCCGGGCCGCCGCGCACTGCATCGATCTGAGCAATTGTTGCATCTGCTCTTAGGAAAAAGTCGGGGCCGTAGTTAAAATAGGTTGTATTTGTAACTGGCAAACCGTCTTCTTGCATAGAGATGTATTCGTAAGCGAAAGTACCATCTGCTGAACCAGCGCTGATTCCTCTAGAACTCACATTATTCCGGATCTCTCCCAAAGATGAATTCACATAGACGCCTGGTACATTTTTCAGAAGGTCTGCGGCACTGTTTGGCACCTGCTGCTCAATCATTTCACTTTTGAGAACTGTAATCGCTATCGGTGCGTTCATTCTTGTTCTCTTGTCAAAAACTCCAGTCACAATGACTTCGTCTATGTCTTTGGTTTTGATGGTATCAACAACTTGCTTATTCTGAGCAAGGACACCCGTAGTTGCGGAAAGAAAAATTACGGCAATGGTAATTTTCGGATTTAAAAAATTAGTTTTCATATATAGTATTTCAATTTAATTTGTTCCATATTTCTTGAGCCATTCTGTCATGTTGGTAAAAACAGTTTGCTGATCTTTCGGAAGTTTTTCTATAAGATGACCCGCGCCTGGCACTATTACTAATTTGTAGGTTGTTCCCTTTGCTTTCAAAGCCTTTTCGAGAAGATAAGCTTGTTGTACTGGGACCACTTCGTCTTTGTCCCCGTGGATGATCATTGTTGGAATAGTGCTTACAAATTTTATTGGGCTAGTTTTTATGTAAGCTTCTGGCACGAGGTCTCCCATATTCCATTCTTTTTTATTTCCAGACATTTTATCAATCACTTCAAAAAGATTAATTGTTTTAACATATTCTAATGTAGAAGTATCTGTAAAGTCTACTGGACCGCAACGTTCTATAAGGGCTTTGATATTGGGATTTTTTGTAAAGGCATACATCATAGAGACGTGGGCACCGGAGCTTCCTCCTGATATGGAGAAACCTTCTTTCCTTGTATTCCATTCTGCGGAATGTGCAGAAAGATATTTTACAACATTATCGATATCTTCTAACAATTCTGGCAAATGGGTGTCTGCATAATTAGCATATCGATAGTTAAGATTTGCTACGGCAATTCCCTGAGAAAGAAGATACTCGGAAAGAGGGGTGTCAAATTTTTTGTCGCCCTGAGTCCAGGCGCCGCCGTGAATATTCACAAGAAAAGCTGTTGCCTTCGTTCTGTTTGCCGGGAGATAAACGTCCATCACATTTCTGTCGTACGTTCCATATTTGACGTTAAGTAATTTCTCATCTTTTTGGCTCTGGACAGAAGTGCTTTTGCTGTTTTTTTGTACATCGGCAGTCTGCGCGGTACAGCTTGCTGTCAACAATCCAACAAGGAGTAACGTAATCTTATAATATTTCATTTTGACTGGTTTTTAAATTCTTTTTAAGTATTTTACCTGATGCACTTATTGGCAGTTCATCTATAAATTCTATGATTCTCGGATATTTATAATTGGCAATTCGCTCCTTTGTCCATAGTTTGATACTTTCTTCGGAAACTGAACGGTCTTTTTTTCTTACGACAAATGCTTTGACTTCTTCACCCAATTTTTCGTTCTCCATTCCGACAACAGCGACCATGGAAATGTCGGGATGTCTCATCATCAGTTCTTCCACTTCTCTTGGATAGACGTTCATACCACCACGGATAATCAGCTCTTTTTTTCGATCCACGATAAAAAAGAATCCGTCTTCATCCTTCACGGCAATATCGCCTGAATAGAGCCAGCCATTTTTAAGAACTTCTTCGGTTTCTTTGCTTCTGTTATAATAAGACTTCATCACGTTGGGACCTCGATAGATGAGTTCGCCTTTTTCGCCAACAGGCAGTTCGTTTCCTTCCTCATCGACGACTTTGACATCGACTCCCCAGATTGGTGTTCCAATAGATCCTGGCTTTCTGCCGATTTCCATTTGATTAAATGTTACCACTGGCGATCCTTCGGACATTCCATAACCTTCTATCATAGGAATTCCAAAACGTTCTTGAAATTCATCAATGATCTTTACAGGCAAAGACGCGCCTCCAGAAACGCAAATTCTCAGGTTTTTGATAATATTTCTATTTTCTTCGGTGTCTTCCTCATTCAAAATGGCCCAATACATCGATGGTACGCCCGCAAAGATTTTGATATTGTAGTCCTTTATGTTTTGATAAATAGTTTTCGCATCAAACTTTGGTACCAAAACCAGATGCAGCGACTTCCTTGTGCCAGCAAGCAACATCACCGTGAGCCCAAAAATATGAAACAAAGGCAATGCTACGGATTGTGCTTCGAACTCCGCCGAGGCAATAATCCCAGTAACCACTTCTGCATTGCTGTAGAGATTGAGGTGGGAAAGTTCGGCTCCTTTTGGTTTTCCTGTGGTTCCGGACGTATAAATGATCACTGCGGTGTCTTCCGACGAGGTCATATAGGATTCGAAGACGGTGCTCTCATTTTTGATAGCCTCATCGAAACTTTTTATGTCATCTGCGAGATGACCAATGCTGATAAATTGCTTGCAAGAGTCGGTCTTATCAAAGCCTTCCTTACCGTATTTTCCCATCGGCATTTCGGGCGATCCTGCAAAGCAGAAAAACATCGCACTTTCGGAATCCGAAAGATGATAGGAGATCTCTTCTGGTTTGAGCATAACGCTTAGAGGTACTACGGTGGCGCCAGCCTTCAGAATTCCGAAAAAAAGGATCGGATATTGTGGTAAATTCGGACAAAGCATTGCCACTTTGTTGCCGTAACCTATTCCACTTTTTGTGAGGAAATTGGCCGTTTGGCAAACTTTTTCGTGAAAACTCTTATAAGTTAAAGTCATTTCGCCAAGACTCAAAGCGGGCTTTTCTGGATTTCTCCTCGCGCTTTGTTCTACTAAAATTGACAGGTTCAGCATAACTTTCTGTTAATATTAAGTTAATATTCATCAAAAAAACCTTTAAACAAAGGCTTTTCTTATAAAATAATCTTAACTCCAAGATAATACTCTGCATGAAGCGCCATGATACGAAAAGGAAATTTCGTGATACTAAAAAGGAATTACTTAATATTCCATAAAAATGCAGCAGATAAATCTGGTCATTTTCCTTTATACAAAGGGCTTGGCGAGGAAAGCATTTTTTTACAAACGTTCTTCCGAGGGAAGTTTTTTGAAATATCGGAGGTACAACTGCGAAAAATGTCCTCGATTGCTGTACCCGATGTAATCACTGATTTCACCGACTGATTTTTGCGTTTCCAAAAGCATTGCTCTCGCTATTTCCATTCTTGTTTTGATAATATACTGATGGATCGGCAATTGGGTGTAGTCTTTGAAGCCTTTTTTCAAATCGCAGTTATTAAGTCCGCAATACCGACTGATTTCTTTTATAGCAAGATCACGCAGTGCATTTTCATCCACAAAATCCTTTGCCAATCTAATTTTATCCTGAAATGCTTTTTTGTATTCAACTGTTTTTTCGTCGGACAGTAAATAGCGAATCCAGCAACTCAAAAACTCTAAGATCCTACTTTCCATCACAAGACTACACGATAAATCATCAAAAGAGGTTTCGAAGATGGTTTTCAATTTATCTTGACTCAGATAGTTGCGGTGCGCATAATCAAGTTTTTCTTGGAGAAGGCCATTATCTTTGGAAAAAAGATGCTTAGGAACAAATATTCTAACGCCATCAATATTAGTAGTGTCGTGCTCAAATTCCGTATTACCTTCAATAAAATTGCTGCTAATATGACCCTGATTATTGATGCGGAAATCCATCAGCCCTTTGTCTCCCACCTTATTTGGAGAATGGAAAATGGTCTCTTCGCTGAAGTTCCAAAGTCCTCTGAAAAAATGAAAATTGCCTTTATTGAAAAGCATCAGCTTTCCACTGCCGAGATCCTCCGGCATCTCCAAAACAGTGGAATTCAAAGCTTTTTTCTCGGCAAATCTGTAATTCTGAAGCAGACCTTGTTTGAAATTTTCTGCGTCGAGATACGGTAGAACCAATTCCATAACAGTATATTTATTTCCGGAAAGTTAACAAAAATTTAATATATGACAAAAATCATCTGTAATTTTAAATTATTGTTATGAGAGTGGTTACCGAAACATTATGCAATGCTCTGTTTATGGTCGTTCGCAACGTCGCATTTCTTTTTTTAAAAAATAATTTAATTCCACAAAATGAATTAAGTCTAAATAAAATGAAAGAATGAAAAAGTTTTTTTACCCAGATCCATCAATCAGTTTTTAATTATTTCTATTTTTCAAACGTTTACGTACAAATATTTATTTTAATTTCCTCCTAAGTTAAAGAATTTAATACTTTTTTCGTCTGCCTAATTAGATGAACTTTTTGGAAAGAAATAAAAAGTAAATGTTAATTTTTGAAGTTAAGAAAATTATATACTATGCAGAATTCCTGCTCGCATTAATGTTCCCAAACAAAGAACGCATCACCAATTTCTCATAACTTTCTTTGTTCCCTTCGCCTTTCTGAATCTTAATCAGGGCATATTGCTGGATGCTGAGCAGCGGAAGCACAATCTTTTCCCGGATTTTCACGGATTTCCGATTCAGCGGTTCCTCCTGCATCAGGATTTTGAAACCGGTAAGTTCCAGCATCATCTCCTTAGAAAGAGAAAACTCCGAAAAAAGAATATTCCAAAATTCCCCAAACTTAGGATTATCACGCATATAATAAGTCAGCGGGAAATAGGTCTTGTTCATACTCATCATAGAGTTTAGCACCAAGGTTTTGAAGAAGTCCGAACCTTTGTACAAGGCCTTGACCTCATCGAAGCGACCTGCATCCTTCAAGGTTTTGAGTGCAAATCCGAACCCGAAGAAGCCCGGGACATTCTGCTTCAACTGAGCCCAGGATCCCACAAATGGAATCGCGCGCAGATCCTCAAACTTTAGTTCAGATCCGCCACCTCGCTTGCTGGGGCGGCTGCCGATATTCGTGCGACCGTAGTAATCCAAGGTGCTCATTTCTTGCAAATAGGGTACGAACATCGGATGCGCCTTGAGGTCAGAATATTTTTGGTAACTTATTTCTGCCAATTCCGAGAGCAGCGCGCGCTCGTCCTCCGTAAGATCCTTTTTCACATCTTTGAAAACGTCATTCTCGATGCCCGCCGTGAGCAACTGTTCGAAGTTGAATTTTGCCTGATCTTTATTTCCAAAGACACTCGTGATGGTCTGCCCTTGGATGGTCAGCTCGATTTGGTTATTGGCAATGGTATTGCCTTGCGCAGCGTAAAAATCGTGGGTTTTCCCGCCGCCTCTTGCCGGCGGACCGCCTCGGCCATCAAAGAACACGACGATTATGCCGCGGTCTTCAGAGATCTTGGTCAGTTTCTCCTTCGATGTGTAGATTTGCCAATTGGCCTTCAGGTAGCCTCCGTCTTTAGTCCCGTCGGAAAAGCCCAGCATAATGATCTGTTTGTTATTTCTTTTGGCAAGATGCTTTTTATAAACCGGATGATTGTAGAGCGTTTCCATCACGTTTTGAGATCTGTCCAAGCCTTCCATCGTTTCGAATAATGGCACAATATCGATATGAATATCCTCATCGGCGTAGCCGCAAAGCTTCATCAACACATAGACGTTCATCACATCTTTGACATCATCGGAATTGGAAATGATATAGCGGTACATTCCTCTTTCCCCATTATTTTCTTGAATTGTTTTTATATTATAGACACACTTCAGAGTATCCTTCGTCATTTCATCTTCAAAATCATCGGGATTCAGAACCGCTCCGGAATCCAGCAAAAGTTGAATTTTTTCCTCATTGGTTTTAGACTCCGGATCTTCATTAATGACTTTTTTAAAGATATCATCGATCACAGCTTGATGGATTCTGCTGTCTTGGCGGATGTCCAGCGTGGCAAAGTGGGTTCCGAAAATCTTCACCCGATCTCGGAAATCGTCGAGAACGCCAAGAAAGAGACCGTTGTGCTCATCCACAAGGATTCTTTCTGCCCTATCAAGTTCTGCAATGATTTCTGCAGCAGAAATCGTTACGCCTTCCTGGAAAATAGAATCATAAATTCTTTTGCTGATAGCTTTCAAAACATCGGAAACGCCACGGAAACTGAGTCTTCTACGGACAATTTTCAAATGTCCGTAATAATCTTTTAGGATGGATAGTCTTAATTCTTCCGCCACTTTCATGGTGATATCGGCGGTTACGAACGGGTTGCCATCGCGGTCTCCGCCGGGCCAAAATCCCAACTGGATGATGTCCGGACTCGGAGTAAAATTAGGCGTTCCAAACACTTGTTTGATCTTTCGGTAAAGTTCGCCGATCGTTTGATAATAAACATATCGAAGATAATAAATGATGCTCATCGCTTCGTCCAGCGGTGTTGGTCTTTCTTTGTTCACGAAGGGCGTTTTTCCCAACTGCTGCAACAACGCATCGATCTGCGTCACAGAGTCATTGATAATGGCATTGCGCAAGTCGTGGATGATTCTCTGGACGGCGTTTGGATAGAACTGTGTTGGGTGCGCCGTAAACACAATTTTGATAGCAAAATAGTCCATTTTTTTTCTGATAGCAGCAAGGTGGTGCTCCTGAGTGGCTCTGTCGTACAGATTCATTACCGTTCCGGCATCACTTTCCGAGTGCAGCTGCTGAAAGGCCGCATCTTCGATACTATCGAAAAGCACTACTTGTCTTTCGATGTATTGGATGATTTTAAAAAGGAGTTCCAGTTTCTGTTCCTCGGTTTGCAGCTCGGTGTGTTTTTGGAAAAAATCGTCGACAATTTCTTCCGGAGATTTCCCCAACTGATAGCCTTCCCGGCTTTCTTCTCCTAGGAAAGGGAGCAACATCCCGATATTGGTCATTTTATCGTAGGGCAGACTCATAAAGAGCGAATTGTAGATTTGAAATTTATTTTCTACAATCTGCCGAAATTTTTCTATTTTCTGATCGTTTAGCATCTAACAAAAATAAAAGATAAATTGTACAAATCAACTCTTGGAAATGTTATTTTTATCTTAATTTCTGGATTAATTACCATTCCTTTCTTGGCCTTATCTCTATCATGGGGAGAATAAATTATCAAAAGCTCCAACTTCTGGAAACTTAGAATCCAAAAGGGCTCGTCGAGAATTTGGATCTAAGCATTTTCCAAAACTTCCAGAATTTCAGAACCATATCTTGCAATTTTCGATGATCCAAGGCCGTTTATATTTTCGAGATCTTCCAGATTACTGGGCTTATGCTTTGCGATCGCCATCAGATGTGTATTATAGAAAACAGTGTAGGCGGGCGATCGCGCTTCTCTAGCTTTTTCAACGCGCCATTCTTTCAGTTTGTGATAGATAATCATTTCTTCCGGCGATAGTTCTTCCTCGGAATTTAAGGTTTGCTTATCAGATTTCGATTTGGTTGGCTTGTCCTGATAAAAAATGAGGACCGACCAATAATTCATTCCATCCTCGATTACTTTTGAATTGGTATTCACAACGTCATACTTTGATATAAAATCATTGATCTCCGCTTGATCGCTCGCAAGAAACTGCTCGTACAATCTAATTTGAAATACTTTAACTTTCATAATTTTTGATTTTAAAATAGAAAAAAACCTCGACAAGCAGGACTTGCCAAGGTCAGAATAAATTATTTGGATCCTAAGAGAACAAGCTCTTCCACTCTGATTTCCGTCGAGAAACGTTTTGTTCCATCTTTGTCATCGTAAGATTTGTAGGTTATCTTTCCTTCGACGGCAATTTCTTTGCCCTTTGGGACATATTTTTCCATAATCTCTGCGGTTTTGCCGTACGCAACCAGATTGTGCCATTGCGTTTCTTCCACTTTTTCGCCCGCCGCATTGATGTAGAAATCATTGGTTGCGAGTGAGACATTTGCTTTTTTAGAACCGTTTTCAAACGTGAAAACTTCTACTTCTTTTCCTGTGTGACCAATCAATGTCACTTTGTTTCTTAAAGACATAATAAATAATTTTTTTTGGTTAAACTTCTAAAATCAGGACGTGATTGTCTGTTTTCCCGATTTTCTTGCTGCAAATTTTCAACAAAAAGAAAACCCGAATCGGTAGAAAAGTATTTATATCCGTTTGTAATCGTTTGTAATTGGAAATGATTTTATAATTTTGAATCATTGTAAAACATTAATACAAAAACAATTACCAAAATTTAAAACTTTTTATAAGGATTAGGATTGCACCCAAACCTTTCTGATAAAAGGAATACTGAAACGTAAAAATTCTATTTTGGAGACTTATTACGAAAAGATTGCCAATTGTAACACAAAAAAAATGGAAAACCTAACCTGCCCGGAATGTGGCGACAAAATCGTAGGCAGATCCGACAAAAAATTCTGTTCCGATGCTTGCAGAAATGCCTTCAACAACAAGCAGAATAAAAACTCGAGCAATTATATGCGAAATGTGAACAACAGACTGCGCAAAAATTACCGCATCCTTTGCGAACATAATTTTGAAGGAAAAACGAAAGTCAATCGTCTTAAATTACAGAATGCCGGTTTTGATTTCGATCATATCACCCAGATTGTGACCTACAAAAACGGTTCTCAATACTTCTTCGTCTATGACCAAGGCTACAAAATCTTGGATGGCGACTGGGTATTAATCGTAAAAAAGACCGATTAAAAAAATTGCCAAAGGCAGAATCATCAACCTATGATTGTTTTGACTAAACGTTAAAATATGCAAGAACTAAATGATCTAGAATTGAGCTTATTGCAGGCTTTGACGGCAAAATATCCCAAATTGCAGTCTCATATTGCACATCTGAAAGTGGCCGAAAGGAAATTGACGCCGAAAGGTTTGGACGTGACGCTTGCTTATGAAAATTTTACGGGTAACTTCGATGACATAGATGCGCTATTCAGCAACGGACAAAACATCGTAATCAAAGGCCTGAAAGAAGGTTTGAGCTATGTTATAGATGTGACGATGGGACAAATCACGGCCATCGAATTGTCTACTTACAACGAAAAATGGGATGGCAATCTTGCCGATTTTAAAATTTTGGGAAAAGAATAATAAGAATATGATCAAAGAAAGGATGAGCGGCTATGATTGCACCCCTAAGCTGAGACAAAATTAATAATATTGTGACAAGAAAGCGTTCGGCACAGAACCACATCCTTTCCGTTCAGATGCCATAGCATTCATAAAATCTCGCTCCTCAGCCAACCATCGCAATGTTCAAAGCGAATTCCTGCTTGTCGAGCATGTCCACAAAAACTTTTCTTAATTATAAACTATATTTTGTCTTCCCAAACAAAATGCCCCGAAAAAGTGTCTAACTTTTTGGGGGTATTCCAAAATCTTGATCGCTTTTAATTTTATGCGTGAAAGTGAGATTTCACTTCTTCCAGAACTTGCTCTTCGCTCATTTGCTGAGCCGTGCCAAGTTTGATATTCAGATTTTTGTATTGCGGCGTTTCCAGTAGGTGATTTTTCAGTTCTTCCTGAGAAGTTCCGGGTCCGGTGATGTAGAGCTCCGTACTGTTTGTGATCAGTTTTTCGATCTCTTTGTAGAATTTGAGCTTGTTGGATTGCTCCGCGTTGTTCGCTGCATTTTCACTCGAATTGCCGTGTTGAATTTCTACTTTTACTGTATCAACCACTGCAAATTCTGTCACATCCTGAGAATCGTGGTTGGTCACCACAATTGCTTTTGTACCGTCTATCCAAAGTCCGGCTACTTTTTTATCCGTCATAATTTTTTGATTTGAACAATAAGTTTCAAGCATCGTGCTAAGACGCTGTTAAAGGAAGTTAAAGTTCAATATTTATCGGCCGATCAAAAAAACAGCCGGAATCTTGTGCAATTCGGGTTTGCTTTTTTTCCATTCGGCGATGGTTTTCGTCTGGATCATTTCATTTTCCGGATCGTTGATATTGGCTGCGATGCACAGTTTTGTATTGGGATGGAGAAACTTGGTCAGATCGTCGAAAAGTGGATTGTTGCGGTAGGGCGTCTCCATAAAGATCTGCGTAAATCCCGTTTTCTCGACAATATTTTCTAGATTTTGAATTTCCTTCTTCTTTTTGTCTTTTTCAATTGGCAAATAGCCGTTGAACGTGAATTGCTGACCATTGAAACCGCTGGCAATCAAAGCCAGAACGAAAGAACTTGGCCCATTTACCGGAACGACTTTCACATTGTTTTGGTGAGACCACGCCACAATGATATTTCCAGGATCGCCAATGCAAGGTAAGCCCGCTTCGGACAACAAGCCGAAATCTACGCCTTCCTTCATCAGCTTTTGTGCTTCTTTCAAATCTGCAGCTTGAGAATATTTATCAAGAAGAAATAATTTTAAATCCGGTTGTTTCTTTTCGGGAGCGAAAAACTTGATGACTTTTCTCGCGGTCTTTTCATTTTCCACAAAATAATGATCGACATTCATAATGATGTCTTTGATGCTTGGGGCAAAATATTCTACTGGTGAATTCTCGGAAAGGTAAGCGGGCAATAGGTAAAGCATTTGTTTTTGTAAAAAGTATAATGTCCAATGTATAAAGTATTTGAATCAAATCCAATTATTTAATTCAAAACTTCTTTCAGCCGCTCCTTATCCAAGCGATTTTCCCAATTGGAAACGACAACGGTAGCGACGGCATTTCCGATGACATTTGTAACAGCGCGGCATTCCGACATAAATTTGTCTATCCCGAGAATCAAAGTCATCCCGGCAATTGGAACTTCGGGAACGACCGCCAAAGTCGCCGCTAAGGTTATAAAGCCTGCTCCAGCAACGCCAGCCGCACCTTTGGAGCTCAACATCGCGACCAAAAGTAATCCAAGCTGGTGCTCCAAAGTGAGATCGATATTGCAGGCCTGAGCGATGAAAAGTGCCGCCAAAGTCATATAAATATTGGTACCATCGAGGTTGAAGGAATAACCCGTGGGAACTACCAAACCGACGACGCTCTTTTCGCAACCGGCATTTTCGAGTTTTTTCATCAGTCCCGGCAGCGCGGGTTCGGAAGAGCTGGTGCCTAAAACCAACAGAATTTCGTCTTTCAAATATCTCAGAAATTTGAAAATATTAAACCCGTTGTACCAGGCAACGCTTCCTAAAATCAAAATGACAAATAAGGCCGACGTGAGATAAAAAGTGCCAACAAGCAAGGCGAGATTCCTAATCGACTCGACGCCGTACTTCCCAATGGTGAATGCCATAGCGCCGAAAGCGCCAATGGGCGCAAGTTTCATAAGAATTTCCACAATTTTGAAAACAGGAATGGTTAAGGTATGCAGAAAATCATATATAGGAAAACTCTTCTCCGAAGTAATGGCTAGGGCCACGCCAAACAAAATGGCAACCAGCAAAACCTGCAAAATGTTGTCGCTCGTCAAAGGACTAAGAAGCGAGTCGGGAATGATATTGAAGATAAAATTGACCAAAGAATTGTCGTGCGCTGCTTTGACATATTTGGCCACTTCGGCGCCGTTCAAAGTATGCGGATCGATGTTGAGCCCTTTTCCAGGCTGGATGAGGTGACTGACGATCAAACCGATGATCAAAGCCAAGGTAGAAAAAGTGAAAAAGTAGATGAATGCTTTTCCTGCCACCCGACCGACTTTTTTGAGATCGCTCATTCCGGCAATTCCTGTAGAAACGGTGAGGAAAATCACGGGGGCAATAATCATCTTGACCAGTCTGATAAATCCGTCGCCTAAAGGTTTCATTTTCTCCCCAAGATCGGGATAAAAATAGCCTAAAGAAACGCCCAAGATGATGGCAAACAAGACTTGGATATAGAGATGTTGATAATATTTTTTGGTCTTGACGGGTTTTTGTTCAATATCAAAATTCATAAAAATGACTTATCTTACAAATTTAGAATTGTTTGCGAATTATATTGTATGGTTCTGAATTTTTTTAGCAATTATTTCGCAAGATTCGTCCAGCAAACTAAAAACTTCATCAAAGTCGTCTATTCTTCCGAAATAAGGATCGGGAACCTCTCGATTTGCGTCCAATATCAGCCTGATTTTCGGCTTCTGAACTTCGTTTGCCATTTGCAAAACATCTCTATAATTGTTTTTATCCATGCAGAAAATAAGATCAAATTCGTCTAAGTCTTGGCTGGTAATGGGTCGCGATTTTTGGTCGGAAATATCAATTCCGTTTTTGAAAGCCGTTTTTACGGAACGATGGTCTGGCTGGCTGCCTTGGTGATAAGCGATTGTGCCAGCGCTGTCGATTGTGTGACCATCGCCTAATTTATGTTTCAAAATGCCTTCGGCTAAAGGACTTCTGCAAATATTGCCGAGGCAAACGATTAGTATTTTCACTGTGATAAATTTTCAATTTTGTTGATCCTGATGGTCGCAAAATTAGAACATTTTGGATGATTTTGATCTTACAATTTACCAATGATTGATTAGAAGCTAAATTTAAGATATTTAAAAATTAACTCAAAAATATAATCCAAATCCAAATATTATCGTAATATTGCAATATTAAATTTAAATAAATGGGAGCGACCAAAACTGAACATTTCACAGACCGTCAAAATCAGATTGCCACCATCGCCAAAGCGCTGGGGCATCCCGCCCGAATTGCGATTATAGAATATTTGATGCAAGTGAATGCGTGCATCTGTGGCGATATCGTGAACGAACTTCCACTGGCACAGCCCACTGTTTCTCAGCATCTCAAAGAGCTGAAAAATGCAGGACTCATCAAAGGAAATATCGAAGGCAATGCCATCTGCTATTGCATCGATGAAAATACTTTTGATATTCTGACCAATTATTTTTCAAATGTTATTTCCGTAACTAAAGGAAAATGCTGCTGACATTATTAGCTTAAATTAAAAAATTAAATATGAAACTTTCAGAAGTCAAAAAAATCTTACCAACATTAGACAATGTTGAATTCCAATTGGAAAACGGAACTTTCGTGCCGGAACATTTTCACGTGACAGAAGTGGGACAGATTACGAAACATTTCATCGACTGCGGCGGCGTCATTCGCCACGAAAAAGCGGTCAACTTCCAGCTTTGGAACGCAGATGATTTCGAACACCGCTTGAAACCCGGCAAACTGCTGAGCATCATCCGGCTTTCTGAAGAAAGATTGGGCATCGAAGATGCTGAAATAGAGGTTGAATATCAAACTGATACCATCGGAAAATATGATTTGGAATTCAACGGAAAAACCTTTGTTTTGAAAAGCAAAACTACAGCTTGCCTTGCGCAGGATGCCTGCGGAATCCCTTCAGAAAAACAAAAACTGACCCTCTCAGAATTATCGACTAACGCCGGCAACTCCTGTGCTCCGGGAAGCGGATGTTGCTAAAGATCACCGATCGATGGAAGAATTCAACCGAAAAAATCACTGGGAAAATATTTATCAAACCAAATCGGAAAAAGAAATGAGTTGGCACCAAGCCAAACCCGAAATTTCTTTAGATTTTGTCGGTAAATTTAATCTTCCAAAAACAGCTCAAATCATCGACATCGGCGGGGGCGACAGCCTTTTGGTAGACCATTTGCTCGATCTTGGTTTCCATCACATTACAGTTTTCGACATTTCAAAAACTGCCATCAACCGTTCAAAAGCACGACTGGGGCAAAAAGCAAATTTAATCAACTGGATTATTCAAGACATTACGGAGTTTCAGCCGACTGACCAATATGATTTTTGGCACGACAGAGCCACTTTTCATTTTTTAACGGCGGCAAAAGATATTGAAACTTATGTTCGATTGGTCTCAAACCATTTAAAAAAAGACGGAAAATTGGTGTTGGGGACTTTCTCAGAAATCGGTCCGAAGAAGTGCAGTGGCCTAGAGATTAAGCAATATTCAGAAGATCATTTAAAAAAGCTTTTCACGCCATATTTCGAAAAAATACAATGTCTAAATATCAACCACAAGACACCATTCGATACCACACAAAATTTCGTTTTTTGCAGTTTCACCAAAAAATAAATAATGCAAATATGTTTTCAACCATAAAAAACCGATGCGAAATTCTTAGCAAAAATTTCAAAGAAATTGGCGCTGAAAGAAAAGCTTTATTAGAAAAATTGGCTTCCTATATTCAGGGAAAAACCGACCAAAACCAAGCCATCCGGCTGGTTTACGTCTGCACGCACAACTCCCGCAGAAGTCATCTGGGGCAGGTTTGGGCCAAAGTGGCTGCTGATTTTTACGGGTTGGATGTTCAAACTTTTTCGGCCGGGACAGAAGCTACGGCTTTCAATCAAAATGCCATCAATGCCTTGACAAATGCCGGTTTCGAAGTAAAAAAATTGGACGAAACTGCCAATCCAAAATACGAAGTGCGCTTCGGCGAAGAAAAAGCGAATATCTGTTTTTCCAAAACAATTGATGACGGCAGTTTGCCGAAAAAAAACTTCGCTGCGGTGATGACTTGCGGCGATGCCGACGAAAACTGCCCCTTCATCCCCGGCTGCGACTTGCGGATCGGCACCACGTATTTTGACCCGAAAGCCTACGACAATTCTCCGCTTCAGGACGAAAAGTATTCCGAAAGAAGCAACCAGATTGCGCTGGAATGTCTGTACGTTTTTTCATTAATCAAAAAATAATCGGATGCAAGCAAAACTTAAGTTTCTAGATCGCTATTTGACGCTTTGGATTTTCCTTGCGATGGCTGTTGGCGTTGGTCTGGGTTATTTGTTTCCCAGTATTTCCATTATTACCAACTCATTTTCTGTCGGAAAAACCAACATTCCGTTGGCAATTGGTCTCATACTGATGATGTTTCCGCCGCTTGCCAAGGTGGATTATTCGCTGTTGCCGAAGGCATTTCATGACAAGAAAATCTTGTCGATTTCTTTGCTGCTCAACTGGGTCGTGGGTCCCATTTTAATGTTTACTTTAGCCGTTATTTTCCTCCGAGATGAGCCCGATTATATGGTTGGATTGATCCTGATTGGGTTGGCACGGTGCATTGCGATGGTCATCGTCTGGAACGATTTGGCAAAGGGAAACCGGGAGTATGCGGCACTTTTGGTGGCCTTGAACAGTATTTTTCAGATATTTTTCTATAGTTTTTTTGTTTGGCTTTTCATCAATGTTTTGCCTCAAAAATTAGGCTTAGGTCATTTCAGCGTTTCCGTACCGATGCGCGATGTGACAGAAAGTGTTTTGATTTACCTCGGGATTCCGTTCTTTGCGGGATTTTTGTGCAGATATTTTTTAGTGAAAGCAAAAGGAATCGAATGGTACAACCGGAAATTTATACCAAAAATTTCGCCCATCACTTTGTACGCTCTCCTTTTTACTATTGTATTGATGTTCAGTTTGAAAGGCGACAAGATAGTGGAACTCCCGATGGACGTTGTCAAAGTAGCGGTTCCTCTGATCATCTATTTTATACTGATGTTTTTCGTGAGTTTTTTCATCAACAAATCGCTTAAAGTTCCGTATGACAAGAATGCGTCCATTGCATTTACCTCCACGGGAAATAATTTTGAGTTAGCCATTGCGGTCGCCATTTCGGTTTTCGGCATTCATTCTGCGCAGGCTTTTGTGGGGGTCATCGGACCTTTGGTGGAAGTTCCTATATTGATTCTGTTGGTAAAAGCGAGTCTGTGGATGAGGAAAAAATATGATGCTAAGCTTAATTAAAAACTGAAAATTAGCAGGCGGCAATTGCCCGCCATTCTTAAAAAATGTCCGAATTCTGATTCAGACATTTTTGTGTTTTATTGAGCGATCTTTTCTTTGAGATCCTTGATATATTTCTTCAGCTCTTTGTCGATTTTCGAAACATCGCGGATCGTGTCGCAGGCGTACATCACCGTTGAGTGGTCTTTCCCACCCATTTCCTCGCCAATTTTTGTGAACGTGGCATTGGTATATTCTTTCGCAAAATACATCGCCAACTGTCTGGGCAACGCGATCTCTCTCTTTCTGGTTTTAGAAAGCAATTGTTCTCTTTGAATGCCGAAATAATCGCAAACAATCTCCTGAATATAGGGAATATTGATGGTTTTCTTCTGCGTGGTAGCCAGCTTATTGATGGTGTCTTTTAATAGATCAAGACTGAAATCCGATTTGTAAACCGTGGAATAAGCAATCACCGCGTTTACAACACCGATCAGCTCTCTGACGCCATTGGTTTTGACTTCCGAGGCCAGATAATCCAACATATCGTCGGTCAACTCTATGCCGTCTCGGCTGAGCTTATCAACGATGATTTTTCTTCTGGTTTCAAAATTAGGCGATTTGATTTCAGCAGAAAGTCCCCATTTGAAGCGGGAAATGATGCGTTCCTGAGTATCCAGAATGTCTGCCGGCGCTTTGTCCGAAGTCAAAATGATTTGTTTCCCGTTTTGATGCAGATAATCAAAAATATGGAAGAAACTGTCTTGCGTCGCCGCTTTCCCAGACAGGAATTGGATATCATCGATGATTAGCACGTCTATCATCTGATAATAATGCTGAAAATCGGTCTTGTTCTGCGACTTGGCCGCCTTCACAAAATCCTGAATAAATTTTTCTGAAGACTGATATAAAACTACTTTCTCTGGATAAGAACATTTCACCTCCAGACCGATGGCCTGTGCCAAATGCGTTTTTCCCACGCCGTAACCTCCATAAACAAACAAAGGATTGAAGGCGGTAGAACCTGGTCTTTTGGCGATGGATCGGGCAACGGTGGACGCAAATTTATTACTTTCTCCTTCGATGAAGTTATCAAATGATTGATCTGCTTTTAGGTTGGAATCAATGTTGATCTTTTTGATTCCTGGAACGACGAATGGATTAACATTATTATCTTTTAAAACCGGTCTTGCTTCCTGTATTTTTGGCTGCTGAGTAGAGATTCCTTTGACATTCATGGTGATGGCCTTCTCTTTCCCTGATGGTTTATTTTCCATTACCGAATACCATAATTTGACCCCTTTACCAATATTTTTTTTAAGCGCAGCAGACAGGAGCGACAAATAGTTGTCCTCGATATATTCTTTGTAAAAATCACTGGGAACGAGCAACGTTAGATTGTTGTTCAGCAAAGAAATGGGCTGAACTTTATCAAATAACAAGTCGAAAGAGTTTTCTAACTTTTTGAGGTCTGTGTTGTCCTCTGCTGCGTTTAGATTGTCCCTCATGAATTGGAGACACCTATCCCAGATTAATACTAAATTTTCATTCATGTTCTGCTGCTGCTGTTACCGTTAAGATTTTAGTTTTTTAAGAAGACAACAAATATCTAATTATTAATTTTCATAAAAAAATTTTTTCACTATTGATTATTAAAAAATATATTTGTATGAATTATTAACCATTATAAATGATACTTACAACCACCACGATAAGAGTACGTTACGGCGAAACCGACCCTATGAAATATGTGTATTACGGCAATTATGCAGAATATTTTGAGGTGGCAAGGGTAGAGCTTTTCCGCAGTCTTGGGATGTCGTACGACGAAATCGAAAAAAGGGGGATTTTCCTTCCCGTTTCGGAATATAAAATCAAGTATTTGAAGCCGGCACTTTATGATCAAATATTGGAAATACGGACTTACATCAGACAAATCCCCGGCGCGAGAATCGTCTTCGATTATGAAATTTATAATGAAGAAAATGTCAAGATTACAGAAGCCTCCACAACGCTCTTCTTCCTAGATTCTCAAACCAATAAAATCGTGAAATGTCCGGATTATCTGCTGACGCTGATAGAAAATAAATGGAACAACAGTATTTAATCCCAAAGCATAGTCGGATTTCCACCTTTTTTTATCAAATTTGAAACAAATCTTTTCGAATGAAAATCTTCTCTTATTTTCTGATCGCCATCGGTCTCGTTTCTTGCATCCGGAGCGATATGGATCTCAAAACGTTGCAAAGCATTATCGTAAAAAACAGCTTTACCAATAAGCTGAACATCAATGACCAAATGAAATATTACCGTCTAGACGGCGTCGAGGATCTTAAATTTGAAGATATGCTGAGCAAAAACAATGTGATGACGATTGATCAGGGCGATTTCAACCAAGATGGTGAAGAAGATTACATCGCCAACGTTGTCAATAATTTTAACCGAAGTTCTGTGGCGCCTTCTCAATTTTTCCCGATCATTATCACGTTGAAAAGCGGAAAATATTTTATTTTCAAACTCGACAAATTCTATGATGCCAAATCCGCCGGAAAAAAACTCACAATAGATGATAAAGATTACATTCTCTTCTTTCATCGGGATCGGGAAGATGGAATGAAAATCAAGCAAGATACCTTCCGATTCGTTAATAATATCTTAGAACAATACAGCAAAATATCTGAATAAAATCTAATGAAACCAAGAAAAATCTTAGTTGCGGTCTTTACACTTTTTTTAGCTTGGATCTCTGCGCAACAAAAAACCTATTGCAATCCCATCAATATCGACTATGGCTACACGCCCTTTGAAGTATTTGCCAAACAAGGTAAGCACCGCGCGACAGCGGATCCTGTGATTGTGAATTTTCAGAAAAAACTGTTTCTATTTTCTACCAATCAAGAAGGTTATTGGTATTCCGATGATATGCTGAAGTGGAATTTTGTCCATAGAAAATTCCTGCGAGACAACAAATATATCCACGATCTCAATGCGCCCGCCGTCTGGGCAATGAAGGACACCTTGTATGTTTTCGGATCCACTTGGGAACAGGATTTCCCGATCTGGAAAAGTACAAATCCAACAAAAGACGATTGGCAAATCGCCGTCGATACATTGAAAGTCGGTGCCTGGGATCCGGCATTTCATTACGATGAAGACAAGAATAAACTCTTCCTCTATTGGGGATCGAGCAATGAATGGCCACTTTTAGGAACCGAAGTGAAAGTGAAAACCTTGCAATCCGAAGGTTTCGTAAAACCCATTTTGAAACTGAAACCGGAAGATCACGGCTGGGAAAGATTCGGCGAGTACAACGACAATGTTTTCCTGCAACCCTTTGTAGAAGGAGCCTGGATGACGAAGTATCATAACAAATATTACTTGCAATATGGCGCGCCTGCAACCGAATTCAGCGGATATTCCGATGGTGTCTATGTTTCCAAAAATCCGTTGGAAGGCTTCGCCTATCAGCAGCACAACCCTTTTTCCTACAAACCGGGAGGTTTCGCAAGAGGCGCTGGTCACGGCGCGACTTTTCAGGACAATTTTGGCAACTGGTGGCACGTTTCCACGATTTTTATTTCCACAAAGAATAATTTCGAAAGACGCCTTGGAATCTGGCCTGCGGGATTTGACAAAGATGATGTGATGTACACCAACACAGCTTACGGCGACTATCCCACGCTGCTTCCGCAATATGCACAAGGAAAGGATTTTACCAAAGGTCTCTTTGCCAATTGGATGCTTCTCAATTACAACAAACCGGTTCAGGTTTCATCAACGTTGGGCGGTTATCAACCGAATTTTGCGGTGGATGAGGATATCAAAACTTATTGGAGTGCCAAAACCGGGGATTCCGGGGAATGGTTCCAAACCGATCTGGGCGAAGTTTCAACGATTAACGCTATTCAAATCAATTACGCAGACCAAGATGCGGAATTTATGGGAAAAACGCTGGGCAAAATGCATCAGTATAAAATATATGGTTCTGAGGACGGCAAAAAATGGCGCATCATCGTTGATAAATCCAAAAACCAAACCGACGTTCCTCACGATTATGTAGAACTGGAGACGCCTGCCAAAGCACGATTCCTGAAAATGGAAAACCTGAAAATGCCAACAGGGAAATTTGCACTCAGCGGTTTCCGAGTATTTGGAAAAGGTGGCGGCAAGAAACCTGCAAAAGTCGAAAACTTCGTTCCATTGCGGTCAGATCCCAAAAAATATGGCGAAAGAAGAAGCATCTGGTTCAAATGGCAACAGAATCCCGATGCCGATGGCTACGTGATCTATTGGGGCAAATCGCCCGACAAATTGTACGGAAGCATTATGGTCTATGGCAAAAATGAATATTTCTTCACGGGAGCCGACCGGGCAGATGCCTATTATTTTCAAATTGAGGCCTTCAACGCCAATGGAATTTCGGAAAAAACCGAAGTTGTAAAATCTGAATAAATTGTTAATATTTTTTCAACAAATTGCAAGCTTTTGGAGATTTATTCAAAGGCTTTTTTGTTTTTTCCTTCATGTTTTTTTGAATAAGCAATTTTTTGTTAATTCAAATAATCTTAATTTTAAGTTAATATTCATTAATTAAGTTCTTTTTTAGAAGAAAACTATTCAAGCCTACTGTAATAATTGAAATTATTTTATAAATTTATAACGCAATAGACAATTTAAAAAATCAAAATGGAGTTTTTCCTGAAGTCAGAAGACAATGATGACCGAGCGATTTTCATAACAGGAAATTTCAATAAATGGAATCCCAAAGATCCCAAATTTGAGCTGGAGAAATTGGACGTACAGAATTATTATATTAATATCCATGATGACGATCTGAGAGACGAAGTCGAATTCAAATTCACCAAAGGCGGTTGGGAAAACGTAGAAATCGATCGGCACGACAGCATCACCCCGAACCGAAAGGTAAAAAAAGGGACAAAAAAAGTGCAAGTAATTGTAGAGAAATGGCGCGTGAATTGGGGACCTTTCAAAAAAGAATTTTTCCCCAAAGTGGAATTGATTGACGAGGCATTTTACATCCCTCAGCTCGACAAAACCAGGAAGGTGTGGGCATTATTGCCCTTCGATTATTATGATTCCGAGGAAAGCTATCCTGTTCTCTATCTCCAAGACGCGCAAAATCTCTTCAACGAGGGTTCCGCCTTTGGAAACTGGGAAATTGATAAAAAATTAGCACTTTTGGCCGAATACGGACGAGGCGAATTGATTGTCATTGCCATCGAACATGGCGACGACGACAGAATAAAAGAATATATTTTTGACAACAATGCACTGGCAGAAGAGGCAGAAGGCAAAAAATATCTGAGGTTCGTTACGGACACCTTGAAACCCTGGGTCGATCAGAAATACAGAACCAAGAAAGATCGCGAAAACACAGGGATAGGCGGGAGTTCGCTGGGCGCATTAATCAGCATTTACGGGGGATTTCTCTATCCGGAAGTCTATTCTAAATTATTGATTTTTTCCCCTTCACTTTGGGTAGAACCAAATAATAATTTCCCGATGATAGGATTTGCCAACCCGTTCAAAATCAAAGTGTATCTCTATGGCGGCAGAAAAGAAGGCTCCAAAATGGTAAGTAAAATCAGACAATTTGAAAAATCTCTAAAAAAATGGAGCGTTCAGAAATTGTATGATTTTCAGGTCAAAACCCATATTAATGAGCAAGGAACGCATCAGGAATTTTTCTGGTCTCAGGAATTTCCGAGAGCCGTAGAATGGCTTTACATCGATAGTTTGGAAAGTCCCGTAAAAGCCAAAAATGAATTGGAAAATAATTTTAAAACTTAAAAAAAACAAGTCCCAGCGGGACGATTGATATACCAACATAGTAATTTATTCCTATCAAAGTAGCAAGTCCCATCGGGACGAATGATATACCCAACATAGGAATTTATTCCTATGAAAGCAACAAGTCCTATCGGGACGATTCATATACCCAACATAGGAATTTATTCCTATGAAAAGCAACAAGTCCCAGCGGGACGATTGATATACCAACATAGGAATTTATTCCTATGGAAATAGTGAAATTATGATTAAAATCTGCAACAAAAAAGAATCCACCACACAAAAGATATTTCTGTTCGCCGAAGACGATTGGCAGCAGGAAAAATCGGATTATCCCAATATGAACCATTTTTTTAATGGAAAAACAAAAGAAGTTTTCATCAAAACAGATTCTCAACAAATCCAATTTTTCATCGGCATCGGCAAAGAACCCATGGGCTACGAAATCCAAGCGATAGCAAACAGATTCGCTAACGATTACAAGAAAAATCTGCAAGCCGTTCCGACTTCTATCATTTCAAAATTAGGATTGGATTTGACTGAGGAATTTTTGAAAGGTCTATTTTTGGGTACTTACTGCTACCCGTTTGAAAAATCGCATCCGTTCTGGCAGGAGAATTTTGAACTTGATATTGAAAATATTTCAGAAGATGAAGCGAAAAATTTAGCTTTAAAAACCGAAGCCCTTTGCAACGGACAATTTGCCGGAATGGAATGGCTGAACAAGCCTGCGAACCACAAAAAAGTGGACCAAATTTCAGAATTCCTGAAAACGACAGCGGAAAAATATAATTTAGATTATAAAGTTCTAAACCGAGCAGAATCCATCAAAGAAGGATTGGGTGCTTTCGCAGCTGTTAATCAGGGAAGTTCGCAGGAAGCAGCTTTCACGATTTTAGAATACAAATCTGCGAAGGGAAATGCGAAAACGATCGGTTTAGTAGGGAAATGTGTATTGTTCGACACAGGCGGAATCTCCATAAAACCTTCCGCAAATCTGCATTATATGAAAAGTGATATGGGCGGAGCAAGTGCGGTAATTGGCGCTTTGATTACAGCTTCGGAACTTAAACTTCCGGTGAATATCATTGCAATTTTGCCTATTACGGACAATGCAGTTTCGGAAAAAGCATATTTGCCAAGTGATGTCATAACAGCTTACAACAGAAAAACGATTGAAGTGCTGGACACCGATGCAGAAGGCAGAATAACGCTCGCAGACGGACTTTCCTATTTATCAAAAAATTATAAAACTGATGTTTTGATTGATTTGGCAACTTTAACTGGAAGCTCAGTTCGAATGTTCGGTTACACTTGTGGCGCCTACTTTTCCAACAATGACGATTTGAAAAAATTATTGGAAAAGTCAGCAGATAAAACGAATCAGAGAATTTGGAATCTGCCGCTTTGGGATATTTGGAAAGACGATTTCACTTCAGATGTTGCTGATTTTAAGAATATTTCGATGAAGCCTTTTGGAGATTGCATTGTTGCGGCAAAATTTTTGGAACAGTTTATAGAAGGTCATCAAAACTGGGCACATCTGGACATTGCTGGCGTTGCGTTTGGAAACGTTGGTTATGCGAAAGATAAGGCGGCGACGGGTTACGGCGTGCAGCTCTTGTTAGATTTTATTGAGAATTACGATTAAAAAAGACTATACTTTTTTACAAAATACAAAATTGAAAATGAATATGGAAAAAACGATTGTCTGCATCTCCTGTTATTACAAAGGTTATGATTTTATGGATGAATGTAAAAAGATGGGAAACAAAGTCATTCTAATAACATCCGAAAATCTCAAGGATAAACCGTGGCCGTGGCACGCCATAGACGAGGTTTATTATATGCCAGAACTAGAACCTTCCGTGTGGAATCTCGACCATCTTGTGCAGGGATTTGCTTATTTGATGAAAAATCACCAAATCGATGCCGTGATTGCTTTGGATGATTTCGATGTGGAGAAAGCGGCCATGATTCGCGAAACTTACCGTATTCCAGGAATGGGACAAACGACGCACCGCTATTTCCGAGATAAACTGGCAATGCGCCAGCAGGCCAAAGACAACGGCATTTCGGTTCCGGAATTTTCATCCATTTTCAATGATGCAAAACTGCATAAATTCACGCAGGAAGTTCCAGGACCTTGGGTATTGAAGCCACGTTCCGAAGCTTCCGCCAGCGGAATCAAAAAAATAAACTCCAGCGAAGAACTGTGGCCAGCCGTTGAACATCTCGGCAATGAGCGGTATAAATTTCTTTTAGAATCCTTCAAGCCCGGCGATGTTTATCACGTGGATTGTTTGGTCTATAACAAAAAGATCGTATTTTCCTGCTTTTCAAAATACCTCTCGCCACCGATGAAAGTGTCGCACGAAGGTGGCGTTTTCCGCACCAAAACCTTGGCAAAAGATTCCGAAGAAGCCGTTGGGTTAGAAAAAATTAACAAAGAGGTTCTGGACAAATTCGGAATTCAAAATGGGGCAACACACAGCGAATATATCAGGGGAATTGATGGGCAATACTACTTCCTTGAAACTTCATCAAGAGTTGGCGGTGCACACATCCCCGATATGGTAGAAGCCGCTACCGGCGTCAATATCTGGCGAGAATGGGCCAAACTCGAAAATGCTTTGCTGGACGGAGAACAATATACAGTCGAAGAAACTCAGAAATTATTCGCAGGACTAATCGTGGCGCTTGCCAAAGACAAACATCCAAATACCCACGACCTTCAAAATGAGGACGTTGAAAAATTTCTATCAATCGATTACCACATCGGAATTGTTTACAAAGCAACGACCGCAGAAAAAATTCAGGAAAGATTGGATGAAGCCGCCCTAATTGTGACCGAAAGAATCCTGAATATCCTCCCGCCGCGAGACAAACCAACCAGCTAATGATTAACAATCAACTGAAAATTAACAAACTGATAACTAAATAAATATGCCTCAAATTACACATACAGATTATTATTCACACATCCTTGGGATGAGCATCAAGGTCGAAGTCACGGGACATTTTGGTTACCCAGTCATTATGTTTCCGACTTCGCAGGGTTCTTACACTCAGAATGCGGATTTTCATTTGAACGGAAGCATTTCTTGGTTCACCGACAATGGAAAACTAAAACTTTTCAACCTCGAAACGATTGATAATCTTAGTTTCTATAACAAAAACATATCGGCGTACGACAGAATCAGAAATTATGAGTTGTATGTTCAATTTTTGGTTCAGGAGTTCATTCCTTACATTCAGAGAACACACAATACGCATCGTGTTGCGGTTGCAGGCGCAAGTTTCGGAGGTTATCATGCTTCTAATTTTGCCTTCAGATATCCAGACTTGGTGTCGCATCTTTTCTGTCTGTCTGGCGCTTTTTCGATTCGAAATTTTATGGACGGAATTCAGGATCAACTGGTTTACTTCAATTGTCCAGATGAGTTTGTAAAAAATGACGAAGCCTGGAAATACAAACATATGCACATCGTTCATAGCACTTCCGACCGCGATATTTGTCTGGAACCAACGCGAAGAATGGCTGGAATCCTCAGCTCAAAAGGAATCAACCATTGGTATGACGAGCAGAAATGGATAGACCACGACTGGCCGCTTTGGCGAATGGTTTTTCCGAAATTTATTGGAAGATTTTTCGGGTAACAAATTAAAGAACCGCATTTAACTTAAATATAGAAATTTAACAACTCAACATATTATGGCAAAAAAAATTGGAATTTTATTCGGAATGGAAGATACTTTTCCGTGGGCATTCATCGATAAAGTGAATAAAATGGGTAAAGGCGAATATATCGCAGAACCTGTTCAAATAGACAAACTAGAACAAGGTGCAGATTATGGTTACGCTGTCATCATCGACAGGATTTCGCAAGATGTCCCATTTTACAGAGCCTACCTCAAAAATGCCGCAATGAGCGGAACTTACGTCATCAACAATCCATTTTGGTGGAGCGCCGATGAGAAATTTTTCAACAATGCGCTGATGTCCAAAATCGGAATTCCGTTGCCGAAAACCGTGTTACTTCCTTCATACGAAAGACCGACCAACACATCCGAAACATCTTTCAGAAATCTGAAATTCCCGCACGATTGGGAATACATTTTCAACTATGTAGGATTTCCGGCGTATATGAAACCGCACGACGGCGGCGGTTGGAGAAATGTGTACCGAGTAGAAAGTCCGGAAGATCTATGGGCAAAACACGCAGAAACAGAGCAATTGGTAATGATGGTTCAGGAAGAAATTATTTTCGAAGATTATTACCGCGTTTATTGTTTGGGCAGAAAGTATGTTCACATTATGCCTTACGAACCGAGAAATCCGCACCATTTGCGGTACGCAACCACTCACCAAACCGAAGGCGAAGCGCGTGAAGCGCTGCTAAAGACCATCACCGAATATACTTTGAAAATGAATGAAGCTTTGGGCTACGATTTCAACACAGTGGAATTTGCTGTGAGAGATGGCATTCCGTATGCAATTGATTTCTGTAATCCCGCTCCTGACGCAGACAGAAACTCCGTGGGAGAAGAAAACTTCGAATGGATTGTAGAACATTCTGCAAAATTGGCCATCGAAAAAGCCAAAGATTACAAGCCAGGAAAAGTGAATATCCAATGGGGAAAATTTGTGACCAACAAACTTTAATATTACAATTAGACATTTTTTTATGGCAGCTATTTCCGCCTTCCACTCCCAATCTTTTTTGCAGACGTTTTCAGTTTAAACAGAACTCTAAGACCATGCAAAAAAGGATTTCCGCTCAAGACGGGCTGCAACAATTCGGTGTAATAAAAAACCAAGAACACTAACTAACTTTCAAACACAAATAATATGCACAGATTTACGATAGGTGTAGAAGAAGAATATCAGATCATCGATGCCGAATCCCGGGATTTGGTTTCCCATGTTTCAAAAATCATCGAAGGTGGAAAAGCCGTTCTCAGCGAAAATCTGAAGCACGAGATGCACGAATCTGTGGTCGAAATGGAAACGGGAATCTGCGAAAACATCCAGCAGGTAAGGCAGGAACTCACCAATCTTAGGAGACATCTCGTGAAAACCGCTCACGAGCAAGGTCTGCGCGTTGCCGGCGGCGGCACGCATCCATTTTCCGATTGGAAAGATAATCTGATCACAAAAGATGCCCGCTACGACAAGATCGTTAGCGATATGGGCGATGTTGCCCGATCCAATTTGATCTTCGGATTGCACGTTCATATTGGTATTCCCGATCGGGAAGAAGGCATCAGAATTCAAAACGTGATGCGCTATTTCTTGCCGCACGTTTATGCTTTGTCCACCAATTCGCCATTCTGGGTAGGAAGAATGACGGGGTTCAAGTCTTACAGACAGGAAGTCTTTGCCAAATTCCCCAGAACCGGATTGCCAAGTTATTTCGGAAGCCTGGCAGAGTTTGACGCTTACGTCAACCTGATGGTAAAAACCGGAACGATTGATAATGCTAAAAAAATCTGGTGGGATCTGCGCGTTCATCCCTTCTACCCGACCATCGAATTCAGAATCTGCGATATGCCGATGACGATAGACGAAACAGTCTGTCTGGCTGCAATTATGCAGGCTTTGGTAGCAAAAATCTACCAGATGCACCAGCAAAACACCAGCTACAGAAGCTACAGAAGGCTACTATTGACCGAAAATAAATGGCGCGCTTCCAAAGACGGAATCGATGCTCATCTAATCGATTTTGGAAAAGAAGCCAGTGTTCCGTACAGAGATCTTTTGGAGGAATTACTAGCTTTTATAGATGATGTTGTGGACGAATTGGGCTGCAGAAAAGAAGTAGAATATGCCCGAGAAATTTGCAAAATAGGAACTGGTGCAGACCGTCAGCTGAAAGTGTTTGAAGAAACGGGCGGCGACTTGAAAAAAGTGGTAGATTATATGATTTATGAAACTGAAAAAGGACTCATTTAAAAATAAATTGTTAATGATGAACGGGTCTAATAATTCAAAACTCTCTCTATTTTAAAATTCTTAATTTTGTTTAAATTTAATGAATATGAATAACAATGATGTTAGAATTGCGCTTTTGGATATGAACAACAACCATCCCAATCAAGGAATGCGTAATCTCAAAGAAATCTCCAAAGCGTTTCAGGAGCAATCCAGCCACAACGTTTCAGTAGAAATCTTCGATGTCCGATATAAGAATGAGATGCCAAACGTGGCTGATTTTGATGTGTTTCTGTCATCCGGCGGACCAGGGAATCCTCACCGCGAAGGCTATCAATGGGAAAATAAATACGCCGACTTCCTAACTCAAATTTGGCAACATAATCAACAAAACGAGCAGAAAAAATATGCTTTTTTGGTGTGTCATTCGTTTCAATTGGCAGTGATCCATTTCAAAATTGCGAATGTTTGCAAAAGAAAATCCTACTCTTTTGGTGTGATGCCTATTCACAAATCTGAGGATGGCGAAAAAGAATTTCTGTTCAAAAACCTTCCCGAACCTTTCTACGCGGTGGACTCCAGAGGATATCAATGCATCGAACCAAACGATGAGAAAATAAACGGTCTTGGAATGAAAATCGTGGCGCTGGAAAAATACCGCCCGACAGTGCATCTGGAAAGAGCGCTGATGGCCATTCGTTTTTCTGAGGAGATCTTCGGAACGCAATTTCATCCGGAAGCCGATCCCCAAGGATTCATCAAAAATCTGGAGGATGACAAAAATAAATCCGCAATGATCGAAACTTTCGGCATCGAGAAATATCTGGAAACCATCGACAGGATGAATGATGAAGACAAAATCATTTTAACACAAGCGCAGATTATTCCAAGATTTCTGACATTTGCGTCTGAACAGATTACTAAAAAATTGGCTTTCAGCTAAAAAACATCTCCATTTAAACCAGAAAACTCACCAAAGCTTTCTATCAATAGTGATTTTAAAAGTTCAAAAAAGTCTAATCTACAACTATTCTTTTTTCATCTCAAAAAATAACATTTTAGCTTTTGTGACTTTTAGGGTGAATAAAAAATTAAATTATGATTCCCAAATACAGAACGCAATTCAATCAAGAATTTTCTCAGGCAAAATATGAGAAAACTAATGCGCTGATCAAAGAAAAATGCGGCGAAGAAGCCGCTTTCCGACTGTCCGAAAGCCCTATTTTTCTTACCAATGATTTTGGGAACAAGCTGGATGACGCTTCACAATCCATTATTTCACAGATCAAAAATATGTCTGATGAGGAATTGAGCAAAGCCATTCCTGCGAATTGCAAAGTCCCGAATGACACCAAAAAACCACATTTTCTTGCCGTCGATTTTGGAATTTGCCAAGATCAAAATGGCGAAATCATTCCGCAGTTGATAGAGTTGCAGGCCTTCCCAAGTTTGTTTGCTTTCCAGAGATTGTTTGAGGAAGTGATTACAGAAGTCTACCCTTTCCTTAATGATTTGAAGACGTCACTTTCGCAGGAAGAATTTGTTGAAAAGTTGAAAGCCATAATTGTCGGAAACGAGAATCCTGAGAATGTCATTTTGCTGGAGATCTATCCCGAAAAGCAGAAAACAGCTGTTGATTTTGCAATGACAGAAAAATTGCTGGGAATCAAGACGGTTTGTCTTACGAAAGTCAGAAAACAGGGTAAAAAATTATTCTACGAAAAAGATGGAAAATTAATTCCAGTCAACCGTATTTACAACCGCATAATTTTTGACGAACTCGACAAAATCGAAGGTTTAGAAACAGAGTTTGATTTTCGAGAAGATGTGGATGTAGAATGGATCACGCATCCGAACTGGTTTTTCAAGATTTCAAAATATATTCTTCCCAAACTGAAACACGAGTTTGTCCCGAAAAGTTATTTTTTATCCGATTTTCCTGAAACTGAGGCTTTGGAAAACTTTGTTTTAAAACCATTATTTTCTTTTGCAGGAAGCGGTGTAAATCTTAATCCGACACAAGAAATAATCGATAAAATAGAAGATAAAGAAAATTACATCCTCCAAAGGAAAGTGACTTACGCTCCACTTTTTAAAGACATCAACGGCGAATTTTCTAAAGCTGAGATCCGTTTGCTTTTTGGTTGGGATCCGAAAAAAGAAGATCCGGAATTATTGGTCAATCTTGTGCGGATGACGAAAGCATCGATGGTGAATGTGGATTTCAATAAGAAAGATGCAATCTGGATTGGTAGTTCTATGGCGTTTTTTGAAAGCTAATCTTCAAATTTAGAGCATTTTCAACTTATCCAAATCCAACTCGTCAAAATCATGAATCACCAAATCTGCTAACTCATAATTCTGATTTTTGCTGTGGGAACTTTTGTAACCAACGCAGAATATTTCTGCACCTTTTGCAGCCAAGATTCCGTTTGTGCTATCTTCTATCACGATGCAATTGGACTTGTCGTTTCCCGAAAGTCTTTGTGCTTCTATGAAAATAGCGGGATGAGGTTTTGATTCCGGGAAGTCTTCGCCACTTACAAGAAACGTGAAAAATGGAAATAAATTGAAACGTCTGAAAACTCTGTCAATCGTAGATTTTGCAGCGGAAGATGCTAAGATTAATTGGAAATTTTGAGAATGAAGATTATGGATCAAGGCTTCTACGCCATCCAATAATTTGAGAGCCGGATCTGTATCGAAAAGATCATAAAAAATGGTTCTTTTCCTTTGAATTAATTCTTCTGCATCTGTTTCGATTCCGAAGATATCTTTGACCATTTGATAGACGTTTCGGGTAGATTTGCCAATAAATTTTGAAAACAAATTGGCATCGACATCGATATTCAGTTCCGCAAAATGCTGGTAATAAGCTTTTGTGTGAAGCGGTTCTGTATCTACAATTACGCCATCCATATCAAAAATAACCGTATTCTTCATCTTCAATTTATCTTTTCAGTTTCATTAATTCGGTGCAAAAGTATGGATTCTGAATTTAAGCGTAGATTCTAAACGCAAAGTCCGCAGAGATTTCTTTGATCTTATTGAAAATATTTTAAAGTTTGCAAGAGCGCTTTCAGTAAGCTAAGTCATTAAATAATTATTTACCAAATTGAGTATTAATATGTATCATCGGCGTTAACCTTGATCTTTTTTCTATTTAGCTTAACTGGCGTAACAACAACTTCAGCAATATCTGAAAAAAAACTCATTTTAATAATTTTATCTTTCCCAGCCAATATCAACGTATTTTTATCTGCCCATTCACAGGCGTAGAGATTTTTTTCGTCGGAGATTTTTGTCCAGGTTTTGCCGTAATCTGATGAGAAGCTGATGTGCTGGTCGCCAACCGCTGCGATTTCTTTTCCTTTGGTTTTCGGGCGGAATTTCACGCAAGTCATATAACCCGCATTTTGTCCGCTGGCTTGGATTTCCCAAGTCCTTCCGCCATCGCTGGTGGTAGCGATGTTGTTGCTATTATCGGCTTGTTTGGTGTAATCTCCACCGACTGCTATTCCGAAGTTTGTATCGTAAAAATCGATGGAATAGATGCCTTGCGATGAAGTTCCTTGAGTAAACGGCGTGTCAAATACTTCCCACTTATACGGATTTTTCCAATTAAATTTAAAAATTCTGGCTTTTGCTCCACCAGTTGCTATCCAAACTTCATCTTTATATGTTGCAACATTGGTATTGCTTGCTGCAAAATGTGCTTCTCCTGGAAAATATTTTGGGAGATTTAAATTTGCTTCAGACAATTTTCGTACACTATATAATTTAAATAATGGAGAATTTAAAGAATCTGGATCACTTATTAATAATCCTCTATTTTTTTTATCAAAAATAAAAGAATCATAAAATGTAGTTTTAGGAAACACATCAGAAATAATCAGATATCCTAACTTTTGTTTATTTATTTTAAAAACTTGCGCTGGACTTTCAATACTTGCGGTATAAAAATCCTTATTATTTTGCGCCAAGGTTCTAAACTGTAATTTTTTATCAGAAAGTAAAATTTGCTTCTTATCAGATTTATCTTTCATATTTACAAAACCGAATTTGGAATCTGTCCCGGCATACCAGACTTTTCCGTCCCAAAGCTGAATAGCGCGGATGCTGATTTTATCGGTCAATAATGTATCGATTTTGAATTTCTGAGAATAGATAACTGTTGAAATTATCAGGAATAGGAAGCTTAGTTTTTTCATTTTATAAATTTATTAAAACTTTATCAATTCGTTAAACCTTCAAGGTTTTTGAAACCTTGAAGGTTAGAATATTTTCTTCAGAATTTTAACTTCGACAAAGCTTCGATTTGAAAAAAAAGATTTGATTTGCCAGAGAAAACCCATAGCCCCGATAGTAGCGGCATCCTTTTTTGTTTTAGACTAAAACCTTATATTAAATGACAAAACGTGGGAAAAACAAAAAAGATATAGCGGATAGCGGGAAATAGCTCCAAAAAAATTCCGCACGAGGCGGAATTTAATATTTTAAATAAAAATTTTAGTCTTTGTCGTCGATTTTTATATCCACATCTTGCAGAGGTTTCTGCTCCGCTTTGAAGGTTTCTCCATATCCTCTTTTATGAAGTTTGCTATGACTAAGGCTGTAAGCAAAGTAAATAATAACCCCTAAAACGAGCCAACCAGTGGATAATAATTTGGCATCGTCACTAAGATTCCAAATCAGGTAAACGTTGATCAAAATCCCTAAAGTTGCAATTAACGGCAAGGCAGGAACTTTGAAGTTTCTTGGTAAATCCGGTTCTTTTTTTCTAAGAATCCAAACGGCAACACAAACCATTGTGAAAGCAAATAAAGTCCCAAAACTTGTCATATCTGCCAATTTACTGATTGGTGTAAATGCAGCAACTGTCGCAATTAAAATTCCTAAAATCATCAAGCTTTTCGCTGGTGTTTTTTTAACAGGGTGAATATCACTGAATAATTTCGGGATCAAACCATCTTTTGACATTCCAAGGAAAATCCTGGATTGTCCCATAATCATTACCATCAATACGGAAATTAAACCGATGGTTGCAGCAATCGTAATAATATAACCTGCCCAGCCTTGTCCTGCAATCTCAAATGCGTAAGCAACCGGAGCCTTGATAGCGTCCGGATATTTACCTTGAGGGTTGAAATCTGTGTAATGCATCATCCCAGTCAAAACCAATGACACCAAAATGTAAAGCACAGTACAAACCAATAATGATGTGATGATCGCAAATGGAACATCTTTCTTCGGATTGATAGCTTCACCAGCCTGTGTAGAAACGGCATCAAAACCAACATAAGCAAAGAAAATTGCGGCCGCTCCGGAAACAATTCCTTGGAAACCGTAAGCTTCTTTCAAAGTATCACCTTCTTTTACCATTTGCGGCGCCGGAATGAATGGATGCCAATTGGCAGTATCTATAAAGAAAACTCCCGCAATAATTACAAAAAGAACCGCAGAAACCTTCATAATTACAATCATATTGTTGGCTTTTGCTGCTTCTTTTGTTCCTTTGATAAGAATAGAAATAACGACCAAAACGATACAGAAAGCAGGCAAGTTCATAGAAAAACCTTCGCCTGTGTAACTTGCCGGATCGGAAGTGAGATAATCCGGAAGGTGAAGACCAAACATCTTCAGTAATTTATTAAAATAACCTGACCATGAAACAGCCACCGTCATAGAACCCATTGCATATTCCAGGATAAGTCCCCATCCGATGATCCAGGCGAAAATCTCACCAACTGTTCCGTATGCATAAGCATAAGCGGAACCTTCTACAGGAAGTATAGACGCAAATTCTGAATAACAAAGTGCCGCAAATACACAAGCGATACCTGCGATGACGAAAGAAAGCGCCAATGCCGGACCGGCATGATAGTAAGCACCAGTTCCTGTTAATACGAAAATACCGCCACCAATAATAGCTCCAATTCCAATTGCAGTAAGACTCCATTTCCCAAGTACACGCTTCAGCTCGCTGGTTTTCACATCGGCTTCGAAGGCGCTCATTGGTTTTTTTGTCCAAATTTTTGACATAATTTTAATTTTTTAGATTTCCCCCAAGATTTGAAGGGTTGTTGCTTTTGTTTGTTTGTTTTGAATTACGAAAATATTAAAAAAATATCATCCTTAACATTTTTTAACTAATTAATTTTACTTATCTATATTAATTCCAAATTTTAACCTGCTTTTTCAAGGCTTAATAATTATCTTTGAAAATGGATTTTTTACAAACTCTCGCTGCACAATACGAATCTTACGAGACCTATCTCATTTATTTTGAATCTATTGCTGTTATATTTGGATTGTTAAGTGTTTATTTTTCTATCAGACAAAACATCTGGGTCTATCCTACCGGCATTATATCAACGGTACTTTTCATTTACATTATGTTTGTTTTCGGATTATTGGGAGATATGCTCATCAATGTCTATTATACCGTGATGAGTATCTACGGCTGGATTCTTTGGGCAAAACATTCCGTAGATCAAATCCACGTGAACGTGAAAAAAGCGAGCCTCAAGGATTGGCAGATCGGCACATTTTTATTTTTAGGAAGTTTAGTTTTTGTCGGAGTTATTTATTACTACAAACCATTTATTGATAATCAGTTTTCTATGGATGGCGTCAGGTTGGGACTTTATCATTTGGATTGGGCCAATTATACAGACATCATTACCACTTCCTTATTTCTTGTCGGAATGTTTTTTATGGCGAAACGAAACATCGAGAATTGGATATTCTGGATCGTTGCAGATTTCATTTGTATTCCGATGATGTTTTACAAAGGTTTGGGAATTACGGGTATTCAATATATTGTTTTCACCGCAATGGCGATCGTCGGATATCTGGAATGGAAGAAAAGTTTAGTTAATTCCTGATATTTTACCCGCATATTCTTTTGAGAAAAGTATTTGATCTTCTTTCATTTTTTCTACAGTTGTAGGTAGAACGTAATGGAAAAGATATTCATCTTTATCATTTACGAACGTGATTTCTTTTTCTTCGCCGTCGATGATTTGGGCAAAAATATCCCACATCGATTCTCCTTTCAGTTTTAGTAATTCGAAGAAATCGTTGGCTTTTATGGTTATCTTTTTAATCATATTTTTTTATTTCTTTATCGAATTCTTGAATCTTCGATTTCAGTATTAAGTGTAAAATGTATGAAGTAAAAGTATAATGTATTTTACACTGATTTGATGAAATCTTCATACTCGTAAAAGAACATTTCAAAAGCACTCATTTTCTCGACAAAGAACTCGAAAGTATCAGGCCAGGTTTGCTTGTTAAAAATGCTGACGCCTGATTTCTCAACCCAAATTCTGCTGATGACTTTCCCATTTTCCAAAGTATAAAATTCATCCATCTGGAACTCGCCAATCTCATCTCTAAGCAAATTTTCCAAAGACTGAAACTTCTCGAAATAAGCATTTCGGAACAATTCATCTTTCATTTCGATATCAAGCGAGACCTTAGCTTTCTTGTTGTCCGCAGAAAATTTGAAAGAGAAATCCTTGATCTTTGTATCGTACAAAAGCCATTTTCTAGGAAAAGCTTTTCCGAAAGCCGTCCAGAATTCTGTTTTTAGTTGTTGAGCTTCTTGTTTGGAGAACACGGGGTTTTTAATTATTAATGGTTAATGATGAATTATTAATGATGAGCAATTCGACGGTCGATTGAGGCTTGATTCTTTTTAATTTTATCTTGTTTCTTTTCACAAAGTGAGATCTACTTTCGCTTCGTTGAATTCTTTGATTAGGTTTTCAAAGACTTTTTCAACCGGAAGAATCTCATCAATTAAAGCAGAAACCTGTCCGATTTCCAGTTCACCTTCCACTAGATCACCTTCAAACATTCCGAGTTTTGCGCGGGCTCTTCCCAAAGTTTCTTTCAGAGCTTCAACATTTCTGCCGGATTCGTACAGTTTTTCGAGATCGTAATAGAATTTATTTTTTATCAGCCTTACCGGCGCTAATTCTTTCAAAGTCAGTTGCGTATCGCCTTCTTTCAGTTCCACGATTTTATTTTTGAAATTCTCGTGCGAACTTGCTTCAACAGTTGCCGCAAAACGGGAACCGATTTGCACACCATCCGCACCCAGAATCATCGCGGCTTTCATCTGACATCCCAGCGCTATGCCGCCCGCTGCAATTAATGGAATATCGATATGTTTTTTCACATTCGGTATTAAACACAGTGTTGTCGTTTCCTCTCGGCCATTGTGTCCGCCTGCTTCAAAACCTTCTGCTACCACAGCATCTACGCCGGCATCCTGACATTTGACGGCAAATTTTGAACTGGCAACCACGTGAGCCACTTGGATGCCTTCTTTTTTCAAAGTTTCAGCGTAAGTTTTCGGATTTCCGGCTGAAGTGAAAACGATTTTTACGCCTTCTTCTAAGATGATATCAATGATTTCATCGAGATTCGGATAAAGCAAAGCGATGTTGACACCGAACGGCTTATCTGTTGCGGCTTTACATTTCCGGATATTTTCTCTGAGAATATCCGGATACATACTTACCGAACCAATCAGTCCCAATCCACCATTATTGGAAACAGCCGAAGCCAGCCGCCAGCCAGAGTGCCAAACCATTCCGCCTTGGATGATTGGATATTTGATTTTGAAAAGTTGTGTGATTCTGTTCATTCCGTGATACTGTTTTTGTGCAATTCCAAAGTCGATGAAGCTGGACATTGTTTTATTTTTTTCAAAAATAGGAATTCATTCGGTACCATTGAAAATTAACCATAAAAAAAACCTGCCGGTCAGCAGGTTTCTGTTAAATATTTTGGTTAGAATTTAATGTTTAATAAACTTAATCGTCTGAACTCCTTTTTCCGCAAAAATAGTAATCAGATAAGTTCCCTGGCTCAGAGAATGAACATTCAATTGTCTGTCACCATTCATTTCTTTTTCAATGACTCTTTTACCGTCCATTGACATAATTACAATCTTATTAATCTTATCCTGACCGCTCAAATTCAAAATTTCTTTTACCGGGTTTGGATAAAGCTGAATATTAATCTTGGAAGGATTGTTAGTCACAGCAAGAGATTCATTATAAGCTTTGACAGCTAAAGACGTTTCAGATTCACAGGTGCTAACTGTTTGAGTAGCATAGTACGTGGTATTATTGACGATTACTGTGGTATTCGGCAAAACATTTACATGATTAGTCGCGTCGGATGCCGATGCGTACCACTTGATATTTTGTCCTACCACTACTAATACATTCAGATTATTTCCGGCGCTGAAAGTTTGAGTTGCAGAGCCAGTCGGCGCATTTACGGTTGAAACCGTCAAAGCCACTGCGTCGGAAGTAACAGTTGGCGTGCAAGTACCCGACAACACCAATCTGTAGATGTAACCGTTCATTGCTGCAGTTGTTGCTGAAATCGATAACATCGCTGTCGTGGCACCGGCGTAAGGAGCTCCGTTACTGACGTTAGCAAAGCCAGAACCTGTATTCACCTGCCACTGATATCCATTAACATTCGCTGCAAGAGCAGAAAATGAGGCAGCCGATCCTGCACAACTAGTCGTCGCAACAGGCTGAGATGAAACGGATGGCGAGGAGTTGACCGTTAAGGTGGCACTTCCTGAAGTAGCCGGATTGCAACCTGTTTGACCAGTAGCCAAGACTCTGTAGGCATAGCCATTCATTCCGGCCATTGCTCCCGTGATCGTCAAGGTTGCTGTTGTCGCTCCAGAGTATGGTACTCCATCCGTCACATTACTAAAACCTGAGCCTGTGTTGACCTGCCATTGATATCCTGTTGCATCGCTTGCAACGGTTGAGAAGCTTGTGTCGGCTCCTGCACAAACAGCGGTTGAAGATGGAGAGGTAGTTACAGATGGCGCAGAATTAACTGTAATCGTTTTTGTAAGGGAAAAAGCACAGCCATACGCATCAGTATAATCGTAAGTAATCGTTTGTGTTCCTGCAGCAGGATCAAACTGACCGCCAGAGACTCCTGTTCCACTATAAGTACCTCCCGCTGGCGAAGCTTCCATCAAAGTATATGGACTACCATTGCTACAAAGCGTCGGAAAAGCCGATATAGAAATTGGATTGGCTGCACATCCTACAGTAATAGAATAAGCCTGCGAACCAGAACATCCACTGGCGTCACTTACTGTTGCTGTAAAATTAAAAGTTCCGGTAGCAGTAGGCGTTCCGGAAATCGTTCCCGCCGTTGCCAAAGTTAATCCAGGTGGAAGTGAGCCTGCTGTTATCGCAAAGCTAGGCGCACCCAAAGCTCCGGTCTGTGTCAGCGTCGTGCTGTAAGTTGAGCCAGTTGTGCCACCAGCCAAAGCTCCTGCTGCGGTCATAGTAAAGCTTGGGCAAGCATAGGGTTCATAAGTAAAAGCGTCTATACCAATATAATCGGATGACGATCCCGAAAGACCTCCTCCTGTTACAAAATATCTAAAAGCGACGCGCCCTGATGTAGGTGCGGCTAAGCCCGATATTGTGACGCTATATTTTGTCCATACAACTGGGTATACCCCCAATGCAAGGGAAGGATTCACACTTAATAGCAACGTAGTGTAATCTCCCACGGTTGCCCCGCTGCCCGAACTGGTACTTGCACCATTGGTGCTCAGCCTCACCTCCAAACGATCGGCATAAGTATCGGGAGAAACTTTTCGGGTGTAAAAAGTTATGACATCGCCGTTCCTAAAAGTTCTGTTGGGTGTCATCAGCCAATTGGAAATAGTACCCGTATTTCCTGTATTATTATAATTGGCACCAATGTAGGCATTCGCCACACCATTGTATGCATCAAAAGGCCCTCCACCGGACACAGAAGTTCCTTGGAACCAATTGGTAGAGCCCACCGGCGTACTGTTGTTCTGCAGTACCCATCCGCTACCGGGAAGTGTCGTAATGTTGTCAAAATTCTCCGTAATCGCTTGCGAGAATAAGGAATTCGCACAAAACAGGAATAGAAAAACATAAAATTTAATGTAATTTTTTGTCATAGGTTTAATTTTTAATTATTTGTTGATATTAATTTTAATATCTACAACAAAGATAATTTAATATTTAAGATATGAAAGTAAAACATTATATTTATTAAATTTTGATTAAAAAAATCGGAATATTTTTGTAAAAATTAAAAAAAATACAGCGTGGTAAAGTGATTAAAGGCCGCTTTTTCGCCTGCTTCAATGTCTCGTTTCCTACCAATTGCTTATTTTTACACATCTTTAAATATTAAATGGATCTTTCACTACGAACAGTCACAGTCACCCGATACATCTTGCCATTACGCGAAGGTGGTTCCTTGCCGGCTTTGGCAGAAGCGGACGACGATTTCAAATATGTCCTGAAATTCCGCGGCGCAGGCCACGGCGTCAAAGCCTTGATTTCTGAATTAGTTGGCGGAAAAATAGCTCAGGCTTTGGGATTGCGCATTCCGGAGTTGGTATTCGCTAATCTTTCTGCAGACTTCGGACGCAGCGAAGCCGACGAAGAAATCCAGGATCTTCTGAAGGCCAGCAGCGGCCTCAACCTCGCTTTGCATTACCTTTCGGGTGCGATCACGTATGATCCAAATGCTGTGAAGATCGACCCAAAATTATCATCGGAAATCGTCTGGCTGGATGCTTATCTCACGAATATCGACCGTACTTTCAAAAATACTAATATGCTGATTTGGCACAAGGAATTGTGGCTAATCGACAATGGCGCGTCCTTATATTTCCACCATTCTTGGGACAATTGGGAGAAGAATGCAGTGAGTCCGTTTGTGATGATTAAGGATCACGTTCTGTTGCCTCAGGCTTCGGAATTGGAAGTTGCGAATCAAAAATTCAAAGCGATTTTGACGGATGAAGTCCTGCGGGAAATCGTGGAACTAATGCCCGAAGATTGGTTGCAATGGAATGATAGCGATCTTTCTCCGGCCGAAATAAAAGATGTTTATTTCCAATTCCTGACATTGAGACGCAATAATTCTGATAACTTTCTAAACGAGGCCCAAAATGCAAGAGCAAAAGTTATATGAATATGCCGTGATTCGCCTTGTGCCGAAGCCGGAGCGTGAAGAGTTCTTCAACGTGGGATTGATCTTGTTCTCAAAAAAGGAGAAATTCATCAAAGTCAAAATTCATCTTTGTGAGGAGAAATTGCGATTAATCGATCCGAGCATCGATTTGGACGAAGTCAAAAAACATTTGGACTCGTTCGTCAAAATTGCGAATGGAGATAAGTCTGCCGGCTCGATTGCCCAATTGGAAATCCCAGAACGTTTCCGGTGGTTGACGGCTGTGAAAAGTGCTGTGATTCAGACATCTCGTCCTCATCCCGGCGCCACTTTGGATTTGGAAAAAACTTTCGAGAGATTGTTTGAAGAATTAGTTTTGTGAGCAACTCTGGTCAATGAGTTTATGTTTTTTCTCAGATTGTTGGTATTGAAAAATGTGTACCTATTTGTTCGCAATTCTTTCACAACAAAATCGACTTTTCCAACTCCAGCAATTTCTGCTTTCGCCAGATTCCGCCGCCGTAGCCTGTCAAAGTTCCGTTGGTTCCGATGACTCTGTGACACGGTATGATGATGGAAATTTTATTAAGTCCATTCGCATTGGCAACTGCTCGAACTGCTTTTGGATTTCCAAGAAGATTGGCTTGCTCCTGGTAGCTTATGGTGGTTCCGTACGGAATGCTTCTCAGAATTTCCCAGACCTGCTTCTGAAAATCTGTGCCAACCATTGAGAGCGGAACCGTGAACTCTTTCCTCTTTCCCGCAAAATATTCCTGCAGTTCTGTTTTTAGAGTCTGAAAATGAGGATTGTTGCCAGGAATAATATTGGCTTTTAAATATTTTGAAATCTCCTGCAACTCTTTCGAAAGAGATTTTCTGTCAGCATATTCCAGCAGACAAATTCCGCCTTCGTTGGCGCAGGCGATCATTGTTCCAAGCGGTGTTTCTATTCTTTTGAGGTCAACGACTTTTTGCAATTTTGAATTCTTTGGCGAAGTTCCGATGATCGATTTAAAACTGTCATTAAAACCACTCAGACTTTCATATCCATTGTCTAAAGCCACATCAAGGACATTCTCACCGTGCTGAAGTTTTTTAAAAGCCGAATTGATCTTGAACATTCTTTGAAAAGCGTGAAAAGTCATTCCGTGGTGCTTCAGAAACCACCTGCGAACGGTTGCAGGCTCCAAACCTCTATTAATTAAATCCAAATCTTTGAATTTGAGTTCCGGATTTGCGGATAATTCATTGATCAACTTTTGAATTTCAAGCGGTGTTTCATCTGGATTTTCCAGCGGTTTGCAAATTTTGCAAGGCCGATAACCTTTCAGAATCGCGTCTTTTGTATTGTCAAAAAATTCAACATTTTCCGGCTTTGGTTTTCTGGCGGTACAAGTGGGGCGGCAGAAGATTCCGGTGGTTTTGACGCCCATCCAGAAGACGCCTTCAAACTGCGAATCTTTCTGGAAAGAAGCCTGAAACATCTGCTCGAAACTAATATTCATAAATTCTGGTGGATTAATGATACAAATTTAGAAGTTTCGAAATGATACAACAACCGAAAAATGGACAAGTAATTTTTATTTTGTTGTGTAAGATTTACAGCCTTTTGACAATTTTCCCTTAAAGAAATGGGATGAAATTAAACAAAAAATTATTTAATATGCTTATTTTTATGGAATTAGGCAGTTAAAAAATAGCAATAAATGGTTTTTTTAGTACGAAATTAAGGAACTCACATCCACAGAAGTGAGAAGAAAGTTGGAATTGCGCCAAAAGACTGTTTAATCTGAAATCCTTTTTGGATGAATACTGCTGTCGATGTAACGAACATTACGATGAAAAAAGGAACCGTCGAAAATCTAATCCGTCGAATGGTTCCCTCGCAACCGATGCCTTATAAAAAATTTGAAGTTAAATCCTAACTCAATTAATTTTATAACAAATAGAGAATTCTACTTACTCAACAACAAAGAAACCCACTCTTCTCTCTGAATCTTCTTCTCAAGCTTCAGATTTTGTTCCGTACAAACTTCCAAAATATCATCCACATCGAAGAAGCAAAGTCCGGACAGCAACAGTTTTCCGCCATCTTCCAAAACGGAAAAGTAAGTTGGGATGTCAGAAATCAAAATATTTCTGTTGATGTTTGCCAGGATGACATCAAATTTTTCTTTGCCAAGATTGTCGGCAGTGCCCAGTTCGATGTCAAATTCTACGTTGTTTCGGATAGCGTTTTCTTTGGAATTTTCCACAGACCATTCGTCGATATCGATTGCTACGGTTCTTCCCGCTCCTTTTTGTTTTGCGAAAATGGCCAAAACCGAGGTTCCGCAGCCCATATCAAGCACTTTTTTATTTTCCAAATCCATATCCAGCATTTGCTGAATCATCAGGTGCGTCGTAGGATGATGACCAGTTCCGAAAGACATTTTTGGCTGAATCACAATCTCGTGCATATTCGGATCCGAGTCGTGGAATTCTGCTCTGATTAGGACTTTTCCTTCTACATTGATGGGTGAGAAATTCTTTTCCCATTCCTCGTTCCAGTTGATGTTCGGCATTTCCTCGTAGGTGTAAGAAATCTCGATTTCTTCATTTTGCAAAAGGTAGATATTTTTCAGTTCGTCCTCGTTGAAAAGGTCTTTCTGGATATAGCCAAGTATGCCATCGTATTCTTCTGTAAAGCTGTCGAAACCGATTTCTATCAGTTCTGCCATCAATATTTCGTTCCAGGGCTGGAGAGGTTTTATTTTAAAATTGAATTCCAGGTAAGCTGCCATTGTTTGATTTTTTGCAAATTTAAGTTATTTTGAAGGCATTTCGAGCAGCACAATTTGACATTAAAAATCCACTTTGCCACGTCTTGGCATTCCGATTCGGAAACCAATTCTTATTATGACAATCGGTTAATTTTCCGTAATTTTGTAAGTCTCATTTTTACTATGGCTACAACAACCGACCTCGATATCAAAAAATTTCTTTTCGTTAAAAACGCCCATCTCAACAACCTGAAACACATCGATGTTCTTATTCCAAAGAATAAACTGATCGTCATCACAGGCGTCTCGGGAAGTGGAAAATCTTCCTTGGCTTTCGACACCATTTATGCCGAAGGACAAAGGCGTTATGTAGAAAGTTTGAGTTCCTATGCACGGCAGTTTTTGGGAAAATTAGAAAAACCAAAAATCGACGACATCAAAGGTTTGGCACCATCGATCGCCATCCAACAAAAGGTGATATCGTCCAATCCACGGTCGACCGTTGGAACCTCTACAGAAATCTACGACTATCTGAAACTTTTTTTTGCGCGAGTGGGCAAAACTTACTCCCCGATTTCGGGAGAAGAAGTGAAAAAAGACAGCGTGACAGACGTTATCGATTTTATTAAAAAAGCAAAAAAAGATGCAACATTTCTTTTGCTGGCGCCGCTGGAATTTGATAGTAAAAATTTTAAAGAACAGCTGAAAACACTCAAAGCCTCGGGCTTTACCAGATTGGAAATTAATGGAAATGTTGCCGGGATCGAGGATTTGGAGAGTTTCGGATTCGTGCCGGAGAAGGATATGACAATTAATTTGGTCATCGACCGATTCAGTTACGAGGAAGATGAAAATTTCCTCCAAAGATTGGCCGACTCTATCCAAATGGCTTTCTACGAAGGGCGCGGCTACTGTTCTTTGAAAAATACAGACACCGAAAAAGTACGGGAATTCTCGAACAAATTTGAATTGGACGGCATCGTTTTCAACGAACCGAATGTTCATTATTTCAGTTTTAATAATCCGTACGGCGCTTGCCCAACTTGCGAAGGCTACGGAAAGGTGATCGGAATTGATGAAGACCTGGTGATTCCCAACAAAAACCTGTCGATTCACGAGGATGCAGTGGCTTGCTGGCGCGGCGAAACGATGAGCGAATGGAAAAGAGAATTCATCAAACAAACGAAAGATTTCCCGATCCACAAGCCTTATCATCAACTCAGCAAAGAACAAAAACAATTGCTCTGGCGAGGCGACAAAACGAGAATGTTTCCCAGCATCGATAATTTCTTCAAAATGCTGGAGGAAAATCTGTATAAAATTCAATATCGTGTGATGCTGTCGCGCTACCGCGGGAAAACGCTTTGCCCGACTTGCGAAGGATTAAGATTGAGAGAGGAAACGAGCTGGGTGAAGATTGACGGCCATAATATTCAGTCCTTGATAGAATTGCCCTTGGACGAACTTTTGCCCTTAATCAAAACTTTAAAACTCAATGAGCACGACCGTGAAATTGCCAAACGACTGACTTACGAAATCGAAACCCGGTTGGAATTTTTGACGAAAGTAGGTCTCGGATATTTGACATTAAACAGAACTTCGAACACGCTTTCCGGCGGCGAAAGCCAGAGAATCAATCTGGCAACGAGCTTGGGTAGTTCGCTCGTAGGTTCGATTTATATTTTGGATGAGCCGAGCATTGGTTTGCATTCGCGAGACACCGAGAATCTCATTAATGTTCTGAAACAACTGAGAGATCTGGGCAACACCGTCATCGTGGTAGAACACGACGAAGACGTGATGAAAGCGGCGGATCACATCATCGATATTGGACCAGAAGCTGGCTTTCTGGGCGGAGAACTCGTCTTCAACGGAAGTTATGAAGAAATGATGAAATCTGACACGCTGACTGCGAAATATCTGAATGGCGAGATGAAAATCGAAGTTCCTAAAAAACGCAGAAAACCGCAATCTTTCATTGAAATAAAAGGCGCTCGTGAAAACAATTTGAAGAATATCGACGTGAATGTTCCGCTGGAATGTCTTGCGGTAATCACCGGCGTTTCCGGAAGTGGAAAATCTACTTTGATGAAGGATGTGATGACGAATGCAATTCAAATCCAACTCGGAATGGGCGGAAAAAAAGCGGATTATGATTCTGTGGAATTTCCTAAAAAACTGATTCAAAATATTGAGCTGATCGATCAAAATCCCATCGGAAAATCGTCCCGTTCCAATCCTGTGACTTATTTGAAAGCTTACGACGACATCCGCGATCTTTTTGCGAAACAAAAATCGGCGAAAGTTCAAGGTTTGAAACCGAAACATTTTTCCTTCAATGTGGATGGGGGACGTTGCGAAGAATGTAAAGGCGAGGGCATCATCACCGTCTCGATGCAGTTTATGGCGGATATAGAACTGGAATGTGAAGTTTGCCACGGCACGCGTTTCAAAAAAGAAATCTTGGAAGTAAAATACGACGAAAAGAACATCTCCGACATCCTTCATTTGACGGTTGACGAAGCCTTGGAATTCTTTTCGGAAAACCACGAGGAAAAGATTGCGACCAAAATAAAACCTTTGCAGGACGTTGGTTTGGGCTATCTTCAACTTGGGCAATCCTCTTCTACCCTTTCCGGCGGTGAGGCGCAGAGAGTAAAATTGGCGTCGTTCCTCGTGAAAGGTGTGACGACGGACAAAACGCTTTTTGTTTTTGATGAGCCATCAACAGGATTGCATTTCCACGACATCAAGAAATTATTGAAATCGCTTCAGGCATTGATAGAATTGGGACATTCGGTGGTCGTGATTGAGCATCAGCCGGACATTATGAAAACAGCAGATTACATCATCGACATCGGTCCGAATGCAGGAAAATATGGTGGTGAAGTTGTTTTTGCCGGAACGCCAGAGGATTTGGTGAAAGTGAAAGAGTCTGCTACGGCGAAGTATATTGCGGAGAAATTGTAAGCGATGTTTAAAAAGCCATTAGCTCATTTTATTTTTTACATTGTGGGATTTATATTATTAGTTACTTCTAATAAATTATCTCCAACAAATTTAGCTGGACCAGGTTTAGATATTATTGTCTTGATAATTTTATTGGTCTTTATAATTTCTTTGCTAACACTAGTTTGGTTTAAATTTCAAATAGAAGTTTCTAATAAATTAATTATCTCAGCAATTCATCTGATAGGAATTATTTTAATAATGTGGTTTATATGCAAGCCACAGTAAAAGATATAAAATATTAACAAAAATAAAATTCCCATATCGGGAATTTTATTTTTTATATTTGTAAAAACATAAGTGTGAGAGTTATTGCAAAAAAGATATTGCGGGAATTCTGGGAAATTCATTCTGATTGTGAACAACAATTGAAAGCCTGGTATCAAGAAGCGGAAAATTCGAATTGGAAAAATCTAAATGAAATGAAAAACGATTTCCCGAATGCAAGCATTTTAAAAGACAGTGGGGTGTGTTTCAATATCAAAGGGAATAATTACAGACTGATTGTCAAGATTAATTTTGATTATCAAATGATGTGGATAAGGTTCATCGGAACTCACGCAGAATATGATAAAATCGACGCCAATAAAATTTAAACAATGAAAAATCTAAAACCAATAAAAACCGAACAAGATTACAAGCAAGCTTTGGAAAGGCTGGAAGATATTTTCGATGCAAAACCAAATTAAAAAGAAGGTGATGAACTGGAAATCCTTGGGATTCTCCTAGAAAAATATGAGAATGAAAATTTCCCGATAGAACTTCCAGACCCAATAGAAGCCATCAAATTCCGAATGGAACAGCTGAATTTCTCACAAAACGATCTGGCAAAAATCATCGGTTTGAAAAGCAGAGCCAGCGAAATTCTCAATAAAAAAAGAAAGCTTTCGTTGGAAATGATTAGAAATCTGAGCGAGAAACTTCATATCCCCTCCGAAGTCCTAATTCAGGAGTATTAGACTTATCCACAAAAAAATGTTGATAAGTATGAAATTTTAACATTCAGTTTACATTTCGTATTGTTTTTCTTTCTAAATTTACATCATAAGATTAAGAAAAATCGTTTTGATCGCGTATTTATTTTCAATCAGAATCACTCAAACTAAATTTGATATAAAAATTTAAGGATAGCATTGTCGGCTGTCCTTTTTTGTTGTTGTTTAACCAAAAAAAATGAGATGTTTTTATCTACTGAGCCGGCTTCTAAAGGGTCGGCTCTTTTATTCAAATTCCTTTGAAACGCCCAATCCAAACAAGGCAAAATCATAGATCGCAGGATCAGCAGGCTTATATTTTCTAAGAATCAAATCCAATTCCGAAACGGCTTTCCAATCGTTTTGTTTTCTGCTAAGAATGCCAAGTTTTCGCGAAATATTGGCGGTATGAACGTCCAGCGGAAGAGATAAAAACCGCGCGTCGATATTTTCCCAAATGCCAAAATCCACACCTTTTTTGTCTTTCCGAACCATCCACCGCAAAAACATTAGCAACCTTTTAGAGGCCGAATTTTTGTAAGGCGAACTCACGTGCTTCTCTCCGCGGTGTTTTTCAGAGATGAAGTGACTTCGGAAACGTTCAATGGAATGATAGAAATCGGTTTCGTTTTCATTGAGGAGAAATGCGTCTTCCAGACTGTCAAACTTGCTATAAATCCGCCGAAAATTCTTTAGAAAAAAGATAAAATCGTCGTGATTGAAGGTCCTGTGAATCGCCTTTTGGGGAATATTTTTCAAATCAGAATCCTGAAAATTCATGACAAAATCGTAAGGCGAATTTCCCATCAAATCTATCATTTTATTTGCATCATTGATGATCGATTTCCGGTTTCCCCAAGCGATGCTCGCCGACAAAAATCCGGCAATCTCGATATCTTGTTTCAAAGAAAAACGGTGCGGAATCTGAATCGGATCATCTGTGATAAAATCGGGAGAATTGTAGAAATCCGCTTTCTCATCCAGCAAATCGAAAACGTCTTTTTCCTGTAATTTCATATTCAACTGCAAATTTCCGCAAAAAAATTGTCATTCTGTCGGAATCTTCATCATTGGATTCTTCGAGAATGACAAAATTGGGTTTTTATATTTTATTTTAAAATTAAAGCAGAGAATTACAATCTAACTTCTAAGATTCTAATCTCTAACCTTTCTTTTACCTTCCAATCACTTCTGTAATTGGGTTTCCGATGTTTCCGCTTGGGAATTCGATATGTAGCAACGCAGAAACTGTTGGCGCGATATCAGTCATATTATAATCCGCATTGCTCTCGCCGTGCTTGATGCCCCAGCCCATAAAAATCAGTGGAATGTGAGAATCATAGGAATTCCAAACGCTGTGTGTTGTTCCTTTTTTGACATAATTGGGCAACATTCCGTCGTGCGAAATCAGTTGGATATCACCGCTCCGTTGCCAATTGTAGCCATTAATAATCCTGGTTTTAATAGGTTCGGGGATTGCTGATGACGATATTTTTTTAAGATCGACAGTATAGAGAACCCGTGGATCTTTGTTCAAAGTGCTGATGATGGTGCTTTTGATAGCCTCCTCATCCAGATTTTTTTCTTTGATCAGATTTTGATTGAGGTAGATTTGGTAATTATCGACGGCTAAGATCAATTTAGAATTGGCATATTTTTTCTCGAGTTCAGCGCCCAGATTTTTCGCCATTCCTTCATCAAAGAATCCGCCGAGTATTTTGTTGGCTTGCAGAAATCCCTCGGCGTTGGCAGCACCGTGATCTGCGGACAGGAACACCAAATAATTGTTTTTTCCGACTTTCTCATCCAGCATTTTGAAAAACGCGGCAAGATCCCGGTCTAATCTGATGTAAGTATCCTCAATTTCAATAGAATTGGGACCATAAGAATGTCCTACATAATCTGTAGAAGCCAGATTAATGGCAAGAAAATCAGTTTCCGAGCCTTTTCCTAAAGCATAATTATCTAAAGCTGCGTCGGCAAACTTCAATGTCAAAGTATTTCCAAAAGGTGTCGTGCGGATGACGCCTTTTTTACTTGCGTAATCTGCCAAAAGATTTTTGTAAGGAAAAACAGGTTGTTGTGCTGTCCCGACGGGATTTTCCCAGTCCACGTTATCGGCCGTACTTTCTGTGTATTCGGCAATGGGCAAAGCTGTTTGCCAGCCATTTGCCAATAGTTTTTCAGGAATTTTTTGATTGTTAAAATCCGTTACCCATTTCGGCAACTCATTCATATAATAAGAACTTGTAACGAAATTTCCGGTTGAGTCATCAAACCAAAAAGCGCCCGTGGGATTATGGCCAGCCGGTAAAATAGAAGCGCGGTCCTTGAGAGAAACGCCGACGACTTTTGATCGGAAATTACTGGCAATTCTCAACTGATCGGTCACCGTGGTGGACCAAAGATTTTTGGGTGAATGGCTGCCGATCTTTCTATCGTTGGTCCCGACAGGACTGACGCTATCGTCCGTTGTGCAATAAACATTTTTTCCGGTTTCTTTGTCCGTCCAGTCATTTCCCGCAATCCCGTGAATCGAAGGCACCGAACCTGTATAAATAGAGGCATGACCAATGGCCGTCACCGTCGGGATGTAGGGAATATGGACATTATTAAGAGAATAACCTTCGCCCAAAAGCCTTTGGAAACCGCCTTGCCCAAATTTTTTCTCAAATCGGTAGAGATAGTCCCAACGCATTTGATCTACGACCAACCCTACAACCAATTTGGGTCTTTCTCCTGAATTTAATTTGGTTTTCTGCGCACTGACAATCCCAAATGTTGCAATCGCTAAAACGAAAATTTGAATTTTTCTGAACATTGAATTACTTTTTATTGAGGCCAAATTTACGGCTTTCAATGTTTTTGGAATATGAAGTTTATATTAAAGTTTGTGAGCTGATTCTAATGAAGAAGCGCGAGAAATTGATGACTGGTGAATTTAAGAAAAGTTTTTGGGTGGTTTCTTTTATACTTTGCGCAAAAAGTATCTGGCCGTCACAGAAAAAAATATAATTCAAGTAGAAGATAAGTCCAAAAAACACTTCTATTGTTGTATAAAACACTTCCAAATTTTGGAATTCCAGAACACTATTGGGGATATCTAATTACTTTATCAAGTTCTATAGGATTGTTGTACTTCCTGATCAAGTTCCTCTGAATTTCTGTTGAAGAACGGATATTTTCCTTGGTTAGTTTGCTTCCGTCATCAAGCAGAATCTCTTCGGTTTGTGACCAGTCTACTCTACCGTTTTTCAAATAAGCAAAAGGATCTTCGTAATGGGCAAGTTTATATTTCACATACTTTTGATCATCCAGATATAAATTCTTGCTGAACATTCTTGTTATTAGAGTCACTTCGTTAGTAACTGCATAGTTTTCGGATTTAACCAATTTAAAACTAAAGTTATCTTTGTCATCAAATAATTCTATGATTAATCCCGGCAAACCGTGAAATTTATACGGGCCTTCGGGGAATGGTATCTCCTCACTGAACCACGCCGTCCAATTTCGTCCACCAAAATGCGTTTCAGCTTTTTGAAGCGTATAATTTTGAAAAGCTTTCTTCTCAGGTAACAGTTTCCAGACCTGCGATGGCTCAGAAGTTCTTTTAATAAGATCCCAGCCAAGAAATTCGTAGCTCTCATAGATTTTACTGTTTGCCTTATGAGCTACAAACTCATTCATCCTTGGAGCTGGGAAGCCTGTTGGACGATTGAGTTTCTTAATTGAATCGGAAATATAAAAATCTCTTCCGTAGTAAATAATATTGTCTGGATTGATATCCAGATGGAAATAATCTTTTGTTAAAAAATTTTCAGTTGAATCTCTTTTAATACTAACTTCATAAATAAATCTGTGAGTCTGGGCACTTAATTGCAAGCTCGCGAATAAAAAGAAAAAATGCAGGGTTCTCATTGCTAAATTTTTGTAAAATTACAAACATTTCAGAACTATGCAATACAAATTACTATTTATTACATTTTTTTGTAGAGTTTACTAAAACCGTCCCAAAATATTCAGGACGGCTTGATTGATTTATTTATATCAAAAATCTTAAAAATTAAAACTTCAAATCTCCATTCACATCGCGAACGGCCTGGGCGGCTTCTGCAAACTTCAACTGTTCTTCCACGGTCAAAGAGATATTCACGATTTTCTCAACGCCATCTTTCCCAATGATTGCCGGCACACCAAGGCAAATGTCGTTTTGTCCGTACTCGCCTTCCAGCATCAAGGAACAAGGGATCATTTTTTTCTGATCGCACAGGATTGTCTGAACCATCACAGAAACTGCCGCGCCCGGTGCGTACCAAGCCGAAGTTCCTAATAATTTTGTTAATGTGGCGCCTCCAACTTTAGTTTCTTCGATGACATAAGCTTTCTGGTCATCGCTTAAAAATTCGGAGACTGGAACGCCGTTTCTTGTTGCTTTGCTGTAAAGTGGTAACATTCCGGTGTCAGAATGCGCTGCGATTACCATTCCGTCCACATCAGAAATTGGACTTTCCAATGCTTCTGCCAGGCGGTATTTGAATCTTGCGGAATCCAACGCACCACCCATTCCGATGATTCTTTCTTTTGGAAGACCGGATGTTTTATGAACCAAATAAGTCATCGTATCCATCGGATTAGAAACCACGATGAGGATGACGTCCGGAGAATGTTTCACCAAGTTCTGAGCTACTTCTTTTACGATTCCCGCGTTGATACCAATCAATTCTTCACGCGTCATTCCGGGCTTTCGGGGGATTCCAGAAGTGATTACCGCTACTTTGGAACCTGCAGTTTTGGAATAATCTCCTGTGGTTCCGGTAATTTTGGTATCAAACCCATTCAGCGATGCGGTCTGCATCAGATCCATTGCTTTTCCTTCGGCAAAACCCTCCTTGATATCTACCAAAATAACTTCAGCCGCGAAGTTTTTCATCGCGATGTATTCTGCACAGCTTGCTCCTACTGCGCCTGCTCCCACTACGGTAACTTTCATAATTTAATTTTTAATTGTTTAGTTTTAGATAAAGAAATCAGGATGTCGTAATGATCCTCGTATTATTTCTGTAATTTTTTTAGTTGTCGTAAATATAGCAAAACTTCCAAAGCCTCAGAAGGAATTAATTCTAATATTTGTCATATTTCATAAAATTCCAGAAGATGAAGTTAGATATAATTTATAGCATAATATTAAACTCGTTCTTTAATGTGGTTCATATTTCGTAAATTTGCTCTGAAAAAATTTGAAAAATGTCAGAAAACAACATAAAATCTATTGCAGTTTTTACTTCCGGTGGCGATGCTCCTGGGATGAATGCTGCTCTGAGAGCTGTTGTAAGAACAGCAAATCACTATGATATCGATTGTTACGGAATCCGCGAGGGTTACAACGGACTCATCACAGGTGATGTAATAAAAATGGGACCTCGTTCTGTAAAAAATATTATCAATCAAGGTGGTACCATCCTCAAATCCGCGAGATCCAAAGAATTTATGACAGCGGAAGGCCGGAAGAAAGCCTTTGAGCAATGTCAAAAGATGGGCATCGATGCTTTAGTCTGCATCGGTGGCGACGGAAGTTTTACCGGCGCAAAGATCTTCAACGAAGAATATGGGGTCAAAGTCATCGGTATTCCCGGAACAATTGATAATGACATCTTCGGAACCGATCAAACCATCGGTTACGATACAGCGCTCAACACGGCAATGGATGCCATCGATAAAATTCGGGATACGGCTACTTCTCACAACCGTGTTTTCTTTGTAGAAGTGATGGGACGTGATGCTGGATTTATCGCGCTCAACAGTGGCATAGCAACAGGCGCTTTAGACATACTGATCCCCGAAAGGAAAGATAAAATAGAAGACCTTTTCAATACTTTCAGAACTGCGGAGAAAGTGGGCAAATCGTCCAGCATCGTGGTGGTTGCAGAAGGTGAAGAATTAGCAAATATTTATGATCTTGCCAAGGCCACCAAAAAAGAATTCCCCAACTATGATATCCGTGTTACCATTCTTGGACACATCCAGAGAGGGGGCTCGCCGAGCTGCGCAGACAGAGTGCTGGCCAGTAATCTTGGGTATGGCGCAGTCATCGGCCTGATGGAAGGTCGCAACAAGGTGATGGTCGGGATGCAGTCGAACAAAATCGTGTACACACCGATAGAAGAAGCCATCAAAAAACATAACGAAATCGACAAAGATCTGCTCAAAATAGCTGAGATTTTGGCGATGTAATGCCTTAATTTTTCGTAAATTTATTCAACAAAAAAACCTTAATATTTTAAAATAATATGTCAACAATTAAAGTAGGAATTAACGGATTCGGAAGAATCGGGCGTTTAGTTTTCAGAGCAATGACCGAGAGAGAAAACATCGAAGTTGTCGGGATTAATGATCTTATCGATGCAAAATACATGGCGTACATGCTAAAGTATGATTCAGTCCACGGCTCATTCAAAGGAGAAGTATCGGTACAAGGAAACAACTTGGTCGTCAACGGAAAAACCATCCGCGTGACTGCTGAGAAAGATCCTAATAACCTCAAATGGAACGAAGTGGGTGCAGAATATATCGTAGAATCTACCGGATTATTTTTATCTAAAGAAACGGCCCAAGCGCATATCAACGCCGGTGCGAAGAAAGTAATCTTATCTGCACCACCAAAAGATGATACGCCTATGTTTGTCATGGGTGTAAACCACAAAGAATTAACAGACGATATTGCTATTTTCTCAAACGCGTCTTGCACAACCAACTGTCTTGCGCCTTTGGCAAAAGTGATCCACGATAATTTTGGAATTGCAGAAGGTCTTATGACAACGGTACACGCTACAACTGCAACTCAAAAAACCGTGGATGGCCCATCATCCAAAGACTGGAGAGGCGGGAGATCTGCGCTCAACAACATTATCCCTTCTTCTACCGGCGCCGCAAAAGCGGTAGGAAAAGTAATCCCTTCTCTTAACGGAAAATTGACTGGAATGTCTTTCCGAGTACCAACGCCAGATGTTTCTGTAGTAGATTTGACCGTCAAATTGGAAAAACCAACTTCCTACGAAGAAATCTGTGCTGCCATAAAAACCGCCTCGGAAGGAGAACTGAAAGGAATTCTTGGATATACAGAAGATTCCGTTGTTTCTCAGGATTTCGTAAGCGATTCAAGAACTTCTATCTTCGACAAAGAAGCTGGAATTATGCTGAACCCGACTTTTGTAAAATTGGTATCTTGGTACGACAACGAGTGGGGCTATTCCAACAAATTAGCAGATATGCTCGTTCATTCCGCTTCTTTATAGTCTGTAATGACCTTTTGATACAAATAAACCTCTGAGATTTCAGAGGTTTATTGTTAATGTTAATGACGCTCAATAATATTTAAAAATGCTATCTGAACTAATTGAAACTTACGAAAAATATTCAGATTTCGAGCTAATGGAAGTTTATTTTACAAAATACAAATATACCGATGATGCGAGAAAAGCATTGGCTATTGTAATTGAAAAGAAAGGTGGACTAATGCATTTGATTGAATCATATAATAAAGCCAAAGCCTACGAAAATGAAAAAAAAAGAATATTTAACGAGATTACACAACTATATAAAAAGGGAATGCAAAAGTCAGAAATGAGTAAACATTTGAGTTCTGATATTGTAGAAAATTCTATGATACAAAGCATAATGCAGCAAATTGAATTAGAAATAAAAAACAATGAGATTGACGCAGAAATTAAACCTCGAACCATCATTGGAAGCATCTTAGGAACTCTTATTGGCGCATCTTTCGGCGGTACTTTATGGGGTTTGCAGATGATCTACTCGGGTTATATCTTCTATATTTTTGGAATAGGTCTAATTTTAAATTCTTACGCATTCATCAAACTATTCACCAAACAAAGCAAAAATAATATTGTTGTGCTTTTATTTACAATTTTATCTTCGATGTTGGCATTCTTTTTAGGATTTTACCTCTATCAAATCATCGGCTATTTGGGATCAAAAAACAATCGATAATGCTTTTTAAAATCTTGCTTTAAATGCCGATCTTAATTAAAATAATATTAGTTAGTAAGAATTAAAATTGCTATTTTTGAGAATAATTTTAGATACAATGAGTACGATTGACGATAAGAAAAAAGCACTGCAACTGGTGTTGGAAAAACTAGATAAAACCTACGGGAAAGGCACCGTGATGACTTTGGGCGAGGATTCTGTGGATCACACCATAGAAGTCATCCCGTCTGGATCTTTGGGAATTGATCTTGCTTTAGGCGTTGGCGGATACCCCAGAGGAAGAGTAATCGAAATCTACGGCCCCGAATCTTCTGGTAAAACGACCTTGACATTGCACGCGATCGCAGAAGCGCAAAAAACTGGTGGAATCGCAGCTTTTATTGATGCAGAACACGCATTCGACAGAGGTTATGCTGCAAAATTGGGCGTGGATTTGGAAAATCTCATTATTTCTCAGCCCGATAATGGCGAACAAGCGTTGGAGATTGCGGACAACTTAATCAGATCTGGTGCGATTGACATCGTGGTAATTGATTCTGTTGCGGCATTGACACCCAAGGCGGAAATCGAAGGTGAAATGGGAGATTCCAAAATGGGACTGCACGCAAGACTGATGTCCCAAGCTTTGAGAAAACTGACAGGTTCAATCTCAAGAACAAAATGTACGGTCATATTCATCAACCAGCTTCGCGAAAAAATCGGTGTAATGTTTGGAAATCCTGAGACAACAACGGGAGGCAACGCTCTGAAATTCTACGCCTCTGTCAGAATTGACATTAGAAAAGCCAGCGCACCCATCAAAAATGGGGATGAAGCTGTCGGAAGCCGAGTAAAGGTGAAAATTGTAAAAAACAAAGTGGCACCACCCTTCAAAATGGCTGAATTTGACATCATGTACGGCGAAGGGATTTCCAAAACTGGAGAGATTCTAGATGCTGCGGTAGATCTGGGAATCGTGAAAAAAAGCGGATCTTGGTTCAGCTACGAGGAAACAAAACTAGGACAAGGCCGCGATGCTGTGAAAGATGTCTTGAAAGATAATCCCGAATTATCAGATGAAATCGAAGGTAAGATAAGGGAAATCATCAAGAATAAATAACAAAAAGGCTGCGAAAATTTCGCAGCCTTTGTTTTAATGTTCCTCAATAGAAGAAAATTTCTATTTTTAGCCAAAACAAATCAATGTCGTATTATCCGCTAAGCAGCATTCCCGATTATTATTCTATAGATGCTCTCCTAACCGATGAACACAAGCTCATCCGAGAATCGGTGAGAAGTTGGGTAGAGCGTTTTGTGATGCCCAAAATAGATGAGGCAGCTCAGAAACACACCGACATTCCAGGCTTGATGAGAGAATTGGGCAATATCGGCGCATTGGGAGCCTACATTCCCGAAGAATACGGCGCACCGGGACTGGATCAGATTTCCTACGGCCTCATTATGCAGGAATTGGAACGAGGCGATTCGGCGGTTCGGTCGGCAGCTTCTGTTCAATCATCCCTAGTGATGTTTCCCATTTTTGAATTCGGATCCGAAGAGCAAAAGAGAAAATATTTGCCGCGCTTGGCTTCAGGAGAACTCGTTGGCTGTTTCGGTTTGACCGAGCCCAACCACGGCTCCGACCCTTCTTCTATGGAATCCAAATTCACAGACCAAGGCAATCACTATCTGCTAAATGGCGCCAAAATGTGGATTACCAACGCTCCGATTGCCGACATCGCTATAGTCTGGGCAAAAGGCGAAGACGGAAAAGTAAGAGGAATGATTCTCGAACGCGGGATGGAAGGATTTACGACGCCTACGACTCATAACAAATGGAGTTTGCGAGCCTCGAAAACCGGCGAATTGGTATTCGATAACGTGAAGGTTCCGAAAGACAATCTACTTCCAAATATCCAAGGTTTGAAAGGACCTCTGTTTTGCCTCAACTCGGCGAGATACGGGATTTCTTGGGGTGTGATTGGCGCGGCCATCGATTGCTATTGCACAGCTCTTCAATATGCCAAAGAAAGAAAACAGTTTGGCAAACCCATCGCCAGCTTCCAACTTCAGCAGAAAAAATTAGCCGAATTTTTGACGGAAATCACAAAAGCGCAGTTGCTTTGCTATCAATTGGGAACTTTGAAAAATGCTAAAAAAGCATCGCCGGCACAAATTTCTATGGCCAAAAGAAACAATGTGAAAATGGCGATCGACATTGCCAGAGAATCTCGTCAGATGCTTGGCGGAATAGGCATAATGGGCGAATTTCCGATGATGCGACATGCTGCCAACTTGGAATCGGTCATCACTTACGAAGGTACGCACGACATCCACCTTTTGATTACCGGGATGGACATCACGGGCATCAATGCTTTTGAATAGAACAAATTTTCTTGATATTCAACAAAAAACCGCGAAAATATTTCGTGGTTTTTTCGTTTAAGATAACCGTATTTTGAAAAGGTTTTATTATGAAAACTGAGGTTTACACTTATTTTGCGTATTTTTATCAAGAACCTCGATTATTATATTTTTAAGAACTTGGTCATCTAAAAAATTAGAAATGAAAGAACAAAATCACCACCACGATAAGCTCCCACCCAATCAAAGAATCTCACCAAGCTCCGTCTATTACTGTCCGATGGAATGCGAGGGCGATAAACTCTACTTCCAACCCGGCCGATGCCCCGTCTGCAATATGTTCCTCGTACCGATAGAAGAGCGCGAAGATCACAGAACAAAGCCACAAGCCTACTCGAAAAACAATCTTCCGGCGAGTTTCAAAACTAACATCGGAAAATATTACTGCCCCATGTTCTGCGAAGGCGACAAAGTCTATGATGAAAAAGGCGACTGCCCCGTTTGCAAAATGCATCTGGAAAAGATTACGCAAGAATTAGTAAATAGCGGAGCCAATGGAAATTCTCATCATCACGACCAGCATCCTGCCAATCAAAACCGGAAAAATGCCGGAAAATATTATTGCCCAATGTTCTGCGAAGGCGACAAAGTCTATGATTCCAACGTCGGATGCCCCGTTTGCGGAATGGATCTCGTAAAAATCCCCGAAAAAACAAGCACCGAATACACTTGTCCGATGCACCCGGAAATCATTCGCGACGAACCCGGCAGTTGCCCGATCTGCGGTATGGATCTGGTGCCAAAGCCCTCCAAAAATAAAGATCACGAGGACGATACCTACAAGATTTTGAGAAGAAAATTCTGGATCGCCGTTGCATTTTCTGTTCCCGTTCTTATCCTGTCTATGGGCGGAATGCTGATTAACTGGCCATTTTCGCATCAGGTGCAGGGCTACTTTGAACTCGTGCTCTCACTTCCCGTTATTTTCTACGCCGGTTGGTTTCTGATGAAGCGCGGCTGGATCTCCTTCAAAACGTGGAACCTCAATATGTTCTCACTAATCGCTTTGGGCGTGGCAGCAGCTTTTATTTTCAGTTTGATCGCATTAATTATTCCAGATCTCTTACCTCACGAATTATCCCACGGAGGCAGTGCTCCCCTCTACTTCGAGTCGGTCTGCGTCATTTTGACTTTGGTGATTATGGGTCAAATGCTGGAAGCAAGGGCGCACCAACGAACCGGAAAAGCCATCGAAGCGCTAATGAATCTGGCACCCGATACCGCCAATCTTTTGGTGGACGGCAACGAAAAAAAGGTTGCATTATCAGAAATTAAAGTTAATGACATTTTAAGAGTCAAACCCGGCGAAAAAATCCCTGTGGATGGACAAATCACTGAGGGCCATTCCAATATCGATGAATCGATGATTACCGGAGAACCAATCCCCGTAGAGAAAAAAATAGGCGACAAGGTGACTTCCGGAACCATCAATGGTAGCGGATCTTTCTTGATGAAAACCGAAAAAATTGGTGAGGAAACGCTTCTTTCCAAAATCATCAAAATGGTTGAAGATGCCAGCCGATCGAAAGCGCCGATCCAAAAATTGGCAGACCGGATTTCCAAAATATTTGTTCCGACGGTGATAGTAATTTCAGTTCTGACGTTTGTGGTCTGGTACATTTTCGGAGATGAAAATAGGTTGATTTACGCTTTCGTCAATGCAGTGGCTGTGCTGATCGTGGCCTGCCCTTGCGCCTTGGGTTTGGCCACGCCGATGAGTCTGATGGTCGGTATCGGAAAAGGCGCGCAAAACGGAATCCTCATCAAAAATGGAGAAGCCCTGGAAGAAATGCATAAAATCAACATCCTGATTACCGACAAAACAGGAACTCTTACGGAAGGCAAGCCAAGCCTTGACATCATAGAAACGATCGCAAACGCTGACAAAAATGAGATCTTGAAATGGGCCGCTTCCCTTAACCAAAACTCGGAACATCCCTTGTCCAACGCGGTTCTTAATGCTTACAAAAAATCATTTAATTCCGCTGAAGAAACCAAATTCGAGACCGTGCAGGATTTTGAAAACATTTCCGGAAAAGGTGTGAAAGGGATGATCAATAACGAGGAAACACTGCTCGGAAATGAATCTTTGTTGAAACAATTTCAAATTGAAATTCCGGAAGATTTAAAACAAAAAGTAATCCAGCAACAAAATGAAGCAAAAACCATTTCCTATCTCGCCAAAGGCGGCAAAGTATGGGGATTTTTAGCATTTTCCGACCAAATTAAAGCCACGTCTAAACAAGCTGTTCAATTTCTGCAAAGTCAAAACATTGAGGTGATGATGATGACCGGCGATAACGAAAATACCGCAAAAGCAGTCGCAGCAAAACTCGGCATCAAAAATTTCAAAGCCAATTGCCAGCCCGCCGATAAGATGAATGAAATTAAAAAACTTCAAAACGAAGGCAAAATCGTGGCAATGACAGGCGACGGCATCAATGATGCACCGGCATTGGCCCAAGCCAATATTGGCATCGCGATGGGAACCGGAACCGATGTGGCCATCGAAAGTGCCGGAATTACCTTGCTGAAAGGCGACATCCTGGGTGTTGCCAAAGCAAAAATACTGAGTGAAAAATTACTTAGAAACATCAAGGAGAATCTGTTTTTCGCCTTCATTTACAACGTGTTGGGCATTCCATTGGCCGCAGGCTTGCTCTACCCTTTCTTCGGAATTTTGCTAAGCCCGATGATTGCCGCGGCAGCTATGAGTTTCAGTTCGTTGTCCGTGATATTGAATTCCTTGAGGCTTAACAGCGCCAAATTGGACGTTTAAAACCAAAAAAAATGAAAAAGAAACTAGTCGTCCTATCAGGCGCAGGAATCTCTGCAGAAAGTGGTATCCAAACCTTTCGGGATTCTAATGGACTGTGGGAAAGTCACCGCGTCGAAGATGTGGCGTCGCCAGAAGGTTTTGCGAGAAATCCCAAGTTGGTTTTGGATTTTTACAATGCGAGGAGAAAGCAACTGAAAGCAGCGGAACCCAATGCGGCTCACAAATTGCTTGCAGAATTGGAAGCATATTTTGATGTGCAGATCATCACGCACAATGTGGACGATCTTCACGAGCGTGGCGGATCATCGAACGTTCTTCATCTGCACGGGGAGCTTAAGAAAGCAAGATCCGTGAATGATGAGAATGCGATCTTGGATTGGGAAGATGATATTCTTTTGGGCGATCTTCATCCCGACGGTTCGCAGCTGAGGCCACACATCGTCTGGTTTGGCGAGATGGTGCCGGAGATGGACAGAGCTATCGAGATGGCAGCAAAGGCTGATTTGTTTCTCGTGATCGGAACCTCGATGCAAGTTTATCCGGCAGCCTCGCTGGTGCGATACGTGCCTCATCATTGCGAAATATTCGTCATCGACCCTAATCTCGAAAATCCCAATGCCTTCGCACGAAATGAAAATTATTTCAAATCTCGGGCAACAGAAGGGATGAAAAAATTAGCAGAAATATTAATAGAAAAATATCAATAATGCAGGTAGAAATAAGAAAACTCAGTGTTGACGATTATGATGAACTGGCGGAAGCGATGCAAAAAGCTTATCCTGAAATGGACGACAATGTCTGGAGCAAACGGAATATCCAAAAACTGACTTCCATCTTTTCCGAAGGGCAAATCTGCATTTTGGTGGATGGCAAACTGGCTGCGGCCTCCTTGTCCATCATCGTGCAGTACGAACTTTTTGGCGATCAGCATACCTACAACGAGATTACGGGAAACGAATCCTTCAACACACACAGCAACGTGGGAAATGTGCTCTACGGAATCGAAATATTTGTGGATCCGGAATTCCGGGCGCTGAGACTGGGAAGACGATTGTACGACGCCCGAAAAGAACTTTGCGAAATACTGAATCTGCGATCCATCATCGTGGGCGGTAGAATCCCCAATTATCATTTGTACAGCAACGAACTGTCGCCACGAGAATACATCACAAAAGTCCGAAACAAGGAGATTTTTGATCCTGTTCTGAGTTTTCAGATTGGCAATAATTTTTCACCGGTCAAAATCATCAAGGGTTATCTCAAAGGTGATACAGAATCGGAGGAATATGCTGTGCTGCTGCAATGGAACAACATCTACTACACCGCCAAGAAGAATACGATGCAGGACAGCGTCATCCGTCTGGGACTGGTGCAATGGCAGATGCGACCTCTGAAAGATCTTGAAGATTTTTATAAGCAAGTGGAGTTTTTCGTGGATGCCGTTTCGGGTTATCAGTCGGATTTTTGTCTTTTTCCCGAACTTTTTAATACGCCACTCCTCGCGCCTTTCAATCATCTGAACGAGCGAGAATCGATGGAAAAATTATCAGAGCTGACAGAAGAAATTAAAGATAAAATATCGGAATTTGCAGTGAGTTACAACGTGAACATCATCGCCGGAAGCATGCCCATCTTGGAAGAGGGAAAACTCTACAACGTGAGCTACCTGCTTCATAGAGATGGGAAAATCGATGAATACAGGAAAATCCACATCACACCAAATGAAACGAAATACTACGGAATGACTGGCGGCGACGACATCAAAGTGTTTGATACCGATTGCGGAAAAGTGGGCATAATGATTTGCTATGACGTCGAATTTCCGGAATTACCAAGATTATTAGCAGATCAGGGGATGAAAATTCTTTTTGTTCCTTATCTCACCGATACCCAGAATGCCTACACCCGCGTTCGATATTGCGCCGCGGCACGAGCGATTGAGAATGAATGTTATGTAGCCATTGCAGGCTGTGTGGGGAATTTGCCGGGTGTAAATAATATGGATATCCAGTACGGGCAGGCGACGGTTTTCACGCCATCAGATTTTGCATTTCCTTCCAACGCTATCAAAGGTGAAGCGACTCCTAACACCGAGATGACGATCATTGTGGATGTGGATCTCAACCTTTTGAAAGAGCTTCATTACAACGGATCTGTCAAGACGATGAGCGATCGACGGCAAGATCTTTATGATGTTATTCTTAGAAATCAAAGTTAGGATTTGGCAGCTGTTTTTTAGTCCGTTTTCGCCAGCAAATATTTTCGACAATAATTTTTCTGTTGGGACAAACTTTAGAACTCGATCTTTTAGATTTCAATTTCTATTAAAACTGCATCTCCGGAATCTCGCCTTCGATCATCAATTCTGCTTCTGTCGCTTTGATAATATCTTCCACAGAAATTCCCGGTGCTCTTTCCAAAAGTTTAAAACCTTTGTCGGTGACTTCAAGGACTGCTAATTCAGTGACCACTTTTTTGACGCAATGGACGCCGGTTAATGGTAAAGTACATTTTTTAAGAATCTTAGATTCTCCTGCTTTGTTCACGTGCATCATTGCGACGATGATATTTTCTGCAGAAGCCACGAGATCCATCGCGCCGCCCATTCCTTTTACCATTTTCCCCGGGATTTTCCAGTTGGCAATATCACCGTTTTCGGAAACCTCCATTGCGCCAAGAATCGTGAGATCTACTTTCCGGCTTCGTATCATCCCAAAACTGAACGCTGAGTCAAAAAAAGAGCCTCCTGGAAGTATCGTGATCGTCTGTTTGCCCGCATTTATCAAGTCGGCATCTTCCTCGCCTTCAAAAGGAAAAGGCCCCATTCCCAGAACGCCATTCTCACTTTGAAACTCCACCGAAATGTCCTCTGGGACGTAGTTGGCGACCAAAGTTGGAATTCCTATACCAAGGTTTACATACATTCTGTCTTTGACTTCTCGGGAGATGCGTTGCGCAATTTGTTCTTTATTTAGCATAGGAAAAACTTATTAGTGCAATATAAAGAAAATTCGTTTGATGGAAAAGTGCTTTCGATATATATCAGTATTTTTGCAACTATTATTATGAAGACATTATTGCATTACCTCAAGCCGCACAAATGGCTGCTCATCACTTCTTTACTTTTAGCTACTATCAATCAGGTTTTTTCTTTATTCGGTCCGGCGATTACGGGGAATATTCTCGATCAATTGGTAACGCATCCCAATTTTTTTGACAAAGAGAAATTAATCCCCAGAAATTTGAACCAATTTTTATACGGAACCGACAATTATCACGGTGCATTTTATTTTCTTGGATTGCTGATTGGCACGGCGATGGTAAGCCGAATTGCGAAGGCGTTTCAGGATTATGTCGTGAGCGTGATCACGCAGAAATTTGGCGCCCATATTTTTACCGATGGCTTGCAACACTCGATGGCGCTGCCTTATCAGGAATTTGAGGACCAAAGAAGTGGCGAAACTCTATCGATTTTGACTAAGGTACGAGAAGATTCGGTGAAGTTCATTACCTATTTTATCAATATATTTTTCGGGATCTTGGTGAGTATTATTTTCGTATCGATCTATGCGGTTCGCTTGCATTGGTCGATAATGCCGGTTTACACGGTCGGCATTTTTCTCATTGCTTTCGTGACCAATTTATTAAGTAAAAGGATAAAAAATATTCAGAAAACAATCGTTGCAGAAACCACAAGCTTGGCAGGAAGTACCACGGAAAGCTTACGAAATATCGAAATTGTAAAAAGTTTAGGCTTGACGAAGCAGGAAATTAAAAGACTGAACAACAACACGTACAAAATCCTCGGTCTCGAGCTGAGAAAAGTCAAAAGCATCCGTTCTTTGAGCTTCATTCAGGGAACGATGGTTAATTTTCTACAACAATTAATTACGCTCACGCTTTTATATCTGATTTTCCGAAACGTCGTCACGCCGGGCCAATATCTATCGTTGATGTTTTACGGCTTCTTTATTTTCGGACCGATGCAGGAGATTGGAAACATCATCATTTCCTATCGCGAAGCAGAAGCATCCTTGAAAAACTTCGACAATCTAATGAAAAAACCCGTCGAAGAAAAACCGAAAACGCCAAAACAAATCGGCGCTCTCGAGGAATTGGAGTTCCAGCACGTCTCTTTCAAGCACCAATCTGCCCATTTCAAAGCTCTGAATAATGTTTCCTTTAAGGTCATAAATGGCGAAACCATCGCATTTGTGGGGCCAAGCGGTGCCGGGAAAAGTACATTGGTGAAACTTTTGGTGGGGCTTTACCGCGCCCAGGAAGGAAATATTTTTTATAATGGCATCAACGGAAAAGAATTTGATTTTGATGAACTGCGAAACCAAATTGGTTTTGTAACCCAAGACACGCAACTTTTTGCAGGAACAATCCGAGAAAATCTTCTTTTTGTAAATCCAGCAGCAAGTGAAGAAGATATCCAAATCGCCTTAAAAAAAGCAAGCTGCACCGGACTTCTTGAAAGAGCCGAAAAAGGCATTGAAACTGTGATTGGCGAAGGCGGATTGAAATTGAGTGGTGGTGAAAAACAGAGAATTGCCATTGCGAGAGCATTGCTCCGAAAACCTCATTTATTGATTTTTGACGAAGCCACTTCTGCTCTGGACAGCATTACCGAGGAAGAAATCACAACGACGATCAAAGATATATCTGACCGAAAAGAACAAATCACCGTTCTCATCGCTCACCGATTGAGCACCATTATGCACGCCGACAGAATCTACGTTTTGGAACGCGGACAAGTGATAGAAATGGGCTCTCACGAAAATCTGCTGGCCGAAAAAGGTTTGTATTATGCGATGTGGCGGCAGCAGATTGGAGAGAGGAAAGCGGTGGAAAGCGTTTAAAATCTACTTTTTTTATGATTTAAAGATAAAAAAATTGCCGTTTAAATTAAGTAAATAGCAGCGTTTTTATTCTAATCAACTTTCTTCCTCACAGTTCTCTGCTCTATCCTTTTCTCATATTTCTCGCCTTGGAAAATCCTTTGAACCATAATTCCCGGGATGTGGATTTCGTTCGGATCCAGTTGTCCAGGCTCCAGCAACTCTTCCACTTCCGCAATCGTGATTTTCGCCGCCCCGGCCATTGGTAAATTAAAATTCCGAGCCGTTCCTTTAAATATTAAATTGCCTGCGTAGTCGCCTTTCCAAGCTTTTACGATGGAGAATTCAGCTTTGTAAGCGTGTTCCAAAATATGCGGCTTTCCGTCGAAATCTTTCACTTCTTTTCCTTCTGCTACCTCGGTTCCGTATCCTGCCGGCGTATAAAAAGCGGGAATCCCCGCCTGTGCTGCTCTGCATTTCTCGGCCAAAGTTCCTTGGGGTGTGAGTTCTACTTCCAATTCTCCGGAAAGCATTTGACGCTCGAATTCTGCGTTCTCGCCAACGTATGACGAAATCATTTTTTTTATCTGTCGTTTCTGCAAAAGCAATCCCAATCCGAAGTCGTCAACGCCGGCATTGTTGGAGATGCAGGTCAAATCTTTGACGTTTTTTTTGACCAATTCTGCAATACAATTCTCAGGAATGCCGCAGAGCCCGAAACCACCGAGCATGATTGTCATTCCGTTTTGGATGTCTTTTATCGCTTCTTCGGCATTTTTTACTCTTTTATCTATCATAAAACTTCGTTTAAATTGCACATCTTGTAGCTTATAAATATAAAAAAAACCTTTGTAAGCAGCGGAAATAAAATGGATAAAAGATGAAGTACCCAAAATTTTGTCGCAAAAAAAGCCACACGCAATACCGCGTATGACCTTTCTTTACTAACAATTTAAATCCCTATCGGTCGGTAATCAGTACGCTCACCGGCATCACATAAGTCGTGGCCATCATACTATGGCTCAATTTGTTCACATCCACTTTGTAGAGCAGTTTGGACAAGACTGTTTCCAACTCTCGGCTCACATTTTTACAATCGCCACTGGCGTGGATATTGGTAATTTTTCCGTTCTCACCAAGACTGAATCTAAGGTCTGAGTTCACAAGACCTTCTTTATATTCGGCGGCCGTAAAATCGAAATTATCTCTTACCAACTTTCTCAATTCTCCAAAGGCATCGCCCGAACGAAGAACAACTTCCTGTATGTTTTTCTCCGTTTCCTGAGCTTTAGCTATACCGAAAAAACCTGCCAATACAAACATGGCTAACACAATCATTTTCCTTTTCTTTTCCATAATGTAAAATTTTCTTTTAATCAAGGATGGTCTCGCCGCACAAATTTCTTAATTTTCGAGAAATTTTTTAAAAACGGTTTTTAGATCCATTGATTCAGGTTAATAACTAACTAATTAAAAGACAAAGTTACATAATTTTAATATTAAATTCATATTAAATTAACATTGAAACTAAAAATTAATGTAAAAAAAGAAAATTCCAAAGAAAGTGCCTCTTGGAATAAGTAATTTCAGCGATTTAAAATCATTTATTTTGCCCGGGTGCAAAGGGTTTTGCAGATTTGGTTCCATAGATTTTCTTCGCTTGGCCAGGAGGAATATTACCGCTGTTTCCGGCCGTTCTTACTTCGCAAGCGACCGAACTGACAGAGAAGATCAGAAGTAATGAGTAAATTTTAATTGATTTCATAAATTTATTTTCAGAGGAAGCACAATATTGATACCAATCACAATTCCTTCTTCAAGAACTTCGCGGTCAAACTTTTCTTAGACTTTATAATCTGCTCAGGTGTTCCTTCCGCAATGATTTGTCCGCCATGTTTTCCACCTTCCGGACCAACATCAATAATATGGTCAGCCAATTTGATAACGTCCATATTATGCTCAATGATGATGAATGAATTTCCTAATTCAACCAACTGATTGATGGCTTCCATCAAGACTTTTACATCTTCGAAATGGAGTCCAGTTGTGGGTTCATCAAGAATATAAAGTGTGTTTCCAGTTTGTCTTTTGGAAAGTTCCGTCGCCAATTTTACCCGTTGCGCTTCTCCTCCACTCAAAGTGGTCGATTGCTGACCAATCGTGATATAACCCAAGCCAACATCCTGCAAAGTCTTGACTTTCAAAAAGATTTTAGGAATCGGCTGGAAGAAATCCACCGCTTCGTTGATGGTCATTTCCAGAACATCCGAAATCGATTTTCCTTTGTACCGAACTTCCAGAGTTTCTCGGTTGAAACGTTTACCGTGGCAAGTTTCGCAATGAACGTAAACATCGGGCAAAAAGTTCATTTCGATCACCTTCAAACCGCCGCCCTGACAGGTTTCGCAACGTCCGCCTTTCACATTGAAGGAGAATCTTCCGGCTTTGTATCCTCGGATTTTACTCTCTGGCAGTTCCGCAAAAAGATTACGAATATCGGTGAACATTCCTGTGTAAGTCGCTGGATTTGAACGCGGTGTTCTCCCGATCGGACTTTGGTCCACATCTACGATTTTGTCGATGTTATCAATCCCATCAACACTTTTATAAGGCAAAGGTTCCTGGATCGATCTGTAAAAATGGCGGTTCAGAATGGGATATAGTGTTCCGTTTATCAAAGAAGATTTTCCACTGCCCGAAATCCCTGTTACCACCACCAATTTCCCTAATGGAATCTCGAGGTTTACATTTTTAAGGTTGTTTCCTGTCGCTCCTTTTAGTACAATTGATTTTCCGTTTCCGGCTCTTCTGGTCGATGGAACTTCGATTTTTCTCTTTCCTGTCAGATAATCTGCGGTGATTGTATCGGCTTTTTTGATGTCTTTGGGATGACCTTGCCAAAGAATTTCGCCACCGAATTTCCCTGCTCTCGGACCGATGTCCAAAACGTGGTCGGCTTGCAAAATCATGTCTTTGTCGTGCTCCACAACCAAAACCGAATTCCCGATATCGCGAAGATGTTTGAGCGAGGCAATCAGTCTTTCGTTATCTCTCTGATGAAGACCAATGGAAGGTTCATCCAAAATATAAAGAACATTGACCAATTGAGACCCGATCTGAGTCGCCAATCGGATTCGTTGAGATTCTCCTCCGGAAAGGGTTTTCGAACTTCTGCTCAAACTTAAATAATCTAACCCGACGTCCAGAAGGAACTGCAATCTGGTTTCGATTTCCCTGAGAATTTCGTATGCAATAATCTGATTTTTGTGACTGAATTTATCTTTGACATCGGCCAACCATTCTTTCAAATCTAATAAAGACAGGCCATTGACTTCGGCAATATTTTTTCCATCAATTTTGAAACTCAAACTTTCCTGACGCAATCGCGCACCTTTGCAAGTGGGGCAAACTTCTTCCGTGGTGAAATTCCGTTCCACCAAGACGGCATCATAACTCTCGCGTTCGTCCACCATCTCTTCGAGAATATGAACCAAACCGTCGAAATTGATTTTGATTTTTTTGGAAATTCCGGCGTGCTTCAATTCTTTTGTAATGTCCTTATTATGACCATAATAGATGTAACCCAATGCCTCTTTCGGAATATCCTTGAACGGTGTCATCAAACTCAAATCAAAAACTTCGAGAATCAATTTGATCTGAGAAAGAATCCATTTGTTGGATTTGATTTGCTCCAAAGGCAGTAGCGCACCCTGATTGATGGATAATTTATCGTTTTCGACAAAATAATCGGTGTTCACTTTTTTGATGGTTCCCAGGCCTTTGCACGTTTCGCAACTTCCTTTTGGCGAGTTGAAGGAGAATGTATTCGGTTCTGGCAAAGCCATCGAATCTCCGGTGACGTCGTCCATCAGGTTTTTAGAAAAAAAATGAATTTCGTCATTTCCCATTTCCTGAATGGCGATCAATCCTTCGCCCATTTCTGATGCGGTTTTCAGCGATTTTGGCATTCTGAGTTCCGTCGCAGATTCTCCGATGATCCACCGATCTATTACCACTTCTACATCGTGGGTTTTGTAGCGGTCGAGCTTCAAATCATGTTCAATGTCTTGTAAAACGCCGTCGATTCGTGCTTGCGAGAATCCTTTTTTGGAAAGATGGATGAACAACTCGTGGTAATGCCCTTTCCGCGAACGCACAACCGGCGCCAAGAGATAGACTTTTTTCCCTTTGAAATTCTCTTTGATGGTTTCCAGAATTTGCTCTTCTGTATAGCTCACCAAACGTTTCCCGGAACTCATCGAATACGCATCGGAAACTCTGGCGAACAAAAGTCTCAGATAGTCGTACAGCTCGGTAATCGTTCCGACCGTGGAACGAGGATTTTTGTTCGTAGTTTTTTGTTCGATGGCAATCACTGGCGACAAACCCTCAATCTTGTCCACATCCGGCCGTTCCAAACCGCCCAGAAACTGTCTGGCATAGGCAGAAAATGTTTCGATGTAGCGCCTCTGCCCTTCTGCAAAAATAGTGTCGAATGCCAAGGAAGATTTTCCGCTGCCGGAAAGTCCTGTGATCACTACCAATTCATTTCTTGGGATCTTGACGGTAATATTTTTGAGGTTATGCTCGCGCGCGCCATATATTTCGATAAATTCCTGATTATTCTTCATTAAAAAGTCTCATTCTGGGAAAACGCAAAAATACGGAAATTAATTGACGATTACAGTTTGGCTTTATTCAAGTTTAATAATATTTAATAGAGATTCTGAGGAATCAAATCTGTGATAAAGCTATCTTTGTACCTTGAAAATAAATCCAAAATGAAATCTATTTTATCGAAATTTGCACTGGCAGTTCTAATCTTTTCCTCACTCCAATGTTTTGCTTGGGGATTGACGGGTCATCGGGTGATTGCAGAGATTGCGCAGCATCATTTGACTTCTAAAGCAGAAAGAAACATCAAAAAACTTTTGGGCAACAAGACATTGGCCTACTACGCCAATTGGCCAGATTTCATTAAGTCTGATACCACCGGCGTTTGGAAAGAAACTTCCGCTTGGCATTATGTCAACGTGAATCCGCAGAAGAATTTCCAACAATTCAAAGATTCTTTGGAAGCGCAGAAAAGCCCGAATCTTTATACACAAATTGAAAATTTAGCTAAGAAAATTAAAGATAAAAACACTTCTGACGCCGATAAAAAAACCGCTTTGATGTTTCTCATCCATTTGGTTGGCGATCTTCATCAGCCGCTTCACGTGGGACGTTACGAAGATTTAGGTGGGAATAAAATCAATGTCACTTATTTTGGACAAGCGACCAATCTGCATTCGCTTTGGGATACCAAAATGGTGGAAGACCGCAAATATTCTTACACCGAATTTGCAGACCTTTTGGATATAAAAGCTGACGCTGATGTGAAAAATATTCAAGGCGGAACTTTGCAGGATTGGTTTTATGACAGTCAGAAAATCGCCAATTCCATCTACTTTCACACGCCGAAAGATTCTAAATTGGGTTACGATTACAATTACCGCTATGAATCGACTGTTGAAAGACAATTGTTGTACGGCGGACTTCGCTTGGCAAAAGTGCTGAATGATATTTTTGGCTAAAAATCAATCCAGATTTTTAATCATCCACAGGTCGCAGCCGCAATGTCCGGAATTTCCCAGTGGCTTTTCCAAATACTGAAATCCTTGTTTTTCGTAAATGGAAACCGCTTTGCTGAATTCCGGAATGCTTTCCAGGTAAACTTTTTTGTATCCAAACTCTTTGGCTTTTTCAATAGATTGTTCCATCAATAATTTTCCGATGCCTTGTCCTCTCGCCTCTTTTTTCAGATAGAATTTGGCAATCTCGGTGGTGTCTGCCGGCAAATTTTCCGTTGGAAAAATCCCGCAACAACCGGCGATTTCACCATCTTGTTCTGCTACGAACAAAGCCGATTTTTCCGTTTGAAATAAAGAAAAAAGATCGTCGGTCGTGGGATCGGCATAGACGGTTCCTGCGGTATTCTTCACATCAAAATCGTGAAATGAAGTTCTGATAATCTCGGCAAGAATCTCGTTGTCTTCAATTTTATTTTCTCTAATAATGACTGACATTTTTTGAAAATATTTTAAATTAACCAAGGATATTTGTGGTAGATTCCGTCTAATAAAATTGCCAAAATACCGACAAAAATCCAAAGTCGAAGAAGATTCAATGCCTTGAATTTGTCGTTTTTTTGATTTCTGAACAGCATATAAATCGTTCCTACAATTACAATGATTGTGAGTAAAAAGTACCAAGCGATAATATTTCTAAAGCCAATTCCGATACTTAGAATTAATGAAACGATCAAGGTTACGATCAATAAAATCAATAAAATCCACCTCGTTTTCCGGAATCCCAGGCGGTTTGCAATCGTCTCGTAACCAAACATTTTGTCGGCATTTCTTGTCAAAGTATCTTTTGTAACATCGATGATGAAAAGCATTAGAAAAAGGAATATTGCCAGAAAGAAAATCTTGAGGGAAAATGTCTGGTAATAAATCAACATTCCGAAGAAAGGATAAAGAGTCAAAGCTACGAAAGTAATGTTGTTGACGACCATAATTTTACTCAATTTATGACTGTATAACCACATCAAAAATTGGTAAACCAGAAAGAAGACAAAAACCCGGCGCGAGACAAAAAATGCCAAACCGAGCGATAATAAATTGAGCAAAATATAAGCTGAAAGAAAGTATTTCTCCTGCAAAAAACTTTGTAATCGAGAACGAAAAGGCTTCGTGAGCTGATCTTTTTCCTTGTCGTAAAACCGATTGATGATGCCGCCGGCCATAATGCTGAGAACGGCACAAATAATAATGACGTGGACTTTGTAATCGAAGACAAACTTCCGGAAACTTTCTTCTCTGTTAAACAGAAAAAACGTAGAAACGTACAGCGCAAAAGTGAGCAAAAAAGCAACTGAAAAGCGAGCACCGGAGATGAAACCGATCACCTGAGAAATACGGTAAAGGGCATTTCGGGAAGCTGGTTTTTCTGTCATTTTTTGTTTTAAATCAATCTTTCAGACCACAAATGTGACAAAAGATTTTTAATGAATTTAGAAATCAAAAATTTGAATAAGCAGATTCAGAACAACAAAAAACGTCAAAATTTCGTAAACTTTCAAATTCAGATTTTCAAGTCTTCCCTTTGTGACTTTCGTCCTTGATACTAGAATCTGTAGATCACTTCTTTGTGAAAACCTTCCAGCATTTTCTCTGCTTTTGCGTAATCTTTGGAAAATCCGAGGATGTAGCCGCCGCCACCGCTGCCGCAAAGTTTGAGGTAATAGGCATTGGAATCCAAGCCGGTTTTCCAAGCCTTAAAAATGTTTTCCGGGATCATCGGGCGGAAATGTTCGTAAGCCCAAACGGATAATTTTTTCAGGTTGCGAAAAAACGGATTCATGTCTTTTTTGAGGAAAGCGTCGATGCAAGCATTGTTGTAGCGGATGAATTCTTCTTTCAATGTTTTGCGAAACCCTTCGTTTTTCAGCTTTTCGAAGAAGATTTGGATCATCGGTCCTGTTTCGCCCGTCATTCCCGAATCTATGAGGAAAATGGCGCCTTTGCCCAATTCTTCTGCCGGGATAGAAACCGTATCTACACTTTCTTTGCTTTGGATCAGAATCGGAAGATTCATAAAACAAATTAAGGGATCGATGCCCGAACTTTTCCCGTGGAAATAGCTTTCCAACAAACCAAAAATCATTTTCAGATCTTTCAGTTCGTTTTTGGAAACAGATTCAGGATCTCTTTTGGTAACGGAATATCTTTCGAAAATCGCAGCAACCAAAGCGCCGGAGCTTCCCACGCCGTATCCTTGCGGAATATTAGAATCGAAAAACAAACCTCTCTCAATGTCATTTCTAAAAGAATCGACATCCAGTTGGTATTCTTCAGGCAACTCTAAATCAAGAAGATAATCGGAATATTTTGCCAAAGACCGGTTGGATTTTTTTTCGAAATCATTGTCCAGATCGGAAAATTTGAGTGTTCCTTTATAAAAACTGTAGGGCAACGTGAGACCTTGAGAATCTTCGATAATGCCATACTCGCCGAACAAAAGAATTTTTGCGTAAAATAAAGGGTTATTCATACTGTGTTTTGGTGTTGCAAATTTACAAAAAATAAATTAGTGGTCTATTATCAAAAAACGAACCGATGTTTTAAATTTTCATTAATTATTTGGTATTATTTTTCACTTTCATAAAACGAATGAGAATAAATCCAATAGCGAAGAAAACCGTCATCGACAAAGCAGCGTACCGCATATTGTTGTATTGCTCTATCAGCGTAGCGAAGATGAAAGTTCCTAAAATAATCGCCAATTTTTCCAACACATCATAAAAACTGAAATACGTGGTGTTGTCCATCGAATCCGTTGGAAGGAGTTTAGAATAAGTCGATCTCGACATCGCCTGCAAACCACCCATCACGAGACCGATTATGGCTGCAATGCCGTAAAACTGATATTCTACATTTGGATTTTCCTTGTTGAGATAGTAGGCCGAAAGGCACGCGCCGATCCACAAAGCCACGGTGATGCTGATGACATTTTTGTTCCCGATTTTCGTGGAAAGCCAGGAGAAAAACAAGGCGCCAATAATGGCTTCAATCTGAATCAGCAACAAAGTCATTATCAATTTATCCTGAGCCATATTGATCTCGCTCTTGCCAAACAAAGTGGCCATAAGGAAGATGGTCTGCATCCCGACGCTGTAGAAAAAGAAACTGGAAAGGAAATACTTCAGATTTTTGTCCCCGAAAAGATGATTTCCCACTTTGAATAATTCTCGGAAACTTTGCTTTCCAATATCGATATAAAAACTGATGTTATCTTTCAAAACCTCCAGAAAACCGCCTTGCTCGGTGTGGCTTTTGAAAATATTTTTATAATTAAGCAAAACCAAATCCTTGGGTAATTGATCTTTCACTTGCCCAAACTGAGGCAGATATTTGAAAGTATATTGCGAAAATCCGAACCACCAAGCACCCGTCAAAAGGAAACTAATTCTGGTGTAAATTGCTGCCTGCTTGGGATTTTCGGCAAGAACCTGAATCAAAACCAGACAAATTACCACCAAAATGACGGAACCGATGTAGCCATACACATATCCCCTGGCAGAAAGCGCATCCTGCTTGTCGGGCGTTGCAATATCGGGCAAAAAGGAGTTGTAAAATACCAAACTTCCCCAAAAACCAACACTAGCCGTCATACTGAATAATAATCCCAGCCAAACGCTTCCCATCCCGGTAAACATCGCCAATCCCATACAGGAAGTGGCACCCAGATAACAGAAAAACTGAAGAAAGGATTTTTTGTTCCCAATCGTATCGGCCAAGGATGACAAAAATGGTGAGAGCAACACAACAATCAAGAAAGACAGCGTGAGAGAATATCCGTAAACCGCATCTGGCTGATATTCTTTCCCAAATATTTTGACTAAGTTTCTAACGGGCACTTTGATCCATTGTCCTGTTTCTTTGACATATTCGTCTTTTTCGTAAGCCGTCGTCAAAATCGAATAATATATTGGAAAAATCGTGGAAGTAATAACCAATGAATAAACCGAGTTGGCCCAATCGTAGAACGCCCAGGCGCGCATTATTTTGGGGTTGTTCTTGATCGGATTTTCTGGAATTGCTTTTTCTAATTCAGGCATTGGAAACAATTATTTAGACAAATGTAAAAAAAGGAATTACAAGTTGACAAAAAAATGCGTTTGTAACCAAAATTTAACAGCAAAAAACCCTTTCAGATTCTAAGTCCTAAAAGGGTTTTTAAATTTATTTTAAAAAAATTATTGCAAATTTTCTATTACAATAGCCGTAGCGCCGCCACCGCCGTTGCAAATGGCTGCCGCACCGTATTTTCCGCTATTTTGTTTCAGAACATTAATTAACGTCACTATAATTCTGGAACCCGAACTTCCCAGTGGATGACCGATGGAAACTGCACCACCGTTTACATTGACTTTGGTAGCGTCCAGTCCCATCACTTTGCTGTTGGCCAAACCAACCACCGAAAACGCTTCATTCAGTTCGAAAAAATCGATGTCGTCTTTTGTAAGATTCGCTTTCTCCAGAGCGACTGGTAGAGCTTTCGAAGGTGCCATCGTGAATCTATCGGGCTCAACGGCCGCATCGGCATAAGAAATAATTTTCGCAAGCGGTTTCAGCCCCAACTCTTCCATTTTCTCTTTAGACATTAGGATCAAAGCTGAAGCACCGTCATTCAATGTTGATGCGTTGGCAGCTGTGACCGTTCCGTTTTCTTTTTGAAAAACGGTTGGCAAAGTCGGGATTTTGTCAAACTTAACCGCTTTATATTCTTCATCTTCTGAAAAAACGACCGGATCTCCTTTTCTTTGAGGAACCGAAACCGGAACCACCTCCTCCGAAAATTTTCCTTCTTCCCAAGCGGCGGCAGATCTTTTATAGGATTGGATGGCGAAAGCATCTTGCTCCTCTCTGGTAATATTATTTTCTTGGGCGCACAACTCTGCGCAAACACCCATATGCTGTTTATTGTAAACGTCGGTCAGCCCGTCCTTCAGGACGCCATCTTGGAGTTTTACATCGCCCAATTTTACGGCATTTCTTGCATCCAAATAATGCGGAACCATCGACATATTTTCCATTCCGCCAGCCACGATAATGTCCACATCGCCAGCTTTTATAGCCTGAGCGGCCATTGTGGCGGCTTTCATTCCGGAAGCACAAACTTTATTAATCGTTGTAGCAGGCGTATGAATAGACAAACCGGCGCCCAAAGCCACTTGCCTCGCAGGCGCTTGCCCCTCGCCGGCCTGCAAAACATTGCCCATATAAATTTCCTGAACCAAAGCCGGGTCAAGATTTATTTTGTCTAAAGCGCCTTTCACGGCGGTAATTCCCAATTGTGTCGCAGGCACCGTGGAGAGGCTTCCAAGAAAACTTCCCATTGGCGTTCTGACTGCTGACACAATAAATACTTCTTTCATAATATTTTAGATTTATATAATTTTATACACAAAGTGAAACAGGTTTTTTTTACTATTAATTGCTTTGGATGTCACAAGGTTTGACGTTGTAAACGCTAAAATTAATTGTGATCATTGGACAAATTATGAATGACTTTTTGGTTCAGTTTCACTGCCTTTCGTTGCTATTAAAATAAGAAAGACTCCAAGAAACTCGATGAACCAGCCCCAAGATAATTTCACAATTCCCGCAAATGAAGATTGCCAAGATTTGAACGGTAAAAAGCTGAAATAATTCAAAGATTTTAATTTGATCGCAACAATTGCGAAAACAAAGAGCAAAATTACTAAAAATGCGGTTATCCGGATCGATTTTGATTTGCCAGTTAAGATAAAAACGAGGGTAAATAGAGAAAATCCCCAAAGTATGATGGCAAGTGTGTAATCTACTTTCCAAAAGTTCCAGTTTCCCACGATTGGAATATGAACCAACGGCAGAAAACTGCCTGCCACAACCAAAAAAAATCCGATTAACTGTAAATTTTTCATTTCAAAATCCTGTTGACCAAAGTAAATAAATATTCTCGATTTGCAAAATTGAGGCTGAGATGTATTTAATTTTTCTCAACGACAGCAAAGAAATTTTCCTAATTTAACATTACCGAAATGGCTTAAATCGTGCCCAAAACTTATTAAGTATGTTAAGCCAAAATATAATTTACTCCTATAAATTGACAGCAAAACTATTTATAAAAAAAAACCAGAACGCTACACATTCCGGATTCATTTATTGTGAATTTGTTTTTCCTCAATTTTCTTTCTTAGAAAGGAAATATTCTTTCAATTTACCAAGATTTATTTTGTCGCTGCCTATGAAAATTTCATCCTCTGTCAGGAAGACTGGGCGCTTCAAATAGGTGTAATGATCCAGCAGCAATTCTTTGTAATCCTTTTCCTGAAGGGCTTTCGGGTCCAGTTCCTGTAATTTGATCTGATTCGATTTTTTATTAAAAAGGGCTTCGTAAGAACCTGCTAATTGGTACATATCTTCTACTTCCTGCTCCGTAATCGGGTTGATTTTGATTTCTCGCATTTCCCAATCTCTTGTATCATATTGTCCTAATATTTTTCTACAGGTATCGCAAGTTTTAAGATAAAATACTTTTTTCATTTTGCATAAATACGGATTTTTTTTCACATGAAGGGTATATCGTCGTCTTTTCCTATATTCTCAGCACACTAAAGCTCTCTCGGCAATGATTTTAAGGCGCAATTTTGACCTTATTTTCTCACAATCAATTTTTCTCTTTGTGACTTCGGGAATGAAATTTAACATTCGCCCATCCGAATAGTTTCTGAATATTAAAAACATTTGAAAACCTTACATTTGATAAAATTTTTATAAAAATGGAAAACAAAGCAATTACTTTTCAATTTATTTCCGAACCCTCAGATGTTAATTTCGGCGGAAATGTGCACGGCGGAAGCGTTATGAAATGGATAGACCAAGTCGGATATGCCTGCGCAAGCACCTGGTCATCAACCTATTGCGTAACGGTTTATGTTGGAGGCATCCGGTTTTACCAGCCGATTAAGATTGGTGAAATTGTACAACTAAAAGCCCACGTGATCTATACCGGAAATACGAGCATGCACATCGCCATCGATGTTTTTTCCCGGAAAATCAAAGAAAAAAATTATGAAAAGAAAACGCATTGCGTCATCGTTTTCGTAGCCGTCGATGAAAAGGGAAAATCTGTGCAAGTTCCCAAATGGATCCCAAGCACAAACCAAGAACTCCAAATGCAGGATTATGCCATCAAACTGATGAATCTGCGCCGCAACATCGAAGACGAGATGAAACCTTTCTTGTAACTCGGAAAATCAAATCCTGATAAAAAACTCAAAAAACATTTGCATTTCTAAAAATCATCTTTATATTTGCTCCCATTAAACGACAATTCTATCTGTCATTTTAAAAAAAATCTAATCAATCGATGAAATCAATGAACACAAATAACTGGTGGTGGCCTTCTTACTCGTTGTCGGGTCTGAAAGGAATATCGGTGTTCTAAATTTTGAACTTGCTATATCTCAATCATCATAAGACTTTGACAATTTTTGTTAAAGTCTTTTTTTTATTTAAATTTTAAAATTAATCTGATGAAATTCTGTAAAACCATAAAAGTTAAAACGACCGTCAAATCTCAACTGGCAGACCTTTTCACACCAATCGGTATCTATCTGCGGCTGCGAGACAACTTCCGCGATACCGTTCTCCTGGAAAATGCGGGAAATCAAAATTCGGAAAACTCTTTTTCATTCATCGCTGTCAATGCGATTGCCGGCATCGAGATCCGAAATTATGAGGAAGCAGAATTCAAATTTCCGCTCGAAAATCCGCAAAAAATAAAATTGGAAAACGAAAAACTGACCGATTTGTTGCAGGAATTTTCAACCTGCTTTCAGTGCGAAACTCCAAACCACGAAATAGGAAAGAGTGCGCAAGGATTTTTCGGCTATACAAGCTATGATGCCATTCCGTTCTTCGAAAATATCAAATTTAAGGGACAATCTGAGGACAATAAAGTCCCACTGCTGCGTTATCGGCTGTATCAATACGTCATCGCCATCAACCATCACAACGACGAAATGTACTTGATAGAAAACCACATCGAAGGTCTCAAATCTGAATTTTTGTCCATCGAAAACTTCATCAACCAAAAAAATGCACCTGCTTTCCCTTTCGAGAGGATGGGCGAGGAAACATCCAACCTTAGAGATGAAGAATTTTTGGACTCTGTCGAATTCGCAAAGAAACATTGTTTCCGCGGAGACGTTTTCCAACTGGTGCTGAGCCGAAGATTTGAGCAAAAGTTTCGAGGCGACGAGTTCAATGTTTACCGTGCTTTGCGGAACATCAATCCTTCGCCCTATTTATTTTTCTTCGACTATGGCGATTATAAATTGATGGGATCCAGCCCAGAAAGTCAGTTGGTTATAAAAAACGGAAAAGCGATCATTCATCCAATTGCTGGAACTTTTAAGCGCACAGGAAATCTTGAAAAAGACTTGGCATCTGCTGAAGAACTTAAAAAAGATCCCAAGGAAAATGCGGAACACACGATGCTGGTAGACCTTGCGAGAAACGACCTCAGCATTCACGGAAAAAATACGAGAGTTGCCAAACTCAAAGAGATTCATTTTTTTTCGCACGTGATTCATATGGTTTCCGAAGTTGTTGCGGATGTCAAAGAAAACCAAAATCCGTTCGAAATGATCGCCACCACCTTTCCACAAGGCACTTTGAGTGGCGCACCCAAATATCGAGCCCTCCAGCTCATTGATGAATACGAAAAAACTTCCCGAAGCTACTATGGCGGCTGCATCGGTTTTGTGGGCTTCGATGGAAGCTGCAATCAAGCCATAATGATAAGAACTTTCTTGAGCAAAAACAACACTTTATTTTACCAAGCCGGTGCAGGAATCACCGCAAAATCCCACGCAGAAAGCGAATTGCAAGAAGTAAACAACAAACTCGGCGCCTTGAAAAAAGCCGTTTTAAAAGCAGGGTTTAATGGTTAATTCTTAATTGTTAATTGTTAATGGTTAATGGTTAATGGTTAATTGTTAATGGTTAATAATTGATAAATAATTTTTATAAATATGAAGATAAATAATATCATAAAACAAAAAAGCTTTGATTTTGCAGTTCGCATTGTAAAACTCAATCAATATTTAACCAATGATAAAAAGGAATTTGTTCTAAGCAAACAAATACTGCGCAGCGGAACAAGTGTAGGAGCAATGATAAGAGAGAGTGAGCACGCCCAAAGCAAAGCAGATTTCATACACAAATTATCAGTCGCACAGAAAGAAATCAACGAAACCATTTATTGGCTCGAACTTTTTCACGCCACTAATTATCTTTCTTTACAAGAATTTACAAGTTTAAATGAAGATGCTGTGGAAATTATAAAATTGATCACCAGCATTTTAAAAACTTCCAAAATTAATCTTAATCATTAACAATTAATAATTAATCATTAAAACTATGATTTTAGTTTTCGACAATTACGACAGTTTCACTTACAATTTGGTTCAAATCATCGAACAAATTGTCGGGGAAAAGGTAGATGTTTTTCGCAACGACCAGATTGCAATAGAAGACATCGAAAAATATGACAAAATCATCCTTTCCCCAGGTCCTGGAATTCCGGAAGAAGCAGGAATCCTTTTGGACGTGATTAAAAAATATGCGCCTACAAAATCTATTTTTGGAGTTTGTCTCGGCCAACAGGCGATTGCCGAAGCTTTTGGCGGCAGTCTCATCAATCTTTCTGAAATCTATCACGGTGTTGCAACGGAATCTATTCAGATCAATGCGCATAAAATTTTCAACAGTTTACCGGAAACTTTGGAAGTCGGCAGATATCATTCCTGGGCGGTGAATCCTGATGATTTTCCTGCAGAATTAGAAATCACAAGCGTTGACAAAAACGGAATGATTATGAGTCTGAGACACAAAACTTATGACGTTCACGCCGTACAATATCATCCGGAAAGCATCTTGACACCCGATGGGAAAAAGATTTTAGAGAACTTTTTATCGAATTAAAATGAAAATCTTAAGCTGGAATATCGAACGATTGAAAATCAATGAAAACGATGAACTGGATTTTATAAAAAATTTAATTTTATCGGAAAATCCTGATTTGATTTTTTTGACAGAAACCAATTTAACGATAGATTTTGGAACTGAATATTTTAGCTTACATTCAAGAGAATTACCAGATTTTCACGATGGTCAAAAATATGTAGCAAAAGAAAATCGGGTCAGTATTTTTTCAAAATATCCTTTCACTGAAATCATAAAAACTTACGATGAATACACTGCAATTTCTGGAAAAATTGATACTAAATTAGGAGAATTAACTTTGTACGGAAGCATTATCGGAAGTTTTGGTGGACGAGGTTTTTATTTTGAAAATGATCTCGAAAATCAAAAAAATGAAATCAGAAAACTAAAAGGAAACATTTGTTATTCCGGCGATTTCAATGTTGCTTTCTCGGGTTGGAAATATCCAAGCATAAAAGTGATTGATGAAACTAAATCATTTTTTGAAAATGAAAATTTGGAGATTATAACAAAAGAAAATGCCGATTGCGCAATCCATATTGTAATGAACAACGATTTTCTGAGAAAAAAAACAGTAAAAAGTAAAATGATAAAAATCGACAGAAAGATTTCAGATCACAACGCTGTAATTTGTGAAATAAAATAAAAAAAATGAAACAAATACTACAATATCTCTTCAACCACCAGACTTTGACAAGAGCCGAAGCCAAAACGATTTTGACAGAGATTTCACAAAATAAATTCAATGAAAGCGAGGTCACTGCATTCGTAACCGTTTTCTTGATGAGAAGCATTACTCTGGAAGAACTCACAGGTTTCCGAGAAGCATTACTTCAATTAGCAAAACCTATTGATTTGGGAACGAATGACTTGGTAGACATTGTCGGAACCGGTGGCGATGGAAAAAATACATTCAATATTTCTACTTTGGCGAGTTTCATCGTTGCGGGAACTGGACAAAAAGTGGCGAAACAAGGAAATTACGGCGCATCATCAATTTCCGGATCGTCTAATGTTTTAGAGGAATTAGGTTACAAATTCAAAGATAATTCTGAAGATTTGAAATCCGATCTGGAAAAAGGAAATATTTGTTTCATCCACGCACCACTATTCCATCCCGCTTTGAAGTCTGTCGCACCTTTGAGAAAGCAATTGGGACTTAAAACCTTTTTCAATATTCTTGGACCGTTGGTAAATCCTGCGAAACCAAAATATTCGATGATCGGCGTTGCAAATCTCGAGATCGCAAGGGTTTATCAATACCTTTTGCAACAGCAGAAAAGTGAGTTTATGCTCGTTCACGCTTTGGACGGTTATGACGAAATTTCGTTAACTGGAGATACCAAAATATTCAGCAAAACGGGTGAAAAAATTTATTCAGCAGAAGATTTAAAATTCAAAAATATAGATCCGGAAAGTATTTTTGGAGGCAATACAAAAGAAGAATCAGCGAAGATTTTCATTAATATTCTGGAAGGAAAAGGAACTCAGGAACAGAATTCTGTAGTTTTGGCAAACGCTGCGATTGCTCTAGAAAACACTGGGAAATATGGAAATTATGAAGATTGCCTGGTATTAGCAAAAGACAGTTTGGAAAGTGGAAAAGCTTTACAAAGTCTGAAAAGTATTATTAATTAGAATTTTTATGGCGACAAATTCCGTCTTCCGCTCCCTCCCGATTTTACATCGGGATCCGCTCAAGCCGGGTCGCAGTTTCAGCATCAATTGAAAAGTATGTTATAAAATGACGATTTTAGATAAAATAATAGAAAGAAAAAAACAAGAAGTTGCAGATTCAAAATCCAAGATTTCTATCGAACAACTAAAAGATTCAGAATTTTTTGGAAGACCAACTTTTTCGTTGAAAGAAACTTTGAAATCCAAATCAGGAATCATCACCGAATTCAAAAGAAAATCACCGAGCAAAGGAATCATCAATGATAAAGTTTCACCATTGGAAGTCGTTTCTCAATACGAAAAGTTTGGAGCAAGCGCTGTTTCTATTTTGACAGATAGAGATTTTTTCGGTGGCAGTTTTGAAGATATTTTGAGCGTCAGAAATCACATCAACATTCCAATTTTGAGAAAGGATTTTATGATCGATGAATATCAATTTTACGAAGCAAAATCAATCGGAGCCGATGTCATTCTGTTGATTGCATCTTGTCTTTCTCCAACTCAGGTTTCAGAATTTACAGAATTGGCGCATCAATTGAACCTCGAAGTTTTATTGGAAATTCATTCCGAAGAAGAACTTGTTCATATTAATAAAAATGTAGATTTGGTAGGAATTAATAACAGAAATTTGAAGGATTTTAAAGTCGATTTGCAACATTCTGTCAATTTGAAAAACCAACTTCCCAATGATATTTTGTCCGTTGCAGAAAGTGGAATCTACAACGAAGAAGATTTCAAATTCCTGAAAGAAAAAGGTTTCGATGGATTTTTGATGGGCGAATATTTTATGAAAAATGAAAATCCGGGCAAAGCATTCGGAGAATTTATTAGAGAAATTAGATTTTAGAAATTAGAAATGGAAAACGAACTAAAACTCAAAGTCTGCGGATTGACAAGAGCGAGTCAAATTCAGGAATTAATTTCTATGAATGTCGATTTTCTGGGCTTTATTTTTTATGAAAAATCACCAAGATTCGTTTTGAATCATTTGACTTTAAAACAAATTTCGGAAATCAATCATCGAAGAAAAGTGGGGGTTTTTGTGAATGAAAATATAGAAAGAATTGTTGAAATTTCGGAAAGGTCAGATTTAAATTTCATCCAATTTCACGGCGACGAAAATGAAGATTTTATTTTGGAATTAACAGAAAAACTAAACCCAAAAATTGGAATTATCAAAGTCATCAGAATCGGAAATCAAACACTGGAAGAGTTACAAAAAACCATCAACCATCAACCATCAACCATCGACTATCTCCTTTTCGACACCGATTCCCAAGTTTTTGGCGGAACAGGGAAAACCTTCGATTGGAATATTCTGAACGAAATCGAAATCCCACTTCCCTATTTTCTAAGCGGCGGAATTTCTTTGGAAAATATCCATCAACTATCAACCATCAACCATCAACCGAAAGCTCTGGACATCAATTCGAAATTTGAACTTGAACCTGGAAATAAAGATATTGAAAAAATAAAAATATTTAAAAGATTAATAAAATGACCTATAAAAATCCCGATCATAACGGATATTATGGAGATTTCGGAGGCGCTTTCGTTCCTGAAATGCTCTATCCGAATGTGGAAGAACTTCAACAAAATTATATTCAAATCATCGAATCCGAAGAATTCCAAACCGAATTTCAGGATTTGCTTAAGAATTATGTCGGACGCGCTACTCCACTCTATTTTGCTAAGAATCTGAGCAAAAAATACAAAACGCAAATTTATCTCAAACGCGAAGATTTGAACCACACGGGAGCGCACAAAATCAATAACGCTTTGGGACAAGTTTTGCTCGCTAAGAAACTAGGAAAAAAGAGAATTATCGCGGAAACCGGAGCCGGCCAGCACGGCGTTGCCACCGCTACCGCTTGCGCTTTGATGAATTTGGAATGCATCGTTTATATGGGCGAAATCGACATTGCAAGACAAGCCCCAAATGTAGCCCGAATGAAAATGCTCGGCGCCAAAGTGGTTCCCGCCACTTCAGGTTCCAAAACCCTGAAAGATGCGGTGAATGAGGCTTTGCGAGATTGGATCAACAATGCTACCACCACGCATTACATCATCGGAAGTGTGGTAGGTCCGCACCCTTTTCCAGATTTGGTGGCGCGATTTCAAAGTGTGATTTCGGAGGAAATTAAATGGCAATTGAAAGAAAAAATAGGAAGAGAAAATCCTGATTACGTCATCGCTTGTGTAGGCGGCGGAAGCAATGCTGCAGGCACTTTTTACCATTTTGTAGATGAACCGAGCGTGAAAATCATCGCTGCCGAAGCGGGTGGTTTTGGCGTAAATTCTGGGAAATCTGCAGCCACCACTTTTCTGGGAACTACGGGCGTTTTACACGGCAGTAAAAGCATTGTGATGCAAACCAAAGACGGACAAGTGATAGAACCCCATTCTATTTCTGCCGGTTTAGATTATCCCGGAATTGGTCCTTTTCACGCCAATTTATTTAAAAACAATCGGGCAGAATTTTTTAGCATTGATGATGATGAAGCGCTAAAATCAGCTTTTGAATTGACGAAAATGGAAGGCATTATTCCGGCTTTGGAAAGTGCGCATGCTCTTTCTATTTTGGGCAAAAAGAAATTCCAAAAAGATGAAGTGGTGGTGATTTGTCTCAGCGGACGTGGCGACAAGGATATGGAAACGTATCTTGCTAAAATGGAAAGGGGAATTTAGAAAACTGAGGATTTTAAAATTAATTAATAAAAAAATGAACCAAAATAACCCCCAAGCTTCAGCATCCGAAATGCAACAAAAAAAACTCAATATCTACTTTACTGCCGGAATTCCACATTTGGAAGATACTGCAGAGATTATGAAAATCATCCAAAATTCTGGCGCCGATATGATGGAAATAGGGATGCCATATTCTGATCCCGTGGCCGATGGACCCGTAATCCAAGAAGCACACAATCTGGCTCTGAAAAACGGAATGTCGATTGCCAAACTTTTTTCTCAACTGAAATCGGTAAAAAATGAAATCAAAATCCCGGTGATTTTGATGGGATACATCAATCCCGTTTTGATTTTTGGTTTTGAAAAATTCTGCGAAGAATGTGCTCTCTCGGGAGTTTCGGGATTGATTATTCCCGACCTTCCTCCCATAGAATTTGAGAAGAATTACCGATCTATTTTGAAAAAATACGGTTTAAATTTTACTTTTTTGGTTACACCCGAAACTTCGGAAGAGCGCATTCAGTATTTAGATTCTTTGAGTTCGGGATTTTTGTACGCCGTTTCTAGCTCATCAACCACCGGAACCGAAAAAAAGGAAGTAAAAAACGAAGACTATCTGGATAGATTAGCCTCCTTGAATCTAAAAAATCCTGTATTCATCGGGTTTGGCATTAAGACCAAATCTGATTTCGAACAAGTGACCGAAAAAGCAGCTGGCGGAATTATTGGAACTGCTTTTGTGAAAATTCTTTTGGAAAATAAAGATTGGAATAGCAAAGGAAAAGCCTTTATCGAAGGAATTAAAAACTAAAAAAAAGAGTTTCAGGTGGTCTGAAACTCTTTTGATTTTTACTCATCACTTTCAAAAATAGTCGAAAAAGCCGATGTGACCAATGATAGCAAAATACTGAACAACAGTGCCCACCAGAAGTTGGCCACCGTCAAACTATCCATCAACGAATCTGCCAATAGAATGATGACGGCGTTGATTACCAATGAAAATAATCCCAAGGTGAGGATGGTAATCGGCAAAGACAAAATCGAAAGTATCGGTCTTACAAAAACGTTCAGGATTCCCAAAACGAAGGCGAAAATAATCGTGGACCAAAAGTCGTCGAAGTGAACGCCCGAAAGAATTTTGCTTAGCAAAAATGCTGAAACCGCTGTAATCAGCAAGCGGATAATGAAGTTCATAGTTTTATTGTTTTATGGGTTCTATCTTTCTGTTCAAAAACCAGACCTAACTGGCGTGCTCTGATACTCTTACTCTAATATTTGGATTTCTGATAAACTTTCACCTCTTTGTATCGCCAATCCTTTTCGCTTTGCTGCTTATCGGATATTAAAATACCGAATAAATGATCGATCTCGTGCTGCAAAATCACCGCTGAGAAACCTTCTACCATCTCGTCGTGCTTCTTATTTTCCAAGTCATCGTATCGCACTCGTATGCTGTGACTTCTGTAGAAATCGCCTCTAAAATTCTCAATCGAAAGATCGCCTTCCGGACCTTTGTCTAAAAGCTCAGACCGCCAAACGATTTCCGGATTGATGAAATATTCCACAGGCGTATTGGGTTTATCAAACCTCTGAACCAAAACCAAACGGCGATTGATCCCGACCTGTGGTGCGGCGATGCCAACGCCACCGTCTGTTGCAGCAAGCGCCAGCCTCATTCTCTCAATCAGGATGGGCAGATTTTTATCTTTGGGCGAAATCTCTATCGATTGAGACAGCAAAACTTTGTGCTGATCCTCATTGTTGGTTTGGTAGATCGGCAAAGGCGTTTGGGCATCGCCGGAAAGAATCAGTTCTTTTTCTTGCTGCGAAAACTTTTGTGAGAATCCGAAACAACTTATAGACAGTAAAAGGAAGACCATAAAATTCCGCATCGACTATTTTCTTTCAAAGATAAGGATTTTGGAAATGACACAAAAAGTTCTTCTACTGAGACGCGGTTTCACAAAGCAAAATTTGGTGTAAGAAAAGCGTTTTTCATTTATTTCGAGATGTAAACCCCCCAACGAAAAGTCTTTCTCCAAACCAAATGAGCGCTCGATACCGAACATTGGAGCAAACTGCAAGATTATTTATGCAAAAGCTTCGGCAAGCGCTGAAATCATAGGAAAATCACCTCTTACAAGCACGATTTTCAATAATCTAAAAAAACGAATAGTCACTTTAGGAAATATTCACCAAAAATCTGATATTTAGTTAAGTTGTGACCTCTACAAGTTTGTTCAAACAAAGTTCAATAAACTTTATCTATCATCAGTAGTAGTCGGCGTTACAAAGAATTTCACCAACTATTTTTGACTATTAAACCTCTATTATATAATTCTGAATACAGTCTCCACTACATCGATTCCTCCATCACGGCTCTTATGCTTGTTGCATTGCTTTTCAAAAGCTGGTAGTGCATATTCAAAGCTTTGAAAAGGGAATATTGCTTGTAATGAAAGTGGTTTTCTATGGCAAAAAGCCGGATTTCCTCGGTAATCTCGGGATAATATTCATAACTGAAATTGGGAAATAGGTGGTGAGCCACGTGATAGTTGAAATTCCCCAAAATATGGCGTATAAAAAGATTATGATTCGTAAGATCATTGGTAACCTCAAACTGATGACGGAGCCAGCTGTACGGGAGATTTCCGCTTTGGTCGATTTCCGGAAACTCATTATCTTGGATGGCGTGCAGAGGCAAGAGCACAAACAGGGCAAAACTGCTGGCCGCCAACATCTGCAACAACCAGGAAAAAATGGCGAGCCGCCAAGATGCGCCTATCATGAAGATCGGGATGAAGATCTGATAGAAGAAGTAGAAAATCTTGTATAGCAACATTCGCAGTTTTTCTATAAAAGGTATTTTGGTCTGTGTTTTTTGGATGATCCGATTTTCATCAAAGAAATCGCGGAAATCGCGGATAAACATCCAATTGAATAAGTAAAGCGGATAGGCCAGAAAAAAGAATCGGTGCTGATACTTTTGCAAACCTTTCGCTTGGCTGTGAGGATAGACCAGGATGGGTCCGCTTTGCTCAATATCTGTATCCCAGCCGTCAACGTTTGGAAAAGAATGGTGGCTAAGAATGTGCCTGCGTTCCCAAATATAGCTGTTGGCACCCAAGAGGTCGAAGAGTTTCAGGAACCATCTGTTATATTTTTTTGATTTATAGATATTGTTGTGCGCGGCCTCGTGAATGAGATTGAGGTAGATGAGCACAACGTCGATTCCCATAAACAGGTAGCATGCGATATAAACTAGGGGATTTTTGCTGTTGCTAATGGCTACCAAATAGGCGGCAAAATACAGCAGTGGGAAAAGAAATGCTTTGAGCCGGACGGTTCTATCCCTGCTTTGACTGATTGACTTTACTCTTGCGTGTACCCTTTGTCTCAACGCATTAAAAAGTTCTGTCTCGTGTTGGTTTTTGTGATATAAAGGTTTGTTCATAATGCCAGAATCGCTTTTATTGTCTTAATAGATGCCTAAAACTGGAGGTTTCAAGAAGCTTGCTTTCTCAGAAGTCTGTTCTTGCTTATCAGTGTTTATGAGTGGTTTTTCTGTAATTTACGCTTAGTGCGATTTTTTTAAAGTTTAATCCTAGCCTTGTTCTGTTACATTTTGGTATTGTAAATAAGCAGAGCTGTTTTTGAACTTTGCAGCAAACGATTGCTATGATTGAGTTTGAATATTCTTTGAAAATACGAAAGATGACGGTGGATGATGCATAGAACATCTGTTCGATTGTTTTGTATATAGTTTTCTAAGCCTTTTTCGACAGTGGGACTGACTACGATATCGAGGGTGAGCTGATCATTTCCCATATTCTGCAGCCAAATCTTCTTTTTACTTTGTGCTTGTATGGCCATTTTCTCAGATTCGACCACGGTGACACAATTAAATTTGAAATTATATTTAAGAGATTTGGCGGACAAGTTTTGAATAATTGGATATTCCTTATCGGTCATCATCACGGCAAGGGTAAAGCTACTGATGGCAAAAAAGACCGCTTTGTGGGGTACGGCTAAAAACGGAATGTCTATCTGATTGATAAGTTTTCCGGTGTTGGAACCAAACAATTTCTTGTCAATCGTATTCGCGCCGGAGCTTCCCATCACCACTACATCTATTGATTTTTCGTAGATGTAGTCAGAAACTGTTTCGGTAAAAATACCTTTCTCGAAATGAAATTCGACAGGAACTTGCAATTTATTATTTTGCTCGGCGATTTTCTCGAGTTTGCTTGCTTCGGTTTTGAATCTTCCCCACTCTTCATCTTCCAAATTTTCGTTAAAAACTTTTGCAAATGGATGAACAGTTTGCAGTTCGTCTGGATCTTTGGTTTCCACAATCGGAACGATGTGAAGAATATGGAGTTCCGCCTCCATCTTTTCTGCGAGCGACAGTGCATAGATGAAAGCATTCTCTGCTACATCAGAAAAATCTGTCAGGAATAATATATTTTTCATTTGAAACTTTATAAATGATGTTTCTTTTCAAAGTTTAGGATCTTGGGTGATGCCCAATCCGACCACAAAGGTGTCAGAGGCCTTATTTTTTTCTTCGTAGGTTGCCGAAAGTTCAAGTTCCCAGTCGTGCGGAATCTCTACCATATACTCTGTCCCAACAAGAAACATAGAAAAATCTTTTTCTTTGCTGAACTCTTTACCAATGCCCGCCAGCAATGCGAAAGAATGTAAAGGTTTATATGTTGCTACCGCATTTACAGAGATTGGATATTCTCTCTCGATCAAACTATTTTCCTCTTCGCCGTTGTGTTCCTCAATAATAAAGCTTTCGAAAATCATATCGGAGTGCAAACCAATCGCCAGATTGTTGAAGATCCAGTAATTGACGTTGATACCTAAAGCTGCAGCTGAACTAATGTCGTTTCTATTAGTATCAACGTTGTGTTTGATAAAGGCGTGACCCATTATGGCAGAAAGGCCAAATTTTCCTTTTGAAGAAACAGGCGCTTCTGTGTCCTGAGCTTTGCAGAGATTGATACTTAATGTTGAAATTAACAAAAAGATTAAGATTGATCTCTTGTTCATTATCAATAGATTAATTATCATCATATTCATTTTTAATTTGAAAACTTATAGCCTCGTATGGTATTTCCCCTCACTACTTTTCTCAAAAAGACAATTCTGCGACTATTTAATTGCCCGTAATGGTGTGTCAGAACAAAAATCAAAATTGGGATGATGAGCCAACACAAATAGCCCAGCACAATTTTGAAGGAGGCCAGCGTGGCGTTGATTTGCATGGGCTGGTACAAACTTATTCCATCGGTAAAATTTCCGTTCTCTAAATACATCGAGATATCATTTAAACTTTGCCACTGGCCTTGATAGGCTGCCCAACTGAGAAATGCTCCCGCAAAAGCCGTTGCCACAAAGGAGCGCATCATTATCATGATTCCAATAATACTAATCATGTCATCTATCTGCAAATTTAATGTGGCATAATACCAGATGCCAATAAACAGAATGCCCAATCCCAACCCTTTCAGGAACATAGGAAAATAGAGATATTCTATATTCATTTGCGGCTGAATCATGAGATACAACATTAGGGTATATAAGAAAAATACTACAAAGCCTGCAGCGATATAGAACTTTACATTCCATTTTTGTTTGAAACCATAAAACGCAAGAATCCCTGCGATTATAATGCCTGGAATCATCCACAAGTTGAGTTTTGCATTGATAAGATTGTTGTACCCTAAAACATTGAGTGTATACTGAGTGAAAATGCTTGTAGAAGCCAAATATGCACCCATCAGCATCAGCAAGGTAAATGCATGCCAGAGATTGACTCTTTGTACGATCAACTCAAACTTGATGAGTTTGCGTTTTAGGAATTTTTGCCTGTAGATGACTATTGCTAACAGCACCAAACTTATTACAATCGACCCGGTTATAAATGGTGAATTGAACCAACCTTGCTGACGCATAAAAGTAAGTCCAAAGTTGAGACACATTACGGAAATTGATAAGAGAACCAAAGACAACCAATCTATCTGATAAAGGGGCTTCTTGAAGCCAAAGCGTTGGTTGTGCTGGAAAATTAATGATAGAGCGGCAATGACTAACATCACTGTTGCCATCACGAAATATGGTGCCTGCCAACTGCTGTTAAAAATCAGATCGGCCATCACGTAAGAAGAAAGTTGCCCAACTCCCAATACCAAAGGGTAAAACATAGAGTAAAGTCTGCCTCGTTCTCCCGTTGGAGACAAAATGAACATGACGGGCAACATCATTTCCATAAATGCAAACATCTTGAAGAAGCCAATAAAAAAACTTCCTATGACGACCACCAATATATTATCTGTGGTTCCTATCAAATAACAAATGCCTGCCAGGGCCGTGGTGCAAAACACTAATATTTCTTTGGAGCGAAAACGCATTTTGACCCGCATAACAATTGTCCCCGCGACACCCATGCCGATGGCAGTGGCATTGTTGGCCATAGATATATACTCTGCATAAGTGGCTAGCGCACCCGAAATATCGGTCATGTTACTCGTATAAACCCCATTCATCGCTATGAGAGGAAATAGGAAAATAATAATAAGGAGCAGCATCATTGGCTTAGGCACCCAAGTGGCAAAAGGACCTTTAATGTACATACATTTGTATTTTAAAAAACATTTTCATCATTAGTTGGAAAACTTATAGCCCCGCACGGTATTTCCTCGTACGATCTTTCTCAAAAACACGATTCGTCGGCTATTCAAATGGCCGTAATGGTGTGTCATCACAAAAATTAATATCGGGACAATGAGCCAACATAAATCTCCCAAAACAATCTTATACGAGTCTAGCATCGCATTGATCTGGGTGGCTGGGTACATACCAATTCCATCAGTAAAAGCGCCCATATCCAAATATAGGGATATATCGCTCAGGCTTTGCCACTGGCTCTGATAAGCGGCCCAGCTAATGACTGCACTAGATAAAGCCGTTGCAACAAAAGTTCGCACCATGATCATGACACCGATAATTGTCCGCATATCATCTATCTGAATATCTAACATGGCATAATACCAGATTCCTATGTAGAGGATGCCCAAGCCCAAACCCTTCAAAAACATCGGCAAATAGAGATATTCTATATTCATCTGCGGTTGCAGCATCAAATAAAGCATTAACGTATGCACAAAAAATGCAGTAAATCCCAAAATGATGTAGTATTTTACAAACCATTTATTTTTGAAACCTTGAAAGGCAAGAATCCCAGCGACAATAATTCCTGGAATCATCCATAGATTGAGCCTAGCGTTGATAAGATTGTTGTACCCCAAAACATTGAGTGTATATTGTGTAAAAATACTGGACGAGGCCAGGTATGCGCCCATCAAAAGTAGCAATATTAAAGCGTGTCTGAGATTTACTTTTTGAATAATTAATTCAAATTTGATCAGTTTATGTTTGAGAACTTTTTGACGATAAATAATCGCGACCAAAAGTACGATACTTGTCACAAGAGAACCAATAATAAATGGCGAATTGAACCAACCCTGCTGACGCATAAAGGTAAGACCCACGTTTAGCAACATTGCAGAAATGGCTAATAGAATCACAGATACCCAATCTACTTGATACAGAGGAACTTTGAAGCTAAACCGTTGGTTGTGCTGGAAAATCACAGACAATGCGGCAATCACCAGCATCAGTATCGACATCACGAAATAAGGTGCCTGCCAAGTGCTGTCAAAAATTAAGTCCGCCATCAGGAATGAAGAAAGTTGTCCAGTACCGATGATAAGAGGGTAAAACATAGAATAAAGCCTACCTCTCTCTCCTGTTGGTGATAAGATAAACATAACGGGCAGCATCATTTCCATATAGGCAAACATTTTAAAGAAGCCTATAAAAAAACTTCCTGCGATAACTACCAATATATTATCTGTGGTTCCTATAACGTATGAAATGCAAGCCATAAGAACGCTACAAACTATAATTATTTCTTTGGAACGAAAGCGCATTTTGACACGCATAATAAGGGTTCCGGCCACGCCCATACCGATGGGAGTAGCATTATTTGCCAAGGAGATATATTCTGAATAGGTGGAAAATGCACCCGAAAAATCCGTCATATTGCTGCTATAGATTCCATTTACCGCTATCAATGGTAATAGGAAAATTAAAATCAGGAGCAACATCAGGGGTTTAGGAACCCAAGTGGCAAATGGCCCTTTTACGTACATAGTTCTTTATTTTAATGTTACCTCTACATTCATCCCTGCTCGAAGCAATCTTAGATCTTCGCGTTTGTTGTTTTTGGTAAACTCAATTCGCACCGGGATACGCTGCTGTACTTTGACAAAGTTCCCGGTAGAATTATCCAATGGTATAGCAGAATATCTAGCACCAGTCGCTCCAGAAATGGCGGTCACTTTTCCCTCAAATTCTTTGCTGCCCAAAGCATCGACGGTTATTGTTGCCAGTCCACCAATGGTTACATTCTGCATCTGTTTTTCACGATAGTTGGCAGTTACCCAGACACTGTTGATATCTACAATGGTGGCTATCTGTTGGCTGGCATTCAGCAACTGTCCCACGTTTACAATTCTCCTACCCATAATGCCGTCGTGCGGCGCGGTGATGACGGTATAGGAAAGGTTTAATTTGGCCATAGCCAAGGCACTCTCGGTTCTTTTGATCTCGGCATCATTGAGACCATATCGGGATTCTACCTCGTTTACAGAAAGTTCACTGCCTGTTCTGGAATTGATGACGGATTGATACTGCGAAATTTGAGCTTCCAGCTGCGCCTTCTGCGCATCGTAATCCGATTTTACCTGATCGAACTGTTGCCGTGTAACTGCCTCATCTTTTAGGAGGTTCTGATAACGTTTAAAATTTTGCTCTGTGTTCCACAATCTTGCTTTCGCTGCATCTATATTTGCTTTTGCTGCCTCAACATTGGAGCCGATGGTGTTGACATTGTTTGACGCAGTTTTCACAGAGCTGGAGGTCGCATTGCGAGAAGCCACCGCCGACATATAGGCTGCCTCGGCCTGTCCTAGCTGCGTTTGGATCTCGCGGTCATCCAATATTACCAAAGTATCTCCTTTTTTTACAAATTGATGCTCGGTAAATCGGATTTCTTTGATGTAAGCCGAAACCCGCGTATTGATGGGGTTTATAAAAGCTTCCACTTGCGCAGCATTGGTATATCTATCATTCCCCACGTTGAAATAAGATTTGATAACAAAGAAGAGACCTGCAAGCACCGCGATCAAGATTACCAAATTGATAATCTTAACTCTATTGGCACTGCTTTTCTTTTTGTTTTCCCGAGGATTGGGTTGTTTTTGTTCTTCAGGCCGCTCATCCACGGGCACATTCCCTGCTTCGTTGATTTCTGTATTTGCTGTATTTTCTGGCATTTCTTTATTGTCAAATAATTAATTATAAGTTTCCACTTTCTCTAAGCAATTTATAGTAAGAATAAACGATATTGATTTCAGAATTAGCAAATTGCAATTCCGCATCCAGCTTCGCATTACTCGCATCAATCAGGTCCAAGAGTATCGCCAATTGATTGTTGTATTTGCTATTCATGATCCGATAGTTCTCGTCTGCAAGCTCCATATTGGTCTTCAACGTTGTATTTTGTGTAATCGCTTCGTTGTATTTTATATAAGCGCTACTTACCGACACATCCAAGTTTTGCATAGTTTCGTTTTCTTGAGCAAGTGCTTTGTTTTTTTCAAACTGAATCTGCTTTAAGCGTTTAGGCGTTTTGTAAAGCGCATCTAGGTTGAAGTTCAACGAAAAGCCTGCGCTCCAACTGTTTGTAAACATGTCCACCGCTGGCGAAGTGCTCGTGATAGGTCTAGCCAGCCGATTACCTGCAAATGCAGACAAGGTAGGAAGCATATCTGCTCTAGTTATTTTTTCCGAAAGATCATATAAATCTACCGATTTTTTGGCAATTTGTACCGCTGGATGTTGTTGCACCTCGGTTTTATAATCATCCATACTTAAGGCCTGAGGGATGCTACTGATAACACTCGGATCTGGCAAAATCTCCGTATCTTCTTGCAACCCCAACGAGACTGTAAGTTGCTTGTTGAGAATCTGGCAGTTATTTTCTACTACTTGCAGGGCTAGCTTAAGGTTTGAAATCTGCAATTGGCCCCTGATTACATCATTGCGGGTCACCATTCCCTGATTATAAAATTTGTTGATATTGTCCAATCTCTGTTCTGCCAACTTGATATTCTGCTGATAAACGCCTTTTTGATTCAGTAATTTGTACAGGTCAAGATAATAGCCCAAAACCAGAAGTTTGATGCCTTGCTCGTTGTTCTGGTAACTCAACTCTGCCAACTCAGAACGTAGAGATTGACTCCTGATGTTATTGCGGACACTTCCCGCCTTCCATATCAATTCGCTGGCATCCGCAGAAAAGGTGTTGCCAAAATGAGGAATATCCACTTTGGTAGAGTTGGAGAAATCTTTATCTATAATCAGTGGATCACCAATATAATATCCCTGCAACCCCGTGGTAATATTAGGAAGCATCGCATCTTTTGCCACCTCGATTCCTTGTTTTGCTATGGCAATATCTGCTTTGGAAACCATAAGATTTGGATGGTTTTGCCGGGTGAGATCAAACAATTCCTGCACCGAGATCTTTTTTTGAGAAACATATTGCGCATTGATATCGACCGTTGCCGCAATGCACAAAAAGAGTAGTAATAATTTTTTTAACGTCATTTTTAAATTAATTCGTTATCATACTGTTTGTATTCTAACTATTTTTATTAGCGATAGAAAGAATTACTTTCCTTTGCTCTTATTTTAATAAATTTATCCCTTATTTTTTGAACCTGTCAGGACATACCTCGCAAAATTTTTTGCAAGACAAAGGTTGTATTTTCTATTTCATTGTTCGACAAGCCAACTTGAAAGGTCGCATACATCTCTTCTAACAGCGGAACCAGTTTCAGTTGATACATTTTCCCTTCCTTTGTCAGAGCAATAAGATTGTTGCGCCGGTCAGTAGGATCCGCATTGCGTTTTACGAGTCCGCGTGCCGTCATATTGTCGATTAACGACGTGATGCTTGCTTTATTACGGTTAGTTTTATCCACAATTTCCTGTTGGTTGATGTAATCCTTATTCCATAGAATATAAAGCACCTCGATCATTTCAATCGTGACATCCACCTCGTGACTCTTCATTTTCTTCATGAAAATAAGGCGCATTACCTTTCTGATATCGCGTATCGTATCCATCAATCTGGCGATGCTAACTAAGTCTTGCTGCTCCTCGATTTTCACACTGCAAAATTACAAAAAAAAGGTTTAAACTCAAACTATTTATTTTAAAATAATTCGACCTTAAACTTAATCATAAAATGTTCCAAATTGAATTCCCTTTTTGAGTTCATTCTCAAGGAATATAATGATCAATTGAAATCTTATTTTAGATCTTAACTCCAATGTCAATTCCGATCCAAAGTCGAAAAAGTTTTAAAATCTCATCACATCTTTCACAACACCGCCGCGCTGCGTCAGCGGAACAAGTTCTGTTGTGATGAAGTTCGTAATTCGCTTATTATCAATATCATTCGGAAAAAGCAAGTGGACATTTGCGCCCGCATCCAACGTGAAGAACAAGGCCAAACCCGTGATTTTCCTGAATTCCCAAATCTTATTAATGACTTGCAAAGTGGCTGTCTGCATCAGGATAAAGGGCGGATCGCTCATCATCATCAGGGCGTGAAGCGTCAACGCTTCGTGTTCTACGAGTTTGATAAAACCTGCCATATCGCCTGTGGATAGAATCGTTTTCAGCTTGGCAAAATTTTCGTGCGCTTCCTGGAAACGTCTTTCGGCGTAAGGATTGTTGTTCATCAGGCCGTGGCCAACTGTGGACGAAACAGACTTCTGACCTTCGTGAATCAGCAAAACCCAATCGTGGAAGTTTCTAAAAATCGGATGAACAGAATCATTATTATAAGGAACAGCAAATAGGTCTGAACTGCCTTCCACTTCTTCGGTTTTTCCCCAAACCACTAGGCCTTCGTAGAGACTTCGGCACGCGCTCCCGCTTCCCAATCTTGCTAAAAAGCTGGCTTTTTGCGTTATGATGGAGGCTGGCGGATTCTCAACTGAAAATATTTGGTCAAGACTCATCAGACATTTTGCAAGGGCGCCAAAACCGGACGCCGAACTTGCAATTCCGGAGCTGTGCGGAAAGGTGTTTTCTGTTTCGATCACGTACCTTCCTTTGAGAATCCAAGGCAAATAGGGCGCGATGTTTTGGAAATATTTTTCAATTTTATTGGCAAATTTCTTTTCTTCATTTCCCGATAAAAAAGTCTGTACAGAAAACGCTTTATCTGGCAAAAAATGCACCGTGGTATTGGTTCTGCAATAGGTCAAAGTGTAGCTGATGCTGGGATTTGCCGGGATCTGGTTCTCGTGCTTTCCCCAATATTTAATAAGTGCGATATTGGATGGGCAACTGGCGGAAACGGTTTGATTTGATATATTGAACTGGGAATTTCCCAAAAATTCTTGAGGCATAAAGTTGGCTTTTGAATTTCGCAAATTTAAAATAAATTATGGCATTAAAATGGATTTAGCCCAAACATCGCAATAGACAGGGCTTTAGCCCGTTTTATTCCGAAGAACAAAAACAGCTTTCGCCAAATCTTAGATTAAAAAATCATTAACCAAATAATTGATAATCAAAATATTATATTTTAAACGCACTTTGGGATGACTTCACAACATTGAGAAACGGAGAGACAAATTAAGATCAATTTGGAATTGATTCCAATTCTGTAACTTTTTTAATATTTATGGACTAATTTTGTGGGATTTAATCGGCGAACGAAAGAGGAAACCTCAACATAGCCCCGATGGTAGCGGCATCCTTTTTTTGCTTGGGACAAAATTTTCTTTTAATGACCAATCTTCGTAGCAAAAAAAGATAGAGCGGACAGCGGGATGGACAAGTGAACCGAAAGGGAAATCGTCTTGCTCCAAAATATTAATTATTAATTTTTATTTAAACTTATCGATGCTGAAAGCTGAAAATATCACGAAAACCTACAACGCCGGAAAGAAAATTGCGCTTCAGGATTTCTCTCTGGAAGTTCCCACGGCGAGCATTTATGGTCTTTTGGGTCCGAATGGCGCGGGAAAAACATCATTTATCCGCATCATCAATCAGATCACGCAGGCCGACGAGGGCAAGGTTTGGATCGATGGCAAAGAATTGAATCCGGAACACATCCGCAACATCGGTTATATGCCGGAGGAACGTGGACTTTACAAGAATATGACGGTGGGCGACCAGCTTCTATATTTTGGCGAGCTGAAGGGAATGTCGCGAACGGAAGCGCTTTCGCAGGCCAAATTTTGGTTTGAGCAACTGAATATCGACCAATGGTGGAAGAAAAAACTGAGCGAACTGTCGAAAGGGATGGCGCAGAAAATCCAGTTTGTAGTAACGGTTTTGCACCGCCCGAAATTGCTGATTCTGGATGAGCCTTTTTCGGGTTTCGATCCTGTAAATGCGAATCTCATCAAAGACCAAATCATCCGACTGAAAAACGAAGGAACGACCATTATCCTATCGACGCACCGAATGGAAAGTGTGGAAGAAATGTGCGATTTTGTGGCGCTGATTAACCATTCTAAGAAAGTTTTGGACGGGAAGGTTTTTGATGTTCGCGAGCAGTTTAAGGAGAACGTTTTCTCTGTGGTTTTGTCGGATACGAATGCGGAAAAACTGGAGGAGCTGGCGAGAAAATATCAAATCGAAAATATGACGACCAATAATGGTCTGTTTCATTTTGAACTCAAAAATCCGGAGAATCAAAATATTCTGCTTCAAGACCTTCTGGAAGCCGGAACGATCCGCACGTTCAACGAGAAAATCCCGAGTATGAATGAGGTTTTCATCAATGCTGTGCAGTGACAAATGATGAAAGACAAAAAACAAATCAGTGATCTTGATACTCTGTACATAATACTTTTTACATTGTACATTATACTTTTTACAATAAAAAATGAAAAACATATATCTAATTACCAAACGAGAATTTCTGACGCAAGTGAAGAAGAAATCTTTTATTATTCTCACGATTCTCGCGCCGATTCTGATGGTTGGTTTCGGGGTTTTGATCGGTTTTATGTTCAAGGCCAACGAGGCAGAATATCATTTTGATGTGGTGGACAAAAGCGGACTTTTCGAAGGGCAATTGAAATCGACCAAAGAAATTACCTACACTTTTGTGCCTCGCAATACAGAGAATGCCTTGATTCAAAATCTGAAAAATATGAAAGGGACAGACGGTTTGCTCATCATCCCAGAACTGAAAGAGACCAATTTTGATGCGTTGGAAAATGGGACAAAACTGTTGACTAACAAAAAAATAGGAATGGATGCAAAAATGGCTATTTCGGCGGATCTTAGCAATATTCTGAAGAAAGAAAAGATCAAACAACTGGGAATACGAGAAGATAGAATCGTGAATCTGGATAAGAATTTCAAACTGATTTCTCAAAATGTTGCCGAAAGCGACCACCCAGAAACCGATCTGGCCTTTGGCATCAAAACTGCGCTGAGTATGGGCTTGATGTACGTTGTTTTTATGTTTATCATCATCTACGGCGTGCGTGTGATGCGGAGCGTTCTAGAGGAAAAAAATAACCGCGTCGTGGAAATCATCATTTCGTCAGTCAAACCGTTTGAGCTGATGATGGGAAAGATTTTGGGCGTCACTTTGGTAGCATTGACGCAGTTCACCGTTTGGATTGCGATGTCTGTAGCAGCGGCGATTGTCTTGAATACGGGATTCTCGGCCATGCAGAAAAATATCCCAACCGGACAGGACGACATGATGAAAAATCTGGACATACGGCAGATGGCGACAGAAGTTTCCCACATTCTTTTGGATATGAATTATGCCACCGTCATCGGGGTTTTTGTATTTTTCTTTTTATTCGGGTATATTTTTTATAGTTCGATGTACGCAGCGATTGGCAGCGCCGTTGACAATGAAACCGAGACGCAGCAGTTCACGCTGTTTGCGATTATTCCCTTGATGTTGGGACTTTATGGAAGTTTCACAATTATGAACAATCCCGACGGACCGCTGGCTTTTTGGCTCTCGATCATTCCTTTCACTTCGCCGGTTGCGATGATTGCGAGGATTCCGTTTGGCGTTCCGCTTTGGCAGATTTTGCTTTCGATCTTCCTTTTGATTGCTTCTACGCTGCTGATGGTCTTTATTGCTTCGAAAATCTACAGAGTTGGGATTTTGATGTATGGCAACAAGGCGACTTTGAAGGAGATTTGGAAGTGGATCAGGAGTTAGGTTTTATTAATCAATTAATTTTCATTTTATTTGTGGAAAATTAATACTATGAGAAAGCTGATTCTAATTGCTTTTGCTTCATTATCAATGATTTATTGCAGGAAAGATGATGATGAAAAAGAAGAATCCATGATGATTGTCGGAACCTGGAAAACGACTGATTATATCGCTATTTCCGGCAAAGATGGATCAATTATTTATTCCAATACAATTCCTGCTACAGATTGCATCAGAAAATCAAATTACACTTACAGGAGCAATGGGAAATATCTCGCAGAAAATTTTTCAGATCCTCAGACCGGCCAATGTGGCAATATTGGTTTTCTCCAAGAAATGGATTATATTTATAACGAAGCAGCAAAAACTATTTCTCATAAAATTGACGGCGTCACCCAAGAATCAATTAATGTTTATTCTTTATCGAAGACTGAAATGCAGATCTTAGTCGATGATAAGATGGATCAAAACTCAGATGGAATTCCTGATAAAATCCTTAAAATTTATACTATGCAATAAAAAAATCCTCAGAAAATCCTAAGGCAGTCAAATTTTATTTCTTTCTCTTCGCAATAGACTTCTGCTTCTGCTGAGCTCTGTTCGCGCCGAATTTCTTGGGTTCTTTTCGCTTGCTTGGTCCTCCCAGATTGGTTTTCTTGTTCTTCGCTTTTTTCTCGTGAAATGCAGAATCTCCTTCGTTGAGTTTGGCTGTCGTCAAGAACTTCATCTTCACTTCTTCCTGTTCTGATGCGATTTTTACTTTTGAAATTGCAACCGCTTCCGGGAATTCGGTTTTTTTGATCTCTCTGTCCATCAAAAGTTCGATGTCCAAAAGTTGCGCTTCCTCCTTCTTTGTAAAGAAACTGATTGAGATTCCTTCTTTGTCCGCTCTACCAGTTCTACCAATTCTGTGAATATATTGCTCTGGAACCTCAGGAATCTCGAAGTTGAAAACGTGAGAAATATCCGGAATATCCAGACCTCTCGCCATAATATCTGTGGTAATAACGCCTCGCAATTCCTCATTGGTGAACTCTTGCATCACTCTCAAACGGAAATTCTGAGATTTATTAGAGTGAATAACGCCAAACTGGTTCGGAAATTCGACATTCAGTTTTTCGAATATCAGATCAGCGTGCTTTTTATTATTAGCGAAAATGAGGATTTTTTCAAGATCCGTTTCAGTTTTAAGAAGATGAATTAAGAGATTCAGTTTGGTGTTGAAATTCTCGACCGGAACTGCAGATTGCGCAATCTTCTCCAAAGGTGTTCCTGACCTAGCCAAAGAAATCTCGATTGGACCGGCAAAATATTCATTCAACAAAGCATCTACAGCATCTGTCATTGTTGCAGAAAAAAGAATATTTTGTCTTTTCTCTTTCATCATTTCGAAGATGTGTGTCAGTTGAGGGCGGAAACCAAGATTCAGCATTTCATCAAACTCATCAATGATCAGTTTGTTCACTTCTTTCAGAGAAATCGCATTGTCAATTGCTAAATCCATTACTCTACCCGGCGTTCCAACCAAGATATCGCAACCATCGTTGAACAATAATTTTTGTGTATTGATGTTTTTCCCACCGTAGATTCCGATGACTCTTGCGGTCAGATTCTCTGTCATTTTTAGGATCACTTCCGTTACCTGAACCACCAATTCTCTGGTTGGCACCAAAACCAACACTGTGGGATTGCCGCTCTTGTTGTATTTCCAGGTTTTGAGAACGGGAAGCGTATAAGCCAAAGTTTTACCTGTTCCGGTTTGGGCAATTCCCATCACGTCGCGTCCGGAAAGTATTGGTCCGATGCTTTTTTCCTGAATAGGCGTGGGTTCGAAAAGGTTGAGATCGGCTAGAACATCCAGAATCTTTTCCGGTAAATCGAAGTCTGCAAAAGTGGTTTTCATCTGAATTAATTTATTTTTTCAAAGGTCAGATGGTGCATCCATAATTGTCTTGCTATTTGCAATAGAGGTTTTGGAAGATGGATGGTTCATCTGGGAAAATTTATTTTAATGGGGTTAGGAAACTTTGAAAAATTTAATTCGGAATGAAATTTACAATATTTCTCGATTTCAATCGGCAAAGATAGGGATTTTGAAATCAAGAGGAAAACTACTGATTTTTTGAAAAAATTATAAAATTTAATTTTGCTCTTCCTTCAAAACAATCCGAAAAGTCGTTCCTTTGCCAACTTCAGAATTGGCAATTTTTACTTCACCTTTGTGATATTCTGTCACGACTCTTTTCGTTAAAGAAAGTCCCAATCCCCAGCCACGTTTTTTGGTAGAGAATCCAGGTTTGAAAGCATTTCGAACTTGTTGTTTCGTCATTCCGCTTCCAGTATCGGTAACATCGATGTAAACATTTCTATTTTTCTTGTAGAGTGAAAGTTCTAATTTTCCTTCGCCTTTCATTGCATCTACAGCATTTTTAATTAGGTTTTCGATCACCCAACTCATTAGGATTTTACTATGCGGAATCAAAATGGGTTCGTAAGTTTTTCTCAGTGTAAAAGCAACTCTTGTCGAAATTCTGGATTTTAAATAATCAAAATTCTCTTGAACGGTTTCATTAATATCAAGATCGTTCAAGGCAGGAACCGACCCGATTTTGGAGAATCTTTCGGAAATAGTTTTCAAACGGTCCACATCCTTTTCAAGCTCTTTGACACCTAATCCATTTTCGTCTTCCAGCTTCATTATTTCGACCCAGCCAATCATCGATGATAACGGGGTTCCGATCTGATGCGCTGTTTCCTTGGCCAAACCTGCCCAGAGAAAACCTTCGTCGGTCTTTTTCAAAGTTCTAAGGAACCAGAAAGAAAAAATTAAATACGCACCGATGAACAATGCGATGATATAAGGATAAAAGCGAAAATAATTGAGAAGATCGGAGTTGTCGTAATAGATATATTGATTCTGTCCCGAAGGTAATTCCACGACAAAAGGCTCGTAAGAATTTTCCATTTTTCGGATCAGATTTTTCAGTTTCAGCGTATCTTGCTCTATATGTTCGGGGACATTGGCTTGGAAAATCGGTGTGTTATTCTTGTCCGTAACCACGATTGGAATGTTCGTGTTGTCCTGCATCACAGCGAGATACAATTCCTGAATCTTTGGATCCGCGGAAATCTCATCATCCGTGTAAGCTTTGAGAGCGGTGGCAATCAACTCTACTTTTTGGATTTCCTGCTTTCTTAATTGATCGATCAAAATGAAAGACGAGATCGCAATTCCAAATACGATAGCCGTGAGTATAAAATAGACCACCCAGTTGTTGATCCGTTTCAGAAAATTAAAACCTTTCATTGATGCTTATAAAACGGCAATTTAGCAATTTATTATATAAAATTAGAAGTTAGGAATTAGAGCTTTGATCTTCGACTAATAATCAGATTAATTTGGATATTTGCATTTGAAAAAATAACGGACAATGACTATCATTCAAAATAGCACACTGAAAGCCACTTTCAATGATCTTGGCGCTGAACTCGTTTCGCTCATCAATCTAGAAACCGGAAAAGAAATCATCTGGGAAGGAAATCCCGATTTTTGGAGTGGGAAAAGTCCGGTCTTGTTTCCGACAGTCGGCGCTTTGAAAGATGATAAATACATATTTGAAGGCGAAACTTACGAAATGCCGAGACACGGTTTTGCAAGAAGAAAGTTTTTCGAAGTGAAAAATCCTTCTGAGAATGAAGTCATTTTTAAATTAAATTCTGATGATGAGACATTGAAATTTTATCCTTTTGATTTCAGTTTGGAAATCAAATATACGTTGGTTGAAAACAAGTTGAAGGTTTCCTACAATGTAAAAAATAGGTCTGAAAAAGAAATGTATTTCTCGTTGGGCGCGCATCCGGGATTTGCCATCGATACAAAAAGCGGATTAAAATATGATGATTACGAAATCTCTTTTTCTGATGACGAAAAACTGGAAATCCATCCTTTGATTGATAATCTGATCAGCAGAGAAACAAAAACGATTGTGCTCGAAAATAAAACACTTCGACTTTCTTACGAATTATTCTCCAAAGATGCTTTGGTAATGACGAAAATGAAAAGCAAAGATTTGATCCTGAGAAATAATCAAAACAATCACAAAGTTGTTTTCACCTATTCAAACTTTCCGTATTTTGGAATTTGGGCTGCGAAAAATGCTGATTTTGTTTGCTTGGAACCTTGGCAGGGAATTGCAGATATAGAAGACCACAATCAGGAATTAACTCAGAAATTTGGGATTTTGAAGTTGGAAAGGAATGAGGCATGGAAAGCTGATTGGGCGGTCGAGATTGAGTAGTTAAAAACAAAAAAGTGTCAAAGATTTTCTGACACTTTTTGAAAGATCTACAACGTTTCCTTCAGCCATTCAAAGAATTCTCTTTGCCAAACCAAACCGTTCTGCGGATGAAGCACCCAATGGTTTTCGTTCGGGAAATAAAGGAATTTGGTTTTAAGTCCTTTCAGTTTTGCAGCCTGGAAAGCCTCCTGACCTTGCTCGTAAGGAACACGGAAATCGATTCCACCTTGAATGACCATAATTGGCTTATCCCATTTGTCCACAAAATTACTTGGATTGAATTCTGAATAGGCTCTCGGTGTTGGTTTTTGCCAATAGTTTCCGCCTAAGTCCCAATTCGCGAACCAAAGTTCCTCAGTCGTTCCGTACCAGGATTTCATATCGAACAATCCGTCGTGCGCAATGAAGGTTTTGAATCTGTTCTCGTGCACGCCAGCCAGCATATAAACCGAATATCCACCATAGCTTGCGCCAACTGCCGCTACTCTTTTTGCATCAACATAAGGTAAAGTTTTCGCAAAATCGGTTGCTGACAAATAATCTTTGATAGGTTGTCCGCCCCAATCACCGCTGATGGCTTCGTTCCATTCTACGCCCCAGCCCGGCATCCCGCGACGGTTTGGCGCTAACACGATGTAGCCGTTTGCCGCCATCAAAGCGAAGTTCCATCTTGTGGAAAAGAACTGCGTCAATCCAGATTGCGGTCCGCCTTGACAATATAACAAAGTCGGATATTTTTTGTTCGGATCGAAGTTTGGCGGATAATGGAACCAGACGCCCATCTCTTTTCCGTCAGTCGTTTTTACCATTTTAAGTTCAGATTTTCCGAAAGTCAATTTGGCGTAATTATCTTTATTAATGTCGGTAATTTGTTTCAATGAGCCATTTTTCAAATCAACTTCAAAAAGATCAGCATTGTGATTGATGTCTGTTTTGGTGACCCAAAGTTTACCTTTATTTTCAAGCACGACCTCATTAATATCAAAATCGCCTTTCGTAATTTGTGTGACGGTTTTGTTTTTAACATCAACAGAGAATAGTTGTTTCGTTCCTCGGAAAGCAGAAGTGAAATAAATTGCTTTTGCATCTGAACTCCACGAAACATCTCCAGTCACACTTTCATCCCAAGCTTGTGTAAGATTTTCAGACTTCATCGCCTTCCAATCCATTATCACAATGTCATTTTTATCTGCTTCGAAACCGTCTCTTTTCATCGAGTTCCAAAGCAGGAATTTCCCATCTGGACTGAATTTTGGGTTTACGTCGTAACCCATCATTCCTTCTGTTACATTTTTGGTGACGCCACTTGCCAGGTCATAGCAATAGATATCTGTGTTCGTGCTTTGCGCATATTCTGCACCATTTTTCTTTTTGGAAACATAAAGCAATTGCGAGGAATCTGGACTCCAGACAAAATCTTCTGCACCACCAAAGGGCTTCTGAGGAGAATCGAAAGCTTTGCCTTCCAAGAGATCTTTTGCTTTATCAACAGATTCTGATATATTAACCGTAAAAACGTGGTTGTAAGAACCTTCGTTGAATGCGTCCCAATGACGGTGGTTGAGATCTGTATAAATTTGAGCAGTAGTTTTCGGAAGGTCTTTGTATTTGTCTTTTCCGAGAAGATTTTCGATATGAACGGGTTTGCTGAAAGCTATTTTTTTGCCGTCCGGAGAAATTATGATATTATCAGTTTCGCCTATATTATAAAATTCTGTCCAAGTTTTCCCGGAATCTTTTGATAAGAAAATTTGGTTTTTTTCTAAGGCATAAATTCCGTTTTTGTCCCATTGGATCAAGCTTTTCTTTCCTAAATCAAGTTTCGTTGCTTTCCCGGAAAGATCCAGCCAAAAAGTTTCTGAGTTAGTTTTTTCACTTTTGAGATCGGTTTTACTGATTTTATAAATCAATGACTGTTGATCCGGAGAAACCGACTGAATGCCTAACCGATTGAGCGTCCACATGATTTCCGGCGTCAGGACTTGTTGTGCATTCATAGTAAAAGGTGCTGCTACAAGGGCAAGTAAAATATGTTTAAGGTTCATTTTAATTACATTTTTATATTCTGCGAAGTTATAAATAATGCCAAACCTGGAGAAATTAAGTGCATCCACTCCACTTTCGGATTTTGGCAGGAAAATAAGTTTTCTATTGATTAAAATCCCTATATTTGCGCTTCAAAATTTATTATTAAGACTTTACTATGAGCACAATATTTACGCTGTTTATGATTTTGATAATCATTGCTTGCATTTTATTAGTCATCATCATTATGGCTCAAAATCCAAAAGGAGGCGGACTTTCTGGCACTTTTGGAGGCACATCTGCGGCAAATTTTGGGGTGCAAAGAACCAATGATTTTATGGAAAAAGCAACGTGGACTTTGGGCGCAACGATTGTTGTGTTGATCTTGCTCAGCATTGTACTGACGGGAAAACCGTCTCAAGTAGCTCCAACGATGCCTAAGCCTGTGAAATCTGAGGCACCGGCAAATCGGGCTCCTGCTAATACTGCTCCGGCAAAGCAACTGCCAGCGACAAAATAATAGAAATTATCCTAAGAATAGAAATCGCCTCGAACATATTTTCGGGGCTATTTTGTTGGATCGCAGTGTTAATTTTTTTTGTCATCATTGATTTGTTGATAGTGTATTTCCCTTGTCAGACTCATTTATTAAAGAATAAATATTTTCTATAATTCGGATCCAGGGTTTACTTCATAAGGTTCTTTCCCTTTCTCAAAAATTTTGGTCTGTTCCGAGCCTTCTGTCGTCACTCTGTTGCCGATTCTTCGGATCCAATTGCCTTCCCTCAGTCCCACGACTTTGACGTCATTTTGCGTCAGAAATTCCTTGATGCGGGTTTCTCTGGTTTCTCCGTTGTGTTTGATTTCGGGATTCGGATCCAGATAATGCGGATTGATATTAAACGGAACCGCGCCCATACAGTCGAAACTTGGCGGGTAAACGATGGGCATATCATTGGTGGTTTTCATATTAATTCCGCCAATATTGCTGCCTGCACTGCAGCCGAGGTAAGGTTTTTCCAGTTCGATATTTTCTTTAAGAACTTTCATCAATCCGAATTCGTGCAAAGTTTTGACTAAGAGAAAGGTGTTTCCGCCGCCGGTGAAGAATGCTTGTGCAGAATTGATGGCATCAACCGGATCGTTGAATTCGTGGAGACCTTTGACGTTGATATCGATTGTGGCGAAGAAGTCTTTGGCTTTTTGGGTGTAATCATCGTGAGAGATGCCGCCAGGTCTTGCGAATGGGATGAAGATGATTTCTGCAACTCCTTCGAAGAGTTTTATTAGTTCGGGTTTGAGGTATTCTAAGTATTGCCCGCCGAAGAGTGTGGATGTGGATGCGAGGAGGATGTTCATTGGTTAATGGTTATTGGTTAATGGTTAATGGTTAATGGTTAATGGTTAATGGTTCAAATTTCGGGAATTGTTTTTTTAATTGGGATATAATCTCTTGCAGATTTAGCGGAGCAGGCAGATTTTTTTAAGTCATCATTTTAAAATAAAAAAGTTATCGTTGAAATATTTCTATGGCTTATGCTAACTTGATGATTGCCATCGGTAATTTTGTCAACGACGGTGATAAAAGTATAAACGCCAACGGTTCTATTATAACTGACAGTGCCAATATTAGATTGTATATTGATTTAAATAAAAAAAGCCCGCAAAATGAATTGCGGACTCAAATAAATTTGATTTGATATGAAGAAAAGAGAAAAATTTTTTACTGCAAATGCCGGTGCAAATCCGCATTTGTTTTGCTGCCAAAGAAACACTTTGAGTCCTAAATCGCTTGCAAAAACCTTTTTAAATATTCCTTAATTAATTGTTACGAAGCTAGAAATGGTAATAATCTGAGATTCGGAGTGGTAGTGCTGATAAATAAAAAGTGGAAAATCGCGTATTGATGGGATGTTGGAAGGATTGGATGCTGATTGCCTTGTGGACATGTAAATTTTGAAAGTTATATTAATTTCTGAGCGGTTTCACTGTATTCAAAAGTATTTATAGAAATTTAATATTGGAGCTATTTTGTTAAACCTGAGGTCACAAAAACTTAATAATTTTTAAACCATCGGAGCTTCACAAGTTGCTTTTCTTTGCAGCAAATTCAATTCAAAAGAATCGTAAAACTAATGAAAGCAAGAAAAGTAAGTATTGCAGTATTGTTTTTGACATCGGCCACAATGGCTTTTGCACAGGAGACAAAAGCAGACACCTTAAAAAATGAAAAGAAAATAGAGGGTGTAGTTTTGAAAGGGAGCACGTCCAAATCATCTGAAGCGGCTCTGCTAAACGAGCAGAAGAAATCTGTGGAGATGAAACAGGCTATCGGTGCGCAGGAAATGGCAAAAAAAGGAGTTACGGATGCTGCTACTGCGATCACAAAAACGGTTGGCGTCACTCGGCAAGAAGGCTTGAAATCCGTATTTGTGCGGGGCCTGGGCGACCGATACAATTCTACAACGCTTAATGGGTTGCCTCTGCCTGCGGAAGATCCTTTGTACAAGAATATTTCTCTGGAGTTCTTCCAATCGAGTATTATAAAAAGCATTAACGTCAATAAAACTTTTTCAGCGGGGCTTTATGGTGATGTTGGAGGCGCTAATGTGGATATTTCGTCAAAGGAATTAGACAAATCCGCCCTTTTGAGCATCTCTGCGGGGGCAGGTTTTAACACCAATGTGAATGCGGAAAATAAATTTGTCGTGGGGGATGGGGCTTACAGCTACTTTGGATTTCTACAAAATGGTAGGAATTCGCCGATCAGAAATCTGACAAGATATACTTTTGACTCAGGTTTTAACACCGACAAAGTGTCCAATCCTATCAATACAAACTTTAATATTCTGGGTGGCGGAAAATTAAATGTGGGAAAAAGCGGCAACACGATTTCTCTTTTTGGAGTAGCGAGTAACACCAGCGATTACACTTATAGAACTGGTTTTGTAGGCCAGGCTACGAACACTGGTGACTATCAGCAAAGTATGGCGTTGGAACGATCGGATTATAAAACGACCCAATCTTTGCTTGGAAATGCGGGATATAAACATGCCAAAGGAAGTGTTTCTTTGAACTCATTATTCATTCATAACGATTCTCAATTTGTGGGAAATTATTTGGGTTATAATAAAGACATTAACGATGATCTGGAAAATCCCGAGTCTCAGAAGTCGCTTATCATCCGCCAGCAAAACAATGATAATTATTTGTGGGCTAACCAATTGTTGGCAGATTACAAATTTAGCCCAAAAATCAGTGCCAATATTGGCGGTTTTTACAGTATGACCCGCGGGGCAGAACCAGATAGGAAAACCAATGCTTACTCGTTTCGAAACGGTGGCTATCTTCTAAGTTCAAATTCTCCGGCGGACAACAACCGTTTTTTTTCTAAACTAAATGAAAATGATTACGGTGGAAAAGCAGAAGCCAACTACACCTTTAATCCGACATCAGAATTGCCGGTTGTCTTGACTTTGGGGGGAAATTACAGAAAAACAGATCGTACCTTCAAATTCACAGAGTTTGATTATCAACAGGGCGGTTTGTCGGCAGATCCAAACAATCCAGATGCTGTTTTTAACCAGCAAAATCTTTCCGCAGGGCTGTTCAAGCTAATCACATTGCGTGGGGATTATTCTCAAAAAAATGCTTTGATACCGATGTATTACATTGGTCATCGCGAGATCGGGGCAGGCTACGCCCAGTTGGTCTATCCTTTGAGCGAAAAATTGACCGTTCAAGTCGGTTTGCGAAGCGAAAAACTAAAACAGACCATTACATGGGACACGAATATTACTAGTACAGTAACCGATCTTACAACCAAGCCATCCCTTATTGACAAAAATTATTTCTTGCCGAGTTTGAATATCAAATATAATTTCGACGATAGAAATGTGTTGCGTTTAGCGGCGAGTGAAACTTACACCATACCGCAGTTCAAAGAAATGGCCAATTTCTATTACCAGGATATCAACTTTGGCGAGCGTGGAAATCCTTATCTGATCCCTTCAACGGTCTATAATGTCGATCTGAAATACGATTATTACCTCTCCAAAAAAGAGATTATCTCGGTAGGTGGTTTCTACAAAAATATTCAGGATCCAATTATAAGAATGATTATGAATACACCGGGACTGGATTATTCTTATGTTAATACAAAAGATGCTTACGTTGCAGGCGCCGAGGCGGAACTGAGGAAAACAATATATAGTTTTGAAAAAGGAATACACAGCAGTGATTTGTCTTTTGGGCTAAATGTTTCTTATCTGTATAGCGAAGAGGATCAAACAGATGTAACGACGGGCGTCGTTTCTGCTTCGTTCACACATTCTAAAGGAAAAATGCCTGGTGCTACCCCGCTTCTTGCCAATGCAGATTTGAGTTTCAATACGGGCGGAGAAAATACATCGCTGCTATCTACCTTGGTTATTAATTATTTCTCGGACAGAACGTATGTCATAGGAACAACCGGCCGCGAAAACCTTATAGAAAAAGCGGTTCCTACTTTGGATTTCATCAACAGTTTTGAACTGAAGAAAGATAAACTAAAAATCAGTTTTGGCGCTAGAAATATTCTGAACCCGACCTTCAAATACACGCAGCAAGCAACGTCCAACGTAACGGGGAACACAAGCGATGTACTGATAAGTAGCTACCGCAAGGGCGCAACTCTGATTCTTGGGCTCAACTGGCAACTGTAAAATAATGGAACCATTAATTTAATATAAATCAATTTTAAAAAATTAGAAAAAATGAAAAAAGTAACAAAAATGCTTCTATTAGCATCAATGGCAGCGATGTTTGTCGCATGTAATGATAGCAATGATAACATCATCCAAGACACTTCTACGGGCGGCGGAGGAGTGGGGGGAGACGGATACATTTCGTCCTTGACAGATCCAGATTTCAAAGCAACCGATCTTCACGGCAAAGTGAACGGAAGTTTTACAATTCCTGCTGGCACTTACAAGCTCACAGGCCGTTTAATCGTGGTAGATGGTGCTACATTAACCCTTACTCCAGGAAGTACTTTTACTGCTGATGCTTCCGGAACAACCGCTACAAGCGTGTCTGTAGAAATAATGCAAGGAGGAAAACTGAATGCTGTGGGCACCGCCTCTCAACCCATTGTTTTCACTTCTTCAAACAAAAAACCTGGCGACTGGTTGGGTGTATTCTTGTGTGGTAAATCTACACTGGTCAACGCGGCTACTGGAGCAAGAGATGGTTCTTATACACAAACCACCGAAATTGGTGATGGTCTTTACGGTGGTAACAATAATGCAGATTCCTCCGGCGATCTAGAATATGTAGAAATTGCTTACGCTGGTGCACGTATCAATGCAACCAAAGAAGGAAACAATCTTTCTCTGTATGCACAAGGAACGGGGACCATCCTTAAAAACCTTTTCTTGCACGACGGTTCTGATGACAACATCGAGTTTTTCGGTGGGACAGCAAACATAGAAAATGCTCTGGTAGTAAACTCGGCTGACGATACTTTTGACTGGTGTTTGGGTTGGAATGGCAAGGCTACCAATATCGTAGAAGTACGTGAAGCTACCTTTACAGACATTACCAACGGATCTGGAATGATGGAAGGCGATGGCGGATTCTCAGATTTAGCCTCTGTTCCTACGGACACATCCAATATGTCCAACCCTACTTTCACCAATCTTTCTGTAGGCGTGTATAATGCAAACGGTGTGGATTCATCAAACGGTACTTCTGCTTACACACTTCGTGCAGGATTTACTTACCGTACTGGCTGTAAAATCACGATCAATAATGCTAAAGTAATTTGGGCAGATACGGCTGCTAAACCTGTAAATGGTTTGATTAAATTTAATGATGGTACAGGTCCAGCGGTTGCTGCAGGTATCAACATCAGTATGAACTACACTGGTCCTAACTTCATCGGTCAAACAGGCGTAACCACATCCCCAGACAGTCCAATCCCCGGTGCAAACTACAATGCACAAGGTGCCTACCCAGCCTATTTATTGACAAATTTCGGTCAACTTGCATTTAATAGCGCAAATAACACTGGTGCGGATAAATCTGTTTTCGCTTGGACCGCTTACAACTTCGCTACTAAAGCGCCAGGTTTGTAATTTCAGTATAAAAATTTATTTATTTTTTTATGAAATAAGAATTTTCTTTAATCATATCAAATACCACAGTAATCCGACGGAAACAAGTTTCCGTCGGATTTTTTTTGCCCTATTCTAATTATCATTAAATTTACGCCGCCTATTTTTTGATATTTCATAATCCAATTCGACAAAAACTTGCACCAAAAATGGATTTGACCAAAGCCTTAGAAATTTTACAATCCGGAGGAACCATTCTCTACCCCACCGATACGATTTGGGGAATCGGGTGCGACGCAACTAAGGCAGATGCCATCAAAAAAATCTTCGAAATCAAAAAAAGAGAGGCCAACAAATCGCTTATTATTTTGGTAGAATCAGAAAAACGTCTCCAAGATCTGGTAGATGTTCCCGAAATGGCTTGGCAAATAATGGATCTCAGCGAAAAACCCGTAACCATCGTCTACGACAAGCCTAGAAATCTGCCAAAAGAATTGCTCGCAGAAGACGGAAGCATCGGCATCCGATTGGTAAAAGATGATTTTTGCAAAAAGCTGATTACTAAGATGAATAAACCTTTGGTCTCAACTTCCGCGAATCTGAGCGGTCAAAAATCGCCTTTGAAGTTTTCTGACATATCTGATGAGATCAAAAACGCCGCGGATTATATTGTAGAAGAATTTCGCGATAAGGTTTCTGAGTTTCCGGGATCTTCGGTGATCAAGATTTGGAATAATAACCAAGTTAAAATTCTGCGCGAATAAAAAACCAGCGGATGACCTTTTTGCAAGATCATCCGCGGGAAAAATAAACTATGAAAAAAAAACTACTTTTGTTTTCATTCTAATCTCAAAAAAAATACCGAAACGATTTTGCGGACAGAATTTCTCGATTGCAGTTTTCCAGTTCCAAATAAAAAGTCAAAATGTCTTAATAGTTAGCAATTTGGACGTTCTCCTTATTTTTCCCAAAAGAATTATCTTTACCAGCAGAATTTGACTTGTCCATTTATTTACGAATTTTCTACAGCTTTAATCTTAATCATTAAATGTTAATCAACTTAGCTCAAAATAAAAACTTCAAACTTTTCAAAATCATTTCGGAAGTCGCTTTCAGAAACGGACAATCTGCTTATGTTATCGGAGGTTTTGTAAGAGATCTTTTGATGAAAAGAAAAGCACCCACCGACATCGATTTTGTCACAGAATCCAACGGAATCGCCCTTGCAGAAAGCGTTGCCAAAGAAATCGATCCCACAACAAAGGTGTCAATTTTCAAAACTTATGGCACTGCCATGTTCCGATACAAAGATTTGGATTTAGAATTTGTGGGCACCAGAAAAGAAAGCTACAGCGAAGATTCCAGAAAACCATCCGTTGAAACGGGAACCCTCGAGGATGACCAAAAACGCAGAGATTTCACCATCAACGCTATGGCAATTTCGCTTAATAAAGAAAATTTCGGAGAACTTATCGATCCTTTTGATGGCTTGAAAGATTTGAAAAAGAAAATCCTAAAAACGCCGCTGGATCCGCAGCAAACCTATTCCGACGATCCGCTCAGAATGATGCGAGCCATCAGATTTGCGACAACTTTGGATTTTAAAATTGAAGAAAATTCTTTGAAAGCCATAAAAGATGAAGCTGAGAGACTCAAGATCGTTTCGATGGAAAGGATAATGGTTGAATTCAACAAAATAATGGTTTCCGAAAAACCTTCAAAAGGATTAAAACTTCTTGAAGAAACTTCACTTTTACAATACATTCTCCCCGAATTGACTGCCCTGAAAGGCATCGAAGACATCGACGGACAAACGCACAAAGATAATTTTTACCACACTTTGGCCGTTGCCGATAATATTTCTGAAAACACAGATAAACTTTGGCTGCGCTGGGCAGCTCTGCTCCACGACATCGGAAAAGCGCCAACAAAAAAATTTGTGAACGGCATCGGCTGGACGTTTCACGGCCACGAATTTCTGGGTTCCAAAATGATAAAATCAATTTTCAAACGCTTGAAACTTCCGCTCGGACAGGAACAGAAATATGTCGAAAAACTCGTGAGAATGCACGCGAGACCCATTGCGCTGATTACGGATGACGCTTCGGATTCCGCGTTGCGGCGTTTGCTTTTCGATTCTGGCGAAGATCTGGAAGATCTTTTCACACTTTGCAAAGCGGACATCACGACCAAGAATTATTCTAAGCAAACCCAATTCAAGCAAAACTTCGAGTATGTGGCGCAAAAAATCAAAGAAGTGGAGGAAAAAGATCAAGTCAGGAACTTCCAACCACCGATTTCTGGAGAAGAAATAATGGAACTATTTGGGTTGCAACCCGGCAAAGCAATTGGAACTTTGAAAGAAAAAGTGAAGGAAGCAATCTTGGAAGGCGAAATTCAAAATGATAAGACTGAAGCCAGAGAATTTGTGATCAATGAAGCTGAGAAATTGGGATTGGAAGTTAAAATTAAAAATGAATAATATGTTTTTTTTCATTATTCATTTGTGAAAGAATTAACTTTTGACAAGCTTCTTTTGCATATTTATTGTTGCTTCTTGGTCACTAATCAAAACATTCATTTATTATGAAAATTCTTGACAACAAAGTAGCTTTGGTCACTGGCGCAGGTTCCGGAATCGGACTTGCCATCGCAAAATTATACGCCAAAGAAGGCGCAAAAGTCATTGTCTCCGACATTAATGAGAAGCACGGACAATCGACGGTTGAAGAAATAAAATCTGCGGGAGGCGAAGCCACTTTTGTAAAAGCCGACACAACGGCTCCAGAACAGGTTGAAGCGCTCGTAAAAGCTGCGGTTGACATCTACGGCAGGTTGGACATCGCGTGCAACAATGCGGGAATCGGTGGCGAGCAAAACCAAGCCGGAGATTACAGCATCGATGGTTGGAAAAAGGTGATTGATGTAAATCTTGACGGCGTTTTCTACGGTTGCAAGTACGAACTGACGCAGATGGAAAAGAATGGAGGCGGCGTGATCGTCAATATGGCATCGATTCTGGGTTCTGTTGCAGCACCGTTTTCCTCCGCATATACCGCTGCAAAACACGCCGTGGTAGGGTTGACAAAAACAATTGGCGCAGAATATGGTCCGAAGAATATCCGCTGCAACGCCGTAGGTCCCGGTTATATAGAAACGCCGCTTTTGGAAAGCCTTAGCAGCGATCAAAGAAAAGGACTCGTCGAAAAACATCCGATGGGCAGACTTGGCAAGCCGGAGGAAGTGGCCGAGCTTGTGCTTTTCCTTAGTTCAGAAAAATCATCTTTTATGACTGGTGCCTACTACCTTGTGGATGGCGGTTATACGGCAGTTTAACAAGATTTAAAATATTGTTTTGTAAAGCATTCACGAAAAGTGGATGCTTTTTTTGCTTTTACGATCTTATAGTTATTAGATCTAATTTCTTGCTAATTTGTAATGATAATATCATATATTTCATAAATTTGATTTATAATAACTATTTCATGGAATATCCAGGACGAATCCGCTTTTCTTCTATTATTTCTGACCCGATAGTCTATAGCGCAGAAATGTTTCAGCTTCATCCCGATGCAGAAAACGACAACGACTCTGGTGCGATCGAAATCCGAAACCAAATTATCAACTCCACTTTTAAATACCAACTTCTTGAGGAAGGACTTTTTCTCTTTTCTTCATCAAATCAAAACAACAAGCAACCGGAATACGCTTGGACATCCGCAAAAAATGGATTTCTGAAAATATGGATATGTCTTCTTTAAAAGCAAATACCCTACTTGAAAACATTTTCAATTTTGAAGAAAAAGGATTTATCAACACAAAATCAGCTAAATATGCCAGCTTGGTCCATAATATTCGAGCGGCAGTTGATAAAGAAAAAACAGGGCTTCAAAAATTAAACTTAAAAGCGCTACAGACCCCAAAACATTGGAACTGTATGTAGGCAAATACGAAATGGCAGGAACTATTTTGACAGTCTCTTTAAAAAATGAAAATCAGCTCTTTATTTCAATTCCGGGACAGCCCGATTATCAGTTGATTCCCTACAAGAAAAACGAATTCAAATTCAAAGAATTTTCGGATTTGAAAATGGTTTTCAAAATAGAAAATGCTAAAGTCGTTTCTGTACGGCAAGTAGCAAGTTCTGGTGATTATGAATTTAAAAGGAAAGAATAACACTGCGCACTATTCTTTCATCAATGGAATGGAATCTGAAAATTTCCAGTTCTGTATTTGAAAACTATAGGAGTGATTGGGCGAAAAGCGTGAAGTAAGAATTAAATAACTAAACCTCATTGGTTTTGGAAACCAATGAGGTTTAAAAAAAAAATATTCGTGCATTAGTGGCATTAAAAATCCAATTAAATAAAAACATCTGTGCATCTGTGGCAAAAAAAAAATCAGCCACGAATACACGAATAAAACATATTACTTGTTTTTGAAAAACCATTCGTGCATTGGCTTCGCCGAACGTTGTTTCGTGGCATTAAAAAGTATGAAAATCAACAGTATGAAAAAAACTTTACACTTACTTGTCGCATTTCTGTTTCCATTGTTGCTGTCTGCACAAAAAGCAAACCTTGACAGCCAAATAGAACAGGCGGTCAAAAAAAATAATATCGAACAGCTGAACAAAACTTTTGACCCGCTTTTTTCTGCTTCCATAGATTCTTTGGCGATCTATTCCGAAAAAGTAATTGCGTTGGGTGAACAATATAAATCACCGCAAATCATTACTTACGGCTATATCGCAAAGTCCTTTTTCTTTTACCGGAAAAGTGATCTTGTCAATATGCAGGATTATTTGTTGAAAGCCAATCATTTGCTGGATAAAAAACCGAATCATTTTCTTCAGGGCGTATACTACCAGTCTATGAGCTACCTGCAACCTACGGAAGATTTGCAATTATACTATTGTAAAAAAGCGGTTGAAGAATTTCAAAAAGTGGATAAAAACAGTATGCTGTCGGGCGAAGAATATGTTGTTTATGCTAATATGGCGCAATTTTTCACCAATATAAAACAAACGGATTCCGCACTTTCTTATGTCCAAAAAGCAGAAAACATCATCATATCAAAACATAAACCTCAGGAATATCTTGTGATGGTCAATCGCAGATATTGCGCTATTTATTTAAAACAAGGGCAGTTGGAACTTGCCAAAAACTATGCTTTCCGCACCCTGAAAATGGCTGAAAAGATAAAAACCGTACAAAACTATGAGTTTGCCTGGGGTGCTTTAGCACAATATTACGACAAAGCCGGATTGCAGGATTCTGCCTTTGTTTATAATAAAAAACTTTACGAAAGCGTTGGCGAAGGCTGGTACAGAAGCAAAGTGAAGGCAACCGGTTGGCTTTACCATTATTATTTGGAAAAGAAGGATAATGGCAACACCTTGAAATATGGCGAAGAATACATTGCAGGAATAGAAAAGATGCAGAAACTGGAAGCATCATCACAAATCATAAAAATCAACCTTTTGGAAAAGCAAAGGCAAGACGAAAAAGAACGGAAACTCCTGAAAGAGAAAGAAGAAAAAGCAAATACCCTGCAGCTCATCTTGATTGCCATCGGCATTTTATCCTGTTTTATTTTATATTTAATTCTGAGCCGTAGCTTTATCGTGAGTCCCAAAACCATCGAAATATTGGGCATGGTGGTGATGCTGATTGTTTTTGAATTTATCAATCTTCTCCTGCACGGTTTTATTGCTGAAATTACACACCATTCTCCGGTTTTGATGCTGCTTGCTTTGGTTATTATCGCACTGATTATTGTTCCGTTGCACCATCGTTTGGAAAAATGGACGACCCAAAAATTACTAGAAAAAAACAAAAAAATACGTTTGTCAAAAGAACAGGAAAAGCAATAAATGCTATTATTTTCCCAGGGAAATCGCTTTTAAAAAAAAGTCAAATAAAATCCCGAAGAGATGCAAATATTATAGAAATTAAAGGTCGTATTTTATAATCGCAAAACATATTACCATCTATAGTAATGTCAGCCCTTTGGGCTTTGAAAATTTCAAAAGCGATTTCCCTGCGATTCTTCCATAAATTGAATGGAATCTAAAAAAACAGTTCCGTTTTTTGAAAATTATATGGATGATTGGGCGAATGGTGTGAAGTAAAAATTAAATAACCAAACCTCATAGGTTTTTAGAAACCTATGAGGTTTAAACACCCACTCGTGCCTTAGTGGCATTTATTCCGCGAATTTTAAAATATAGACACCAGATAGCAGATAGTCAATAAAAAAAACACTTTTTAATAGTGTGTTCGTGGCAAAAAATAATTGGTCAAAAAAAGTATCAGCTAAAAATTCTGAATAACGCAACCTTCAAGGTTTTCAAAACCTTGAAGGTTAAATCAAACAGCAACACGGAAAATCAGAAAGAGTGACATTACCTGTAGAAATCTGGCAAAGACATTCGCTTTATGTTTATCCATATCAACCTGATTCAGAAATAATAAACGTCAAGAACGAAATGACATTCTTATAACCATCTTCATTTTGTAACGGGAGCATTGGGCGAAAAATCAGGCCAAACATTACTTACAAAAAACGATAAAGCGCACAGCTGAACAATTCCTAATGTGATGAATTCGTGCGATGAAGAACGTCTCAAAAAAAGTTTTCCTGGTTATGTTTTGGAGTTCGATTTCGAGAATATGAATGGTAATTTGGCACACGAACATAGCGGAGAATGGGTCACTTTTGATGTTCAGTTTTTTAAAAAAAATTATTACCCTATTGATAATCAATTTATTATATTTGTATTATATAAACTAAAAAAAATTAATCCCTATGAAAAAATTATGGCTTTTGAGCTTCACATTTGCTGCGGCTTATTCTTTCGGACAATATCAATATCCGACCACCAAAACGGAACTTGCTTCCGACACTTACTTCGGGACGAAAATAGAGGATTCTTACCGCTGGCTGGAGAATATCAAAGATCCAAAAGTTCTGGAGTGGTTCAAAATTCAAGAAAATTTTACCAATACCGAACTTGCTAAAAACCCAGGGCAAAAAAAAATATTCCAAGAATTGACAGATCTCGATAAACTAATTGAGGTAAAATATACCCCCATAACCACAGAAGGTGGCCGATATTTTTACAGAAAACGACTGCCTGAGGAATCCGTTTTTAAGCTTTATTACAAAGATGGAAAAAACGGGAACGAAGTTCTGCTTTTTGACCCGAAAAATTATATGGCTGGCAAAGTGATGGACTTCTCTGTAAGCATCAGCGATGATGGAAGCAAGATCGCATTCAACCTAAGTGAAGTGGGCTCAGAGCTGGGCGACGTGAAAATTATGGAGGTTGCAACAGGCAAATTCCTTCCCGATGTCATCAAACACAGCAGTGGAAATTTCGTGGAAGGAAGCAACACAGAAATAATCTACGGCGAAGCAAAAAGCTATGATACGCACGACCCCGAGGTCTGGCTGAATGCTAAAATGAAATTACATGTTGTTGGTAATGATAATTCCAAAGATGTTTTGCTGGCAAGCGCACAAAAATATCCTGAACTAAAAATCTTGCCTTCCGAATTTCCAGATTTTTACATCTTCAAAAATTCGCCTTACATATTTTTGGGCAAATCTACTGTAGAGAATTATAAAGAACTATTTTATGCACCGGCATCTGAAATGAAAAAAGAGCACATCCAGTGGAAACCTTTCTGTACCAAGAAAGATGAAATCTGGAACTTCTTCGTTCAAGGTACGGATGTCTATCTGCTGACCACCAAAGGAAACTCAAAATTCAAATTGATAAAAACATCGCTGGAAAAGCCCGATTTTGCTGCTGCCAAAGAAATCATCTGGGGAGACAAAGATTGGAAAATATCTTCCGTGACCCAATCCAAAGATGATCTGGTATTTTTCAAAACAAAAAATGAACTCATTGCAGAATCATTTTATTACAATTTAAAAACTGGTGAAACGAGCAAAATTTCAACCCCTTTGGAAGGTAATTTGGAAGCCACTGCACTTTCCAAAAATTCTAATGAGTTGCTTCTAACCAATCTTGGTTGGAACAAACCTATGAATTTCTACGATTATGACCTCGATAAAAAGGAATTTTCCAAAGGTCCTTTCCATATGAAAATTAATTTTCCAAACCTAGAAAATATTGTCTATGAAGAGGTCGAAGTTCGTTCGCACGACGGTGCGATGGTTCCGCTAAGTATTATCTATGATAAAACAAAACTGAAAAAAGACGGGAGCAACATCACATTTATGCAAGGTTACGGCGCCTACGGAATGTCTTATACCCCTTATTTTTCGTCACGATTTTTACCGCTTCTCAACCGTGGTGTCGTATTGGCTTTTGCCCACATCCGCGGTGGCGGAGAAAAAGGACAAGATTGGTATCTGGCAGGTAAAAAAACAACTAAGCCAAACACTTGGAAAGATTTCAACGCTTGTGCCGAGTATCTCATTAAAAATAAATATTCATCATCAGAAAAATTCGGAATATCGGGAGCCAGCGCCGGCGGCATATTAATTGGAAGAGCCATTACAGAACGTCCTGATTTATACAAGGTGGCCATTCCAAAAGTAGGTTGCCTGAATGCCTTGAGAATGGAATTTTCTCCAAATGGCCCTGTAAATGTTCCTGAGTTTGGAACCGTAAAAGATGAATCGGAATTCAAAGCACTATTGGAAATGGACGCCTTCCAACATATCAAAAAAGGAACCAAATATCCCGCTCAATTAATCACCACCGGTTTCAACGATTCGCGAGTAGAAAGTTATATTCCGGCAAAATTTGCAGCGAAGATGCAGGCTGAGAACGGTTCACAAAATCCTGTCCTACTCTATGTAGATTATAAAGCCGGACATTTCGGTGGAAGCACTGTGGAGGAGCAATTTTTACAGGCTTCGAGGGAATATTCGTTCTTATTGTGGCAATGCGGCGATAAGGATTTTCAAGCGAAGTAAACCATTACAATAGCGCAAAAAAAACAAACTATGATTAAAAAAATAATTATTGTCCTTATCAATATAGTATTGGTATTAATACCTTTTTTTCCGATTACTGAAGATTTTTTTCCGGCTCCGGTCGGTAATTCTGATTTCGTTGCTTATCTTTTAAGTTGCTTTGGAATTTCAGTTCTGATGATTTTATTGATGTTAATTATCAAAAAAGACTTGTTTACAGGATTTTATAACTTGAAATCTACCGCACTTCTACTTTTTTTTCTGGGAATGCTCGTGATGATTCCTTTGCATCTGGGACCTCCAAGAATCGATGAAGCCATCTTCCCATCTGTACATATCGAGAAAACCAGATATGCTCTCTTGATAGTAGCAGTTTTGATATTTTTTACGTCAATTCCACTATTTCTGAAAAAATATTGGAGCATATTAAAAAGATTCGACAAGCTGATTGTAGTCCCCATTATCATTTGCTTGCCCATACTTTTGTGGGACAATTATGACTCGTTTATGATTTCAGAAAAACTAAAAGATTGGATCAGTTCCGGGAAAAGTGGCAAAGATTTCTTTGAGCAATTTGTTGGAGCTCGTAAATATTGGCATACGACAGGAAGATTACTCACTTACGTTTCTATCATTTGGTTTGCAGTCATTTTGATGCATCATTCCTTCATCAAAAAATGGAAAGGGATTGTGATAGGAGTATTTGGAATCATTGGCATTGTCTTTTGCTTCCTATTCCTTTTCGTTGACAACAATTTCTATTTCCCCTTTATGATTCCGGCAATCGTAATGGCTCCGGCATACTGGTTGGGATTAAGTCTTTTGAATGAAAAACCGAATCCATAAAAAATGAGTAGAACCGTGCGACATAGTTGCACGGTTTTTCATAAATTTGAAGGATTGTTATTTTTTTTCAAAATGCAAAACTATCTCGAGCTTTTACAACACATTTTAGACAACGGAACCGATAAAACCGACAGAACGGGAACAGGAACACGAAGCGTTTTTGGCCACCAACTTCGTTATGATTTATCTAAAGGTTTTCCTTTGGTAACAACCAAAAAGGTGCATTTGAAATCCATTATATATGAGTTGCTTTGGTTTATCAAAGGCGACACCAATACCAAATATCTAATCGATAACGGCGTCTCCATCTGGAACGAATGGGCAGACGAAAACGGCGATCTCGGTCCTGTTTACGGCGCACAGTGGAGAAGCTGGAAGGGCGCAGACGGAAAAGTAGTCGATCAGTTTTCTGAAGTGATAGAGCAAATTAAAAAAAATCCAGATTCACGCAGATTAATAGTCTCCGCCTGGAATGTTGCCGAAATCCCGAATATGGCTTTGGCGCCTTGTCACGCCCTGTTTCAGTTTTATGTGGCAGATGGAAAATTGTCTCTTCAATTGTATCAAAGAAGTGCAGATGTTTTCTTGGGCGTTCCTTTCAATATTGCGAGTTATGCGCTTTTATTGATGATGGTAGCGCAAGTTACAGGCCTTGAAGTTGGCGATTACGTCCACACGTTTGGCGATGTTCACATTTATAATAATCATTTTGAGCAGGTTCAGAAGCAGCTTTCCAGAGAACCCAGGCCTCTACCCACGATGAAACTGAATCGTGAGATTAAAAACATTTTCGATTTTGATTTTGAGGATTTCACTTTGCAAAATTATGATCCGCATCCGGGAATCAAAGCGCCGGTGGCGATATAACTTGACAAAATTATTTTGAAAAAGAAATTTTTTGTAACAAAGCTTTAAAAATAACCACTTATCTCATTTAAAATCAAATCAACGTTATAATTCCCAAAATGAAGAAAATATTAATCGCAGCCCTTTTTCTAAGTGCAATCTTTAATCCAATTACACTCTCCGCTCAAACCGAAACTTCCGGCAGAAATCCCATCTGCAGAGCAACGCACACCAAAACGACCGAGCTAAAACACACCAAACTAAAAGTCGGTTTCGATTATGAGAAAGAAACGATGAATGGCGAAGAATGGCTGACAGCAAGTCCCTATTTCTACCCCACCAGCGTTTTGGAACTCGACGCCAAAGGCATGCTGATCCACGAAGTGGCTTTGGACAAAAACGGTTCCAAACAGCCACTCAAATTCGATTATAAAAATGATGTTTTGAAAATCAATCTCGATAAAACCTATCAGAAAAATCAGGATTACACCGTTTACATCAAATATACCGCACGACCAAATGAAGTAAAACAACAAGGCAGCGCCGCCATCAATGATGCGAAAGGCCTTTATTTCATCAATGCTCAAGGGAAAGATAAGGACAAACCCACTCAAATCTGGACGCAAGGCGAAACCGAATCTTCATCGGCCTGGTTCCCAACCATTGATAAATCCAATCAGAAAACCACCCAAGAAATTTATATGACGGTTCCCGATAAGTACGTCACGCTTTCCAACGGAATCCTCAAAGATTCTCAGAAACAAGCCGGAAATCTGAGAACCGACCATTGGGTGATGGACAAACGCCACTCGACTTATCTTTTTTTTATGGGCGTGGGAGATTATGCCGTTGTGAAAGACAAATGGCGAAATATTCCGGTGGATTATTATGTAGAAAAAGAATATGAACCCTACGCAAAACAGATTTTCGGGAACACGCCCGAGATGATGGAATTCTATTCCAAAAAACTGAACTACGATTTTCCTTGGGCAAAATATGCACAGATTACCGGCAGAGATTTCGTTTCAGGAGCTATGGAAAATACAACCGCCACGCTTCATCAGGAATCGGCGCAACAAAAACCCGGCGACCTGATCGATGAAAACAAATGGGAAGACGTGATTGCCCACGAGCTTTTCCACCATTGGTTCGGAGATCTGGTGACGGCAGAAAGCTGGAGCAATTTGACAGTCAACGAATCGTTTGCCAACTATTCCGAGTACCTTTGGGAAGAATATAAATATGGTAAGGATAATGCCGATTATCATCTGATGAACGATCTATCTGGCTATATGCGCAATCCCACGCTGTTCAAAAAAGATTTGGTAAGATTTGATTACGAATCGCGCGAAGATGTTTTCGACGCGGTAACTTATAATAAAGGCGGCGGCATCCTTCATATGCTGAGAAACTATCTTGGCGATGACGCCTTTTTTGCAGGCCTTAATGATTATCTCAAATCGTATGAATATCAAAACGGAGAAGCGCACCAACTGCGATTGTCTTTGGAAAAAGTTTCCGGGAAAGATCTCAACTGGTTTTTCAACCAATGGTATTTTGGCAGCGGCAATCCGAAGCTGAGCTATACTTCTACGTATGAACCTGTGAAAAAGCAAGTGATGCTGGTCATTAGTCAATCCCAGGATCAGCCTTTTGAATTCCCTTTGGCCATCGATGTTTATGACAATGGGAAACCAAAAAGAACGACGGTTTGGGTCAATGCGAAGGCAAAAAATACTTTTACTTTTGATTCTTCCAAAGCTCCGGATTTGATTAACATTAATGCAGATGGCATCTTGCTTTCTGAAATCACCGAAACCAAAACTCCTGAGCAAAATCTTTTGCAATTTACCAATTCCAAAGAATTTCTGAGCCGATACAGAGCTTTGGACGCCATCAAAGAAGCGGATGCCAAGAATCCAGCCGTCATCAAACTGCTTGCGGCCGCGCTCAAAGATCCATTCTTCAGGCTTCGCGAGCAAGCTTTGCAACAGATTGACCTTTCAAACGCAGATCAGGCAAAAGCTTTGACCGCCGATGTAGAGAAATTGGCTTCCAACGATCCCAAAACTCTGGTGCAGGCTGCTGCCCTTTCTGCATTAGCCAAGACCAAAAATGCTAAATATGCCTCGCTCTACGACAAAGGAATGAATGCTGTTTCCAACGCAGTGAAAGGCGCATCTTTGGCAGCAATTGCCGAATCCGATCCTACGAAAGCGGTGGCTCTGGCCGATAAAATAGACTTGGAAAACGCATCGGAAGATCTGATGACCAAACTGCTCCCAATTATCGTAAAAAATAAAATAGAGAAGCAAATGCCGGCGATAGGAACCACCGTTGCCTTCTACCCTTTCATTAAATTCCAAAATCCAGAGTTAGGAAAGTCCGCGGAAGAAGGTTTCAACTGGATTATGAGTTCCGACAATTTGAAAGCGACCGAGAAAGTAACGAAAGTTTTGACTCAGGCCAAATCACAGATGCCAGACAACCCGCAGGTGAAAATGATGATTGTCCAAATGCTGAAAGATGGACTTGCCAAAAAAATGGAAGTCCTAAAAGCCAATCCAAACAGCCCAACCATTCATCAGCAGGTGGACGCGATAAACAAGACCTTGGAAGCATTCAAATAAATATAAATCTTCTTACACAGCTAACCAACGATTTTTAACCACATTACCTAAAGAAATAACTTACTGCTAAACTTACGACTTCTTCGGACTTTTTCTTGGCAACATCGGCGTCCAAAGTTGCAAGTTCTTCCGGCGAATTTTTGAGATTTGGATAGGCATTTGATAATCCAACATCAAATTTCAAAGCCATCTCCCACTTGCGCAGATAACTGAAACCTATCCCCGCTCCCAGTCCAAAATTAAAAGAATTAGCTTTTCCAAAAGTATCCTTATCATACGATGCCTTTGCGGGATTCTTTATTTTCTGATTTATTAAGAAATTAAATCTAGGACCAATGAATCCGAAGAATTCAGATTCCGCTTCAGAGAAATAAGCTTTAAAGTTAATTGGAACACTGACGTAGTTATTTGCATACACCGCATGATCTAATCCTTTGGCATCTTCATATTTTCGATCCCCACCTTCTCCTGCTCCCAAATATAAGATTTCTCCTTGAAGATAATATTGCTCCCCATAGCCAATCGGTACCTGCGCTGTAATGCCACCTAAAATAGTAATCCGAGGTCCGGACGGATTGTGTGCGTTTCGTACTCTAGAATATGTTCCGCCCAAAACGCCGCCAAATTCGGCCGACCTTAAATCAATCTGTGCATTGGACAGAGAATAAAATAGAAATGAAAGACCAAAGAAGATTTTTTTCATGTTGTATGCGAAATAATTATTTATCCTAACACTTTAGCCACAGTCACGCCAATCTCTGCAGGAGAATCTACAACGTGAATTCCGTTTTCTTTCATAATAGCCATCTTGGCTTGCGCAGTGTCATCATCACCGCCAACGATCGCACCTGCGTGGCCCATTGTTCGCCCTTTCGGTGCCGTCTGTCCTGCGATAAAGCCCACTACTGGTTTTGTAGAAGCACTAGCTTTGTACCATCTTGCGGCTTCTGCTTCCAAAGATCCCCCAATTTCGCCGATCATCACAACCGCTTCAGTTTCCGGATCGTTGATGAACAATTCCAAAGCTTCTTTTGTCGTCGTTCCGATGATAGGATCTCCACCAATTCCAATGGCAGTAGAGACTCCGAAACCTGCTTTCACGACTTGATCTGCAGCTTCGTAGGTCAAAGTTCCAGATTTTGAAACAATACCAACTTTTCCCTTTTTGAAAACAAAGCCCGGCATAATTCCAATTTTAGCTTCGTCAGACGTGATGATTCCCGGACAGTTTGGCCCTATCAATCGGCAATCTCTGTCTTGTATATAATCCTTAACTTTTACCATATCAGCGACAGGAATCCCTTCGGTAATACATACAATAACTTTGATGCCCGCTTCAGCAGCCTCCATCACGGCATCCGCCGCAAATGCAGGTGGCACAAAGATGATACTCACATTAGCGCCCGCTTTTTCTACAGCTTCTGCAACCGAGTTGAAAACTGGTTTACCAAGATGTTCCGAACCGCCTTTTCCCGGGGTGACTCCACCAACAACGTTGGTTCCGTAATCGATCATTTGACCTGCGTGGAAAGTGCCTTCGTTACCTGTAAATCCTTGTACAATAACTTTAGAATCTTTGTTTACTAATACTGACATTTTTATTGTAATTTATTGATTTTGATAAAATTTTCTTTGTCACAAAAATAGAGATAATAATCGAAACCTTTCTTGTAATCAATCGTTTTTTGAATTATTAAGTATGATTTACTTCAGATTTTTGATTTTGACCTCTTTTCTGAGGTAATCCCGAAACTCTTCTGCAATGGGTCCAAAGTAAGTTCCTTTTTTCAAACTTCTGTTGACGCCCACTTTTGCAAGCAGCACCGTGCCTTTTTCTACTCTCACTCCTGATGCCATCCCAGCTTGTCCCCAAATCGTGACCTCATCCTCAACAATACAACAGCCGGCAATTCCTGTTTGCGAGGCGATTAAACATCTTTTGCCGATAACTGTGTCGTGGCCGATTTGTATTTGATTATCCAAAACGCTTCCTTCACCGATGATGGTGGAATCTGTAACGCCTCTGTCAATCGTACAACAGTTGCCAATCTCCACATTATTTTGGATAACGACGTTTCCGACAGAGATTAATCGGTCGTAGTTTCCGTTGAGCTTTCTGTAATAGAAGGCATCGCCGCCCAAAACCGTATTGGCCTGGATGATGACGTTATCTCCAATAATTGTTCTGTCACCAATGACCACATTAGGGAAAATATGGCAATTCTTACCAATTTTTACATCATTCCCGATCGTTACCGATGGATGAATAAAAGTGCCGTGGCCGACTTCCAGATCCTGAAGTTCTTCTCTGAAATTGGAAATTCGAGTGAAATGGGTATTGATTTTATTAAAATCTCTGAAAGGATCCTCCGAAATGAGAAGTGCTTTTCCTTCGAGGCATTCTACTTCTTTATCTATTAAAATGATTGTGGCTGCGGAGTTTAGTGCTTTTTCGTAATATTTTGGATGGTTTACGAAAACAATTTCTCCAGCCTTCACCAGATGAATTTCATTGGTTCCAAGAACGGGAAAATCATCTTCGCCGATATATTTTGCTTGGATGATATCAGCAATTGTTTTGAGCTTTTGCGGTTGATTGAATGTCATATTTAGATCTTACATTTTAGACATTAAATTAAAAATTTTCACAGAACTGTTTGGTTCTCAAATCAAATTTCGGCTGCGAAGAGAGCTTCAGAGTTCAAAATTGAGAAAGCAAGGCGGATATTGCTACAAAAAAGAAAGCTGGAAAACCTCACGTTTCCAGCTTCTATTTATTTGACTCTTTCCAGATAAGATCCGTCCTCTGTGCTGATCTTGATTTTGTCGCCTGGCTCGATGAAAAGTGGCACCATTACTCGGGCTCCGGTTTCTACGACGGCATTTTTCAGGGCATTGGTGGCGGTGTTTCCTTTCACGCCGGGATCTGCCTCTATGACTTCCAAGTAAACCGACTGGGGCAGCTCTGCGGAAAGTGGCGATTCGTCTGCTTCTTTTAGGATGATGGTGACTTCTTCTCCAGCTTTCATCAGCTGGGAATTTTCGATCATTTCTTTGTCCAGATAAAGTTGCGAAAAGTCATCGTTGTTCATAAAGTGGAAGCCGTTCTCGTCATCGTAAAGATATTGGAATTTCCGCGTGATGACCTTCACCTCATCAATTTTGTGGCCTGCCGAGAACGTATTATCAAGAACCTTTCCGTTGGTCACGGATTTTAATTTGGTTCTTACGAAAGCAGGTCCTTTGCCAGGTTTCACGTGTAGAAACTCGATTACTTTGAAAATATCATTGCTATATTCTATGCAAAGTCCTTTTCTTATGTCGTTGCTTGTTGCCATTGGTTTTATATAAACTTGTATTATTTTTTATTCTTTGTTGGATCCGTATCCTTTTACGATTCCCCTTGGAGAGTTCTGGATAAATGTGATGATCTCATCTCTTTCCACAGTGGGTAGCATTTCTTTTTCTATAAATTCGATTGCTTGCGTTGTATTCATTTTCATTTGGAAGATTGCCCTGTAAATTTTTTGGATTTCGAAAATTTTGTCATTGGTAAAACCTCTTCTCCTCAATCCTACGGAGTTGATTCCAGCGTAGGAACTGGGTTCTCTTGCTACCTTTACGTAGGGCGGAATATCTTTTCGGATCAAAGAACCGCCTGAAATCATCGCGTGTTTTCCTATTTTTCCAAATTGCTGAACGGCCGAGAGACCTCCCATGACCACAAAATCGCCAATCTCCACGTGACCTGCGATGCCGCAGCCGTTGGCAATGATCACGTTATCCCCCACGATGCAGTCGTGCGCGATGTGCGAGGTTGCCATTATCAGACAATTGTTTCCAACTTTGGTATATCCTAACGCTTTGGTACCGCGGTTAATAGTGACACATTCTCTAAGTGTCGTTCCGTCTCCGATGATCACCTGCGTATCTTCACCATCAAATTTTAGATCCTGAGGAACTGCACCAATCACGGTTCCTGGAAAGATCTTGCAATTTTTGCCGATTCGGACATTTTCCATAATAGTGACATTCGGACCAATCCAAGTGTCCGATCCGACGGATACATTGGCTCCGATGGTTGTAAAAGGTTCTATGGTTACATTTTTACCAATTTTTGCACGAGGATCTACTGCTGTAAGCTGATGAATCATAGATTAATTTTTAGTTTTTGCAACTTGAGCCATTAGTTCAGCTTCTACGACAACGCTGTCTCCGACGTAGCCGTAACCCTGCATATGCACAATTCCACGTCGGATTGGCTCCATCAATTCTATTTTGAATATCAGCTGATCTCCAGGAACTACTTTTTTCTTGAATTTTACATTATCCATCTTGACAAAATAAGTGGAATAATTTTCTGGATCTGGCACATTGGCCAACACCAAAATCCCGCCCACTTGCGCCATTGCTTCGATTTGCAACACGCCCGGCATCACTGGTTCCTTCGGGAAATGACCAATGAAGAAGGGCTCGTTCATAGAAACATTTTTGAGACCAACAACGTGGGTTTCTGATAATTGCAAAATCTTATCTACCAGAAGAAAAGGCGGTCTGTGCGGTAATAATCTCATAATACCATTGATGTCAAAAACCGGCTCTGCTTTGAGATCAAAATCGGGGACATTTTTTCTTTTCTGCAATTTGTATTGTCTGTTAAGTTTTTTCGCAAACTGCGTATTCACAAAATGACCTGGTTTGTTGGCAATCACTCTGCCCTTGATTCTGACGCCCACTAAAGCCAAATCACCTATGACGTCTAATAATTTGTGCCGGGCAGCCTCATTGGGGAAATTAAGTGTGAGATTATCTAGAATTCCGTTCGGACGGATCGAAACTTCGTCTTTGCCAAAGGCTAGCTTTAGTTTTTCTGTGGTTTCCGGAGTCAGTTCTTTATCAACATACACGATCGCATTGCTGATGTCGCCACCTTTGATAAGATTGGCATCCAACAGTTGTTCCAATTCGTGCAAAAAACTGAATGTTCTGGCTGGTGCAATTTCTTTTTTGAATTCGCACAGGTTTTTCATGCTGGCATTTTGCGTTCCCAAAACCTTGGTTCCAAAATCAACCATTGTTGTAACTTCGTAATCCTCGGCAGGAATGATTGTGATCTCGGAACCGGTGGTTGGGTCTACATAATTCATCACCTCTTTTACAACCAGATATTCTCTTGCCAGTTCTTGTTCTTTGGTGCCTACTTTCTCAATAGCTTCTACAAAATATTTGGATGAACCATCAAGGATGGGGGGTTCGGCGCTGTTCATCTCCAGAAAGACATTATCAATATCCATCCCAACCAGCGCTGCCAGCAGATGCTCGCAGGTGTGGATTTTGACCCCTAATTTTTCCAGAGTTGTTCCTCTTTCTGTAGTGGTGACATAATTAACGTCTGCCTCTACCTGTGGGTGACCTTCGAGGTCTGTCCTTACAAATACAAATCCGGTGTTTTCTTTGGCCGGTTTCATGGTAAGATTGACTTCTTTGCCTGTGTGAAGACCTATCCCTGAAAGATGGATTTCCTCGTTGATTGTTTTTTGCTTATCACTCATTGTAATTGTTTTGAAACGGAAAGACTGCTTCCTGGCTTCTGATACCTTTACTCTGATTTTTTATTTTCTAAATCGTTTATTCTCTTCACGATGTCTGTAAAATTACGAAAATGCACGTAATTTCTTCTGTAATCGCTGTAATTAATTGCTGGCGAACCGTACAATGTGTCGCCATCTTTTGCAGACGCGTTCACGCCACTTTGTGCTTGGATTTTTACCTGATTTCCAATTTTGATATGACCAACGATTCCCACTTGCCCACCAATTTGGTTCCAGTCACCAATGATGGTGGAACCTGCGATTCCCGCCTGTGCAGCAATTACATTATTCTGACCTATTTTTACATTATGAGCAATCTGGATCAAATTATCGATTTTAGTTCCTTTTCCAATGATGGTGGATCCAATGGTGGCGCGGTCTATGCTGCAATTGGAACCGATTTCGACATCATCTTCGATGATGACATTGCCAAGCTGCGGAATCTTTTTGAATCCATCTGCAGTCGGCTGAAAACCAAACCCGTCACCGCCTACGACGGTATTGGAATGGATCACACAGTTGTCTCCCACGATGCAATGATCATAAATTCTTGCGCCACTATCAATTTTGCAGTTTTTTCCAATTTTTACCTCTTTTCCTACGTAAACGTGAGGATAAATCTGCGTTCCGTCGCCAATATTTGCATTTTCGGAAACGTAGGTAAATGCGCCGATATAGACCTCTTTTCCCACTTTTGCCGTCTCGTGAAAGAAAGAGCCAGGCTCTATTCCCGTTCTTCTGCCCTGCATCTCCTGATATAGATTCATCAAAACTTGAAAAGAAAGATAGGCATCCTCTACTTCAATGATCACTGGTTTGTACGATTGATCAGGTTGTAATAAACTTTTGGAAACGATCAGAACTGCGCAGCTCGTCTCTGCCAAGTATTCTAAAAATCTGGATTGTCCTATGAAAGACAAATGGTCTTTTTGCCCATTTTCTATTGGAGAAACGCCTGTGATGACAGTTTCTGGATCCCCGATGATTTTTCCGTTTATAAAATTTGCAATTTGTTGCGCAGTAAATTCCATAGTTTGCAAAGATAAATATTTTATTAATTATCTTTTAAATTTTTATTACGAATCGCGATCCATTTTGCTACAATCATAGAATTTCTCGAGGGAAATAAGCGATATATTTCTCCGTCAGATAGTCCATACATCCGAACAATATTTGATTTTCCGACTCTTCTAGTTTGAACGTGTTTCCTTTTTTATTCATTAGGAAAATGGGCTGCTTATCGGTGTCATAGGGCAGAAGCGCTCTCGAAATCTGACCAACTAATTCTTGACCATTTCGGATATTAAAATGGTTGTTAGTTTTTTTGATTTGATCTTGAATAAACTCTTCAGAAAATGGTTTGGAAGAAATAATGCTCTTGGGAAAATCTCTGAAAATTACTGTTTTGCAAAGCTTCGAGAGGATAAAATCCGGATTCGCGATCCACTCTTTTATGGCCTGGAAAACATCCATATCGTCCAGCATTGTGAAGCGTCTGATGTCTTCTTCCGTAGCTTCATCAAATGTGTTTTTAATCAAAAAATATTTCAGGTTTGATGGCGCATCCAGTTCCAAATTCTGAGAAACCAAATATTTGGCTCTGTTTATGATTTGAACCAAAACGTGTTCGGCCAAAGCCGCGGTTTTGTGATAATAGACCTGCCAATACATAAACATTCTGGCGGTCAAATAATTTTCGATTGAGTAAATTCCTTTGGCATCGATGACCAGTTTTTCATCACTCACATTCATCATCGAGATAATTCTTTCCACATTCACGTCGCCTTCGGAAACGCCTGTGTAGAAGCTGTCACGCTTCAGGTAATCCATCCGATCGACATCCAACTGCGAGGAAATCAATTGGTTAAAAAACATTCTATGGTATTTTCCTCGGAACATTTCAATCGCCAAATCCAATTTCCCATCGAATTCTTCATTCAATCTGGTCATCAATAAAATCGAAATTTTCTCGTGGTGCCAATCATCCATTAGGCGGTTTTCCAAGGCATGTGAAAATGGGCCGTGTCCGATGTCGTGCATCAAAATTGCCAACATTGCCGCTTCTTCTTCCTTTTTTGAGATTTTGATTCCTTTCAGTTTCAAAGTTTCTAATGCTTTGAACATCAGATGCATTGCTCCGAGAGCGTGATGAAATCTGGTATGTTTTGCGCCGGGAAAAATTAATGAAAGTAAACCGGTTTGAGAAATGCGCCTCAATCTTTGAAAATAAGGATGTTCTATGACGTCAAACAGAATCTCGTGCGGGATTTTGATAAAGCCGTGAACGGGATCGTTGATGATTTTGAGTTTATTCTGCACAATCTATAAATGATGATTGATACAAAAATAGGGAAAGTAGATGATTTTGGCGCAAACTAATTATTTCTCATTCAACAATCTCAAACTAAAACCCTCAAACTCTTCGGCAAAACTTTGATTGAAATCGGTGATTTTATCTTTTTGAATTCCCCATCGATGTGCCAAGTTTTCGTATTAACCTTAAATTCTATTTCTGAAACGGGAAGATAAGTCACATAATCGTCATCCTTCAGGCGTTTTGTAAACATCCGATAGGCGAAAAACGGCGAATAGTAAAGCGGAAATTTCTTCACCAAAACCAAATCTACCAAACCATCACTCTTGCTGGCCATCGGCGCGATGTACGCATTGTTCCCAAATTGGCGCGTGTTGGCAACATTCAGCATCAAATATTTGCCATTATACGGAAGGTAATTCTCTTGTAAAAACTTGATTTTAATGGGTTTGTAATTGAAAAAAGTCTGGATCGAAACTTTGATATAATTCTTGAAACCACGGTTGGTTTTTTCAAATTCCTTCACCACTTTGCCGTCAAAACCGGTTCCTGAAACATTGATGGAAAAATGATCGTTTACCGTAAAAGTATCAATTTCCCGGAAATTTCCCTTCTTGATTTTATCCAATAACAAAGAAATATTTTTGCTAAAATTGGTCTCGTTGGAAAATCCATTTCCTGAACCGGCGGGAAAAACGGCCAAGATTTTTTCTGAATTGATCAACTTTCTTGCAACGCTGGAAATCGTACCATCGCCGCCAACAGCGACAAAAACACTCGTCTGATCCCAATTTTTCTCTATAAATGATTCGGTATCTTCAATAGATTTCGAGATCAGATGCAATGGATTTTCGAATTTTTCCGAGAGCTCGTTCAGAAAATCTTGATAATTTTTCTTCGCGGAAAAAGGGTTGATGATAAATGCAACATTCATACCTTCAAAAATAAAAATACACTACTTATTTTCCGCGTATTTTTTTTATTTTAATTTAAAAATGGACAATGCCTGATGGAAACTTTAGAAAAAGACTTTAGACCCTGCTGTCATCCGCTTTCCAGTTTTTAATATTTTCCTTAATTCTGGAAGCCGGCCAATCATTTTCGATGGTTTTATTCATCAAATCTACCAAATCATCATCTTCGGCAAAACGAAGCGCAAAAATTTGAGATTTTGAAAACTGGTAAGGCAGACTTTCGAGCATTTTTCCGGTCAAAATATAGTATCTAAATTTGAATTCATTGATAACGATCCTATCTTGCAGTCCGAGCGCATAATGCTGCCGGAGCATTACCGCTAGCACAAGTATCAATAATGCACTGACAGAAATCGCAGTCCAAATCCAGAAAAGATCACTGTTGATCTTACAATATTTCCACATTTTGACAATGCAAAACACCAAGAAAACCAGTGAAAATGGCAAGAAAATAAAGTGATGCAAAGGATAATATTTGCGGTGATTTTTAAGGTTCTGATTACTCATAAAATTGTATTTTATTCGATTTTTTGGGTGATGTTTTTTTATAATAACTATTTGATTTTGTATTGACTGATGAACTCCGGCTTCAGCCTATTTTTGACTTCAGAAAAATTGATAGTGATGTAAACAACGCCCGCTGCGTAAGCTGTAATTTCGTACTGATTGTAAACGAACGTAATTTTTTGATCATCGAAATAGAAATTGTTATTCGGTTCAATTTGATCAACCAAAAGCATTTCCCTTTGATCTGCGTCGGTGAAATGATCGTTCAAAATCTTGTTCCAAGAAGGATCTTTTGGGTTTTTAAAGATGTCGGTCTGATTAATAACAACATTTCTATTAAGGTCAAAAACTTTGTAACTCTCAAAATAATAACCGTGAGCTCCACCACTATAGCCACTTCCTGAATACAGCAAAGTGAGAATGTCATCTTTGTGAGAAATCTCCTTCATCCCAGAAGTCTCGTCCCACGTTTGTTTGAAATCGGGCGACCAATCTTTGGAATTTTCCTTGGTGCTCGCAAAACTCTGCTGCATTTGACGTTCCAGAGCGGCTTTCAGCGCATTTTTATCATACGATTTGGTTTCTACCAAAGCGTCTTTGTAAATACTATCCAGAATTACCTTATTTTCAATGGAAGGAAAAACCAGGATCTGCTTGCTGAAAGATGTTGTGAGATTTTTATTAATGACCATAGAATCCTGAACTTTTACCGAATCTATAACGAATTGCTTTTTTGTTGGCAAAATATCGACTTCCCGTGTCGGAGTGGCATTTTTAACATTGCTTTCTGAACATGAGATCAGCATTATACCAGCAGAAAAAATAAGGATTGCAATTTTCATCAAATTAATTTTTGGAATTGACAACAAAAAACCTTCCACATTTGGAAGGTTCGAAATAACCTAAACATCTATTCTTGCATAGACGGCGTTTTTCTCTATAAATTCCCGTCTTGGTGGCACCTCATCGCCCATTAACATTGAGAAAGTTGAATCTGCTTCCACGGCATTGTCAATCGTTACTTGCTTCAGAATTCTATTTTCTGGGTTCAGCGTTGTGTCCCAAAGTTGCTCCGGATTCATCTCTCCAAGACCTTTGTAACGTTGCACTTCCACCCCTTTGCCATCGGGAGCCAATTCCAAAGTAAATTGCTCACGTTCCTTTTCGTTGTAAGCGTATAATTTTTTGTTGCCTTTTTTCAGAAGATACAAAGGGGGCTGCGCAATGTAGATATAGCCATTCTCGATCATCTCATTCATAAAACGGAAAAAGAAGGTCAAAATTAAGGTGGAAATGTGAGAACCGTCGATATCGGCATCGGTCATAATGACAATTTTATGATATCGTAATTTACTCATATTCAAAGCTTTGGAATCTTCTTCGGTTCCAACAGAAACGCCTAACGCTGTATAAATGTTTTTAATCTCCTCATTGTCATAAACTTTGTGAAGCATCGATTTCTCAACATTCAGAATCTTGCCTCTCAAAGGTAAAATCGCCTGAAAATGACGGTCACGACCTTGTTTCGCGGTTCCGCCGGCGGAATCTCCCTCCACGAGGAATAATTCTGATTCAGCAGGATCTTTGGAAGAGCAGTCGGACAATTTCCCTGGCAAGCCCGAACCTCCCATCGGAGATTTTCTCTGAACCATTTCTCTTGCTTTCTTCGCGGCCTGTCTTGCTTTGGCTGCCAAAACCACTTTTTGCACGATGATCTTGGCTTCGCTAGGATTTTCCTCAAGGAAGTTTGTAAGCATTTCGCCAACGATTTTGTCCACCGCTCCAGAAACTTCGGAATTGCCTAATTTCGTTTTGGTTTGACCTTCGAATTGTGGCTCCATCACTTTTACGGAAATTACGGCGGTCAAGCCTTCACGAAAATCGTCTCCGGTGATTTCCACTTTTTCTTTTGCGGGAATTCCTAGGTCATCTGCATATTTTTTAAGCGTTCTCGTCAAAGCTCTTCTGAAACCTGCCAAGTGCGTTCCGCCTTCGTGGGTATTGATATTATTGACATACGAATGGAGATTCTCTGTAAACGACGTGTTGTAGCGCATAGCGACTTCTACCGGAATGCCTTCTCGTTCGCTTTCCATGTAGATGACGTTCTCCATGATAGATTCGCGATTTCCGTCGATGTACTCTACAAATTCTTTAAGACCACCATCGGAATGAAAAACTTCTGAGCGGAAGCTTCCTGCTTCATTGGGCTCTCTTTCATCAATCAAGGTAATGGTGATTCCTTTGTTTAGGAATGATAACTCTCTCAGCCTATTGGCCAGCGTTTCGTAATTGAAAACCAATTCTTGGAAGATGGTTCCGTCTGGTTGGAAGAAAATTTCGGTTCCTCTTTCAGACGTTGAACCAATTTCTGCGACATCTGCCAGAGCTTTGCCTTCGGAATATTTTTGTTGATAGACTTTACCTTTCAGGCTGACGGTGGCCACCAAAAGCGTTGAAAGCGCATTGACGCAGGAAACGCCCACGCCGTGGAGACCGCCGGAAACTTTGTAAGAATCTTTATCGAATTTGCCGCCGGCACCGATTTTGGTCATCACGACTTCTAACGCAGATTTCTGCTCTTTCTCGTGAAGATCCACAGGAATTCCCCGTCCGTTATCTTTGACGGAGATGCTTTCGCCTTGGTGAATCGTCACTTGGATTGTGTCGCAATAGCCTGCCAGTGCTTCATCAATCGAGTTGTCTACGACTTCATAAACCAAATGATGCAGACCTCTGAAGCCCACATCGCCGATGTACATCGATGGTCTTAATCTCACGTGCTCCATTCCTTCCAAAGACTGGATGCTGCTTGCTGTATATTCTTTTTGACTCATATTTTTTTATTAAAGGCCAATTATCACTCTTTAAATTTGTTAGAATAACAATATTTCTTTTTGATTTGTTAAAATATCTTGTTAAAATGCTTACAAATATGGTGATTTTTTTCGAGATACGAAAGGATTAAATTAGGTGAAAAGGATAAGTTTTGAACCTGGAAGATTTTCGATTCAGTGATTCAATTAAAATGAAAAATATCGAACTTGTACATCCGATATTTAAAATTAACATATTTCAGAATATTTTTATAAGCTCAAAAACTCATCCACTTTCTGCGCACATTTCCGTCCTTCTGCAATAGCCCAAACTACGAGACTCTGCCCTTTTCTCGCATCACCGCAAGAGAAATATTTGGTCTGATTGGTTTTGAAGTCTTTATCATTCCCGATGAGATTTCCTTTTGGATCCAGATGAATATTCAAATCCTCCACCAAACCTTTGTGCTCCACGTGCGTGTAACCCAAAGCGATGAAAGCCAAATCACAATCGATGACGAATTCTGAATTGGGTTTTTCTGTGTACAAATTCCATTTTCCATCGGCATCTTTTGTCCACTCCGCTTCTACCAATCGGATTCCGGTCAAATTTCCGTTTTCATCTTTCACAAATTCTTTGGAATTGACGGACCATTTTCTATCAACACCTTCTTCGTGGGATGATGTGATATGCAAGGTCATTGGCATCGTTGGCCACGGCATCGTTTCGTCGCGTTCGGTCGGTTGCATCGGTTTGTAATAAATTTGATAGACAATCTCGGCACCTTGCCGATTGGCCGTTCCAATACAATCTGAACCTGTGTCTCCACCGCCAATCACGACGACTTTTTTCCCTCGTGCATCAATATCTTTTTCGTTAAATGCGATTCCGCTGACTTTTTTGTTGCTTAAGGAAAGATAATCCATCGCAAAATGAACGCCTTTAGCATCACGATTTGGAATCATCAATTCTCTTGGAACGGTGCTTCCCAAGGCCAGAACGACTGCATCAAAATTCCGATTGAGCTCTTCTGCAGAATAATTAACCCCAACGTGGACATTTGTTTTAAAAACAATCCCTTCCTCTTTCATCCATTGCACTCGCCGCTCAACGATATTTTTATCCAATTTGAAATCCGGAATTCCAAACCGCAGTAATCCACCAATTTCCGGGTCACGTTCAAAAACAATAACCGAATGTCCCATTTGATTTAATTGATAAGCTGCCGCCAAACCTGCGGGGCCGGAACCTACGACCGCCACTTTCTTATCTGTTCTGAAAGTTGGAATGAGTGGTTTTGCAAAACCTTTCTCGATAGCAATTTCGATGATGTTTTTTTCCACTTCCTCTATCGCCACCGGCAAACTGTTGATTCCCAAGACGCAAGCCGCTTCGCAAGGCGCGGGACAAATCCGGCCTGTAAATTCGGGGAAATTATTGGTAGAAATCAATAATTGATAAGCCTTTTCCCATTGCTCTTGGTAAACTGCCTCGTTGAATTCCGGAATCATATTCCCCAGCGGGCAGCCACTTTGACAAAACGGAATGCCACAATTCATACAGCGCGCCGACTGCCTGTGAAGGTAATCTTCGGTAATTGGCTTGTAAAATTCTTTATAATGCTGAATCCTTTCTTCCACAGAAAGCTTCTCCGGCAACTCTCTATCGTATAATAAAAATCCGTCTGCTTTTCCCATTACTTCAATTCATTTATTTTGTGTTCAATAGCTTTTTTATAGTCACGAGGATAGACTTTGATGATGTGTTTCAAATTATTTTCGAAGTCACTTAACAGATAAGAAGCCAATTCACTATTCGTCATTTCGAAATGCTCCTGAATCAAAGTTTTGATTATAAACCTATCATTTTCTGTAATCCCTTCCAAATTTGCCATATCCGGATTGAAATTGTCTTCCAAAGACCTCTCAACATCCCAAACAAAGGCAATTCCGCCGCTCATTCCCGCACCGAAATTTCTTCCGACTCTACCAAGAATAAGAACGGTTCCGCCGGTCATATATTCGCATCCGTGATCGCCAATACCTTCTACGACGGCAGTTGCACCAGAATTCCGAACCGCAAAACGCTCGCCCGCCATTCCTGCAACAAAAATTTTTCCCGATGTCGCTCCGTACAAAGCTACATTTCCGATGATGCTGTTTTCGTGCGCTTTGAAAAGCGATGCTTTATCATGAAAAACCGCCAGTTTAGCTCCCGAAAGTCCTTTACCAAAATAATCATTCGCGTCACCTTCAAGAATCATCGTGATTCCTTTGCTACAAAATGCGCCAAAACTTTGTCCAGCCGTTCCTTTAAAATTGAATTTTAGGGAATCGTCTGGCATTCCTTCAGATTTATATTTTTTGGTCAATTCGTGTGAGAGAATGGTTCCGGTTGTTCTATCCGTATTTTTAATTTGGAAATAAGCTTCCGCAGTGCCATTTTCTTCGATTGCCAACTTCGCAACTGCTAACATTTTCCACGAAAGAGAATCATCGATACCGTGGTCTTGATTTTCATTTTTAATGATTGGCAAATCGGTTTCTGGTTTGAAGAGAATCGGACTTAGGTCAATATTTTTATGTTTCCAGAACGAAATATCTTTTTTCGTGGTCAAACATTGCGATTGTCCTACCATTTCGTCAATCGTTCTAAATCCCAGACTGGCCATTATTTCTCTTACCTCCATCGCCAAAAAAGTGAAATAACTCACCAAATGTTCAGGCTTGCCTTTAAATTTTTTCCGAAGTTCCTCGTTTTGAGTAGCAATACCGACCGGACAAGTATTTAGATGGCATTTCCGCATCAAAATACAACCTTCGACAACCAACGCAGACGTTGAAATACCCCATTCTTCGGCACCGAGCAAAGTTGCAATCACAATATCTCGACCGGTTTTTACCTGGCCATCGACCTGCAAAGTGACACGCTGGCGCAGCTTATTTTTGATTAAAGTCTGGTGCGCTTCTGCCAGGCCCAATTCCCAAGGTAAACCGGTATGCCTTGTAGAACTAATGGGTGACGCTCCCGTTCCGCCATCATAGCCGGAAATAAGAATATGATCTGCTTTTGCTTTTGCAACGCCCGATGCAATGGTACCTACACCCGCTTTTGAAACCAATTTAACCGAAATTCTTGCATCGCGATTGGCATTTTTCAAATCAAAAATTAATTGAGCCAAATCCTCAATAGAATAAATATCGTGATGCGGAGGCGGCGAAATAAGACCGACGCCTGGCGTAGAATGCCTGGTTTTTGCAATCCACTCATCCACTTTGAATCCTGGCAATTGACCGCCTTCGCCCGGTTTTGCGCCTTGTGCCATTTTGATTTGAATTTCGTTGGCCTCGGCCAAATATCGGGCTGTGACGCCAAATCTCCCAGATGCCACTTGCTTGATTGCCGAGCGCAAATTGTCTCCATTTTCATTCAAGACGTACCGATCTTCGTCTTCGCCGCCTTCGCCGGTATTGCTTTTTGCGCCGATTCTATTCATTGCAATCGCAAGCGTTGTATGAGCTTCCCAGGAAATCGAGCCGAAAGACATCGCACCCGTTGCAAAGCGTTTCAGGATATTTTCCAAAGGTTCAACTTCATCGATAGAAATGGGTTGTCGATCATTTTCAAAATCCATCAAACCTCTTAATAAAGACGCTTTCTCCGATAATTGATTCACGGTTCTTGAATATTTTTTGAACAAATCGTAACGGTTATTCCAAGTGGCCTGCTGCAAAAGATGAACGGATTGCGGATTGAACTGATGGTATTCATTTTCAGGTTTCCACTGATAGATTCCCCCAGGCTCCAAGACATTTTCTTGAATTTTGGAAGCGAATGCATGGAAATGTTTCTCCAGCGCTTCTTTTGCAATTTCATCAAAGCCGATCCCATTAATTCTCGAAATGGCGCCCGTAAAGCAAGTGGTGACGACGCTTCTGTCTATTCCGATAATTTCGAAAATCTGGGCGCCGTGATAGGATTGCAAAGTCGAAATTCCCATTTTGGAAAATATTTTCAAAAGTCCGTCTCCGACTGCTTTTTTATAATTACTTTTTAATTGTTCCAGCGTACTTTCTGCTGCGAATTCTTGCTTATGAAACATTTCTCGGATGCTTGCCAACGCGAGATAAGGATTGATAGCCGTGGCACCAAAGCCCAACAAAGCCGCGAAATGATGAACTTCCCAAACATCGCCGACTTCCATTACCAAACCGATTTTTCTGCGAACGCCTTTCCGAATCAGATGATGATGAACAGCCGAGCAAGCCAATAACGAAGGAATTGTCGCGTGACCAGAATCCATCGATCGGTCGGAAAGCACGATGACTTCAAAACCGTCATCCACCGCATCTGTGGCGTATCGGCAAATCCTGTCAATCGCTTTTCTAAGATTGCCCTCCTGTCCATCTGCTTTGAAATAAGTATAAATGGTTTTGGATTGAAATTTACCGGTATCGACGCTTCTCAATTTCTCAAGTTCCTCATTATTAAGAATCGGATGATCCAGTTTAAGGGAATGGGCAAAATTCTTGTCTTCTTGCAATAGGTTGCCGCTTCCGCCAATAATCGTTGTGAGAGACATCACCAATTTTTCGCGGATGGGATCGATGGGTGGATTCGTAACTTGAGCAAATAATTGTTTGAAGTACGAACTGAGATGCTGCGGCTTTTCACTCAGCACGGCCAGCGGCGCATCAAAACCCATCGAACCAACTGGTTCTTTTCCGTACTGTGCCATTTCTTTTATCACCACATCCAGATCTTCTCTGGAATAGCCGAATGCTTTCTGATATTTGAAAATATCTTCGGATTGTAACCTGTTAAAACGAATTTTAGGGCTGGGTAATTCATTAATATCAATCTTCATTTTATCCAGCCAATCTCTGTAGGGCTGCGAAGTACAGATTTCCTTTTTCAGTTCTTCATCGCTGATGATTTTTCCTTTTTTCAAATCCACCAGAAACATTTTCCCGGGCTGCAGGCGGCCTCTTTTAATCACTTTTTGAGGATCTACTGGCAATGCGCCCGACTCTGAAGCCATTATGACGCGATCATCGGAAGTCACACAATACCTTGACGGGCGAAGTCCGTTTCGGTCCAAAGTGGCGCCAATCACGTCGCCGTCTGTAAAAGAAATAGATGCAGGACCATCCCAAGGCTCCATCATACAGGCGTGAAACTCGTAAAAATCTTTTTTGTACTGCTCCATTTGATCGTGACCATCCCAAGCCTCTGGAATCAGCATCATCATCGTATGCGGAAGCGATCTTCCTGAATGATAAAGCAGCTCTACCATATTATCAAGATAGGAAGAATCGGATTTTCCTGGCTTTGTGATTGGCAATATCATATCCATTTCCTGCGCCGTGAAATTGGGACTTTGGAATGTTTTTTCTGCAGAACGCAGCCAGTTGAGATTGCCGCCGATGGTATTGATCTCGCCATTATGCGATAAAAAGCGGAAAGGCTGTGCAAGACTCCAAGTAGGATTGGTGTTGGTTGCGAAACGGGAATGCACCATTCCAAAGGCTGAACGAAGCCTGGCGTCCGTAAGATCTTTGAAATAATTGCGAATCTGAACAGAGCGCAACTGGCCTTTATAAATAATCTTTTTGCAGGAAAACGACGCGACATAAAAACCTATGGCATCGCTGCTGGTGACACTTGTAATCTGATGCGAAATATAATTCTTTAAAACAAAGAGTTTTCTTTCAAAATCTTTTTCCGTTTCGGTATCGAAAGGACGTTCGATAAAAAGCATCTCCATTACAGGTTCGAAGCTTTTCGCCAAATCTCCAAGCTCAAGATTATTGACAGGAACTGGACGATAACCCAAAATCTTGAGTCCTAATTTTTCCGCAGATTGCTCAATAATCTCTTTGCATTCCTGTCTTATAAAGTTATTCTGAGGAAAGAAAAGCATCCCGACGCCGTAAAATCCGGGGTCTGGCAAATCGATGCCATAGTTCAGCGCCTCATCGTAGAGTAATTCGTGTGGTATTTGCAATTGAATTCCGGCGCCATCTCCCGTATTTCTTTCGTAGCCTGTTGCGCCCCGATGCTCCATATTTTCGAGCATTGTGATGGCATCGCTTACGATTTTGAAACTCTTAACGCCTTTTATATTGGCGACAAAACCAACGCCACAGGAATCGAATTCGGTTTCTGGAAGATAAAGTCCGTGATTTGTGAAAGTTTGTTTTGGGGAAATTTCGGGCGTTCTTTTCATCTGCAATTGGTTGTTTCCTAACAAATTTAACGAAATTATTATTTACATCAAGAAAAAACCCCACTTTAGCAAGCAGGGTGATTGATATTTAACTTAAAGCATTAAACCAACTTCATCCACAAAACCTCATCGATTTTTTCAACTTTCACCAAATTATTTTTGGCCAAAGTTTTGGAAGCCTTGTCCCATTTTTTCCCCGAGAGCTGCGAACGATTTTTCACTTCGTTGAGTTCCAACGGCGCCTCCTGAGAATTTAGGATTTCGAGAATTACTTTTTCATCTTCTCCCAATTCGACTTTAGTTTCTGCTCTTTCCGGTCTCATTTGAGGGAAGAAAAGCACTTCTTGAATCGATGCATTGTTGGTTAAAAACATAATCAAGCGATCCATTCCGATTCCCAATCCAGACGTTGGCGGCATTCCGTATTCCAAAGCTCGCAGGAAATCTTCGTCGATAAAGCCTGTTGCTTCGTCGTCGCCGTTTTCGGATAATTGCAACTGGTGCTCAAATCGTTCTCGTTGGTCTATCGGGTCGTTCAATTCAGAATAAGCATTGGCAATTTCTTTTCCGCAAACTATCAGCTCGAAACGCTCGGTCAAGCCGTCTTTGCTTCGGTGTTTTTTGGTCAAAGGCGACATTTCTATTGGATAATCAGTAATGAAAGTGGGCTGGATAAAGTTTCCTTCACACTTCTCGCCGAAAACTTCGTCGATCAATTTTCCTTTTCCCATCGTCTCGTCCACTTCGACGCCGATAGATTTAGCAAAATCGAATAATTCCTCCTGAGATTTCCCGGTAATATCGAAACCGGTGTATTTCAAGATCGCTTCGGTCATAGAAATGCGCGGATAAGGCGCCTTCCAGCTGATTGTATGTTCCCCGAAAGTAGAATCCGACGTTCCGTTGACAGCCCTTGCACAGAACTCCAACAATTTCTCGGTAAAATCCATCATCCAGTTGTAATCTTTGTATGCCACATAGATTTCCATCGCGGTAAATTCTGGGTTGTGCGTCCTGTCCATCCCTTCATTTCGGAAGTTTTTGGAGAATTCATAAACGCCGTCAAATCCGCCAACGATCAGTCTTTTCAGATACAGTTCGTTTGCAATTCTAAGATATAGCGGAATGTCCAAGGCGTTGTGATGCGTGATGAAAGGTCGTGCTGCAGCGCCGCCGGGAATCGTTTGCAACACGGGCGTTTCCACTTCAAAATATCCGGCATCATTGAAGAAAGTTCTCATCGCATTGAACAGTTTTGTTCTCTTCACAAAGATTTCTTTCACATGCGGGTTCACAATCAAGTCGGCATAGCGCTGTCTGTAGCGCAATTCGGGATCATTAAAAGCATCGAAGATATTGCCTTCTGCATCCACTTTGGGGAGCGGAAGCGGACGAAGCGACTTGGTGAGTAGCGTAAAATTTTCTACTTTCACGGTCATCTCGCCAACTTGCGTTTTGAACAATTCGCCTTCTACGCCGATGATGTCACCGATGTCCAAAAGATGCTTGTAAACCTCGTTGTACCAAGTTTTGTCTTCACCGGGGCAGATTTCGTCGCGATTGAAATAAACCTGAATTTTGCCTTCGGAATCCTGCAAATCGGCAAAACTCGCCTTTCCCTGAATCCTTCTGGACATCAATCTTCCGGCGATTACCACTTTTTTCCCTTCTTGGAAATCCTGTTTTATAGACTTCGTGGAATCGCTAATTTTGTATTCTGCAGCGGGGAATGCGTCTATTCCCAACTGGTTTAGTTTTTCTAATTTCTCGCGACGGATTATTTCCTGCTCTGATAATGACATCTTAATTCAAATTTTTGGAACTGCAAAAATAGTGATTTTTAAAATGTTCTATGAAACTTAAATTTTGCTGGTAGGATTATAACGCAAAGTTCGTTAAGTTTTTTTGAAATTATTGAAAATATTTTAAGGTACATAAAGACGTAAAACTTAGCAAAGATTTTAAATTTCAGTCAATTGAAAAATTAATTATTTGTCAAAGCTTTCTTTCTCTAATTTTTGAAGTCCGGCTTTCACATCAGGATGGCTCATAAACAATTTCCAAATTAAACCTGTTCTATAATTTTCTATCATCACAGCCATTGGCGCCTGATTCAGACCCATAAAAATCGGCGAGCACCAGTTATTATTGAGGTCAAAGGAATCCCGAAAACCATATTCGCCCCACAGGAAATGGCCGTAATTGAGATAGAAATTTTTCAGAACTGCCATAGATTCGGCTGGTGTGTACGGAAAAGATGCAATGGCGCCGGTGGGAGTGAGTTTTCCAGTGTCTTCTCGTTCCACAGGTTCATCAGGGTTGTAGCCATTTGGTCCGTCGGAAGCGGTCAAGCCCCACCCGTCTTTGCCGTAGCCTTTTTGTTTTTTCGGATTTTCGACGCAATACAAATAGTTGATTTTAGCAATGTTCTGATTATTTTTGAAATAGTTGGTATATCTGTCCGTCAAGCCGTGTGGGTCGTAACCCATAAAAGAATAATGGGTAAAAAATAATGGACCGCCTTTGTTCACACCGACATCCAGCTTGATGCCATAATAGGTATTTCCGTTGGTGTACATAGCGCCTTCATCGGACTTTCCCCAATTTTTCCGGTAGTCCTGAGCAATTTTGTCCTGACTTGCCCAGCCGGAGTAATACAGACTTGCCGGAACGGAGTGCGTTGGCGAAGCGATTGCCAACAGATAAGTCGCCATCGTCTCGTTCCATCCAATCAAGCGGTGGTTGATCACCCAGCCCTGATCCGGCGACCAATGCCAATAAAGATATTTGCTTTCAGGTTTTTGACGGAACCAATCCCACTCGATTCTTTTCCAGAATTTGTCTATTTTTGCCCTGATATTCTTTTCTTCGGCATTATCTTTATTAAAATATTGATGCGCGGCCAACAATCCCTGAACTAAAAATGAGGTTTCCACCAAATCTGCTCCATTGTCCTTTTTTCCAAAGAAAGGCTCTGTCTTTCCGGTTTTTCCATCGATGAAATGCGGAACTGCGCCGTGGTATTTGTCGGCTTTCTCGAGGAAGTTGACGATTTTTGTAAAACGCGCTACTACTTCTTTTCTTGTAATAAATCCACGTTCCGTTCCTGCAATCAAGGCCATCAATCCAAAACCGGATGCGCCTGTCGCGATCATATTTTGCCGTCCGTTGGTATTTTCTTTCGAAAGTCCACTACCGGTTTCTGCACCGTCCCAATAATAATTGAAAGAAGTTTCCTGAACCATTGTCATCAGCTCTTCGTCGGACATATTTTTGGTTTCGGCTGAGACCATTTCTGACCATTTTGATTCATTGAAAAGCTTGTCGAGGTAGCTTATTTTGTAGGCATATTTTTTTCCGGTTTCGTTGGTGAAATCTGCAAATCTTTCGATGTAAGCATCTTGGATTCCGACTGGTTTGAAGTCTTTTCCATTTTCCGAGCGGTAGATTTTGACGTATCGGATTTGGTCATTTTCAAACGGCTTCCATTTCAGGTCAACGTGCTTCATATAAGCTTTAGCAGATGAAATCTTCGGCGTTTCAGTAATGGTTTCATTTTCTTTTGAATGGATGAAGGCAATATCATCCAGCCAGATTTTATTATTTGATTCTGTATTTTCGGGCTGTGAGAAAACGAGCGCTTTTATTAATTTTGGATTGTCTTTAACAGAAGAATCAAGGTTTGAAATATCGATTAAAATATTCTCCCACTGATTATTTTTAGCTAATTTAAGATTCACCGATTTCGAAAAAGTGCCATCGGTTTTTTGAAGTTTTATCGTCGGTAACGCATTGGAATCATTGTTCTCAGATTTAATCCAAAAACTCAGAAAATTGGCTTTGTTGAAAAAATCTTTTCCTCGTACTTCTTCATATTCTATCGAGGCTTCCCATCTTCCGTTTTTTGCATTTTTATAATCCAGCAAAAGAGAATTCCCCGGTGAATGAAATTCATTTTTATCGACCAATACTTTTGAATTCTGATTTTTGATAGAAGAACTTCCCGAAACTTTGACATTCCCGTAAAAGAAATTGTCTTGCATCAGACTGTTTGTGAACAACGTATAATCGTATTGATGTTCTTGCGCAAAGATAGAAGCAGAAACAAAAAGTAGAGACCGAAGGATGATTTTCATAAATTCAAATTTCTGAAAGTTAATCAAAATCCTAAAAAGAGACATAAAAAAATAGCTAAACCCGTCTTTAGATTTTATATTAATTTCAAATTCTATTTCAATGACAAAATATATTGCGCCATAAACTTCGCATTTTCCTTACTCAGGCCGTGCGCCGGCATCGGAACATCGCCCCAAACGCCCGAACTTCCCTTGATGATTCTATCCGCCAACATTTCTACATTTTCGGGTGTATTTTCATATTTTTCTGCCACTTCTTTGTACGACGGGCCAATCATTCTTTCATTTAATTGATGACAGCTCAAGCAGTCGGCATTTTCTACCAGCGATTTTCCTTCGGCAATAGGATCGCTAATGCTCTTTGTAGCAAGTGCTTCCTCGGCAAGTAAAATATTTTTGTTTCCCGAATTTTCCGGTTTGGAACAAGACGACAAAAGCATCATTAGCAGCAACAGAACAGCGTTTTTCATAGGGTATAGTTATGAAAACAAAGTTATAACATCCCGAATTAAGATTGATTTTAAATTATTCAAAAAATGAATCATTATCTTTGCACAATGGTAAAAATTGGCAACATAGAACTTCCGGATTTTCCCCTATTGCTGGCTCCGATGGAAGATGTGAGCGATCCGCCGTTTAGGAAATTGTGCAAAATGCACGGTGCAGATCTGATGTATTCCGAATTTATTTCTTCGGAAGGCCTCATCCGTGATGCCATCAAAAGCCGTCAAAAGCTGGATATTTTTGATTATGAAAGGCCGGTGGGTATTCAGATTTTTGGAGGTGATGAGGAGGCGATGGCGATGTCTGCGAGGATCGTCGAAACCGTGGAGCCCGATTTGGTGGATATCAACTTCGGATGCCCGGTGAAAAAAGTGGTTTGCAAAGGCGCCGGAGCAGGCGTTTTGAAAGATATTGACTTAATGGTGCGGCTGACGAAAGCGGTCGTAAAATCTACCCATCTGCCGGTAACTGTGAAAACGAGGTTGGGCTGGGATAATGATTCTATTAATATTGATGAAGTGGCCGAAAGATTGCAGGATGCCGGCATCAAAGCATTGACCATCCACGCCAGAACCCGCGCGCAGATGTACAAAGGCGAAGCCGACTGGACGCATATTTCCAGAATCAAAAGCAATCCGAATATCGAAATCCCAATCTTCGGAAACGGCGATATAGATTCTCCAGAAAAAGCCTTGGAATATAGAAATAAATACAATTGCGACGGCATTATGATCGGGCGAGGCGCCATCGGCTATCCGTGGATTTTCAATGAAATCAAACATTTTTTTAAAACTGGTGAGATTTTGCCCGAGCCCACTATTTCTGAAAGATTGGAAGCGGTGAAAAACCACGCAGTTTGGTCTGTGGAATGGAAAGGCGAACGAGCAGGAATCGTAGAAATGAGGCAACATTATAGCAACTATTTCCGTGGCATCCCGCATTTTAAAGAATTAAAAACCAGATTTTTACAAGCTTTAACCCTTGATGAAATTGATGAAATTATCGAAGAAACAAAGCATTTCTATTTGGAAAATGCATTTTAGCTGTAACTTTTAAGACTCAAATTTACACTTATCAAATCTCAAAAAAATAAAAATGAAAAAACTTCTTCTACTTTTTGTTTTGATAATGGGTTTCTCCAAAGCCCAATTCTTCGAAACGACAGAAAAATTCACCAAAACCGATTCATTGAAGGGCTCGAACACGGCGTTTAGAAACTTTTGGGATGTGAAAAAATACGACATCGTTTTGGAACCCGACTTCGAGACCAAAAGTATCAAAGGCAGCAACAAAATCACTTTGCAAATATTAAAAAATGTAAAAAATCCGACCTTCCAAATCGATCTTCAAAAACCGATGAAAGCGGATAAAGTGAAAGCCAGTTTTCCAATAACTGATCAAAAAGTGGATGGCGATTTCATCTTCCTATCAACCAAAAAGACCTTCAAAAAAGGCGAAAAATTCACCATTGATATTGATTTTTCGGGAAATCCGATGATCGCAAAACACGCGCCTTGGGACGGCGGATGGATCTTCGCCAAAGACCAAAACGGAAATCCGTGGATGACTGCTGCAGACGAAGGAATCGGCGCAAGCATCTGGCTGCCTACAAAAGATATCTGGAGCGATGAGCCGGATAATGGCATCACTTTCAAAATTATTACGCCGAAAGATCTTGTGGGTATCGCAAACGGGCGATTGATCCACCAAGAAAATATGGGCGAAAAAATAGCTTGGACTTGGGAAGTGAAGAATCCAATTAACGCTTATTCCATCATTCCGTCTATTGGAAAATATGTGAATTTCAAAGATCATTTTGATGGTGAAAAGGGCAAACTGGACTTGGATTATTGGGTTTTGGATTACAATCTGGACAAAGCAAAAAAACAGTTCGAGCAAGCAAAACCGATGCTCAAATCCTTTGAACATTGGTTTGGCCCGTATCCTTTCTATGAAGATTCCTACAAGTTGGTAGAGTCGCCGCATCTGGGAATGGAGCATCAGAGCAATGTGGCCTACGGCAACAAATTTCAAAACGGATATTTGGGACGCGACCTGTCTGGGACGGGCATTGGGCTGAAATGGGACTACATCATCGTCCACGAGAGCGGTCACGAGTGGTTTGCAAACAACATCACAGCTAAAGATCAAGCTGATATGTGGATCCACGAGGGTTTTACAGACTATTCCGAAACGTTATTTATCGAAAGTCTTTGGGGAAAAGCGGACGCAGATACTTATGTGCAAGGCTTACGGAATAAAATTTCCAATGACAAACCGATTATCGGACAGTATGGAGTGAGAAATGAGGGCAGCAGCGATATGTATTACAAAGGCGCGAATATGATTCATACAATCAGAACTGTTATTAACGATGATGAGAAATTCAGACAGATTCTGAGAGGACTAAACAAGGATTTCTACCATCAAACCGTGACCACGGCGCAAATCGAAAAGTATTTTTCTGATCAATCAGGGATCAATTTATCTTCGGTCTTCGATCAATATTTGCGAACGGTCAAAATCCCAACTCTGGACTATCAGCAAAACGGAAATCAGTTGACTTACAAATGGACGAACGTGATTCCGAATTTGAAATTACCAATACGACTTGCGGATGGCCAAGAACTCCAACCCACCGAGCAATCACAGACGGTAACTTTGAAATCTGAAAGACCGGTGGAATTCGATAAAAATTATTATATTTATTATAGTAAATAATTGATTATCAATCTATTTTATAAATATCAATTCTAAGAAAACGCAACATTCATTAACAAAAAATTCGGCCGATTGTGGACTGCCCCCAAAAAGTTAGACACTTTTTAGGGGCATTTTTTATGAATAGGAAAGAAAAATTTAGCGTTGCTTTCAAATTGGAATGTATTGAATATCATCAGAATTCTTATCGTTCGATTGAATCTATAGCGACAGAA